>NC_009719.1:0-633333 GCF_000017565.1 Parvibaculum lavamentivorans DS-1
TTTTGCCCGGTTTTTCAGCCTTTTTCGCTTGTTGACGAATGAAGGAGGGGCGCGTATAACGCCCGCTTTCGAGGGGTCGGCTCGCCATTGCGTGTGCCGGCTTTTCTTCAAACAGATTTCCGCCGGCCGTTTCGGGACAAGCTCCCTTTCGGCCGTGCCGACAAAGGTCCGAAGATCGATGGCGAACACGAAGTCCGCAAAGAAGGCAATCCGCGTGATTGCAAAGAAGACGGCAGTCAACAAGGACCGCCGCAGCCGCATGCGCACCTTCGTCCGCAAGGTCGAAGAAGCTCTCGCAAGCGGCGACAAGACCGCAGCGCAGGAAGCGCTCCGCGCCGCGCAGCCGGAGATCATGCGCGCCGCGCAGAAGGGCGTGATCCACAAGAACACCGCCTCCCGCAAGGTGTCGCGTTTCACGCAGCGCGTGAAAGCCCTTTCCTGACAGGCACTTCCCGCGATTACAAAATAAATAATCGCGAAAAATTTTCGACGAAACGATCTGGATGAAGCCCGCGAAACACCACGCGGGCTTTTCCTTTTTCGCATCGCGTATCGCTGCGAGACAAGTTGCATCGCAAACGAATATGCGGCGCGCGGTTTTCCCGCGAAGCGAAAGAAGCCTTGCATGACGGTACTTGCGCGCCGCGCATGTATGTGTGCGTTGCGGCTGACACATCATGTTGCGGGTGAGTGTTTGCGCGTCACAAACGGCAAAATTTTTGTGACGAAAACGATTCTTCCGCTTGCTTAGACCTCCCCCAGCCGGTATGTTTAACAACCTCGGAGGAGCCAATGAATACTGTATTTTTTGAGTAAAGTTTTACTGAATACAGTATTGATTTTTCTCCTCCAAAGGCAAAAACAAGTATCCAGACAGAATGCGCGTGGACGAGCAGGGGTAATTCCGTTATTACCCCGGGGGTGCGCAGCATGTCCGGAGGGGTCCCGGCGGCGGCCGGGGATCAGGGCAATCGGGTCGCGGATGGCGGGGCTTCATGTCGGACAAGGCGAAGGGTGACGCTATGCCGGAATTGATCGGGCCTCGTCCGGACAATTACGCGGGCGATGTGGCGCCTGGCGATGCCTGGCGGGTTCTCCAGTCGAACCCGGATGCCGTCCTCGTCGATGTGCGCACGCGCGCGGAGTGGTCCTTTGTCGGGCTGCCGGATTTGTCCAGTGCGGGCAAGGAGCCGCTCCTCATGGAATGGCAACAGTTTCCGGCGATGGCGCTCAATCCCGGCTTCGTGGACGATCTGGCGGCATCCCTCGGCGCGTCGCGCAAGCAGGCGCCGGTTTTCTTTCTGTGCCGCTCCGGCGCGCGAAGCCGTTCGGCGGCGATCGCGATGACGGCGGCGGGTTTCAGCCAGTGCTTCAATGTGGCTGGCGGGTTTGAGGGCGATCTGGACAGCGAACGCCATCGCGGCGGACGCACCGGCTGGAAGGCGGCGGCGCTTCCCTGGGTTCAGTCGTAGGGGGCGGGCAGGGGTCCGAACGAGACGGCGGAACGGACGGCGGCGTCCGGAGATATGTGGGTAGCTCACGGTGCCTTTTGAGGGCCGGGGGCAAAATGAGGCATGAAGTTTTGAACGAGGAAGATATGGCGCCATCTCCGGCTGAAAGGCGGCCGCAGGATGTTGCGAAAGCCGCGCGGCTTTCGGAAGAAGCACCTGGTGCCGCTCTGCGGCGCGCCCCCGCGATGAGCCTTGCGGAACAATGGCGGCGCGTGCGCGCGCGGCTTCAGGCGGAACTGGGCGAGGCGACCTTCAACAGCTGGTTCAAGCAGGTGGAGATGAACGGTGTGTCCGAGGGCCGCGTCATGCTCTCCGTGCCGACGCGCTTCATCCGCAACTGGATCGTCTCCCATTACGCCGATCGTCTCGCGAAGCTCTGGGCCGATGAGGATCCGTCCTTCTGCCGCGTCGATGTGCTGGTCGGGGCCGAGGCGAGGACGGAGGATGCCGCGCCCGTGAGCGATGCCGCACCGGTCGAGACTGCGGCCGCGCAGGCTCCTTCCGCCATCCGTGCCGATACGCCGCTGGCGACCGCGGTGCCGCATGGTTTCGAGGATGCAGGCGTCGGCGCGCCGCTCGATCCGCGCTTCACCTTCGATGCTTTCGTGGTCGGCAAGTCGAACGAGCTCGCGCATGCCGCCGCGCGCCGCGTCGCCGAAGCAACGGACGTTACCTTCAATCCGCTCTTCCTTTATGGCGGCGTCGGCCTCGGCAAGACGCATCTCATGCATGCGATCGCGTGGGAAATCCGCAAGCGCCAGCCGGAGCGCAAGGTGCTTTATCTGTCCGCCGAAAAATTCATGTACCAGTTCGTGCGGGCGCTGCGCTTCAAGGACACGATGGCCTTCAAGCAGCAGTTCCGTTCCGTCGATGTGTTGATGATCGACGACGTGCAGTTCATCTCCGGCAAGGATTCGACGCAGGAAGAGTTCTTCCACACCTTCAACGCATTGATCGACCATAACCGTCAGGTCATCATCTCCGCCGACCGCTCGCCTTCCGATCTCGAAGGCATCGAGGAGCGCATCCGCTCGCGTCTCGGCTGGGGCCTTGCCGCCGACATCCATCCGACCGATTACGAGCTGCGTCTCGGCATCCTCCAGGCGAAAGCCGACGAGATGATGCAGAGGAACGGCCCGGTTTCGATCCCGCCCGGCGTTCTCGAATTCCTCGCGCACCGCATCGTCTCGAATGTGCGCGAGCTGGAAGGGGCGCTGAAGCGCGTCGTCGCCTATGCCTCGCTGGTCGGCCGTCCGATCACCCTCGACATGTCGCAGGAAGTGCTGCGCGATCTGCTGCGCTCCAACGATCGCAAGATCACCATCGAGGAAATCCAGCGCCGCGTGGCGGAGTACTACAACGTCCGCCTCGCCGACATGCTGTCCGCCCGCCGCGCCCGCGCCGTCGCGCGTCCCCGTCAGGTCGCCATGTATCTGTCGAAGCAGCTTACCACCCGTTCGCTGCCCGAGATCGGCCGCAAGTTCGGCGGCCGCGATCACACCACGGTCATCCATGCCGTGCGCAAGATCGACGAGCTTTGCCTGGTCGATTCAGGCATCGAGGAGGATGTCGATCTGCTCCGCCGCATGCTTGAGGGCGGCCACGGGCCGAATTGAGCCGTTCGGCCGGAAAAAGCCCTTGCGAATCAGTGGGTTGATCGCCCGCGGATCGGGCGGGGATTCGCCCCGGATTTCCTCGAAAAACGTGCATCCGCGCGACGATCTGGTATACTCGGCCAGCGAATTTCTGCGGAATTCCGGCAGCCGCCGGAACGTGCCCCGAGCAGGGTCTGGACCATGAGGTCCCGGCGCCTGTGAAGGGCCGTCATCCGATCCCCTGTTCGCAGTGAAACTGGAGAAAACGGCGCGCCTGTCAGGTCGCGCCTCAGCCCCGGATACACTGCAACCGACTGGCCGGGACGGAACATGTCTGCGAAATTCAGATGAAATTCAAAAAGGCGCCGCCCGCCAAGGGCCGCCGCAAGCAAGCCCAACGGGGGACTGAAGAGAGGCCATGAAGATCACGATCGAGCGGGGCGCGCTACTCAAGTCTCTCAATCATGTGCAGTCGGTCGTCGAGCGCCGAAACACCATACCCATTCTCTCCAACGTGCTCATCAAGGCCGAGGACGGCCAGCTGAGCCTGACGGCGACCGATCTCGACATCGAAGTCGTGGAAGCGATCGACGCGGATGTCGCCCAGCCCGGCGCCACCACCGCCTCTGCGCACACGCTTTACGACATCGTGCGCAAGCTGCCCGAAGGCGCGCAGGTCGAATTGTCGACCGGCGCCGATGAAGGCCGCCTGCAATTGACGGCGGGCCGCTCGCGCTTCGCCCTCCAGTCGCTGCCGCAGGAAGACTTTCCGGTCATGGCGGCGGGCTCGCTGCCGCACCGCTTCGAGCTTCCGGCGGAGGCCATGCGCCGCCTCATCGACAAGACCCGCTTTGCGATCTCGATGGAAGAGACGCGCTACTACCTGAACGGCATCTATTTCCACGCCGTCGACGGGCCGAAGCAGAAATCGCTGCGCGCCGTCGCGACCGATGGTCACCGCCTCGCCCAGGTCGATCACGACCTGCCGGAAGGCGCGGCCGGCATGCCCGGCGTCATCGTCCCGCGCAAGACCGTGCTCGAATTGCAGAAGCTGCTGGAAGGCAACAGCGGCGCCCTCTCGGTCGGCGTGTCGGAAACGAAGATCCGCTTCGAATTCGGCGGCATCGTGCTGACCTCGAAACTGATCGACGGCACCTTCCCCGATTATGGCCGCGTCATTCCCGTCGGCAACGACAAGATGCTGCAGGTGGATGGCAAGCGTTTCGCGGAAGCGGTCGATCGCGTCTCGACCATCTCCACCGAGAAATCGCGCGCGGTGAAGCTCAATATCGAGGAGGGCAAGCTCACCCTCTCCGTAACCAATCCGGATTCCGGCAGCGCCACGGAGGAACTTTCCGTCTCCTATTCGAGCCCTGCCATCGAAATCGGCTTCAACGCGCGTTACCTGCTCGATATTACCGGCCAGCTCGACGGGGCGGAGGCAAGCTTCGCCTTCGCCGATTCCGGCTCGCCCACGCTTGTCCGCGACAGCGAGGACAGCATGGCGGTCTACGTGCTGATGCCGATGCGCGTGTAGGGCGCCAAAGCCCTGTGACAGAAGACAGAGGATAGGGAGTGCCTCGAACGAGTGAGTTGCTCGCGCTCGAACGGTCTGCGTCCGCGCCGGAAATATCCGGTGCCGTCGTGACGGCCCCTCTTGCGTCTCCGCGCGCGAGGCTGAGCCGTCTTGTCGTCACCGATTTCCGCTCCTATGCGCGCGCCGAGCTCGCGCTGGACGGGCGCCCGGTGGTCCTGACCGGCGAAAACGGCGCCGGCAAGACCAATCTGCTCGAAGCCGTCTCCCTGCTCTCGCCCGGTCGCGGCCTTCGCGGCGCGGCCTATGCGGAAATCGCGCGGGACAATGGCGAGGGCGGCTGGGCCGTCGCCGCGACGCTCGAAGCCGAGCATGGCCCCGTCCGTCTCGGCACGGGCATCGAGCCGGGCATGGCGCCTTCCTCGCGCAGCCGCTCGGTCCGTATCGATGGCGAGCCTGCCGGTCCTTCCGCGCTTGCGGCGCATCTGCGGATCGTCTGGCTGACGCCGGCCATGGACAGGCTTTTCGTCGAGGGCGCGAGCGAACGCCGCCGCTTTCTCGACCGGCTGGTGATGGGGTTCGATCCGGCCCATGGCACGCGCGCCGCGGCCTATGAACGGGCCCTGCGCGAGCGCAGCAAGCTGCTCGCCGACGATGTTTTCGACGATGCCTGGTTGTCGGGCCTCGAAAGCCAGATGGCTGAGCATGGCGTGGCGCTTGCCGCCGCCCGGCTCGAAATCGTGGCGCGGCTTCGCGGTGCGCTCGATGTGGCGCCCGAAGGGCCTTTCCCCCGTGCCCATGTGGCGCTGGAAGGTTCGCTCGAAACGGCGCTGGCGGAAGCTGCCGCCGTCGATGTCGAGGATGGCTTTCGCGCCCGCCTCGCCGAAATGCGCGGCCGCGATGCGGCTGCGGGCCGCGCGCTCGATGGTCCGCACAGGAGCGATCTCCTGGTGCGCCACACCGCGAAGGATCGCGAGGCGCGCCAATGTTCGACCGGCGAGCAGAAGGCGCTGCTGATCGGCATCGTGCTGGCGAATGCCCGGCTTCTCGCCGCCATGGGCCGCGCGCCGCTGCTGTTGCTGGACGAGGTCGCCGCGCATCTCGATGCCGGCCGTCGCGCCGCGCTGTTCGACGAAATCGTGAGCCTCGGTTTGCAGGCTTTCATGACGGGCACGGACCCGTCGCTGTTTGAAACGCTGGGCGAGCGGGCGCAAGACCTTCGTGTCGCGCATGGCACGATACAGAGCGCCACCCGGTACCCCGTGGAAGGAAAAAAGTGATGAGAAACGACGAAAAGCCTGGAACGCCCGATATCGACGCCCTCAAGGGCCAGTTCATGCCGCTGGTCGAGCATGGCCTCTTCAAGTCGCGCACGGTGCTCGTCACCGGCGAGATCAACGACCGCCAGGCGCGCGCCGTCTCCGAGCGCCTGCTGGCGATGGCCGGCGAGAGCGACGACCCGATCACGGTGATCGTCTCCTCGCCCGGCGGCCATGTCGAATCCGGCGACATGATCCACGACATGATCAAATACATCAAACCGCGCGTCCGCGTTCTCGGCACCGGTTGGGTCGCCTCGGCCGGCGCGCTCATCTATGTCGCCGCCGACCGCGAGGACCGCTACTGCCTGCCCAACACGCGCTTCCTGCTTCATGAGCCGCGCGGCGGCGTCGGCGGTTCCGCCACCGAGATCGACATCCAGGCGCGCGAAGTGCTGAAGATGCGCGAACGCCTCAACAAGATCTTTGCCGAAGCCACCGGCCAGCCGATCGAAAAGATCGTCAAGGACACCAACCGCGATCACTGGATGAACGCGGAAGAAGCCAAGGAATACGGCGTCGTCGGAAAGATCATTCGCTCCGCCGCCGAAATCGCCTGAGTCACGTAAGGAAAAAAGAAAATGACGACCCCCGCCGACGATACACCCGAGGAATATGGTGCGGAATCGATCAAGGTCCTGAAGGGCCTCGATGCCGTGCGCAAACGGCCGGGCATGTATATCGGCGACACCGATGACGGCTCCGGCCTTCATCACATGGTCTATGAAGTCGTCGATAATTCGATCGACGAGGCGCTGGCCGGCTATTGCGACGCGGTGAACGTGCGTCTCAATGCCGACGGCTCCGTCACCGTCATGGATAATGGCCGCGGCATTCCGGTGGAGATACACAAGGGCGAAGGCGTCTCCGCCGCCGAAGTCATCATGACGCAGCTTCATGCCGGTGGTAAGTTCGACCAGAATTCCTACAAGGTCTCGGGCGGCCTCCACGGCGTCGGCGTGTCGGTGGTGAACGCGCTTTCCGACTGGCTCGAAATGCGCATCTGGCGCGCCGGCAAGGAACACCGCATCCGCTTCCAGCATGGCGTGCCCGACGCCCCGCTCGAAGCCACCGGCCCCGCTCCCATCGGCGCCGACGGCAAGCCCGTCACCGGCACCGAGATCACCTTTCATCCGTCGAGCGAAACCTTCACGCAGACCGAGTTCGATTTCGCAACACTCGAACACCGGCTGCGCGAACTCGCCTTCCTCAATTCCGGCGTGAAGATCAACCTCACCGACCATCGCGGCGTCGAGCCGAAAGAAGTGAAGCTGATGTATGAGGGCGGCCTCGAAGCCTTCGTCCGCTTCCTTGATCGCACCAAGGCGCCGCTCATCCAGAAGCCCATCGCCATCCGCGCCGAGCGCGAAGGCATCACCGTCGAAGTCGCCATGTGGTGGAACGACAGCTACCACGAGAACGTGCTCTGCTTCACCAACAACATCCCGCAGCGCGATGGCGGCACGCATCTCGCGGGCTTCCGTGGCGCGCTCACTCGCGTCATCAACAGTTACGCGAATGAAAGCGGCATCGCGAAGAAGGAGAAGGTAAGCCTCACCGGCGACGACGCCCGCGAAGGCCTCACTTGCGTCCTCTCGGTCAAGGTGCCCGATCCGAAATTCTCCTCGCAGACGAAAGACAAGCTCGTCTCGTCGGAAGTCCGCCCTGTCGTCGAAGGCCTCGTCAACGATGCGCTCTCCACCTGGCTCGAGGAACATCCCGCCGAAGCCCGCCAGGTCGTGACCAAGGTCGTGGAAGCCGCCGCCGCGCGCGAAGCCGCCCGCAAGGCGCGCGAGCTGACGCGCCGCAAGGGCGCGCTCGATGTCTCGAGCCTCCCCGGCAAGCTCGCCGATTGTCAGGAACGCGATCCCGCGAAATCCGAACTCTTCATCGTCGAGGGTGACTCGGCCGGCGGCTCCGCGAAACAGGCGCGCGATCGCTCCAACCAGGCCGTGCTTCCCCTTCGCGGCAAGATTCTGAACGTCGAGCGCGCGCGCTTCGACAAGATGCTCTCCTCGAATGAAATCGGCACGCTCATCACCGCGCTCGGCGCGGGCATCGGCCGCGACGATTTCAATATCGACAAGCTCCGCTACCACAAGATCATCATCATGACCGACGCCGACGTCGACGGCGCTCATATCCGTACGCTCCTTCTCACCTTCTTCTATCGCCAGATGCCGGAGGTGATCGAGCGCGGCCACCTCTATATCGCGCAGCCGCCGCTCTACAAGGTGCGTCGCGGCACCTCGGAGACCTATCTGAAAAACGAAAAGGCGCTCGGCGATTATCTGATCTCGACCGGCCTCGAAGACATGGTGCTGACGCTGCATGACGGTTCGCAGCGCGCCGGTCCCGATTTGAGCGACATCGTCGCCAGGGCGCGCTCGGTCCGTGCCGTGCTGGAAGGTCTGCCGACCAAATATCCGCATTTCGTCGTCGAACAGGCGGCGATTGCCGGCGCGCTCAATCCGAAGGCGCTCGCCGAACCCGAACATGCAAGGGAAGCCGCCGCCTATATCGCGCGGCGTCTCGATCTTCTGTCGGAAGAAACCGAGCGCGGCTGGACCGGCGAGACGACGCAGGATGGCGGTCTCCGCTTCGCCCGCGAGGTGCGTGGCGTCCGCGAGGAAGTCTCGATCGACGGCCCCCTCATCGCCAGCGCCGATGCCCGCCGTCTCGACAGCTATACGGAGCATCTGCAGGAGGTCTATGTGAAGGCCGCCACGCTCCGCCGCAAGGACGACAGCCACATCATCCGCTCGCCCTCCCAGCTTCTCGACGCGGTCATGGCCGCCGGCACCAAAGGGAACACGGTGCAGCGCTACAAGGGCCTCGGCGAAATGAACCCCGGCCAGCTCTGGGAAACGACGCTCGACCGCGACGCCCGCTCGCTCCTGCAGGTGAAGATCCGCGAGCTGGACGATGCCGACGACCTCTTCGTGAAGCTCATGGGCGATGTCGTGGAACCCCGCCGCGATTTCATCCGCGAAAACGCGCTGAACGTCGCCAATCTGGATATCTGAGGCCGGCGCCTCATTCTTGACCGTTTTGTCCGCAAGACAGGGGTCTTCGGGTGCGCCAATCGTTAACAAGGCGTTAACCATCGCTGTCTAGTTTCTGGACATGGTTCCCCGCGCCTCGGGCGCGCAAGGGCAGAGCGTGAGGCTTCGGGTTCGATGTCATCCCGGAAGGGCAAATCCGGCCCTGGCAAACGAGGCGGCGCGGAGGAAGAAGACTGGACCATCGTTCGGATGGCCGGTCTGCGTCCGGTCCGCCTCGGCGTAAACGCCAACGCCGATGCACGGCTCGACGA
Source organism: Parvibaculum lavamentivorans DS-1 (assembly GCF_000017565.1). Lineage (NCBI taxonomy): Bacteria > Pseudomonadati > Pseudomonadota > Alphaproteobacteria > Hyphomicrobiales > Parvibaculaceae > Parvibaculum > Parvibaculum lavamentivorans. Next base: position 9,276 of record NC_009719.1, read on the forward strand.
GGAAGGCGACGGCGACGACATGGGCTGGGACGACGACTGGGAAGGCCCCGGCATGCGCCGCACCGAGCCTACATTCACGCGTGGCAAGCCCCGCAAGCCCACAGCCAAACCGGCGAAGAAACCCGCCGCGAAAAAATCCCGTCCGAAGAAGCCGCCGGTGCTGCGCGCGCCGACAGAAGATGAGCGGCCCGGCTCCCGCACCCCGCCGCGCAAATCCGCGCGCCGCGGCGCCCCGCCCCGCAAGGGAAAGCCCACTCTTCTCGGCCGCCTCGCCTATGGCGGCGCCGTCCTCATGCTCTGGGGCGTCATCGCCTTTGGCGGCCTCCTCTTCTGGTATGGGCTCCATCTGCCGGATACGTCGGGCCTCTATAACGTCAAGCACACGCCCTCCCTCTCCATCGTCGCCACCAATGGCGAGGTGCTGAGCCATCGCGGCGATCTGATGAGCGGCTATGCCTCTCTCTCCGATCTGCCGCCCTGGGTGCCCGCCGCCGTCCTCGCCACGGAGGACCAGCGTTTCTACTGGCATTTCGGCGTCGACCCCATCGGTCTCGCCCGCGCCACCATCACCAATATTCGCGCTGGCGCCTATGTGCAGGGCGGCTCGACGGTGACGCAGCAGCTGGCGAAGAACATCTTCCTGAAGCCCGATCGCACCATCGCCCGCAAGATCGAGGAAATGGTGCTGGCCGTCTGGCTGGAGCTGCGCTTCACCAAGGAAGAAATCCTGACGCTCTATCTGAACCGCGTCTATTTCGGCGGCGGCGCCTATGGCCTCGAAGCCGCCTCCGAGCGTTATTTCCGCAAGCCCGCCCGCGCCCTCACTTTGCCGGAAGCCGCCATGCTCGCCGGTCTTTTGAAGGCGCCGTCCCGCTACTCGCCGACAAACAATATCGAGCTCGCGCGCAATCGCGCCGCCATCGTGCTGCAGAACATGGTCAATGCCGGCTACATCACGCAGGAAGAAGCGCGCACCGCGAATGTCAGTCCGGCGCGGCTTGAAGGCTATGCGGCGCGCGGCTCGATCAATTATTTCGTCGATTGGGTCGCCGAAGCCGTACCGGATTATGCCGGCCGCCCGGATACCGACGTCAATGTGATGACGACAATCGATCCCGTCCTCCAGCGCGAGGCCGAAAGAGTGATCGACGCCATGCTGGCGGGCGAGGGCGCGGCCGTGAATGCGACACAGGCCGCCCTCGTCGCCATGACGCCGGATGGCGCGGTGCGCGCCATGGTCGGCGGCCGTTCCTACGCGCAAAGCCAGTTCAATCGCGCGGTGCAGGCAAAGCGCCAGCCCGGCTCCGCCTTCAAGCCCATTGTCTATCTCGCCGCTCTCGAGCGCGGCCTCACGCCGGATACGCTGCGCGTCGACCGCCCCATCGAATATGGCGGCTGGGCGCCGGCGAATTATTCCGGCCGCTTCGAGGGCGAGATGACGCTCCGCACCGCGCTGGCGAAGTCGGTCAACACGGTCGCCGTCCAGGTCGCACGTGAAACCGGCATCCGCAATGTCATCGCCGCCGCGCGGCGTCTCGGCTTGCAGGAAGACCTGCCGTCAAACCTGTCGCTGGCGCTCGGCTCCGGCAGCGTCAATCTTCTGGAACTCACCGCGGCTTACGCCACCTTCGCCAATGGCGGCTATGGCGTCATTCCGCATGGCATCGAGGAAGTCCGCTCCGAATCCGGCGAGGAACTTTACCGGCGCCAGGGTTCGGGCATCGGCCGCGTCGTCGATGGCCGCACCGTCGGCCAGATGAACAACATGCTGCAGGCCGTCATGGCCTATGGCACGGGCCGCAACTCTGCCTTGGGCGCGCGGCCGAGCGGCGGCAAGACGGGCACCAGCCAGGATTTCCGCGATGCCTGGTTCATCGGCTACACCGCCGATCTCGTGGTCGGCGTCTGGGTCGGCAACGACAATGGCGCGCCGATGGAAAAGGTAACGGGCGGCACCCTTCCGGCTCACATCTGGCACGACTTCATGATGAAGACGCAGGAAGGCGTGCCGATAGCGCAGCTGCCGGAGGAAATGCCGGTGGCAACCGCCTCCGCCAGCATCGCCGCGCCCGCCGCCATGCAGGAAGCAGCGCCCGCCGAATATGAGTGGGAACAGCCGGGTTTCTTCGAGCGCCTCTTCGGCATCGGCGGCAACGAGGACTCCACGCTCCGTGCGGGCGGCCGCCGCTAGATCGTCTTCCGCCTGCCGCTCATCGCAATGACGAAACTCAGCACGCCCCCCGCCGCGATGGTGCCTGCCATCGGCAGTGCGCTTGCCTCCGCGCCATACCCGACATAAAGCCCCGCCAGCGCGCCCGCGAAGGATTGCAGAAAACCGAGCAGCGACGATGCCGTGCCTGCAATATCGGGGAAAGGCGTCAGCGCGCCCGCCATCGCCTGTGGCATGGTCACGCCCATCGAGAAACCATAGATGACGACCGGCAGCACGATCGCCATGGCCGAAGGCGTCAGGAACAACCCGCTCAGCATCAGCAACCCGCCAAGCGCCGCGCAGAAACCGCCGAAGCGCAGTGTGCCGTCGATGCCGCGCCGCCGCACCAGCCGTCCGCCCGCCAGCGACCCGGCAACGAAGCCGCCCGCCATCGCGCCGAAGCAGAGCCCATAGGCGATGGGCGAATAGCCATAAAGGCCCTGCAGCACGAAGGAAGAGCCGGAAACGAAAGCGAACAACCCGCAAAAGGCGACGGTCGCAATGGCGAGATATTTGAGGAAGTGCCGGTCGGCGAGGAGCCTTCGGTAGGAACGCAGGATCGAGAGCGGGGCAGCACTTTGCCGCCGGTCACGCGGCAGCGTCTCGTCGAGATTGACCGCCACCATCAGCGCCAGCACCGCGCCGAAGGCGCCCATGGCGATGAAGTTCGCCTTCCAGCCGTAAAGATCCTGCACCACGCCGCCAAGCATCGGCGCAAGCGCGGGCACGAGCCCCATGATCGCCGCCATCTTGGCGAGCATCTGTCCGGCTTCCGGCCCCTCGAAGAGATCGCGCACAATGGCGCGCGCCAGCACCACGGAGGCGCCGCCGCCCACCGCCTGCAACAGGCGCGCAAGGATCAGCTGTTCGATGCTGGTGACGAAAAGCGAGGCAAAGCAGCCCGCCATGAAAAGCAGGAAGCCGCCAAGCAGTACCGGCCGCCGCCCGTAGCGGTCGGAAAGCGGCCCGTAGAAAAGCTGCGAACCGGCAAAGGCAATGAGATGCGTGCTGAGCGTAAGCTGCACCGTGCCCGCATCGGCGTTGAAATCCTCGCCGATAGCCGGCAGCGACGGCAGATACATATCGGTCGACAGAGGGCCGACCGCGGTAAGCGACGCCAGGAACACGGTGAAAGCCGCCGTGCCGGGCGCCAGCTTCATCGGGCCGGATGGTTCCCGCGGTAGCCGCCCGCGAAAATGCCGACCGGGTCCGCGCCGAAGCGGTGAAGGCCCGGGCCGTTGGTTTCGAGCCAGTGCTTGGCCGGCTCGTAATTCGGAATGGCCTCCGCGACCAGCGCCCAGAAGCGCGGCCCGTGGTTCATATGCCTGATATGGGCAACCTCATGCGCCGCCACATAATCGAGCACATAAGTCGGCGCGAGGATGAGCCGCCACGAAAAGGAAAGGGCGCGGCTCGGCGAGCAGGAGCCCCAGCGCGTGGTCGTGTCGCGCACCGTGATGCGCGACGGGCGCACGTCGAAAAGCTCGGCATAATGCAGCGCCTGCTCGTTCAGCTCTTCACGTGCTTTCATTTTGAGATAGTCGGTCACGCGCCGCTGCACGAAATCGGGATGTCCCGTCACGCGGATTTCCGGCAGACCGCCCGTATCGGCCGAGCGCACCCGCCAGACCGGCCCACGCGTCGCCGCGTCTTCCCGCCTCACGCCGACATAGCGGATGATGTGTTCCTTGCCGCGCAGGGGAATATGCGCGCCGTTCTTGAAGGGAACGGGGATCGGTACCTGATGCAGCCGCTCGGCTATCCATTCGCGCTGCTCGCGGGCGAACAGCAGCGCCTTGTCGAGGCCGCGCCGCGTCGGCGCCGTGACCTGCACCGATCCGGCGGCAAGGTCGACCCGCACGATGACGCGCTTGGCGCGCGGGTTGTGCCGGACGGTTACGGGCACGGTGCGCCCGTCGATCTGGAGATAGTCGAAATGAAGAGAGGCAGGCTTCACGGGTTTGTTCATAATGCGGTCGAGCCCAAAACCCGCCAAACATGCTGGCGGGGCGATGACGACGGTCTGGTTCCTGTCCGAAGGCAAAAAAGATAGGGTCGAATCATGTCAAGGATGCCACGATTTCATTTGGCTTTCGCGGTCGATGATCTCTCCGCCGCAAGAGAATTTTACGGAAGCCTTCTCGGCTGCCCCGAAGGCCGCTCCGCCGCAAGCTGGATAGACTTCGATCTCTACGGCCATCAGATAGTTGCGCATCTCGGCCCGGCGCGCGAGCGCGGCGATGCCGCAGGCGACGAGATAAGAAACGCGGTCGATGGCGACGACGTTCCGGTTCCGCATTTCGGTCTGATCCTCGCCTGGGAGGATTGGCATGCGCTGGCCGCAAGGCTCAAGGCGGCGGGCACGTCCTTCGTGATCGAACCTCATATCCGCTTTGCGGGCGAACCCGGCGAACAGGCAACCATGTTCTTCCGCGACCCCTCCGGCAATGCGCTGGAGTTCAAGGCGTTCCAGGACGAGAGCCGCATCTTCGCCCGCGAGTTCTGATCTACCTCTTGGCGTGGGCGGCCATGAATTCGCGTACGCGCGGCGCAATCTCGCTCTTCCATCTCGTGCCGTTGAAGACGCCGTAATGTCCGACGCCCGGCTGCTCCCAATGGGCCTTCATGCTGGCCGGTAGGTTCTTGCAAAGCTTGTGCGCCGCCTTCGTCTGGCCGACGCCCGAGATGTCGTCCTTCTCGCCCTCGACAGTCATCAGCGCCGTTCTGGTAATGGCGTCGGGCCGCACCGTCTTGCCGCGATGGGTGAACTCGCCCTTGGGCAGCGAGTGTTTCACGAACACCTCGTCGACCGTCTGGAGATAGAACTCCGAGGTCATGTCCATGACCGAGAGATATTCGTCATAGAACTCGCGATGCTTCTCCGCCGAGTCGCCATCGCCCTCGACCATGTGGTCGAAATAGTTCCAATGCGCGTCCATGTGGCGGTCGAGGTTCATCGCCATGAAGCCCGAAAGCTGCACGAAGCCCGGATAGACGCGGCGCATCACGCCCGGATGCGGCCAGGGAACGGTGGTGATGACGTGGCGTTCATACCATTCGGTGCCGCGCTCGGTGGCGAGATTGTTCACCTCGGTCGGGCTTTCGCGCGTGTCGATGGGTCCGCCCATCAGCGTCATGCTGAGCGGCACATAGGCGTCGTCATTGTCATGCATCACGGCGACAGCCGCGAAGACCGGCACCGAGGGCTGGCAGACGGCGAGCAGATGCAGGTCCGGCCCCAGTGCGTGGCACATCTCGATCACATAGTCGATATAGTCGTCGAGATCGAAAGAGCCTTCCGTCAAAGGCACTTTCCGCGCGTCCACCCAATCGGTGATGTAGACCTCGTGATAGGGAAGCATCGCTTCCACCGTGCCGCGCAGCAGCGTCGCGTAATGGCCGGAAAGCGGCGCGACGATCAAAAGCTTCTGCTGCGGCGCCACGCCCTTCATCGCCGATGGCTCGCGTTCGAAATGGATCACCTTGCAGAAAGGCCGCTCCCACACGATCCGTTCGGTGATCGGAACCGGCTTGCCGTCGATGGTCGTCTCGTGAAGTCCGAATTCCGGTTTGCCGTAACGCCGCGTCGTCGTCTCGAAAACATCGAAGGCCGCCGCCAGCGTCTTGCTCGGCAGCGTCTCCGCGAAGGGGTTGAGCGGATGCCGCAGCGCCCACAGGCCAACCTCGGCCGCTGCCCGGAAAGGCGCCACCGCCGCATGGTTCAATTCGTAGATGTGATAGAGCACGCTACACCTCGCATCAGCCGTCCCGCCCCCGCGCCTTATGTTGCGGCGCAACAATTAATGTAGGCTTCGAGTGCAGCCTGTCAAAGCGGATTTTTTCGGGTGATTACGGCGAATAGTCGAGGAGTGTCACGTAACTGTCACAAGACCGTCATGAGGCGCTTTTGGCGCTTCATGACGGTTTTGTGACGGTTTGACGACAGTCGGCCCGAAAGCGGGGATAAACCCCTCTATTCGGCGCCGCCGCAGAGCCGCGCCCATTCGGATTTCGGCCGCCGCGCCGCCGCCCGGTTGGCGGCGCTCAGCATCGCCTTGAACGAGGCGGTGATGATGTTGGCGTCGATGCCGACACCGAAAAGATCGCCCGGATGTTCGGGGTCCGCGACCTCCATGAAGGCGACCGCCTTCGCGTCGGTGCCCGATCCGATCGAATGCTCTTCATAGTGACGGAGTTCAACGCCGAGCTTCAGAGCATCCATCGCCGCGTCGATTGGGCCGTTGCCGGAACCGGAGAGTTCCTCTTCCTTGCCGAAGCGCCGTATACGGATCTTCACGCCCTGCTTGCCGCTCTCGTCATAGAGAGAATGGGACAGATACTCGATGGGCTCCGCGCGGGTGAGATATTCCTCTTCGAATATCCGCCAGATGTCGGCCGCTCGCACTTCCTTGCCCGTATCGTCCGTCACGCGCTGGACGGCGGAGCTGAACTCGACCTGCAGCCGGCGCGGCAGTCGAAGGTCATATTCCGCTTCCAGCAGATAGGACACGCCTCCCTTGCCGGACTGGCTGTTCACGCGAATGATCGACTCATAGGTGCGGCCCAGATCCTTCGGATCGAGCGGCAGGTAGGGCACCTGCCAGATGTCGCCCGCCTTGTAGGCGGCAAGTCCCTTCTTGATCGCATCCTGATGCGAGCCGGAAAAAGCCGTGAAGACGAGATCGCCGACATAGGGGTGGCGCGGATGGATCGGCAACTGCGTGCAATATTCCGCCGTGCGCGCGATCTCGTTGATCTGCGCGAAATCCAGTCCCGGATCGATGCCCTGGCTGTAGAGATTGAGCGCCAGCGTGACGAGATCGACATTGCCCGTCCGCTCGCCATTGCCGAAGAGACAGCCTTCCACGCGGTCGGCGCCCGCCATGATCGCCAGCTCCGCCGCCGCCACCGCCGTGCCGCGGTCATTATGCGGGTGTACGGACAAGATGATGCCGTCGCGCCGTTCGAGATTGCGGTGCATCCATTCGATCTGGTCGGCATAGATGTTCGGCGTCGCCATTTCCACCGTCGCCGGCAGGTTGATGACGACTTTTCGCTCCGGTCCCGCTTCCCATATCTCCGTCACCGCATCGACAACCTCTTTCGCGAAGTCGAGTTCGGTGCCGGAAAAGACTTCCGGGCTGTACTGGAAGGTCCAGTTGGTCTCGGGCTGCGTGGCCGCTATTTCCTTTATCTGGCGGGCACTTTCCGTCGCAATGGCTTTCACGCCCTGCTTGCCCTGCTGGAAAACCACCTCGCGGAAATTCGGCGCCGTCGCGTTATAGACGTGGACGATGGCGTTCTTCGCGCCTTTCAGCGATTCCATCGTGCGCGCGATGAGTTCGGGCCGCGCCTGCGTCAGCACTTCGATATGAACATCGTCCGGCACGCGGCCTTCTTCCACGAGCTTGCGGATGAAACCGAAATCCGTGTCCGAGGCGGAAGGGAAACCGGCTTCGATTTCCTTGAAGCCGATCTTCACCAGCATCTCGAACATGCGGAGCTTCCGTTCCGCGTTCATCGGCTCGAAAAGGGCCTGATTGCCGTCGCGGAGATCGGTGCTCATCCAGATCGGCGGCTTGGTGATCGTCTTCGACGGCCATTGCCGGTCGGACAAGGGCACCGGTGCGAAGGCGCGGTATTTGACGGAAGGATTCTTCAGCATGATGTGTCTCACATCTCAACGGAACGGCGCGCGGCATGGGCTTTCGTGGCGCTCATGGGCGCAGGGAGAACTAGGAAGATGTCGGAAGGTAAATGTTTTCTGCGCTCAGGCGCAGAGGAGCGCGCCCCGAAGAAGGGCGAGGTCAAGGCCGAGCGTCTGGCCGAGGGCGATATGCCGGTTGCATTCCATGGGCCGGGAACATAAGGCGATACCGGAAAACCGTCAAGACACTGACGAAGGGGCGCGGCGAAAGGTGCAATTAGGACAGCAACCCTCACCTTACCGTCACTCGATATGGGACGCGATATCGGCCGCCATCTTTTCCGGCGCCGTGGCCGGCGGGAAGAGCTTCAGATATTCGCCGTCCGGTCCCATCAGGAAGACGATGGAGGAATGGTCCATCGTGTAATCCTGGGACGAGCTCTCGTCTTCGGCCTTGCGATAGAAGACGTGATAGGCATTCGCGACCTCGGCGATCTGTTCGGGCGAGCCGGTAAGGCCGATCAGGCGCGGATGAAAGAGCGGCACGTAACGGGCCATGACTTCAGGCGTGTCCCGTTCGGGATCGACCGTGATGAAGATCGGCTGGACCTTTTCGGCGTCGTCCCCCAATGCATCGAGAGCCGCCGCCATGATGGCAAGTTCGGTCGGGCAGACGTCGGGACAGAAGGTGAAGCCGAAATAGATCAGCATGTAGCGGCCACGGAAATCCGCCTCCGTCACTGTCTTGCCGGTCTGGTCGACAAGTGTGAAGGGCCCGCCGACACGCGCTTCCCCGCTCGATGCAACGGGCTTCTCGCCCTCGGCCATGTCGATGGCGACCTCGGAAATCAGGAGTCCGAGGCCGATTGCCACGAAAATGCCGACGATGAGAGCGATCAGGCCGTTGCGCGACATCCACTTCTCCTTTTCCGTCCGGCGCGCGATTGCGGGACGCGCGCCCCTCGATGGTCTATACTTGCGGTCTGGGGGGCGCGGACGAAGAGCCGGGCCCGGTTGTCTGTCTAGCGTCAAATGAGCCTTTAGAGAAATGTTTCGATATCGCGAACCTGCCGGTGGCGGCAAAATGACACGCGTCCTGCCCGCATTTCTCCTGTCAGCCTCTCTGCTGTTGGCGGCGCTCTTCGCCGCGGCGCCCGTGCAGGCGATGCAGCCTGGCGGGCCGACCAACTACATCATCGACAATGAGACGGTTCAGGCCGCCCGCACCGGCGACAATGAGAAGCTGCGCGCCGCCCTCGTCAAAGGCGTTTCACCCAATGAAAGCGGCCGCGACGGCATACCGATGCTCATCCTCGCCGTCGGCAATGGCCATCTCTCGACGGTGAAGATGCTGCTCGAAAACGGCGCCGATCCCGACCGCCGCGCGCCCGACGGCACCACGCCCCTGTCGCTGGCGGCGCTGGCCGGCCGCACCAAAATCGCCGAGGCACTGCTCGAGGCCGGTGCCAATCCGAACCGGCCCGGCGCCAACCGCGAAGTGCCGCTTCTCATCGCCACGCGCGCCCGCCATAGCGCCATCGTCGAAGTGCTGATCCGCCACGATGTCGATATTTACGATACCGACGTCACCGGCCGGACGGCGCTGGATCTGGCCGAGGAAAATCATTTCGGCGAAATAGCGGCGCTGCTGCGCGGCGCCGGCGCCTGACGCGCGGCAACGCGGGAGCTTGCGCGGGCCGCTCCCTTGTTGGGAGGCAGGATCGACCTATCTTATGGGTATCGAAACTTGAACCTCAGGCAGGAATGAAACAGCGTCGCGCATCGCCGAAAGCCGCGAAAGCGGGCACCGCCGCCGCAGCTTCCGACGCGGAGCCGCGCCCGTGGCATCACATGCCGGACGGAACCTTCCGTAATCCCGAGGGCTGCGACAGCCGCGGCCAGGGCCGTATGCGTCATGCCGGGCCCTTCTTTCTCGAAATGCTGAAGATGGGTGCGCGCAAGGTCGAGGTGCCGGAAGGGCATGTCGTGCCGCGCGGCGAGGCGGTGCGCGACCTGCAGGCCTATGTGAAGGGTGAGGATGATTTCCTGACCTGGCTCGGCCATGCCTCTTTCCTGATCCGCATCGGCGGCCTCACTGTTCTCACCGACCCCTATCTCACCACCTTTGCCGGCCCTGCGGGCCTCGGCCCGCGCCGCTACGTCAAATCCGGCGTACCGATTTCGGCGCTGCCACCCATCGACATTCTCGTCGTCAGCCACAATCACTACGACCATCTCGATGAGCGCGCGCTGGCGCGGCTGCCGAACAAGAAAAGCATGATGGTGGTCGTGCCGCTCAGGCTGGCGAAGTTTTTCCGCGATCGCGGGTTCCCGAATGTCGTCGAACTCGACTGGCACCAGCGCTACGAAACACGCGGCGTCTCGGTGACGGCGCTGCCGGTGGTGCATTGGTCGCGGCGCTCGGGTTTCGACACCAACAGGACGCTCTGGGCGGGCTTCGCGCTCAAGAGCGAGGAACACCACCTCTTCTTCGGCGGCGACAGCGGCTATGGGCCGATCTTCAGCGATATCGGCGATGCCTATGGCCCCTTCGATACGGCGCTTCTCGGCATCGGCGCCTATGAGCCGCGCGTGATGATGAAGGCTTCTCACGCAACACCGGAAGAAGCGGTGCAGATGGGCCGCGACCTCAAGGCACGCCGCATCGTCGGGATGCATTGGGGGACGGTGCTCCTGACCGTGGAGCCGCCCTTCGAGCCGCCGGAACGCTTCGTGAAAGCGGCCGCCGAACAAGGCTATGAGCCGGAAAACACCTGGATCATGCGGATCGGCGAAACGCGCCCGCTTGCCGGCGCCTGGCCGTCCAACGTCTGACGCCTTCCCGCTTCTCCCCTGCGACGTCCTGCCCTTCATGACGCGGAGGCCGCGAGGCCCTAGACTGCGCGCGGGACCAGGCGGCGGAGAGAAAATTCATGGCCATGACCGAAGACCGGAGCTCCATGCATTGGCTGCGCCGGAATTTTCTGGCGGGGCGCATGCCCGGCGATCCAAGCGGGCAGGTGCGCCTGCAGACGCTCGTCATCCTGCGCTGGCTCGCCATCGCCGGACAGCTCGCCGCCGTGCTTGTCGTTCATTTCGGCATGGGTTTTCCGCTGCCGCTCGGCCTCTGTCTCGCGGTGATCGCCGCTTCCGCCTGGCTCAATGTTTTCCTGACGCTCCGATACCGCTCGGCGACGCGCTTGCCCGACTGGCAGGCGGCGGTCTATCTCGCCATCGATCTCGCGCAGCTTGCGATCCTGCTGTTCCTGACGGGGGGCTTGCAGAATCCTTTCGCACTTCTGTTCATGGCGCCGGTGACGATTTCGGCGACGACACTCTCGCTCCGCAGCACCGGCTTCCTGCTCGCACAGGCCTTCACCTATGTGACGCTGCTCTCCTGGTTCCATATGCCGCTGCCCTGGCGGCCGGGCGAGGAGCCGCAACTGCCCTCGCTCTATGTGACCGGCCACTGGCTGGCGCTGCTGCTCGGCCTCGGCTTCATGGCGGCCTATGCCTGGCGCATCTCGCAGGAATCGCGCCGCATGTCGGCGGCGCTCTCGGCGACGCAGCTCGTGCTGGCACGTGCGCAGCGCCTCTCCGCGTTGGATGGGCTTGCCGCCGCCGCCGCGCATGAACTCGGCACGCCGCTCGGCACCATCTCGCTTGTCACGAAGGAACTGATGCGCGGCCAGATGGGCGAACAGGAGATGAAGGAAGACCTCGCGCTTCTTCACAGCCAGGCGGAACGCTGCAAGGACATTCTCTCGCGCCTGTCGCGCCAGCCGGATGGCGCCGATGTGATCTATTCGCGGCTGCCGCTCCACGCGCTGCTGGACGAGGTCGTCGCGCCGCATCGCGACATGGATGTGGTCTTCCATATCGACGTCATCGCCGACGAGGACGGCGCGAGCGAGCCGGAAATCTGGCGCCGCCCGGAAATGCTCTACGGGCTCGGCAATTTCATCGAGAACGCCGCCGATTTCGCGCGCGAGGAAGTGTCCGTGACCGCGCATTACGGCAAGGGCCATATCTCGATTGTGATAACGGATGACGGGCCGGGCTTCGCGCCGGACGTGCTGGAAAAGCTCGGCGAGCCCTATGTCACCACGCGGCCCCGCAAGCGCACCGCCCTTGCCGACCCGGATAGCGGCCATGAGGGCATGGGGCTCGGTTTCTTCATCGGCAAGACGCTGCTGGAGCGGACGGGGGCCACCGTCGAGATCGGCAACCGCAACGATGCCAGGGCGGGTGCACGTCTCGCCATGCGTTGGCCGCGCCGCGCCATCGAGGCCGATCCGGCCTTTCCGGAGCAGGGGGAAGCGGCCCACAAGGCTGGCTAAATGGAGCCATCCGGCCTAGAATCCGGCCAATTCCGACAGAGATTGGACGACCAAGTGACAGATTCTGCCGAGGCGCCCGAGGGCGAGACCCCCACCATTCCCGAAGACCGCACCTTGCTGCTGGTCGATGACGACATCCCCTTTCTGACGCGGCTTGCCCGGGCGATGGAAGGCCGCGGCTTCGAGGTGACGACCGCCAGCACAGTGAAGGACGGCAAGGAGCTTGCCCGCTCGAAAAAGCCGGGCTTCGCGGTTGTCGACATGCGGCTCGAAGACGGCAACGGGCTCGACGTGGTGGCGACGCTGGAAGAGGTGCGGCCCGATGCGCGCATCGTCGTGCTGACCGGCTACGGCAATATCGCGACGGCGGTGACGGCGGTGAAGCTCGGCGCGGTCGACTATCTCGCGAAGCCGTCGGACGCCGACCAGATCGAGGCGGCGCTGCTGGCCACCGGCGGCGACAAGGCCGACCCGCCTGAAAACCCGATGTCGGCGGACCGTGTGCGCTGGGAACACATCCAGCGCGTCTACGAGCTTTGCGACCGCAACGTCTCGGAAACCGCCCGCCGCCTCAACATGCACCGCCGCACTCTGCAGCGGATACTGGCGAAACGCGCGCCGAAATAGGCTCAGGCGGCCCTGATCGTTTTGATGGAAGCAAGTTCCTTCCTGTCGATCCGGTCGCGGGCCGTTTCGAGGTCGTAACGCGCCTGCATGTTGAGCCAGAATTCGGCTGACGATCCGAAAGCCCGCTCGAGCCGCAAGGCTGTGTCCGGCGATACGTCGCGCCGCCCCGCCACGATGGTGCTGATGCGGTTCGCGGGCACGCCGAGCTTCTGCGCCAGCGCATTGGCGCTGAGCCCAAGCGGCTTCATGAAATCTTCCGCCAGCACCTCGCCGGGATGAATGGGTGCAATTTTGGTCATGGGTTTCACTCGACAATCTTCAGTTCAGTGATAATCGACAATCTGGACATTCTCCGGGCCGCCTTCCCGCCATTCGAAGCAGATACGCCACTGATCGTTGATGCGGAGCGACATCTGGCCCTTGCGGTTACCCTTGAGTGCCTCCAGCCGGTTCCCCGGCGGATATTTCAGATCTTCCAGGGAGCGTGCTGCGTCGAGCTGAGCCAGCTTCCGCAGCGCAATTCGCTCGAAGGCGCGAAAGCGGGCGACGGATTGCCGTCCCCACAGGCGCTCGGTGTCCTTGTCCGCGAAGCTTCCTATCACAGCAGAAAACTAGTACGTTATACGTACAACGTCAAGAGGCCGGCTCACTCCGGATCGAGAAAGCGGTGGACGCGGCGGGCCGAGACGCGGGCCGCATGGAGCGTCAGTTTCTTGCGGCGCGCGGGCGGCAGCGGCGTGTGCGGGCCTTCGCGCAGGATTTCCGCGCCGAAGCGGTCGGCGATGACGAGGCCGACTTCTCCGGGAATGATCTCGCGCGGAAATTCCGGCGGCACCGCGAAATAGAAGCGGTCGCAGAAATCCAGATACTCCTCCCACTTCGCATCCGTCCGGTAGTCGATCAGGCTCGACTTGATTTCGAGCACGATGATTTCGCCTTTCGGCCCGAGCGCCATGATGTCGACGCGCCGCCCGGTTGCGAGCGAGAACTCCGTCACCGCCGCATAGCCCATCTGCGCGAGCAGGCGGCAGCAGCCGCGCTGCACGCTTGCCGCGATCGCGGATTGACGGCCGTCGAAGAGGCGGAACTCATCCGCCATCACGTCGGGCAGCTCTGGAAGATCGTCTTTCGCCATGGCTCGCAAACTACGCTTCGATGCCCGCCTGCCGCAATGCCTCGTCGAGAAAGCTGGTGCGGCGCATGGCTTCGCGTGGATGGCCGCTATTGCCGCCTATGGCGAGCGAGATGGCGGCATTGACGGCGACGCTCATGCGGAAACGCTGCATGTCGACGGCGCGGCCGGAAACGGCGGCATAGGAGCGGAAGATGGCGTCGCGCATCGGCCCCGGATTGTCGAAATGGCGGAGATCCTCCTCGCGAAAGCCGGTGCCGGCTTCCGCGAAGTCGATGAAGCCGAGAGCCTCGCCACGCGCCGAAAGAATATTGGAAAGATTGAGGTCGCCGTGAAGCAGCACGGGCGTTCCTTCCTCGCCGCGCAGCATCTCCTTCAACCGTTCGAGGCGGGCGCGCTGCTCCGGCGCGCCGATCCGCGACAAGGCCTCGTCGATGCTGCGAAGGCTGCTGGAGCCGAGCTTAGATGCCTCGCCCGCAAGCGCCGCGCTTGCCTCATGGAAGCGGGCGATGGCGGCGCCGATCTCCTCGCCGAGCCTTTCGCGCTCCTCGCTTTTGAGAGCGTAGAGCCCGCCTTCGTCGATGGGGCGGCCGGGCAGCTTTTCAAGCCGCAGCCAGCCCGCGAGCGGCGGCCCGGAATGCGCATAGGCATTTTCAAACCGGCCCGATGCGATCAGCCGCGGCAGGCGCGGCGCGGAAAGAGAGAGGCCGCCGAGAAGACCGAGCGCGGCGGCTTCGCGGAAATATTTGCTCTCGCCCGAGCCGAGGCCGCCATGCCTGCGCACAAGCTTCAGCACGCTGCCGTCGCCGAGATCGTGGACGCTGCTCCACAGGCCCTCGCCGATCAGCGGCCAGGGGCCGTCCGGCAGATCGGGAATGTCGGGAAGATTGCTCATCGGCGGAGTGTAGCAGCAAAGCGCGTGAAAAAAGGGCGGCTCTTGCGAGCCGCCCTGAGTTTTTCCCCGACCCGCGTTCACGGTTGAGAGGACCCTTCGGGGAAGTTCTGTTCTAGTCGGCCGCGACGTTCGCCAGCAGGTTCTTCTTGGCGAAGTTCACCGTCTTCAGGAAGTCGATGCCCTGCTCTGCGATGTCGTCGCCGACCATGCGGTCGTCTTCGTTCTTCAGTTCTTCCATGTCGACATAGGTCGCGTAGAAGGCGCGGGTGCGGTCGGTGATGATGCCCGCCTTGAGCAGCGTCTTCACCAGCACGCGGAAGACATTCGCCGCGTCCTTCATGCCCTCGCGCCGGTCTTCATCCGTCACCGCTTCAAGCATTTCCGCCTGCACCTGTTTCCAGTCGAGGCCGAAATCGGCATAGATCAGTTTCTTCTGTTCAGGGTTCACGAGGTTGAAGAGCAGCGTCTGGAAGACGCTCGCCGCCCAGTCCTCGATGATGTCCCGCTCTTCCTGGGAGAGTTTGGGGATCGTGCGGTCGGCCCAGATCTTGCCGAACTTGTGGTGGAAGGCCTCGTCCGTCATGGCGAGCTGGCAGAGCTTCACGAGAAGCGGGTCGCGCGCCGTGTTGAAGAAGGTCGCGAAGGTGCCCATCGCCAGGCCCTCGACGAGAAGCTGCATGCCGACGATCTTCTTGTAGACCTCTTTCGCATTGACCATTTCGGCCAGAAGGTTCGCCAGCGTCTCGCCGCAGGGAAGCGGCTTGCCCCACCGGGCCTGCACATATTTCGCGAAGGCGGTGACGTGGCGCGCTTCCTCGCGCGCCTGGTTGGCGGCGTATTCCTGCGCGCCCGGATCGAGCAGGATGTGGCAGAGCGAGGCGGAGAGATTGAGCGCGCCCTGCTCGCCATGCAGGATCGCCGACATCATCCAGCGCGCGGTCTCGTTGACGAAGCGCACCTTCTCCTTTTCGGAAAGCTTTTCGAAGGAGGGAAGCTTCAGTTCCGGCACAAGCTCGGGATCGATCAGCATTTCATTTTCGCTGTCGAAGCTGTCCGTGAAGTCGATATAGCGCTTGTCCATCGGGTCCCAGAAATGGTCATGGGTCGCCGAGATGATCTTGTCGAAGGCGGAGGAGCGCCGGTTGTAGCGCTCGGTATTCATCATCGCCTCGAAATCGTCCGGCGAGACGGCGTCATAGGCATTGTCCTTGGTGATCTGGCGAATGTCGGTCATCTGTCTCTCCACGCTCCCTTTGCGGTGCCGGCGGAGGCCGGTCTTTAGCCACACTCGGATTGTGGGTATTGGTGCGACGCACAACAATTCAAAAATGACGCCTGCGTCATTTTGCGCAGACGCCACCGGGAACGCGGACCGTCTGGACAAGTCCCCGCCGCTTCTGTATTTCTCGCCGCCCTTTCGCCGGAAAATCCCGTTCAACCCTCAGATGTATCGCCGTGGCCAGCCGCCAGACGGATACGAGGTGATCTCATGTCCCCACGTTTCATCGGTCTCGATTTCGGGACCACCAACAGCGCGCTCGCCGTCGCCTCGCCCGAGGGCGCCGCGCGTCTCGTACCGGTGCGCCACAGGAACGAACTCCTGAACACCTTCCGCTCGATCCTCTATTTCGACGATGAGGAGCGCGATCCGAACGGACGGCCGCATGCCTTTGCCGGGCCGGACGCAATGGACGCCTATCTGGAGCGCGGCGCCGAAGGCCGGTTGATCCAGTCGGTGAAATCCTATCTCGCCAATCCGAACTTCACCTCGACGAGCATTTTCAACAGCCGCTTCACGCTGGAAAATCTCGTCGGCTTCATCGTCGCCCGGCTCGTCGATGCGACGGCGGAAGCGGAAGAGCTGTCGGGCGAGATGCTGGCGGGGCCGGTTGTCGTCGGCCGTCCGGCGCGCTTCGTGCGCAACAGTCTGGGCGTGGCCGACGGCGCGCATGACGATCTGGCGGTGGCGCGGCTGCGCGAGGCGCTGCGCGGCGTCCGCATCCCGGATGTCCATTTTGAATTCGAGCCGGTGGCCGCAGCCTATAGCTACGAGGCATCTCTCGCCCGCGACGAGCTTGTGCTGATCGGCGACTTCGGCGGCGGCACGTCGGATTTCTGCCTGCTGCATGTCGGCCCCGGCATGCGCGAGGTGAAGGCGCGCGGCGAAACGATTGTCGGCGTTTCGGGCGTCGGTCTTGCGGGCGATGCTTTCGATGCGCGCCTGATCGAACATTGCGTCGCGCCGCGCCTCGGCAAGGGCACGAATTACAAGAGCGGCAGCAAGACGCTTCCCGTTCCGTCCTGGCCCTATGACACGATGAAGCGGTGGCACGAACTGAGCCTCATCAACACCCGCAAGACGCGGCGAATGCTGGAAGAGATCGGCCAGACGGCAGAAGCGGCGGACGAGGTGGCGGCGCTGTCGCGGCTCATTTCGGAGGAACGCGGCTTCGCGCTTTACCAGGCCGTGGAGGCGACGAAGGTCGCGCTTTCATCCTCTCCCGAAACGACGCTTCATTTCGATCTCGATCCGGTGACGATCGACGCGCGCGTGACGCGCGCCGAATTCGACAGCTGGATCGCGCCGGAGCTTGCGGAAATCTCGACCTGTGTCGACCGCCTGCTGGAGGAGACGGGGACGTCCCCCGGGCGCGTCGACCGCGTCTTCCTGACCGGCGGCTCCTCCTTCATTCCCGCGGTCAGGAGGCTCTTCGCGGCCCGCTTCGGCGCGGAAAAGCTGGCCGGCGGCGGCGAGTTGACCTCGGTCGCGACGGGGCTCGCGCTTGCCGCGAGGCAGCGTTTCGGGGACTGACCGAAAGCAGAAAAAGAGTCAGATTTGTGCAAAAAATGACGCCTCCGTCATTTTCAAGGGATTTTTCCCATGCTAGGCTTTTGAGTGAAACAACTGAAAATGACACCAGCGTCACTTTGCGTATGACAAGTCCGCGTTTACGGACTATCCTTGACGCAACGGAAATTCAGAAAAAAGCCGGAGGAAAACCCCATGAGCGACGCAGCGGTAAAATACGAAGCCGATGAGGCACGCGACGAGGCCTATTCGATCCCCCTCGCGGAGATCAATGTGGCCGACCCGTCGCTCTTCCGGGATTACAAGATGTGGCCCTATTTCGAGCGGCTGCGCGCGGAGGCCCCGGTTCACTACAGCCAGGGCAATGAGGACACCGGGCCCTACTGGTCGGTGACGCGCTACAACGACATCATGTCGGTGGATACGAACCACCAGGTCTTCTCCTCGGAAGGCGGCATCACGCTGCGCGACCAGGACGAGGACTTCAAGCTGCCCATGTTCATCGCCATGGACCCGCCCAAGCATGACGACCAGCGGAAAGTCGTGAGCCCCATCGTGGCGCCCGGCAACCTGGCGAAGCTCGAAGGCACGATCCGCGAACGCGCCGGCAAGATCCTCGACGAATTGCCGACGGGCGAGCCGGTCGACTGGGTCGATCGCGTCTCCATCGAACTCACGACGCAGATGCTGGCGACGCTGTTCGACTTCCCCTTCGAGGAACGCCGCAAGCTGACGCGCTGGTCCGACGTTGCGACGGCCACGGAAGAATCCGGCATCATCGAATCCGAGGAGCAGCGCCGCGCCGAACTTCTCGAATGCGCCGAATATTTCATGGGTCTGTGGAATGAGCGCGTGAACGCGCGTGAGCCGGGCAACGACCTCATCTCCATGCTCGCGCATGGCGAGTCGACCCGCAACATGGACAAGATGGAATATCTCGGGAACCTGATCCTGCTGATCGTCGGCGGCAACGACACGACGCGCAACTCGATCTCGGGCGGCCTCTACGCGCTCAACAAGTTCCCGGACCAGTACAAGAAGCTCCTCGCCAATCCGGGCATCATTCCGAACATGGTACCGGAAATCATCCGCTGGCAGACGCCGCTCGCCTATATGCGCCGCACCGCGCTGCAGGACGCGGAAGTCGGCGGCCAGACGATCCGCAAGGGTGAAAAGGTTGCGATGTGGTATGTCTCGGGCAACCGCGACGAAAGCGTGATCCAGAACCCGAACGAACTGGTGATCGACCGCGAACGTCCGCGCCAGCACCTCTCCTTCGGCTTCGGCATTCACCGCTGCGTGGGCAACCGTCTCGCCGAGATGCAGCTCCGCATCATCTGGGAAGAAATCCTGAAGCGTTGGGACCAGCCGATCCGTGTGCTGAGCGAGCCGCAGCGCGTGCATTCGAGCTTCGTGAAGGGCTACGAAAAAATGATGGTCGAGTTGCCGAAGCGCAAGCACTGAGGCAACCGCCGCACCAGGAACAGCCGCACCAGGAACAGCCGGGCCGGAGACATCCGCGCCCGGCTTTTTCATGCGCCCTCTCCAGCGGGTGGAAACAAAAAGGGCGGCTTCCGAAGAAGCCGCCCAGTTTGTTCGAGGGGATCGAGTTGAGGGAACTCTACTCCGTCTACGCTTTACGCAACTTGTCGTCCGGCGCTTATTCCGCGGCGGAGACGCTTACATTCTTCAGCGCATCGGCATTGGTGCCGAAATTGATCTGCTGCAGATAGCGGATGCCGTCCTCGGCGATATCGTCGCCGACCATGCGGTCGCCTTCATGGCGCAGCTCTTCCATGTCCACATAGGTGGCGTAGAAGGCCTTGGTGCGGTCGGTGATGATGCCGGCCTTGAGCAGCGTCTTGATGAGCACGCGGAAGATGTTGGTGCCTTCCTTCATGCTCTCGCGGCGGTCTTCATCGCCGAAGGCTTCGAGCATCTCGAGCTGCACCTGCTGCCATTCGAGACCGAACTCGCCGTAGATCGCCTGCTTCTGCTCGGGGTTCACGAGGTTGAACAGCAGGGTCTGGAAGCACTCGGCCGCCCAGTCCTCGATGATGTTCTGCTCTTCTTCCGAGAGGTTCGGGATCGTGCGGTCGGCCCAGATCTTGCCGAACTTGTGATGGAAGGCTTCGTCCGTCATCACGAGCTGCGTCAGCTTGACGAGGAGCGGATCGTTCGACTTCGCGTAAAGCGTCGCGAAGGCGCCCATGGCAAGGCCTTCGACCAGCATCTGCATGCCGACGATCTTCTTGTAGACCTCCGGTGCGTTGACGATGTTGGTGAGCAGGCCGCCCAGCGTCGGGCCGACGGCGAGGGGCTTGCCCCAACGCGCCTGGATGTATTTCGCGAAGGCCGTCACATGGCGGGCTTCTTCGCGGGTCTGGTTGGCGGCATATTCCTGCGCGCCCGGATCCTTCAGGATGTGGCAGAGCGAGGCGGAAAGCGCCAGCGCGCCGGCTTCGCCATGCAGGATCGACGAGAGCATCCAGCGCGCGCTCTCATTCGCGAATTTCACGCGCTGCTTTTCCGTCAGCTTCTCGAAGCAGGGCAGGCGCAGCTCCGGCATCAACTCGCCCGGCATCACCATCTGGTTTTCGAGATCGAAGGGTTCGGCGAAGTCGATGTACTTCTCGTCCAGCGGATCCCAGAAATGGTCGTGGGTCGCGGAAATGATCTTGTCGAAGGCGGTGGAGCGGGCGCCGTAACGTTCCGGCTGCATCATCGCCGGGAAATCATGGGGGGCGACGGCATCATAGGCGTCGTCTTTGGTGATCTGCCGAATTTCGGTCATCAAGGGTTCTCCAGAGGGTCAGCCGGGACGAGGGGTCGCCGGGAACGCGGGAAGCCGGACTTCGAAGGCGAGCGCCCCCCTGCCGGTCTGTTCTGTTTCAGGAAAGAATAGGGCCGGGTGTCCCCGGGTCAAGGGAAAAATGACGGAGGCGTCAACTTTAAACCGGAACGGTAACAACATCGTAAACTTCGCGGATTGCAACTACGCACTGGTTACAAACGGCGTCTGTATGTGATATTTGAGAAAGTGGATGATCAATCCGTTCCATCGCGCGGGGGCTGTGCGGCGGAGACAAGAGATGTGGCATCCAGGGAGGGGGCAAACCCCCGACGGAAACGAACGGGCGATGTGCAACCGGCTCCGGCCTGCGCGGAACCCCTTAAATCGGGGAGGGTGGTCCTTCGGGGCCGCATGTCCGCCTTTCAGGCGGCGATCCTCCAGAAGACAAGACCGGTCACGGTCGCAGCCGAAGACACCGCGTCCCTTGCCGGTGCCGTCCCTGCGTTCC
Source organism: Parvibaculum lavamentivorans DS-1 (assembly GCF_000017565.1). Taxonomy (NCBI): domain Bacteria; kingdom Pseudomonadati; phylum Pseudomonadota; class Alphaproteobacteria; order Hyphomicrobiales; family Parvibaculaceae; genus Parvibaculum; species Parvibaculum lavamentivorans. The sequence continues at coordinate 30,240 of NC_009719.1, forward strand.
GGCGGACTGCGATTTGCAACTGTGTCGCCCAACCGGCAACGGGAAAGCGGCGAGGGGAACGATAGGTAGAGTCGATGATTGGATTTCTCGAAAATGTTGTCTTCCGGCTCCGCGCGCTGATCCTGCTGGGCCTTCTGGTCTTCACGGTCATTGCCGGATATTACGCGACGGGCCTGCGCATGACCGCCGGCTTCGACAAGCAGCTTCCGGTCGGCCACGAATATATTCAGACGTTCCAGGAATATCGCGACCAGCTCTTCGGCTCGAACCGCATCATCGTGGTGCTGGCGCCGAACGAAGGCACGATCTGGACCCGAGAGTTCTTCAAGACCTACAAGGAACTCACCGACGACATCTTCTTCCTGCCCGGCGTTTCCCGCCACACGGTGACATCGCTCTGGACGCCCAACACCCGCTACATTGAAATCACCGAGGACGGCATCAGCGCCGACGACGTCATTTCCGGCCGCGTCACCGCCGACTCGATGACACCCGCGAACCTTCAGAAAATCCAGAGCAACGTCATTCGCGGCGGCTTCGTCGGCCGCCTCGTCGCCGACGACTTCCAGTCCGCCATGGTCGTCGCCGAGTTGCAGGATTACGATCCTTCGACCGGCCAGCCGCTCGACTATTTCGACCTCGCCGCCAAGCTCGAAAAGCAGATCCGCGACAAATACGAGAGCGATCAATACACCGTCCGCATCATCGGCTTCGCCAAGCTGATCGGCGACATCGCCGACGGCGCCGGCACTGTCGTGAAGTTCTTCATCGTCGCCTTCATCTTGACGGCGCTGGCGCTTTATCTCTATTCGCGCTCGGTGCTGCTGACATCGGCAACGCTCTTTGCCTCGCTGACCTCGGTGGTCTGGCAATTCGGTCTGCTCAATCTGCTCGGCTACGGTCTCGATCCGCTGGCGGTGCTGGTGCCCTTCCTCGTCTTCGCCATCGGCGTCAGTCACGGCGTGCAGCAGATCAACCTCATTACGGCCGAGATCAGCGCCGGCGCCAATGCCGAACAGGCGGCGCGCGTCGCCTTCTCGCGTCTTCTGGTGCCGGGCTCCATGGCCCTCATCACGACGCTGGTCGGCTTCGGCACGCTCTACCTGATCCCCGTACCGATGATCCGCGAACTCGCCATCACCGCCTCGATCGGCGTGGTGCTGAAAATCGCGACCAACCTCATCATGCTGCCGCTTCTCGTCAGCTATCTGAAGTTCGGCGAGAACTTCCGCGACCGCGTGACGCGTTCGCGCGAAGTGCGCCTCAAGATCATGCGCGGGCTCGGTTTCGTGGCCAGTCCGCGCTGGGCCGTCATCATCCTGATCGGCTCGACGACGCTCTTCGGCATCGCCGTCTACCAGGGCATGAACCGCCATGTCGGCGCGCTTCACGCCGGTGCGCCGGAGCTTCGGCCCGACGCGCGCTACAATGTGGACTCGACGGAGATCGCCAACAGCTTCGCGCTTGGCCTCAACGTGCTGACGGTGGTGGTCGAAACGCCGCCGGACAGCTGCGTGACCTATTCCTACATGAAATATCTCAACCAGTTCTCCTGGGCGATGCAGAACGTCCCCGACGTGACGCTCGTCGTCTCGCTGCCCTTCGCGATCAAGGGTTCGGCGGCCGGCTGGAACGAGGGCAACCTCAAATGGAAGGATATTCCGCGCAACCGTCCGGCGCTGGCGCAGGCGTCGAACACGGTGCCGGGTGCGGGCGCACTCTATAACCAGACCTGCACCATCCTTCCGCACATGATCTATCTGAAGGACGCGAAGGCGACGACCATCAAATCCGCCATCAATGCGGTGAAGGAATGGCGCGCCGCTCATCCGATGGAAGGCGTCAATATTCGCCTCGCTTCCGGCAATATGGGCGTGCAGGCGGCGGTGAACGAAGAGATCACCGAAACCGAACTGCCGATGATGATGTGGGTCTATGCCGTCATCATCGCGCTCGTCACGCTCACCTATCGCGACTGGCGGGCCGTCATCGCCTGTTGCCTGCCGCTCACCTTCGGCACCTTCTTCGGCTACTGGTTCATGGAAGTGCTGCAGATCGGCCTGACCGTGGCGACGCTGCCGGTGATGGTGCTCGCGGTCGGCATCGGCGTCGACTACGCCTACTACATCTACAACCGCATCCCCTATTACCTCGGCGAGGGGATGAACGTGACCGACGCTTTCCGGCAGGCGCTCCTCGAAACCGGCATGGCGACCTTCTTCACGGCGCTCACGCTGGCGGTCGGCGTTTCCACCTGGGCCTTCTCGGATCTGAAGTTCCAGGCGGATATGGGCCTGCTGCTTTCCTTCATGTTCATGGTCAACATGATCATGGCGATCACGGTGCTGCCGGCACTCGCGGTCGTTCTGGAAATGCTGTTCCCGCGCAAGCGTCCCGTCGCCCGCCAGAGCGCGCCGGTTCACTGACGCCCGCATCACAGACAGACGAAAAGGCCGCCGCTCACCCGGCGGCCTTTTTTCATGCCCCGCCGCCCCGACGCTGTTACAGTGACGCCATGGGGATAAGGGCTATGCACGTTCTGATTTCGCGCCTGCTCTGGCCGCTGCTGGCGGGTGGCTCGCTATCGCTGATCTATCTCGGCATGGAGGCGGGCCACGGCATTCTCGCGTTCAATCTGAGCTATCTCGGCCTGGCGCTGACCATCGCCGTGCTGGAGCGCGCGATGCCGCATGAGCGCGGCTGGCTCGCCAATGACGGGCAGATGGGCCCCGACCTCGCGCATACGCTGCTCAGCAAGGGCATCGCGCAGGTCATCGTCACGGTGATTGTGTTCATGGGGATCGCGGAATGGGTAAAGCCTGCGGACAGTCCCCTCTGGCCGGAGAGCTGGCCGCTCGCCGCGCAGGTCGCGCTCGGCCTCGTGCTTGTCGAGGCGGGGCTCTACTGGAAGCACCGGCTCGCCCATGAATGGCCCTGGCTCTGGCGCTTCCATGCCGTTCATCACAGCGTAACGCGGCTCTGGTTCTTCAATACCGGCCGCTTCCATCCCGTCGACACGGTGACGGGGTTGCTGGTCGGCATCCCGCTGCTTCTGCTCCTCGGTGCGCCGCAGCCCGTATTGCTGATGGTGAGCGCGGTGACGGCCGTCATCGGCATCCTCACCCATTGCAATATCGAAATGCGCTGCGGGCCCTTGAGCTATGTCTTCAACACGCCGGAAACGCATCGCTGGCATCACTCGAAGAATCTCGACGAGGGCAATCGCAACTATGGCGAGAACCTGATGCTGTTCGACATGCTCTTCGGCACCTATATCAATCCGCGCCGCCGTCCGCCCGCCGATATCGGCATCGAGCACGAGATGCCCGCCGATTTCATCGGCCAGCTTAAAATCCCCTTCACCCGCGCGCCGCTTTGAGCTTCAGCCCTCCGGCGTGTAGCTCACCGGCATTTCCTTGATGCCGTAGATGAAGTTCGAGCGCAGCCGCCGGATCGGCCCCGAGACGTTGATGTCCGGGAAGCGGCGCAGCAATTCCTCGAACAGGATCGTGAGCTGCAATTCCGCGAGCCGCGAGCCGAGACAGAAATGCTGCCCGACGCCGAAGCCGATCTGCGCCGGCACGCCCGGCGCCGCATAGCGTGCAACGTCGAAGCGGTAGGGATCGGCCCATTGCGCCTCGTCGCGATTGCCGGACGCATACCACATCACCACCTTGTCGCCTTTGCGGATCTTCTGGCCGCGCAATTCCGTATCTTCCGTCGCCGTGCGGCGCATATGGAGAACGGGGCTCACCCAGCGCACGATTTCCTGTACCGCGCTCGGGATCAGCGATGGATCGTCGAGGAGCTTCTGCCGCTCCCCCGGATTTTCCGAAAGCGCCAGCAGCCCGCCCGAGATCGAATTGCGCGTCGTCTCGTTGCCCGCCACGACAAGCAGGATGAAGGTGCCGATATAGGTCGGGAAGTTCATCGCCTCGCCGCCGATCTTCGAATGGGCGAGCATGGAAATGAGATCGTCGCCCGGCGTCTCCAGCCGCTGCTGCCAGAGCCCCGCCGCATAGCCCGCCATCTCCATGATGCATTTCTGCATATATTCGTCGGAGACGCGCAGCTCCGGGTCGTCCTCGCCTACCGTCGCGTTCGACCATTCGAAGAGCTTCGGCCCGTCGCTTTCCGGCACGCCGAAAAGTTCGGCCAGCACTTCGATGGGGAGCGCGGCGGCCACGGCGGAAATGAACTCCGCCTCGCCCGTCTTCGGCATCGCATCGAGCAGCCGCGTCACGCGCGCGCGGATGCGCTCTTCCATATTGGAAATGCGCTTCGGCACAAAGCCCGGCGTCACCATCCGCCGGTAGCCCGCATGGGCCGGCGGGTCCATCGAGATCATGCTCGCGTCGGTGTCGTTCCCGCCGATCTCGTTCTCGTTGAAGATGCGGTGTCCGCCATTATGCTTGGCGGAGGAAAAGAGCTTCGGATTTTTCGACACCGCCTCGATGTCGTCATAGCGCGTCACCGCCCAGAAGCCGGGGCCGTCCGCTTCCGGGTTCCAGTAGACGGGCTCTTCCGCGCGCAAGCGGCGAAAGGCCTCGTGATGCTGCTCATGCAGATAGAGGTCCGGGTCTTTCAGATCCGGCTTGCCGTTGAGATCGATCGCCTTCGCCTGCGGCCTGAGCATGGGTCCCTCTCCTCTTGTTCTTTTGAGAAGAAGCTTAGGCCCCTCGCGCCGGATCAGGAAAGGGGAAAGCCGACCGCGTCTTCCAGTTCCTTCAGCGCCTGTTCCGGCGTCACGACCTTGATCGTCGTCATGCCGAGCAGTCTGGCGGGCTTCAGGTTGATGCCGAGATCGTCGAGATAAACCGATGACGCAGGGGAAACGCCGAGCGCCTCGCAGGCCATTTCGTAGATGCGCGGATCGGGCTTGCGGATGCCGACTTTCGAACTCTCGATCACATGGTCGAACAGCGACATGACTTCGGCAACGGCGGCCGCCTTCTCGCCGGAGCGCGCCATGCCCGCGCCTTCGCCCGCCGACACATTATTGGTGATGCAGCCGACCTTCGCGCGTTCCTTGCAGCGTTTCAGCGCCGTCACCATTTCAGGGCGAATGTCGCCCGACAGAAGCTCGATGATGTGGCGGCCGGGAATGCGCGTGCCGCGCGCCTCGGATTCTTCGGCGAACAAACGGTCGAAATCGTCCAGCGTGCATTCGCTGCGCTCGAACAGCGCCCAGGCATTGGTGTCGGGATTGACCGCGTTGATGCCGCGAATGAAATCCTTCGGCAGCCCGCGTTCCGTCTCGTAGCGGTTGAACGCCTCGAACGGGCTCGATGTGAGCACGCCGCCAAAATCCCAGATAACCGCTTCGACCATCAGTCCTCGCCTTTCTTGAATGTCGTTTGGCGGGAACCTACACGCTCGCGCCCGCCCGCGCCAAGCGCGGGCGGATGCAGCGGTTCAGCGTGATTTGACGAGGCAGTCCTGACCGGCGGATTTGAGGCTCGCACAGGTCGATTGCGCGGCGCTCTTCGTCTCGAAGCCGGCGGCGCGGACGCGGTAATAGACGCCCTTGTCGCCGAGATCGGCGCGTTCCACGTCGAGCGCGTGATTGCCGAGAAGCGAGGGATGCTTCTTCTGCAATGCGGCCCAGGCGCTTTTCGCGCCTGCCTCGTCGCGCAGCGCCATGATCTGCACGAGCCACGCGCCGCCGCTTGCGGGGGCGGCGGCCGGTGCGGGCGTCGCGGCCTGCACGGGCGCGGGCTCCGGCGCGGCTGCCGGTTCCGCGGCGCGCGATTGCGGAACATCGGCCTCGGGCGCGGCCTGCTGCGGCGCCGCGGCGGGCGGTACGATGGATTGCGGCGCCTGGGCGGCTGGCGCCTCGCGCACCTCGACCCCTGCGCTGGCGGGCGGGCTCGCCTCCGGCGCCGCCGCTTCGGGCGCGGCGGGGCGAAGATCGGCCGCGACATCCGGCACGGTTGCTTCGTCGGGGGTGGCGCCGGGCGCTTCCGCCTGTTGCGGCGTCTGTTGCGGCGCCTGCGCCGTCTGTGCGGGAGCCGCCGCTTCCGGCGCCGCGGTGATGGCGGGAGAAACCGGCGCAACGCCCCTGTCGCCCTCGTTCAGCGACAGCGCCACCAGCACCCCGCCCAGAAGCGCGATACCGACAAAGGCGCCGGCGATCAGCCGCGCGCGGCCGCCGCCTTCTTCTTCCTCCGGCGTATAGATGATCTCGGGTTCGGGCGGCCGGGGCCGCTCGTCTTCGTCCATTCCATGCATCTCCGGCCTCTCCGTGGCGGGGCTCGCATAGAGCCCCTGGGACGGGCCTGAATTTACACCGATTCCACTCAAATGCGGCTGCCGCCCGGGTGAAAGCGTCACGCGCGAAATCGGGTCGACCGAGGAAGGCCCGGCATCACCCTTGCGCGCAAGCAGGTCACTCGTCAATGAGGCAGGCTTCTTGGACATCAGGCGGCTCCGCGCAGGGCGCTGTCGGGTTTGCCGGCGCCGCTGCCGGGAAGGAACGAACCGGAGCTGAGAGGCGCGGTTTCCCGGCCTGTCAGGCGGTCTTCAAGGAAGCTCCAGAGCTCGGCAATCTCTTCCGGCGACTTCGTCTGGGAAGCGATTTCCATGACGGTGCGGCCGTCGATCATGCTGGAGGCGAAGTCGATCCGCTGGTGAAGGATCGAGGGGGCCACGGGGCCGTGATGGGACAGCGCGATCACGGCTTCGGTGGTGATGCGGGCCCTGGGGCTTGCGCCATTGACCGCGAAGACCAGCGGCTTGCCGATTTCCTCGCAGATGCGAACGGTCGCCCCCGCCGCGCGCAGATCGTGCGGGCTCGGCCTTGTCGGAATGACCACGAGGTCGGAAAGGCTCACGACATGGCCGATGGTCGAGGTGATGGCGGGCGGCGTGTCGATGATGACGAGCCGGACGCCGCCGTCGCGCAGCCGCTGCAGATCGGCTTCGAGGCCTTCATTCGAGGCGCGCACGAAGAAGGGGCGTTCCGCCTCGCGGGCATTCCACCACTGCGAGAGAGACCCCTGCGGGTCGGTATCGATCAGCGCCACCGGCCCCGCGCCCCTGCGCTCGGCTTCGACGGCAATGTGGCCTGCAAGCGTAGTCTTGCCGGAGCCACCCTTCTGGGACGCAAACGCAATGACGTGCATGGCTTTCGTATTCCTGATGACCGGCCGCCGGCACAACTCCCTTGCCGGGTTCCGCATAAAATGACGCGCCAGCCGCAATCGGGGAAAGAGCTTTCGCGCCCCCCGCGATCCGCCGGCATGTGCGTGATCGAATATCGAAAAGGCCGAATCAGCCCCCGAGGTCAGAGTAATGTGTGACCCATTTTGGCTCAACATGTGGGAGTGAAAAATCCGCGCTACCCCACAAAATGTGTTGAGAGCGACACAATTCCCCGTAACCTCCGGTCAGGCGGCGGTGGTTTCTGCCGTTATTTTCAGCATTGCCGAGGTCAGCCGCGCGAGATCTTCCTCGCCGGTCACAAGCGGCGGCGTCGTATAGACGATATTGCCGAACGGCCTGATCCAGACGCCTTCCTCCACGAAGCGGCGCTTCATCAGGTTGAGGTCGCCCATCCGCTCCAGTTCGATGGCACCGATCGCCCCTTTGACGCGGACATCCTTCACACCGGGTATGTCGCGGGCCGGTTCGAGTTCGCGGGAGAGCTGGGCGGAAATCGCCGCCACCTGTTCCAGCCGCGGCTCCCGCTCGAAGAGATCGAGCGAGGCATTGGCCGCCGCGCAGGCAAGCGGATTGCCGGTATAGGTCGGCCCATGCATCAGCGCGCGGCCGGCATCGTCGCCGAGAAACGCCTCGAAGATCGGCGCGCGGGCGATGGTCGCGGCAAGCGCCATGGTGCCGCCGGTCAGCGCCTTCGACAGCGTCACGATGTCGGGCACGATGCCCGCCTGCTCGCAGGCAAACATCGAGCCGGTGCGGCCGAAGCCGGTGAAGATTTCGTCGAGGATCAGCAGCATGTCATGCTTGTCGCAAAGCGCGCGCAGCACTTTCAGCGTCGCCGCATCGTGAAAGCGCATGCCGCCCGCGCCCTGCACCAGCGGCTCGGTGACGACAGCGGCCACCTCATGCGCATGGGCCGCGAGAAAAGCGTCGAGCGCCGCTTCCTTTTCCGCATCCGTCGGCAGCTCGCAGATGAATTGTTCGGCGATAGCGCCCTTGAAGAGCGTGTGCATCCCCTCGTCCGGATCGCAGACCGACATGGTGGCAAGCGTGTCGCCGTGATAGCCGCCCTTGAAGCTGACGAAGCGCGTCCGTCCCCGCACGCCCTTGTTGATCCAGTATTGCACCGCGATCTTCATCGCGATCTCGACCGAGACCGAGCCGGACTCGGAAAAGAACACATGGCCGAGATCGCCCGGCAGCTTTTCCGAAAGCCGCGTTGCAAGCCGGCAGGCCGGTTCATGCGCAAGCCCGCCCAGCATCACATGCGGCATCTTCTCGAGCTGCGCCGTCACCGCCGTGCGGATATGCGGATGATTGTAGCCATGCGCCGCCGTCCACCAGGACGAAATCCCGTCTACAAGCTCGCGCCCATCCGCCAGCGTCAGCCGCGCGCCGTCCGTCTTCACGACCGGCAGCGCCATCGGCGTCGTCTGCATCTGCGTATAAGGCAGCCACAAATGCGGCGCGCCCTCCGCAAGCCATGCAGGCGGATGGGGCGTCAGCGGATTGGCGGGAGGAATGGACATGGGGGCGGCCTCGCTTCGGCTTTTTTCGTTGGCAGATAGTCGCGTTTCGCGAGGCGATGGCAAGAGCCAAAAGCCGAGATTGCAAGCGAAATCGCGCTGACATAGGATGCCGCCGGTGCCGCGAAGGGCGCCGCCGTCCGAGAAAGAGGAACTCACCTTCGCCTGACGTGCTGAGACGACGCCTCGCGTTCGCATAGCCTTCATTGTTTGCCGTCGCTTCGGACCGACGACAGTCAAACAACAGGAGGATTCCGTGCGATCGGACCCGTCTTCGTCACCCACACCCCCGTCCGGCCCGATAGACGCTCTCGCCGAATACAAGATCCGTGCGAGCAAGCTTCTGAAGGACTTCGCGAGCGACGACAAGCGCCGCGCGTTCGGCGCCGCCTACCGGCTGGCGAGCTTGTGGCCGGACGGCAACGCGAATGATTTGCTGGCCGACAAGTCGCGCGTCCAGCGCAAGCACGCGCTTGCCGTCATCGCGCGCGAGATGGGTTTCCGCGACTGGCAGCATCTCACCGAGGAAGCGCATATCGAGCTGCCCGCCTTCGATACATCGAGACTCTTTTCCGAGAAGGCGGGCTTCTACCTGAATGCCTGGTTTGTCACTTACGAAGAAGCGAAGGCCGCGCTGACACGCAAGGACCGTTTTCTCTTTCCCTTCAGGCACCAGTTCGTGGTGTGCGAGGCGGGGCTTCTGAAGAGCCTCGGTATCGATACGAACGATCCCGACTGGGAGGCTATCGGACACGATTGGGTGAAGCCGCTCGATACGCAGGCTCATTACCGCCTCAACCAGAAACTGGTCCGCATCGTTCCGCCACTGCCGGAGCGGCGGCGTGCGAGGAAGAAATGACGATGGAGAAGAGCCGTAGGAAAGAACTCGTGCGCGACTTCAAGAAGCGCGAAGCTCTGCCCGGCATTTTTGCCGTGCGGTGTCTCGCGACCGGCGAAGTCTGGATCGGCCCGAGCCGGAACCTTGAAGCGCAGCAGAACAGCATCTGGTTTCAGCTGCGTCTCGGCAACCACCGCGTCACGGCGATGCAGGCCGCGTGGAATGCGCATGGCGAGGAGAACCTCGTCTATGAGATCGTCGAGCGCATGGAGGATGCGGACATGACGCCCTATCTGCTGCAATCGTTGCTGAAAGAGCGTCTGGCCTTCTGGCGGAAGGAACTGTCAGCCGGCCTTGCGGTCGGCTGAAACGTCCTTCTCCGACGGGCAGCTATGCGCCGGCATCGACCTGATGCCGAGCTTCGCGAACAGCCGCTGGTCCTTGTCGGCTTCCGGGTTCTTCGTGGTGAGCAGCTTCTCGCCGATGAAGATCGAGTTCGCACCGGCAAGGAAGCAGAGCGCCTGCGTCTCTTCCGACATGTGCTCGCGGCCCGCCGAAAGACGCACGACCGATTGCGGCATGGCGATGCGCGCGACGGCGATCAGGCGCACGAAGTCGATCGGGTCGATCTTCTCGCTCGCGCCGAGCGCCGTGCCTTCGACCGGCATCAGCATGTTGATCGGCACGCTCTGCGGATGTTCTTCCAGATTGGCGAGCGTCATCAGCATGCCGATCCGGTCCGACGGGCTCTCGCCCATGCCGACGATCCCGCCCGAGCAGACATTGATGCCTGCATTGCGCACCCGCTCCAGCGTTTCGAGCCGGTCCTGATAGGTCCGTGTGCTGATGACTTTCGGATAATATTCTTCCGACGTGTCGATATTGTGGTTGTAATAGTCGAGGCCCGACTGCGCGAGGCGGTGCACCTGCTGGCCGGAAAGCATGCCGAGCGTCATGCAGGTTTCCATGCCCATGTCCTTGATGCCCTCGACCATGGCACAGACCATGTCCATGTCGCGGTCCTTGGGCTCGCGCCAGGCGGCGCCCATGCAGTAGCGCGTGGCGCCCGCTTCCTTCGCCTTGCGCGCTTCCGCCAGCACCTTCTCGACTTCCATCAGCTTCGACGCCTTGAGGCCGGTGTCGAATTTCGAGCTTTGCGCGCAATAGCCGCAATCTTCCGGGCAGCCGCCGGTCTTGATCGACAAGAGCGTCGACATCTGCACTTCGTCGGCCTTGAACCAGCGGCGATGAACGAGCTGCGCCTCGAAGAGAAGATCGTTGAAGGGCAGGTCGAAAAGCGCCTGCAGCTCTTCCCGCGTCCAGTCATGCCGCAGCGCGCCGGGGTCGGTGCGCGCGGTCACGATGTCCCTTGTTTTCGTCTCTTCGATGCGGGTCTGGATGGTCATGGGCAAGCACCACTCTCTGGCCGGTCGGAAGGTTTCGGGCAGCATAGGCGGCTCGTCCCGCAATGCAAGATTGGGGCGGCTCTATCCTCTAATCCTCGCCCCAGCGCCGAAGCAGCGAGCCCTGTATCTTGAGCAGCCGGTCTGTCAGCGCCCGGTCGCCCGCCGCCTCCGCCTGACGCAGCGCCAGCGCCACGTCGAAGAGCGTTTCGCGGTCCTCGGCGCTCCTGACAAGGCTCCGGATCCAGCCCACGGCGGCCCGCCGCTCGCCGCTGGTCACTTCCGCCACCCGGTGCAGCGTCGCCGAGGGGTAGAGCACCAGCGACCCCGCTTCGAGCTTCACCAGCCGCTCGCCCGCGGGCTCCTCCACGATCAGCTCGCCCCCCTCGTAACTCTCTGGCGGAGAAAGGAAAAGCGTGAAGGAAAGGTCGACCCGCTGGCGCTCCATGAAGGCATCGTCCGAATGCAGGCCGTAAGCCATGCCTTGCGTGTAGCGGGAGAGCAGGATGCGGATGAAGTTTCGCGGTCGCGCCGCCGCCCGGAAGACGTCGTTCTTCATCAGCCGCTTCTCGACCAGCATGGTCAGGTCGGCGGCAAGGCCGGCGGGCTTCGCCTGCTCATTATTCTTGACGGCCCTGGCAATCCGTCCGGCCGTCCGCGCGCCGCTCTCGAAAGCGTCTTTTTGCGCGAAAACCGTATCGGCGAGCCTGAGATCGGCCGCGCCCAGTATCCCTGCGATTTCAATAAACAAGGCCGCATCCTGTGCTAATGCAAAGCGTTTGCAAAATAGCCGCCGCCGCGTTAAAGGTCGAGGCCATCAGTCTCCGCCAGCAGCGAGAAATGCCATGAAATACCGCACGAAACTCTGGACCAGCATCAGCGCCGCCGCCCTGATCGCGGCGTCGAGCGCCGTGAGCGGCATGGCAAGCGCCGGAGCATCGCATGACGGTGCCGAAGGGGCCAAGCTCGGCAAGGACGCCGCCGGTTCCTTCCTCGTCGCCCAGGCCGGCGAGGGCGAGGGTGAAGGCGAGGGCGGCGAAGGCGGTGAGGGTGGAGAAGGCAATATCGACCCCGCGGCCGCCGCCAAGGACCCGGTCGTCTTCCTCTCCGCGCTCGACATCATCCGCGCGCATTATCTGGCCGGCGCCGCCATGCTGGAGGTCGAAGGTGGCCGTCAGGCGGCGGGCGAAATGTTCGCGCACCCGATTTCCGAAGTTTATATCGACCTCGAAGACGTCTTCTCGGCGCAGGGCGTCCAGCCCTTCATGGACGAGATGACCAACGCCGTCGACCTCGCGCTCGGCGATGCGCCGAAGGAAGAGGTCGAGGCGGCGGTGGCGAAGGTCTATGCCGCGCTCGACGCCGCCGAGAAGAAGGCCCCCGCAAGCGGCAAGGATGCGACGGCCATCGAAGCGGCGCTGACGGCCGACATGTTCGACCGGGCGGCAAGGCAATATGACGCCGCGCTCTCCGCCACCGGCACCGACGAAGCCTGGATCGACGGCTACGGCTTCTGGAAGACGGCGGAAAGGCGCGCCGAGGCCCTGCTGCCGCGTCTCGGCGCCGATCATGAGGACCTGGCCGGGGAAATCCGCACCGCCGGCGAAGTTTTCGCCACTGCTTACAAGGGTGTCGAAAGGCCGGAAGGCTCTGGCGTCGAGCCGGGCACGCTCTTCGCCGCCAGCTCCCGCATCTCGCTCAAAGCCAGCAGCCTCTAGGCGGAAACGAGAAAGGGCTTGCGCGGTGCCGCCCGCGCGGCCCATACCTCCTCCCGTAACGAGGAGTGAGGCAATGGCTTCAGCAACGCCGATGGAAACACTCGACGGTTTCGCGCGCGAGAAACTCGATGCGCTGGAGGCGCAGGCGCTGCGCCGCCGCCTGGTCGAGACGGACCGGCGCGAGGGCGCCATCGCCTTCCGCGAAGGCCGCCGCCTGGTCTCCTTCTGCTGCAATGATTATCTCAATCTCTCGCAGCACCCGGATGTGAAGCGCGCCGCCGTGGAGGCGACCGGAAAATACGGCACCGGCTCCGGCGCGTCGCGCCTCGTCAGCGGCAATCACCCCCTTTTCGGCGAGCTTGAGCGCCGCCTCGCGGATTGGAAGCAGACGGAGGATTGCGTCGTCTTCGGCTCCGGCTACATGGCGAATATGGGCATCATTCCCTCGCTTGTGCGCGAAGGCGATCTCATCATCGCCGACGAACTCTCCCATGCCTGCCTGCTCTCCGGCTCGAAACTCTCCGGCGCCCGCGTCGCGATCTTCCGTCACAACGACATCGCGCATCTGGAAGAGCTCCTCGGCGCCCATCGCGGCGGCGCGAAACATTGCCTCATCCTCACCGACGGCATTTTCAGCATGGATGGCGACGCCGCGCCGGTCGAAGCCCTCGCCGCCCTCGCCGCGCAACACGATGCCTGGCTGATGACCGACGATGCGCATGGCATCGGCGTCGTCGGCCATGAAGGCCGCGGCTCGAGCTTCATGGGCGAGCGCAAGGCCGCCGTGCCGCTGCAGATGGGCACGCTGTCGAAAGCCGTCGGCGGCTATGGCGGCTATCTCTGCGCGAGCGCGCCGGTCGTCGATCTCATCCGCACCCGCGCCCGCACGCTCATCTATTCGACCGGCCTGCCGCCCGCCGCCGTCGCCGCCTCCATCGCCGCGCTGGATTTCATTCGTGGCAACCCGGATTACTGCAAGCGTCCGGTCGAGAAGGCGCGGAGCTTCACCCGCGCTCTCGGCCTCGCCGATCCCGTCAGCCCCATCGTGCCCTTGATCCTCGGCGACGCGGAAGTCACGCTCGCCGCCTCCGCCTTGCTGGAAGCCGAAGGCTATCTCGTCACCGGCATCCGCCCGCCCACCGTGCCGGAAGGCACCGCCCGCCTCCGCTTCACCTTCACGGCCGAACATGACGACGCCGACATCGCCCGCCTCGCCACCCTCGTCCGTGAACGGATCATCCAGCGCCGGGCCGCCGAATAGATGCGCCCTGTCTTCGTCACCTCCTCCGGCACGGAAATCGGCAAGACCTATGTCTCCGCCATGCTGACGCGCGAGCTGAAGGCCCGCGCCCTGAAGCCGCTGGTAAGCGGCCTTGACGAGGCGACATTCGCGGAAAGCGATCCCGCGCAATTGCTCGCGGCCATGGGCGAGAAGGTGACTTACGAGAACGCCGGCCTCGTCTCGCGCTGGCGCTTTCGCGAGCCGCTCTCGCCCGACATGGCGGCAAGGCGCGAGGGCCGCGAGATAAATTTCGATGAGCTGCTGGAAGAATGTCTCGCCGCCGCTGCCATGCCCGGCCCCCTCCTCATAGAGGGCGTCGGCGGATTGATGGTGCCGCTCGATGCCACGCACATGGTGCTCGACTGGATGAAGGCGCTCGATGCGAAAACCGGCCTCGCCCCCGTCCTCGTCGTCGGCGCCTATCTCGGCACGATAAGTCACACGCTGACGACGCTTGCCGTCATGCGCGCGGAAAATCTCCTGCCGCGCGTCATCGTGGTGAGTGAGAGGGAGCCCGGCCCCGTGCCGGTCGAGGAAACGGCGGAGACGATCGCGCGCTTCGCGGGCGGCGTTCCCGTGCGTGCCTTGCCGCGCGGTGGCGCCGTGCCGCTCGCTGCCCTGCTCTAGCTCAGGCGCCCGGCAGCTTGTCCCTGATCTGTCCGAGCTTGTCGTTCATGGCGACGAAAATCAGATAGATCTCGCAGACCACGCGCCACAGCAGAATGCCGAAGGCGACACCGACCAGCCCCACGACAAGTTGCAGCAATCCGAGCCCGGCATTATAGCCCATCGTGTTGATCGAGCCGGCGATGGTGCCGAAGCCGAACAGCAGAATGATGACGACCCCGAGCCAGTAGAGAAACTTGACGATGCTGCCTGCTATCAGCTTGTCGAACGTCAGAAAATCCTGAAACCGCATGATGTCCTCTCATAGGGGTGCGCCCGTCCCCCACTTTATGCAGGGGACGGATGAACACAACCGGCTCGTGTGAGCTATTTGGGCCCGAAAAAGAACCAGAGGATGAGGCCGAGCACCGGCAACAGGATGACGATCACGACCCAGATCGCCTTCCACAGCGGCTCAGCGCCGCTTTGCACGATCCGGACAATCGCATAGATATCCGCGATCAGGATCAGTATGCCGAGTATGCCGCCATAGCCATTGCCGAACATTCATTCTCTCCACGTGAAGCAAGCCCCCGCCGGAGCGTAGCGTGATTTGCCGCCACAGGTAAAATTTTGCGCGGCCGGTTCCGGAATAACGCTCAGATAAGCCGCGCCGTTCCGATCCCCTCGAAATCGAGCAGCCATTTCTTGGTCGGCAAGCCGCCGCCGAAGCCGGTAAGCGCGCCATTCGCGCCGATCACCCGGTGGCAGGGCACGATGACGGGAATGGGATTGCGCCCATTGGCAAGCCCGACAGCGCGCATGCCCTTCGGATTGCCGATCTCCCTCGCGATATCCGCATAGCTGCGCGTCTCGCCGAAGGGAATGCGCGCCAGCGCCTGCCACACGCTCATCTGGAATGCCGTGCCGGAAGGCGCCAGCACGATTTCGCTGAAGCTCTTCTGCTTGCCTTCGAAATAGCGGTCGAGCGCCTTGAGGCCCGCCGCGAGATGTTTGCGCGCGGTCGCGCTTCCGTCCCTTTTCGGGAAGCCGATATCCTTCTGGTTCGGAAAGACCACCATGGCGAGCCCCGCCTCGGTGGCGGCGAGGCGCAACCTTCCGATCGGCGTGTCGAGAATGTCTGTTGCAAGGGATGTGTCGTCGGGCAGCTTCATCTCACTCTCCATCAATCGTCCAGAGCGCCAGCGCCGCATAGCCGCGCCAGGGGCGCCAGCTTTCGGCCATCCGCTCCAGCTCCTTTGTCGAAACCGGCTCGCCCTTGCCCACTGCCTTGCGCAGACCGAGGTCGGAGGCCGGAAAGGCATCGGGTTCGCCCAGCGCCCGCAGCGCCACGTAATGCGCTGTCCACTCGCCGATGCCGGGCAAGGCCGTCAGCTCGGCGAGCTTCGCGTCAAGGCTTTCGCGCGGCGTGAAGTCGAGCGCGCCGGAGGCAACCGCCTGTGCGAGCGATGTCAGTGTCGCGATGCGTCCGCCCGTCAGGCCGAGGCCGGATAGATCGGCGCGGGCAAGCGCGCGCGGCGCGGGAAAGAAATGCGTGATGCCGGGCTCCTCCGTCGTCACCTCCTCGCCAAGCCGCGCCACGATGCGGCCTGCAATGGTGGTCGCCCCCTTCACCGAAATCTGCTGGCCGAGCACGGCCCGCACCGCCAGCTCGAAGCCGTCAAAGGCGCCGGCCACGCGCAAGCCCGGCACGCGCGCGAAGCGGGGGCCGATTGCCGGATCGCCGGCAAAGGCGGCGGCAATGGCGCCGGGCTCCGCATCGAGATCGAACAACCGGCGAAGCCGCGCGGCAATCGCGCGCACAGGCACCGTGCCGCCCTTCGCGTCGAGAACGGCAATGCGCGCATCGAGCGCGCTTCCCGTCGCGGCGGGCGTAACGGTGACAAGGCCTTTGACGCCCCCGAGATGGAAGCTCCTTGCATAGCGGCCCTCCGAAATCCTTTCGACGCCCGGCAGCGCGCGTGACGAGAGATAGGCGAGAATACGGTCGAAATCGAAAGGCGGGCGATAGCCGAGCCGAATGCGGATGCTGCCCCCCGCCTGCTTCTCCGAGGCGCGGCGGATTTCGCCCGGCGCCACGCCATAAGCGGTGAGGATCGCATCGTTGAAGCGGCGAAGGCTCCGGTAGCCGGCCGCAAAGGCGACTTCGGCAAGAGGCATGTTCGTATCGCTGATGAGCTGCTTCGCGGTCAGCAACCGGCGGTTCGCGGCCACCGCCTGCGGCCCCGCGCCGACATGCGCGAGGAAGAGCCGGCGCAACTGCCGCTCGCCAAGGCCGAGACGCATGGCGAGATCTTCGAGCCGCCCCTCGTCCAGCGCCCCTTCCTCGATCAGCCGCAGCGCGCGCGAGACCGTCGCCGCCGTCCCGGCCCAGGCGGGCGTGCCGGGCGCCGCTTCCGGGCGGCAGCGCAGGCAGGAGCGAAACCCCGCCGCTTCCGCTGCCGCGGCGCTCGGCACGAAGCTGCAATGCTGCCGCTTCGGCACGCGGGCGGGACAGACCGGGCGGCAATAGATGCCGGTCGTCGAGACGCAGACGAAAAAGCGCCCGTCGAAGCGTGCATCCTTCGCCTCGATGGCGCGGTAGCAGGCGTCCGGGTCGAGCGGATAGGGAACGGGGTCCATGTCGATTGCGTGTTTCATGGCAGGCAGTCTAGGTCGTCGCGGCCGGCACCGCTCGCCAAAATCGGACATGGCCATTTGCCGGCTTTTCCGGCGCGATTGGTGACGCCGCCGTCACGATCGCCCCCTCACATGAATATGACCGCCCTACCCGATTGCGCGGTTTGAGTTCCCCTTTGCCGCTGATAGGCTTTCGCGCAACGGAAAAAGAAAAAACGATAACAGGGAACATATCCGGCAGCCTTGCGCGCGGCCGGAAGGGGAATTCGAGGAGGAACGATAATGACAGACCGTGTGGACGCCGCGGGCGGCGCCGCCACCGGCGTTGCGCCGTCGGCAGGCTTCACGCCCGCCTACCGGAACTATGCCCTCTTTATACTGATGGTCGCCTACACGGCGAATTACGTCGACAGGCAGATCCTCGCGATCCTGCTGGAGCCGATCAAGCAGGATCTCGGCCTCAACGACACGCAGCTCGGTTTCCTCTCCGGCATCACCTTCGCGATTTTCTACGCAACGCTCGGCGTTCCGATCGCCATGTGGGCGGACCGCACGAACCGGCGCAATATCGTGGCGCTCGCGCTCACCATCTTCTCCAGCATGACGGTGGTCTGCGGCTTCGTCACCAACTTCGCGCAGCTCGCGCTGGCGCGTATCGGCGTCGGCATCGGCGAGGCCGGGTCGAGCCCGCCTTCCCATTCCATGATCTCCGACATGTTCCCGCCGGAAAAGCGCGCAAGCGCCATGGGCATTTATTCGCTCGGCATCAATATCGGCATTCTCATCGGCTTCCTCGTCGGCGGCTGGGTCAGCCAGTGGTATGGCTGGCGCGCGGCCTTCTTCATTGTCGGCGCGCCGGGCCTCCTCATCGCGCTCCTCGTCCGCTTCACCTTGAAGGAGCCTGAGCGCGGCCATGCGGATGGCATCGCCTCGCAGGCATCGGCCGCCGCGCCCAAGGTCATGGAAGTCTGGAAGCTGCTCTGGTCGCAGCGTTCCTTCCGGCACATTTCCATTGGCTGCGCGCTCGCCGCCTTCGGCGGCTATGCGGGCGTCACCTGGATACCTGCCTTCCTGATGCGCTCCTTCCAGATGTCGCCGGGCGAAATCGGCACCTGGCTCGCGCTCATCATCGGCTTTGTCGGCGGTGCGGGCACCTATCTCACAAGCTGGCTTGCCGATCGTTATGGCAAGGGCGATGTGCGCTGGAACATGTGGGTGGTCGCCATCGTCATGCTGGTCTGCTTCCCCTTCGCGGTCGGCATGTATCTGTCGATGGACAAATACTGGGCACTGGCCTTCTTCCTTGTGCCGGCCTTCGCGGGCGCGGCCTATATCGGGCCGAGCCTCGCCATGACGCAGGGCCTCGTCACCCTGCGCATGCGGGCCGTCGCCTCGGCGGTGCTGTTCCTGATCCTGAACCTCATCGGCATGGGCCTCGGGCCGCAGGCCGTGGGCATCGTCAGCGATCTCTACAATCCGCTCTACGGCGCGGAATCGCTCCGCTACGCGCTCCTCACCGTCATGGTGGTCTGGCCCTGGGCAGCGGTGCATTTCGTGCTGGCGGCAAAAACGCTGAAGGAAGACCTCGCCCGCGCCAAGGCGCATAGCCTGAGATAGTCCTTTCCCCTCCCCGAACGGGCGGAAGCTCGTTCGGGGAGGGGAAACCCTTCCCTCGTCAATCATTCGGCGTCATCCCGCCCCTCTGCGACACCGCCCCTCTCGAACGCCGGCCTCCTTTGTGAAAACATGAGCCGCAAAGGAGCCTCGTCATGTCCGCCTCCCTGCCAGACAAGATGCGCGCCATGCTGCTCGATGCGCCGGGAAAGCCGCTGCGCCTGGCATCGCTTCCCGTGCCGCGTCCCGGTCCCGGCGAAGTGCTGGTGAAGGTCGAGGCCTGCGGCGTCTGCCGTACCGATCTTCACGTCGTTGATGGCGAGTTGCCGGAACCGAAACTCCCCCTCATTCCCGGCCACGAAATCATCGGCCGCGTCGCAGCCCTTGGCGAAGGCGTCACCGCCCTCGCTCCCGGTGCGCGTGTCGGCATTCCCTGGCTCGGTTGGACCTGCGGTGCCTGCCGCTATTGCCGCGCGGACAAGGAAAATCTTTGCGAGAACGCGCTCTTCACGGGCTACACGCGCGATGGCGGCTATGCCGAATATGCGCTCGCCGATGCGCGCTTCTGCTTTCCCGTCGCCGAAAGCTATGGCGCGGCGGAAGCGGCTCCCCTCCTCTGCGCCGGACTGATCGGCTATCGCTCGCTTCGCATGGCGGGAGAGGCAGGCCTGCTCGGCATCTACGGCTTCGGCGCTGCCGCGCATATCGTGGCGCAGGTAGCGCGCCACGAAGGCTGGCGGCTCTTCGCCTTCGTGAAGCCCGGTGACGAGAAGGCAAAGGAATTCGCCCTTTCGCTCGGCGCCGAATGGGCAGGCGGCTCCGATGAGACGCCGCCGGAACCTCTCGACGCCGCCATCATCTATGCGCCTGCGGGGCCTCTCGTCCCCGCCGCGCTCAAGACGGTTGCGCCGGGCGGCCGCGTCGTCTGCGCCGGCATCCACATGTCGGACATCCCGTCCTTTCCCTACGATATTCTCTGGCGCGAGCGGTCGGTGCATTCCGTCGCCAATCTCACCCGCGCCGATGGCGAGGCGTTTCTGTCCCTCGCGCCGAAAGTGCCCATTGTGACGACGGTCGAAACCGTCCCGCTGGCCGAAGCGAATGAAGCTCTGGCGCGGCTCCGCGACGGCCGGCTCACAGGCGCGGCCGTGCTGGTGATGGAGTGAGTGTCATGCGCTTGTTGCAAAAGCCGGTCATGGCTTGACGCTTCCTCCTCTCGGGACCGGCTTTGCCGGAATTAGCATGAAACAGCACGCCGCCTTGTTCGTCCTCTTCTCCGCCGCCCTTCTCTCGCCCGCCCATGCGCTGGACGAGCGATACCCCTCCTATAAGCCGTATACGGAGCTTTCCGGTCGGGTGGAAATCGCGGGCGCGCCCGCGCCGCGGAGCCTGATGCTGCTCTGGACGGAAAGTTTCCGCATGCTCCAGCCGGATGTATCGCTCGTCGAAACGGAGCCGGGCAGGGGAGAGGTGAAAATCCGCGCCGCCATGCAGACGCTCGCCATTCTCGTCCACAAGGACAACCCGCTCGACTGCCTGCCGCTCTCGAAGCTGAGGGCCGTCTATGCAAACGAGAACCCGGTCTGGGGCGATGCCGGCGCAACCGGCGAATGGGCGGCGAGGCCGGTCGAGCGTTTTGTCCGCGAGCCGGGATCAAGCGACAACGGCTTCTTCGCAGAGAAGGTTCTGGGCGGCGCCGCCCTTCCCGCTAACGCCGAAACGGTGACGCGCGCAACGCGGCTCCTCCGCGCGCTTCAGTCCCGCCCCGGCGGCATCGGCTACGCGCCTGCCGGCTATCGAGGTGAAAACGTCCGTCCACTGAAAATCTCCGACGGCGGCGACTGCGCCGCGCCTTCCATTGCCAGCGTGCAGCGGGCGGTTTATCCTCTGGCGCGCCTCGTCCATCTCGAAGGGCCGGCGAGCGAGGCCGGCCGCGCCTTCTTCGATTACGTTCTTTCGAGCGAAGGCCAGCACGACGCGACCATCGCGGGCTTTTATCCCCTCCCGTGGATATTCGCGGTCGAGGAACGGACGAAACTCGGACTCGATTGACCTCGTCCCCTTATCCCCCCTGTCACTTCTCCGCATCGAAGATGTGTGTCTTTGCTGCCGTTGCGCATTTGCACAGGCCCGCGCCGCGCGGCCACACCGGGGACAAGTCACCCCGTCCCGGCACTCGATGACGGTTCGGTGACGGTTCGATGACAGTCGGCCTGAAACCCAAAGAAAATCCCCCGGCGATTGCTCGCCGGGGGATCCCGTCTGACGATCTGCGAGGACCGGTTCGGACGTATTCTCAGAACGCGAACTGAGTGCGCAGCGCGAGTGCCTGATGCCCGAAATCGAGCTGTGCGGCGCCGCGATCTTCAACATCCACGTCAAGATAGTTGAGCATGAAGCGGAGGTTGTTGTTGGCGTACCAGTTCAGGCCCACCGTGATGATGTCCTGTTCGCCGCCATTGAGGCCGATGCTGGTATCGTTGAGATTGGCATGGCTGTAACGCGCCGCCACTTCCCACGCACCCGCACCGCCGCCACCGAAGCCGAACGGATTGTCGGGCTTCACGCCGGAGTAAGCCGCCTTCTTGATGTCGTACTTGTAGGACTCGCCGGTGAGAATCCACGACGCCTGCAGATACCAGGCATCCATGTCGGCGCTGCCGCCGGCAATGCCGTCGACTTCATAGCGGTAGTACTCGCCCTGTGCGCGGAACGGGCCGTAGTTGAACGCGAGTTCGGGGCCATAGACTGTCGCCGTGTCGGCAGCACCGGCAAAGTTCGCGTCGATATAGCGATCGGCGTCGACGCGCAGTTCTGGACGGTCGCGGAAACGTACGCTGTCACCCGGCAGGTTGAACGAGTGCGACGCAGAGGCGCCGATATGGACGTTCAGGCCTTCCTTGGGCGATGTCGCATAGGCAAGACGGCCGACGACATTCGAGCTGTCATAGTCGTCAAGGCCACCGCCACTCGCCGCGGAGCCGGCCGTGTAGTAGGTGGCGCCGAAGAAGTTGTCGGTATTGAAGGTGCCGCCCGCCGTCATGCGCGCTTCGCCTGCCGCCGGTGTGATGGCGAGGTTCACCGCCGTCGCGCGTTCGATGAAGGTGATGTCGTTCGACGACGTGGAATCGTCCAGCGTCATCTTCGGTTTGGTCGCGCCGAGAACGAGGTTCACGCCCTCGATGCCCTTGTAGGTCAGCAAGGCTTCGTAGATGCGCGCATCGGATTCCGTGCCGCTGTCGCCGAAGTTGAACTCGATGTTATATCCGAAGTCCTTCGCGAAGGTGCCGTTGAAGCCGAGACGGAGGCGGCGGAAGTTTGCGTTGCCCCTCAGGCCGTCCGGGTTGCCGGTCGCGGCGATCATGTTCGCTTCGTCGCTGTCGCTCATGTCGTAGCCGCCGACGTCGAGATGGGCGCGGCCGGTAATGCCGAAGGTGAAGTTGCCGTCGGCCGATTTGAAGACCGGGCGGCCATCCTTGAGGCTCACTTCCACGTCGCTCTTGCGTTCCTCGAGCGACTTGATCGCATTGCCGTGCTGGATCTGGACGTCGTCGACCTTCCGCTGAAGCGCTTCGATCTGCGCTTTCAGGGCGTCGAGCTCGGCCTGGGTGTTACTGGCGGCAAAAGCGGGAGCCGTCATGAAGACGGCGGCGCCCAGCGCGGTGCCGGCCAGCAGAATGTTTTTCAACGTCATTTGACGTTCTCCGTGTTCAATGGATGAGCTTCTGTTGCAGGATTGGCAGCCGCGACGACGCCGCGAACACCCCCCATGCCGTCGCTCGTAACAGAGCTATGTGACGGTTAGTTTCCACTTTTGTGACAGTGAAATGACGGCCGCGTTCTGTGGCGCGCCCGCGGCCAACCGCCGGCGGGCAGCCCCTCGCAGTTGTTAAAAAATGAAGCTGAAACAATGACTTGCGTGACGCGCAAAGGCTTGCGTCATTCCCGCCACACTATCCGCCAAAAAGCCCGTTGAGTGTGCGGGGGCAGGCGGAGGCGCGATCTCAGGCGAGCTTTGTGACCACTGCGGCCCCTCTTTCGAGTGTCCGGTGGACGGGACACTTGCCGGCAATTTCGACGATCTTCTCTCTCAGCGCCGGATCGGCTCCGCCTTCGATATGGATAGTGCGCTGGAACCGGTCGACATGGCCGTCACGGCCCTCGGCGCATTCCTTACAATCCTTTGCATGGACCTTGTCGTGCTCGACCGTGACCGAGATGCGGCCGAGATCGAGACCCTTGCGGTCCGCATACATGCGCAACGTCATGGAGGTGCAGGCCCCAAGCGCGATCGACAGAAAGTCGTAGGGGGTCGGGCCGCTGCCCATGCCGCCATAGCTTTCGGGCTCGTCGGCGATCAGACGATGAGGCCCGCTCGAAACACGCTGCTGGAACTTGCCTTTGCCGGTCTCCGACACGGTGACGTCCTCGGTGCTGTCTGCGTCGCGCGCCTCCTCGCTTGCGCCGATATAACGTGTCGCCCATGCCCCGAGCACTTCCGCGACATAAAGGGCATCGCTTCGCTTGGCGAGAAGATGGCTTGCCGTATCCAGTGAGACGAAACTCTTCGGGTGCTTGGCCGCATCGAAAATCCGTGCGGCATTCTCGATGCCGACTGTCTGGTCGAGCGGCGCATGGAAGATCAGCAGCGCCTTTCTGAGCGACGCGACGCGGGCGGCGATGTTCTGTGCGCGCACATCGTCAAGAAACTGCTTGCGGATAGAGAAAGTCCGGCCCGCAAGCGTCACTTCCGCTTCGCCTGTTTCCTCGATCCTGGAAAGGTCGGCGTGGAAATTATGGATGACATGTTCGGTATCCGCTGGTGCGCCGATCGTCGCAACCGCCTTCGCTTCCGGCACTTCGCCCGCCGCCGCAAGAACGGCCGCGCCGCCGAGGCTGTGGCCGATAAGAATTGAAGGCGCTTCGTATTCCCGCCGCAGAAAATCCACCGCCTGCAGAAGATCGGCAATGTTTGACGAGAAATTCGTGTTGGCGAATTCGCCGCCACTCATGCCGAGGCCGGTGAAGTCGAAACGCAATACGCCGATACCGCGCTCCGCCAGTGCGCCTGCAATGCGCTGTGCTGCAAAGATGTCTTTCGAACAGGTGAAGCAATGAGCAAAGACGGCGTAGGCCTTCGGCGCACTCGCCGGAAGGTCGAGCAAGGCTGCAAGCTCATCGCCTTGCGCACCGTTGAAAACCACCTTGGTCGAACGGATTGCCATGATTATGGGCCTTCTGCGGGTCGTAGGGAACTTTCCTCCTCATCCGACCACGGCAGAGCGGCAAACGGAACCGGAAATGTGATCGCCATAAGGCGAACCGGGATGTGAATAAAGCAAAAATAAGATTCGGAACGGCTCCTTTTTGTATCCGTTGAACACGTATGCGGCGCCTGGTGCGAACCAGCGCGGCCCCAAAGCAAAAGGAGAGACACTATGAAGCGGCTTTTCACGACCACAGCACTTGTTGCTTCGATGGCCCTCGGAACAGCGGCGGCTTCCGACAGCGTCGATAATGCACCGCGCGAAATGGCGCCTCCGGCGCAGACTGAAGGCGCTGCGATGGACGCGAATGACAATCTCGAAACCGGTTCCATCAACAGTTCGGATGTGGTTTCGATAAACGGCAATGCTGCCGTGATGAGCGATAGTGCCATTTCGGCGCGGGATTTGATCGGCGCAACAGTTGTCGGTCCGACCGGTGACGAAGTTGGTTCCGTAAGCGATCTCGTCTTCGATGACGACAATGCACTCGAGCAGGTGGTTGTCAGCGATGGCGGCATCCTCGGCTTCGGTGGCAAGGAAGTCGCCGTGGACTTTGAAGGCGCTACTGTCACGCGCGGCGAGGGTGATGATCCCGAAGTGCGCATCGGCATGACCGCCGAGGCGATCGAAGGCGTCGCCGAATTCGACAAGACGCCCTACACGGATGCGGGCGACAGGCTGGGCAGCGCCTATATCGACAGAGAAGTGAGGCTCGCATCGGCGGAGGATCGCTCCGGTGAACTTCACGACCTCATTCTCGACGACAGCGGCGCCGCGAAATATGCCGTGGTCGAGTTCGGTGGCCTGCTGGAAATCGACAGCCAGCTCGCCGTCGAGATCGACAGCCTGACAACGGCCTCGGCCGAAGAGCCGTTCTCTCTTTCGATGACGGAGGAGGAACTGCGCCAGGCCCCGGTGTTTCACTATGATGCCGACGATGTAGCGTCCGCCAGCGACCTCTAAGCGGACGTCCTCGACAGACCGCTACGGCCCGGCTGCTTTCCGCAGCCGGGCCTTTTTTGAGCGCATCCATGAAAGGGCCCGCACGAAGCGGGCCGGTTGGACATGATGAACAGGGGTGGAGGGGGAAGGGGTACCCCCGGTCCAGTGGGGCTTGGGGGGCGGGGAAATCTGGACCGGGGGCTTGCAACGATTACGGGTCTTGAGAGACGCCATCATCATGATTGCCCCTCAAGAACGGCCATGCTCGAAAGTGGTTCCCGCCTCCTGTGCAAATAAATGGAAAAATCGGCATATAAATGGAACCGCGTCTTCAGACCAGGACCGGCATCGTAACGGTGACCAGGCAATGATCGGCATCCACGTCCATATGCGCCCGCAACTGGCGGATCAGACCACGAAAGAGGTTGATATGCCCCTCATCCGGCCGGCTTTCCAGCAGCCCTCCGAGAACCGGCTGATCCACCTTCATGACGAGGGTCGAACCCCCTTCAGGACGTTCATTGAGGTCGAAATCGATCTGGGTTGCGGGGTGCCCCTCGGGTGAAAGGCCGACGGTTGCGGCGGCAATGAGCTCGGTCACAAGGAACGCAAGCGTCAGGGCGGCGTCGGGCAGGGCAAAAATGGTCGACGACGAACGCATTGTAAGGACCGGCCGGCCCCATTCCGTCGAGAGATGCCGCTCCGTCGACTGACAAAGATCCTTCAACAGCACGCCAAGATCCACCGCGCGGAAATCGTCGCCCTTGTAGAGAGCCGCATGGACGATGCCGAGCGCGTTCAGGCGCCGCTGGATGTCGAGGAATATCGCCATCTGCTCCGGCGTCTTCGCGCGCCGGCTCTGCAGGTTGAGAAGGCTGTTCATGACTTGAAGATTGTTCCGGACCCGGTGATTGACCTCGCGCACCAGTGCTTTCTGATGTTCCAGCGCTGCCCGCAAGGCATCGTCCCGCGCTTGGATCGTTTCGACCATGGTGTTGAACTTGTTCGCTACGGCTTGCACTTCCTCCGGTGCATCCGGATCTTCATCCACCCTCGCCGTCTCGTCGCCCGCGATATAGCGGCGTATGGCCTTTCTCACGCGATTGAGCGGATCGATGACGCTGCGCTCCGCGGCGCGTCCCGCAAGAAAGCTCGCGGCAATCCAGACAAGAAGGGGGAAGGCGATGACAAAATAGAGGAGCGCCCGCGCCGCGATTGAAGGATCATCAGGCTCTTCAGCGTAGAGCCCGAAAATATTGCCCGGCAATGAACTGATGACATAGGTTCGGGTAGCGTCGTCGAGCCCTTTTTGCACAAACGTCCCCGACATGAGGCTCGGCCGCGTTTCCGCCACCAGCGAACGCGGCAACCAGGAGCCCACAGGTGCGCCTTTGGTGCGCTGGGTCAGCACGGTTCCCCGCGCATCGAGAAGCGCCAGCGCGGATGCGTCCCGCAGTTCCACAACCTGCGTCGTGACGGCCAGCGCCCTGAAAGAAAAGGTCAGGGCCAGGACGCCTTTCGCGCTTTTGTCGGCATCATAGACCGGCAAAGCTGCAACAAGGGCCATCTCTCCGGCAGGCACATCAGAGCTGGCCAGCTCGCTCCAGGCCCAAACTGTGAAGTTTTGCGCCTCAAGGGCGGTTGCTATCCATGTGGGCGCGGGCTCTATCTCCGTTCCTTCCAGGATAGGAGTGGGGCCGCGACAGATCGTGCTTCCGTCAGGCGCCAGAAACCGGAGGGAGGAGATATCCCGGTGCTGCGCCACGATCCGGCGGAACGTCTCGTTGCAGGAGGCGGGGCTGGAGGGTGAGCTTGCGAGCAGTATCGAAACCGTGTCGAGAAGGGCATTCATCTCCTGGAGAACGCCGCCCTGGCTCGCAAGAATGGTTTCCCCGCGCGCAACCAGCGCCTTGTCCCGCAGCGACTGGTTATGAACGGCAATGGTGTACTGAGCTATCTCCGCCGCCAGACAAAGAGGAAGCAGCGCTATGGCGAGGCGGACGGCGATGCGCGTCCTCAATGTGGGGCGAGTACGGCGCCAGCGTTCCACACGCTTGAGCCAGTTCGTCCGTACAACTTGCGATGGCAAACGTAGGCCCCAATTCTGGCTGAACGGGCCCGGGGGGCGCCCGTTATTCCGGCTCACTCTCCGGTTCAGACTTCGATAACTGGTCGAGCAATTGCGAAAATTCGTCGGGAATCGGCTCACTCAACACTTTTTGATAGGCACGCCTCAGCCCCGTGCCGAGCGCCTCTCGTCTGGCGCTCTGCTCGACCTTGTCACGCGCTTTCGCAGATTTGCCATCTTCTGGCCCTACCTGCTTGTCTGTCTCATCTTCCACTCTCTCACCGCATAATAGGCGTCGACTTCAAGGCGTTCGCAGCGGCGGCAAACGCCGAAGGCGAGTAAATATTTTCTACAGGTGGTGAAACTCTTTTGTTTTCCGAGAGTTCCCTAAAACGGCCACTTTTTTGCGAATGATAATTCGCAGAC
This sequence comes from Parvibaculum lavamentivorans DS-1, assembly GCF_000017565.1. Classification (NCBI taxonomy): domain Bacteria; kingdom Pseudomonadati; phylum Pseudomonadota; class Alphaproteobacteria; order Hyphomicrobiales; family Parvibaculaceae; genus Parvibaculum; species Parvibaculum lavamentivorans. The sequence continues at coordinate 57,731 of NC_009719.1, forward strand.
TCCCGCATCGCAACTCGGTTATGATCGCCCCCTACACCATGGAGTTCTGAAAGTAATGTCGTTAGCAGACAAAATCGCCCCCCTTCTCCCCCATTTGCGCCGCTACGCCCGTGCGCTAACTGGTAGTCAGAAACGCGGCGATGCATATGTCCGTTCCCTGCTGGAGGGAATAATTGCGGACGATAGTATCATTGACCGGAAAATGGACCCGCGCGTAGGTCTTTACCGCGCTTTTCACGCCATTTGGGCCACTGCCAATCCGGAACTCACACAGTTGGACGAAGCGACCGGGATGGAAAGGATCGCCGCCGGGCGCCTCTCCCAGATGACTCCGATTAATCGGCAGGCCTTGCTGCTGACGGCGATGGAAGGCTTCAGCAACCACGAAACGGGCCAGGTGCTGGATGTCAGCTCGGACGAAGTGGCGACGCTGATCGATGCCGCGTTGAAGGAAATCGACAATCAAGTGGCCACCTCGGTGCTCATCATCGAGGATGAACCCATCATTTCGATGGATCTTGAGCAGATTGTCAGAGACCTCGGGCACGACATCATGGCGACCGTCGTCACGCGCGAAGAGGCCGTGAGCGCGATCAGCAAGAACAAGCCTGGGCTGGTGCTCGCGGATATTCAGCTTGCCGATGGCAGTTCCGGTATCGACGCCGTAAAGGACATTTTTGCGCGCTTCAGGGTGCCGGTGATTTTTATCACCGCATATCCCGAACGGTTGCTGACGGGTGAACGTCCGGAGCCGACATTCCTCATCACGAAGCCTTTCCTTCCGAGCACCGTAAAAGCGGCTATCGGGCAGGCATTGTTCTTCAATGATGAAGAAGCGGAAGCCGCCTGAGGCCCGTCCTCTTGTTGTACGCTGCAAATGATAAAGGCCGCCCACAGGGCGGCCTTTTTTGTTTCAAGAAGAAACGGCTGCGGCGCTTGTTATCGCGTGAGCTTGTCCATCGCGCTCATGATCGCATCCGTCGTCTCGCCTGCCGTAAGCATGCTCTCTGCCCGTGCGGGTAAAACCCCGCCATCGATCATCTCTTCCAGCGCGACGCGTGCCCGCGCAACGCGGCTTTTCACCGTGCCCACTGCGCAGTCGCAGATATCGGCGGCCTCTTCATAGGAGAAGCCGCCGGCGCCTACGAGAATAAGCGCCTCGCGCTGGGCGGCAGGCAAACGCATCAGCGCCCGCTGCAAATCTGAAAGCTGCATCTGGTGGTCCTGATGCGCGGGCGTGGCGAGTTTGCGTTCGGCAACACTGTCGTCCCACTCGCCTGTAAATCGGGACCGGCGCATTTGAGAAAGGAACTGGTTGCGCAGGATCACGAATGCCCAAGCGCGCATATTGGTACCAGCGCGATATCTCTTTCGCGCACCCCACGCCTTCAAGAGCGCATCCTGCGCCAGATCGTCCGCCATATCCGGCTTGCCGCAAAGGTTGCGGGCGAAGGCACGAAGATGCGGGATCAACTGCTCGAGTTCTTTCTTGAACTCAGCGTCGCTCAGCGGCTCTGGCAGCTGCTCTTCTTTTTCGTCCTTCATGGGCCTCAGTTCTTTTCGCCGGATTCGAGTTTAGCCAATAATGCTTTGAATTCGTCAGGGATGGGCTCCTGCTCGACTTCGCGATACATCTCGCGCAGCCGCCGGCCGAGGATGGAACTGCGAACGACGGCATCCCGTTTGGCTAGACCGCCATCACCCGTGTTCTGCTGCTTTAAGCGTTCATTTATCATGTTGAAACTAACGATCTTTGGGCGCGAATACGGCATTCGCTATCCTTTATGGTCCTGTCTTCATATCAACGCCCAAGCTTTTGAAAAGTTCAGATATTTTCAGCAATGTCAACGGCATAGCTGCTCCGCACGCGGCATATCTTCGTCTTGCGCTTGGGCGTTTTCGCTTGATCGAACTAACTCCGTGAACGGACGGGGCTGCATCTGTAGAGGAGACAAATCCGCCGCCTGCTCGGATGAGCGGCGGCGGTTTGGCGGTAAAAACTCAGCCGATTTTAATGGCGCGAAAGCCATTCGTCGATCTCGCGTTCCGCGGCTTCTTTCTGCTTGCCGTAGCGCTCCTGGAGGAGGCCCGCAAGGCGGTCGCGTTTTCCTTCCACCTTCTGCAGATCCGAATCCGTGATGTCGCCCCAGGCTTCCTTGATGCGACCCTTCATCTGCGTCCAGTTGCCTTCAACCTGATCCCAATTCATTTGCCGGTCTCCCTTGGTACGTTTGTGAAGCTGTGCCGGGCGTGAGCCGCAGCTGTTAAGTAAAACCGGCAGGCTGATGGAAAGGTTCCACTCGTTCGGAAAAGACAAGAGACGAGGTGCCCGGCAAGGCCCCTCGTCTCTTGTTTTCGGTGGTTTTGCAGCCTTGATTTACCGGGGCGGACCAGGCCGGCGTACGACCCCGAAGATGAGGCTGACGACAAAAAGAACGAGGAAGATGAAGAACAAGATCTGCGCGATGCTGGCGGAAGCCGAAACGAGGCCGCCAAAGCCGAGAACCGCCGCGATGACCGCGATGATAAAGAAAACTGCTGCCCAATAGAGCATTTGTTCACCTCTGGATTATTGTCGATGGGTACGGTCGCGGCGCGTCCCTAAAAGGACGTTACTTCGCGTCGTTGGCGGTATCTTCGATCGCCGCGCCGCCACGCTGGATGTCCTGACCGGCACCTTCAACGGTGTTGCAGGCAGCAAGGCCAAATCCGGCCACGAGAAGCGCGAGCATGGCGAAAACGTGTTTCATGGCAATCAACCTCATGTATGAAAAGCCGTTACCGGCCCGGGATGGGAAAATAACGAGACGCAGAACAAAAAGTTCCATCGGTGTCCGAAGGCGGGCTTCTACCGGGGAGGGGCGTCATCCCGTTCCGCCTGGTCTTCATTTTCCCGCGCATTCCCCCGGCGATGGCTCAGGCGCGCTTCGAGAGGACGCAAAGCCATGAGAACGATGGCGGCGAGCGCCAGGGCTACCCCGCCAAGCATGTATTTTTCCATGCCGCACGCGACGCCCAGCGCGCCGGCAAGCCACATTCCCGCGCCGGTGGTGAGGCCGCGCACCTGGCCGCGCATATGGATGATGGCGCCTGCCGCGAGGAAGGCGACGCCGGCCGTCACCGCATCGATGATGCGGATCGGGTCGGCGGTGCCATGCGCACCGCGCAGCACGAACTCTTCATGGAGTTCAAGTGTGAGAATGGTGAAGATCGCGGCGGCCATCGCCGTCATCATATGCGTGCGGAGGCCAGCCGGGCGGTCATGCGCCTCGCGGTCGAGGCCGATGACACCGCCCATCGCCGCCGCAGCCCCCAGACGCGCGAGATAGTCGAGCGCGCCGTAGGTCTCAAAAAGATAGCCGATGTCCATCTGATGTTGTCCGGCATGTCAGCCTGCGTCGGAGCTTCGCGGGTGACAGTCGAACTTCGGTGTCTACCGGACGCTCATCGGCCGCGGACGAATATGCATGTCCCGCTCGGCGCGCTGCGCAAGCGCGAGCTGAAGCATGAGCCACGCGACGCCACTCAGCGTGAGCGTTGAAAAGAGTCCCATGATAGCAAGCGGAAACGCCCACCGCATCATGTCGAACGATTCTGTCAGAGGCCGTGCGACCAGGATGCCAGCGATGAAGAGAAGACCTCCGCCAACCCAGAACGAACGCAGCCGGCGTTCCCATTTGCGCTGCGTCGCCTCGGAAATGAAGCTCATGTCTCTGTCTCCCGTGCGGATGCGGTGAAAAAGTGAAAGACCTGTGGCGAAAACGCGGCGAGCGCGATTCGGTTGCAGCACTTCTGGGAAAAAATAATGAGCAGGGGCAGGGGGGTATAAATTTAATGATGCCCATTCAACTCGCGCACCGAAGCAAAAGAAATGTGCAAGAGAATGATGGAACCTGAAGCCCCCGCCGGCGTTTCCATATTATCGCAAACCGGATCGGGATCGCTGTCCATGAGTACAATCCTGCTTGTCATCCTTATTCTGCTGATTATCGGCGCGGTTCCGTCATGGCCCTACAGCCGTGGCTGGGGCTACGGACCGAGCGGCTTGCTCGGCGTATTGCTCATTGTGCTGATCGTGCTGCTTCTGACGGGCAGGGTCTGACCGGAGAGATGCCTGCCAGCGGCGAGCTACACGGTAGCTAGAGGTATGTGCGGCGCGACAGGCAGCTCCATCTCGATCGCGTCGCCCGGTTTCACGGGGCCGCCCGCAACCACGATTCCCATGACGCCCGCCTTGCGGATGAGGGCGCCATCGGCACCCCGGCCGAGAACGGCCGCCAATAGCCCCGGTTGAAACCGGTCCAGTTGGACGCAGGGGTTTCGCAGGCCGGTAATTTCAATGACTGCCTTTCCGAACGACAGCCGCGTTCCCGTGGGAAAAGCAAGAATATCGATGCCCCGCGTCGTAATATTCTCGCCCATGGAGCCAGGCGGCACCTCGAAGCCGCGCTTGGCGAGTTCGTCGTGAAGTTCGGCATGGATGAGATGCACTTGCCTGAGATTGGGCTGTGAGGGATCGCGCGCGACACGGGAAAGATGCTGGACGTTTTTGCCGCAATGGGCATCGCCCTCGACACCGAGCCCCGCAAGCAGATGAATGACGCGAAGTTGCGCCTTGCTGAAAGCATGCCGGTCGCTCAGCGATACCGCCACAACTGTCCCGGTCATGTCCGCTCCGCTTGTTTTGCCGCGCTCAACCGATAGCGGGTGCGGGGAGGCCGGGCAAGCCGCCATCGGCACTCCTAGAGTGCGCGGTTACATAAATCGACCTAATTCTCCATGACTTGGCCCGGGGCGTTGCGACAATTGATGAGAGTTGAACGGAGTAAATCTGGTTTGCCGGGGCTGACCTTGGCGGAGAGGTGAAGAGTTCAGGAGACCTGCAAATCTGAAGGCCAGCAGAGAGCCCCCCAACTCGCACGGGGCCGCAGGACTTGCCGGAACCGAACGCTCACCCCGCCGCATCTTCGCCGGCATCCCTCCCCGGGGTTCGCGTTGTGGAACGCAAACCCGTAATGCGGCCTCGGGACTCCTCGTCCAGGCTCAAAGAAATGGCTAGTGAGTGAACGAATGACCCATGAGCCCCAATATGCGATGCGAAGCTATCAACCCCGGGCCGTGGAAACGGGCAGCTCCACACGGTCGATTGCGGAAACGCTTGAATCCGAGGAGCTCTGCCGGGGTCTTCTCGAAAAGGCCCGTTGGCCTTCCGGCCCCGTTTGCATGAACTGCGGTGCAGAAGGCGCGGCAAGCCGTCTGACGACGAGGCCTGGTCTGTGGACATGCAAGGCGTGCCGTCGCTGTCAATACAGCGTCACATCCGGTACGCAGCTGCACCGCTCGCGACTTCCCGTGTCCGCATGGGTAAAGCTTTTTTACGCCATCGAGATACGTGGGCAGCGCTTGACCGCGTCCCAGGTCAGCCGGCGCTTCGATGTCGCATACCTGACGGCAAAGAGCATGCTTCGCCGCGTCGAGGCGCTGAAGCGCGAGATGCCCGAAATGGCAATGCGCCTGGAAACACAGCTGCGAAGACTGGCGGCTGGCTCCAGCCAGAACTGACGAAGCGAGCGGTCCTCAGAAAGCGCCGGACCGCGCGGGCGGTTCGGCGGGAAGAAGAGGGTAGGACCCGCGATAACCGTCAAGAGGACGATATTCAGTATCGGGATCACTTCGCGCCTGAACTTCTTCTTCTCCATCCATCCGGCTGACAAAACTCCCGGCGACATCCCTCACGCTGGTCGCGACGCGAACGAGAAGTTCGCGACCTGACTGGCACGCCAGCGGCTGCCGGTCGCAAAAGCCGGCAGCATCGCTCGCCGTGTGTGACACAACGATCTGGGCATTGGTGAAAGCTGAAAGATGGCTGGCGATCTCCTGCTGCTCCACGGGGGCAACAGGTTCTTCGGAATAGCTGGCCGGGATGAAGCGCACATCGCCATCTGGCGCCGATTCCGCCGGTTCTGCAAGTTTGATGGCGTGCCCGATCAGGACCAGTACCACCAGAGATTTGATCGCAAACCTGACCATCCTGTCCGTCCTTCAATGACAGAAGTTAGTCAGAACCTACCACTTTTCAACAGGTTAAGAGCGTCGAACTTGGTGTTCAAAGCTTAACGGGCTCAGGCCGCGGTGGCTTCCCCCAGCGCGGAGCGCAGGAAATCGCTGATTTTTGCGAGTTGCACCGGTTTACGGAAAACCGCGACCGCGCCGCAATCGGCCAGGCTGGCGTAGTGATAGGTCTCGCTTTCGGCGGTCATCAGCATGGTGATGACCTTATGATTGAGATTTCGCGCGGCTTCGGCGACCCGAACGCCGTCCCAGCCGGGCATGTTAACATCCAGCATGAGGATGCGCGGGCGCTCCCGCGTGATCTGCTCGATGGCATCGTGACCATCGACTGCCGTGATGACGTCGACATTGATGGATTGCAGAAACTCCACCATCTCCTGCAACTGCACCGGATCGTCGTCGGCGACAAGCACACAAGCACGCATTGGAAACTCCAGGAGGACAACGATTGCGGACGGCCCTTATCAAAGAGCCACCGGCTTAACCCCCGGTAAATTCAGGCGTCCCGCTATGGCGCGCTTGTGTAGAGTTTTGTGAGAGAGGCTTCTCAGGAAGCCGGCCGAACGGCTCCCGCCCTGTCCAGAAGCTCGTCCAGCTCCTTCAGACCGAAGGGCTTTGGCAAGGTGCCGAGCAGACCTATGTCATGCGCCTCGCAGAAGGCCGTCGTGGCGCCGAGCAGATTGTCCCGCGCGCCGGACATCATGATGACCGAAATATCGCTCTTCCGGGTGTTCCGCGCGAGCGCCTGCAATGCTTCGAAGCCGTTGAATTCCGGCATATGCACATCGAGCAGGATCAGGTCGGGCTCGAACGCCGCCACCAGCGCGGAGAAATTCGCTTGCCCGTTCCGCGTTGTCGTTTTGTGGCCCCGCCGCGTGAGAGCGTCCGCGCATTCCTGCGCGAGGTCCTCGTCATCGTCATAGATGAGCACGCGCATCGAAGTCTCCATCCGTCGCCTTGTTGTGCCGCCGAAACTTCTAGGCCCTCGGGCTGTGTTTGTGTGAGCCGAATTGAAGAGAAGTGTCGCCTAGAGCACCAGCGTCGGCGAATTGCAGCGAACGCCGTGAACAGTCATGTCCATGACGCCGAGTTTTATGCCGAGTGTGGTCAGCAGGGAGCTGATGATCGGGTCGAGGACCGCCAGTCCATTGCCAACTGCAGACAGAATAGTTGTCAGCAGTCCCGCAAGCCCCGGCACCGGAATTCCACCCAGCAAAACAACTTGCCCGATCTGAAGGGCACCGGCGAGACCGGAGAATACTGCCGTATCGGCGGATACGGTTCGCACAGACTGGTTTTCGACATCTATCTGCGTGAAGTTCACTACCTGGGTGCTGCTGCCGACCGGATAAGACCCGCTGGCTGTGAGATCGATGACGTTAACATTCCCGAGGAGAGGCACGTTAAGGCGAATGGTCGCGATTGTGGGCGTCGAGTTTGCCATTGTGCCGTAGCGAGCCGCGAGAGTACCGGTCATGCCTTCCAGCGCCGTCATTGTTCCAGCCTCCGTACACGGAATGTTGGACACGGTAGCTGTCCCCTCAGCCATGCTGATGTGGATCGGAACCCTGACGCGGGCGTCCGCCAGCAGCGTAATGCCGGTGTCGATATACGCATCCAGCTGAATAGTCACCTGCGACGTCCGCACGAAATCCCCAACCGTTCCTACGGCCATCCGCGCCATCGGCTCACCAACCGTAACGGAACCGGAGACGGAGGCGAGGGGCGGCACGCCGCCGGCGACATTGAAGTTCACGGCATTCCCCTGGCCGAGGACCATGGCCGTGCCGGAGACAAGATCCAGCAGATTGAAGCTCTGCCCCTCGCTGGCGCCTGAGGCAACGGATCCAATGGTCCGGTTAAGGAAAGGCGTGGCGTTCAGGATGTCGTTCAATGGCACGGAAATATTTCCGGCGGGATTGAGGGCTGCCTCGAGGGCGCCCCGTGCAACCGCCGGATTTCCGTCGAAAGTTTCGCTGTTGAGCACATCGACGGCGGCGCGCACCAGATCGGCAACCGTTGCGTTGCCACTCAGCAAATCGCCATAGGTGTCGGACCCGGCCTCCAGGCCAACCTGCGTAGCAAGTGCGTCCAGAAACATCAACGCGTCGATATTTGCATTCGCGAGCCCGTTATAGTCGACGAGGGAGAGGTTCAGCGTCGTTCCCAGAAGGCCTCCGAGCAGTTGATTGGCCAAGCCGCTGTTCAGCTCGGCAACGCGCGTACCCGCCGAAAAGGAAACGGTCTTGGTGTAGGCGGCAGTGGAAACCGCGTTGATCCGCGTCAGGTTTTCGAACCCGAACAGGCTCGCAAAATATGTCGGCGCCTCGGCATATTTGATGACACGCACGGCGTTGATCTGTGAAGCCTCGGTGGCGCCGTCCGCTTCGACAAATCTGTCGCGGGGAGCGAGCGAGGGATCGGCGCTGTAGATGCCGGTGACGACTTGTGGCGCGTCGCCGGGGGAATAGCCATTGAGATCGAGAATGGAGCGGGCGGCGTTCTCCGCATTGCCGATCTGCCGCACGGCGCCGAGAGCCGCCGCGTCCGTTGCCGCCTGAAGATCGCGCCGCGCATAGAGCATCGAGCCGGTGTCGATCACGACCATGGCGACCGCGAGAACGAGGAACAACGCGCCGACCGCCATCACCGAAATGACGCCCCGCTCGTCGCGCCTGTAGCGGCCGAGAAGCCCTGTCAGTGAAAGCGGCATCTTTCTCCTCCGCATCCGGTCTCCCGCTGCCCTCCATCAGAGCGTCTGAACATTACTCGAGGATAAACGAAAATCCTCCGCATGCGCACCAAGACTAGGCCGGCCATACCGGGCCGGTTAAGCAAGTGCACACAAAAAGACATAACCACACACCCTTTCATAGCGTGCCGTTTTAGAAAAAGAGCAGGGAGAGAGCGCCGCGGCGGCCTTTATGGGCCGCGAGCTGGAAAGGGAGGAGGAAGCGTGTCGGGAAAATCATTGATGGCCTCCGTCGTCTGTCTGGGGCTCGCCGCGTGCGGAACGGACAAAATCGCCATGTCGTCGGAAGTGGGCGGTGGGGGCAGCAGCCGGATCGTCGCCGCCCGCGCGGATAATTCCGGTGGTGGCGGCGCCGGGGCGGGAGGAAGCGGCGGCCTGGGCGTCACCGGCGGCGGCGGTGCGCTCGACAACATCGTCGGCACGGATCCCGTCGGCGGCTATGTCGACGAGCTGCTCGGGCCGGGCAATCCCGTCACTGCCATTCTCGGTTCCTCCGGCGGTTCAGGTCTCGTTCCCTCCGCTGCCGCCATGCTTGCGGGCGATCCCGATGCGGAGGTAACAGGATTGGGCATTGCGGGCGAGGGCGGCCTTCTGGCCGATCTTGCAGGCACGGATATGCTTGGTGGAATGCTCGACACCGGGGGGCTCGTCGGCGCCAGCATTGCCGGCGGCAATGACGGTCTTCTCGGGGCATTGCTGAACAGCCAGGCGGCAAACCCGCCGCTCGCGCCCATTGCTGGCCCGGTTGCATCGGCACTGCCCGTTTCGGTCCTGGCGGACGCCCTTGCCGGGCTGCCCGCGCTGGGAGTGACGGGCAGCGGCGGGCTGGTCGCGGATCTGACGGGCACCGATGTGGCGGGCAATCTGCTGGGTCAGAGCACGCCGGCTGGTGGCGGCAATGGCGGTCTTCTTGGAAATCTCGTGCCTGCGAGCCAGCCGCCGCTGGGTCAGGTCGGCCAGGCGGGAACGGGTCTTCTCAACATAGTGGGCGGCAATGAGCCAAGCCCGGTTTCGGGCATTCTCGCGCCAGCCATGCCCGTGCTCGACAACATCCTTGGCACCGGAGCCGGCACCATCGGTGGTGCGATTGCGCCCGTCACAGGCGCGCTGAGCGGCCTGCCGGTGGGCGGAACACCGTCGTCTGGCGGCTCTTCTCCGGCTCCCGCTCCTGCTCCTGCTTCCGGCCCCCTCGCGCCGGTCACAGGTATTGTCGGCGGCCTGCCCATCGTGGGCGGTCTTCTGCGCGGACAATAGGTTTTGAACCCCCCGGGGCCCTTGATCGGGGCCCTCACGCGAAAAGGCCCGGCGGAAACGCCGGGCCTTTTTTGTATATGGGGGCCTCCCTCGCGGGCTTCAGAACCGGACTTCGAACGAGACGAAAAGCCGGGGGTCCTTGTTGTCTTGCGAGATCGGGGTGCGGTTTATCGGCTTGTCGAGCTCAAGACCGACCGACAGCCAGCGGCGGTTGGAAAGCGTGACGCCGATGCCGGTGGAGAGCAGTCGCGCATCGCCTTGCCGGTCCACATCCGTGTTCCACACCTGCGAATGATCGAGGAACGTGTAGGGCGTTACCGACCAGCCGCCGAACAGGTCGACATCGAAGCGGTAGCTCGCCTGAACCGAAGCGCCGAGGCCGCTATCGCCGGAAATCTCGGAGTTGTTGTAGCCGCGCGCAAACCGCGCGCCGCCGAAGCTGATCTCCTCGGAGCTGAACAGAGAGTCCGGGCTGTACTGGCCTTCGACGCGGAAGCTCAGTAAAAGCCGCTCGGTTGCGGCGTAAGCGAGGCTCGCGCCGCTCTGCAGCTTCGTGAAATTGGCTGTGGCGCCGAGCCGCGAGTGCAGCGTGTTCTCCGGCCCCGCATCCCATATCGAAAATCCCTGCGTCACGCGCATATGCGAACTGAGCGAGGTGCGCTCGTCGAGCTTCGCGACATAGCTGCCCCCGATATGCGCGGCCCGGATCGCATCCTTGCTGAAGGTGAAGCCGTTGAGTTCGTTCTCCGCGTCCGTGATGTAGGCCCCGAAAAAGGCAGTGAGGGTCTGAGCGGTCGCGCGGATGATCGGATAGCTCATCAGGAAATCGACCTGTGTGCTGGTGCTGATGAGTTCGATGCCGGGCGGCATGTCGGCCGCTTCCGATTTGGCGTAGGCCGCGCCGACGGAAGCCCGCAGGCCATCGGTTCCGATAAAGGTCGAGAAAGCGCCGCGGAAATACTGCTGCGATTCAAGCTCCGGCGTGGCGAGACCCGTGATGGAAACCTCGTCGCCAAAGCCGAAGATGTTGTTCAGTGCGCCGGTCAGATAGGCCTGAAACGGTGCGTCGTCCAGATTGGCCCTGTTGTCGACCGCCGACGAGACGGTGAACTTCTTGCTTTCGACCTTGAGGGCGAGAGTGGCGGCACCCGAATAGACATCCATCGACTGCAGCTGGCCACCAAGCGTCACGCCCGGAATATCGCTGATCAGCAACAGATAGCGCTCAAGAGACGCTGTGCGAAGAGGTTGCTCCGCGACGATCCGCCGGCTGAACCCCTCGACCATTTTCCGTACGGCGGGGTCCGCCGCGTCGATCTGAATCTCGCCGATATAGCCTTCCACGACGCGGACGATCAGCACGCCGCCCTGGAGAACCTGCACGGGAACAAAGGCCCGGCCAAGCGCATAGCCTGCCTCGGTATAAAGCGCGTTGGTTCTGTCGAGGGCGCTGCGAAGGTCGGCCGCGGTAATCTGGCGGTTGAGCAAGGGGTCGAACTGCGCGGAAAGAACCTTTTCATCGATCACTGTTGCGCCCACCACCCGAACGCTCGATACGCGGAAGTTGAGCACCTTCTCCGATCCGTCCGGCAGTCCCAGATCCTCGCGCAATTCCGGCACTTCTCGCCTTTGCAGTTCCGGCGAGGGGGGCGGCGGCGAAAGAACCGTACCGGGCGAAGGCGCCGAAAGGGGGGGAACGCCCTGCGCAAGTGCCGGATGGGCAACCATGGCAAGGACCGAAGCCGTGACAAGAAAATTGATTTTTTTCCGGAACATCATCCCCTCTGCCTCGTTGTGAGGTCGCTGACCTCGAATTCCACAGGTCAGATCGTACAGGGGAGGGGGGGACAATAAAGACGAGTACTGTCTTTAATTTGAGTAACACGGAACTATCCGTGTACGGTTTGTCGACCTCTGTGGCGGCAGGTGAGCTCCTGTCGAACGGAATTTTCCACCATTTGGCGCGATACATCCGGCGGTCTGCCGTCTTGAATGGCAGCGCAAGGGGTGCGTTGAGCACAATATCGCCATAATGGCCGTCAAGCTGTGTGACTGAACTTGTGTGATTTCGTGCTGCTTCGATCAGAGGAAAGAGACGGGAATATTGGTCAGCAACATTTCCATATTGCTGTCATGGTCAATGCGAAGAAACCCTCCGTGTTTACAAGTGGTCAGTGTGATTGCGTCAAAGGATTTAAAATGAATCTATAGTGTTAGGACTTTATTCGCCGGTGCGATTCGTACACTGGTGAACGGGAGCGGCAGTAATGCCGGTGAAGGTGGGAGATGCGGGCAGCTTGGGGCGCTGCCGGTCGGTGTGAGGGAGAAGGCAAGATGAATCTCGTGCAGCGAATGCAGCGCAGTCCGTTGCTTCTCCTCGGGCTTGGCATTGCCCTCATCATCGCGGCGCTTGCTCTCATCTGGTCCAACATTTCCAGCAGGGACGCGACGTCCGCGCGCGCGCCGGCAGGGGTTGACGACGGCAGGGGCCTCGCCGCGGAAAACGCCGTAACGGTCCTTGTCGCGGCGCGCGATGTCGTCCGGGGGCAAAGAATATCCGAAGCCGATTTGGGTCTCCGCAGAATGGAGGGTCCGGCGCCCTCCGGCAGCTTTGCCGACGCGCAATCGGCAATCGGCCGCGTGGCGACCGACGATATCCGTTCTTCGCAGATTATTTTTCAGCAGGCGCTGAGTTCGGAGCCGGCGGCAGCGGGCATCGCCGCTCTGGTGCCGGAGGGGCAGCGTGCCTTTGCGATTCGCATTGCGGAAGAAGACATAGTCGGCGGCTTTCTCCAGGCGGGAGACAGGGTGGATGTCTTTGCCACTTTCCCGGGCGCCGTCTACGGGCAGCAAGGGGGCCTCGGTCAGCGCGAAGGCGATCAAAGCAAAAGCGCGCTTCTGCTGCAGGATATGCAGGTGCTGGCCGTCGGGCCGGCGCTCTCGCATCAGGCCGGGCAGGTGAATGCCGGTGCGCGAACGGTCACCGTCGCCGCGCCGCCGAATGCGCTGGCGCGTTTGGCGCTTGCCGGCCGGCTCGGCCACATCACGCTTGCCATCCGCAATCCGGGCGACCGCGAAGTCGCTCCCGGCGAGCTTGTTGCGCTTGATGATCTGCGTCCGGCGGGGGCGGCCGTTGCGCCGGTAGAGGCAAAATCCGAAGGCGAATCCGGCCGTCCCGGGGGACACCGGATTACAATTTACTCCGGCGCCAATCAAAGCGTCGTCGAAACGCCGCGCTGAGGGGGCCTTCGAATAGATGATGAGGGAAAGGGGTGGCAGTGTGAGGCAGGTGTTCCATCGATTGAGGACGGTGCGCTGGCCGATGCTCGCCGTTCTTCTGACCGCTCTTCTCCTGCCGCAAGGTCCGGTCCTTGCCGCCGAAACGCTCAGCATTTCGATTGGCGGACAGCGTATCCTGAAGCTTGGCCAGACCGTGGACCGGATTGCGATCGCAAATCCCTCGATCGTCGACGTCAAGGTCATTTCCTCGCGTGAGCTGCGCATTCTCGGCCAGAGCGAGGGCACGACCGATCTCGACATCTGGTTTGCCGGCGGTGCGTCCAAATCCTATTACGTGGTGGTGGGTGCCGACATTACCGGCCTCCAATCGGAGTTGGCGCGCGATCCGGCGCTTGCGGATGTGAAGGCGACGGAAACGGGCAAGGGCGTGGTCCTGAAAGGTCAGGTCTACAGCCTCGAAGCGCAGCAGCGCGCCCGCGAGATCGCGCGCTCTTATCTAGGCAAGGACGCTGGAGACATGCTGACCGTCGCCGACCGGCGGATGGTGGCGGTCGAAGTGCGGTTTGCCGCCGTCTCCACCAGCACCCTGAAAGCACTGGGATTGAACTTCCAGAGTCTGGACAACAGTTTTCAGTTTGCCGCCATCGGGCCGAACGCCTCTTCGAGCTTCGGCTACACGCCGGGGGCAGGTCTCGATCCGGATACGAGCCTGCCGCTCAGCCAGGCTTTCAATCTCTTTCTGGCATGGCCGGGAAGCAATCTTCTCGGCGTCATCAGCGCATTGAGCAGCGCCAATCTCGCTCAGCTTTTGGCGGAGCCCACATTGCTTGTGAGAAGCGGCGAGGACGCGGATTTTCTGGCCGGTGGCGAGATACCGATTCCCGTTCCTCAATCCGGCGTCGGCAATGGCACCGTGACGATTGAATACAAGAAATTCGGTGTGCAGCTGGGCGTTGCCGCCACCGTTCTCGACAATGATCGGATCGTTCTCAAGGTCAGCCCGGAAGTGAGCGAACTCGATTACACCAACGCGCTTGTCGTTCAGGGCTTTCGCATTCCAGCCCTCCGGACGCGCTCGACGCGGACCACGATCGAGCTGGGCGATGGCCAGAGCTTCGTGCTGGCAGGGTTGATGTACAGCACCTCGGGAAATATCGAGGATCGTATTCCCGGCATCGGTGAATTGCCTGTCATCGGCACATTTTTCAAGCGCACACAGAATGCGCGCGAACGGCAGGAGTTGATCATCGTCGCAACACCTCGGCTCGTTTCGCCGATGGAGGCGGGAGAGGTGCCCCCTCTGCCCGGTGAAGGCCATGTCTACGATTCGGACCTCGGGCAAAACCTTCTCAACGTGAACACGCTCGACAAGCACATCGTCAAACACGGTCTGATGAGGTAGCGCCCGATGCACCGTGTTCTCCTCATATGTGGCGACAAGCCGTTGGCAGCGCAGGTCAAGCAGGCGCTTGATTCGACGTCGACCGTCATGTCGGCCGATCCTGCAATCGACAATGTGCAAGATGTGGCCGGACAGTTCCGGCCCGAGATGGTTCTGGTGGATAGCGATATCCGCCTGGGCGCGCGGACCGCGTTCGAGCGGCTTTCCATCGTGCGTGAATGGTTCCCCGACCTGCCGATGGTCGTCATCGGAAACGAGTCGGGTGCTCATCTGATTCTGACCGCCATGCGTGCAGGCGCACAGGATTTTCTCGACCGCGATGCGGCGGATGAAGATGTCCGCAACGTGGTGGCACGCCATATCGCCAGCGGGCGCCCGCGCGGCGGATCCTCGCATATCGTCAGCGTTCTGAGTGCCGGCTCCTGCGAAGAGGATGGCGACTTTGCCGTCAATCTCGGTGTATCCGTGGCCGCCGCGCGTCCGCGAGAGGGGATACTTCTCGTCGATCTCGCTTTGCCGGCCAGCAATACCGCCATATCGCTCGGCCTTGAGCTTTCCTTTCGGGTGAAGGAAGCGGTAAAGGAAATGTCCCGGCTTGACCGTGCGCTTCTCGATTCCGCGCTAGCGCGCTGTCCGCGGTCGGGCCTCTATGTATTGCCTCTCGCGGTTCACGGGGATGCGGAAGACTGGCTGGTGAGCGTGCAGGACCTCCGGGCGCTGCTCGAAATATGCCAGGCTCTTTATGACGTGGTGATCGTCTCCTACGGTCCCTTCTCGCGGCAGGAAGAACTTGTCGGCCTTCCCGGCGATGGCGCGCTTTTCTTCCTTCCCTGCAATCAGCGCTTCACCTCGATAAAGGGTGCCGCCGAAATGCTCCGCTTCGTGCGGCAGCTTCGGTCCGACAATGGCGAGCCGGTTCTCGTCGTTCATGAGTTCGCACCCGGCATGGCGCCGGACGCCACGGGCATCAAAAGCGCCGTCGGCGCCAGACAGGCAATTGAACTTCCCGTGCGCTGGCATCAGCTCGCGGAAAGCGTAAACCGGGGAGAACCGCTCGGGCTCGACAGCTCCACGCCTTACGCACAAAGTCTGTCCCGCCATCTCGCGAACCTCTCCCTTCTGCCGCAACAGGCAGTGGATGACGAGCGCAGACAGCCGATCAAGGCCTGGGCCCGGAAACTTCTCGGAGTGCTGCCATGAAGTCCATGCAGCCATATACGCTCGGCACGGATAGTCCTCCCAGCGACATCGGCATTTCCGACCGCTACCAGGAGATCAAGTTTCGCGTTTTCGATCTGACGCTGGAATATCTGGATCAGCAGGGCGTCGAAGGAGAGGCGATCTCCTTGACCGCGCTGCAGGATGAAATAGCCCGTGCCATCGCAGTCGTTCTCATGTCGCGAGGCATCGCGCTGAACATGCGCGAGCGCGCGCAGCTCATCGAGGACGTGCAAAACGAAATCGTCGGCTTCGGGCCGCTGGAGCCTCTGCTTCGCGATCCGACGATAGACGACATCATCGTCAACGGACCCGCCCGCATCTATGTCGAACGGCATGGTGAGCTTGAACTGGTGCAAACCCGGTTTCGGGACACCACTCACCTGATGAATGTGATCCAGCGGATCGTCAGTCCGATCGGGCGCCGCGTGGACGAAGGCACGCCTTATGTGGATGGGAGATTGCCCGACGGCTCCCGTGTCAACGTGATCATTCCGCCTGTCGCGCTGGACGGTCCGATTCTCTCGGTCCGCAAGTTCAAGCATATTCCGCTGACGGGTGACGATCTCGTGCGCAGCAATATGATGACGCCCGAGATGTTGAAATTTCTCTCCGGTGCGGTGCGGGGAAAGCGCAACATTCTGATCTGCGGCGGTACGGGCTCCGGCAAGACCACGCTGTTGAATGTCCTCAGTTCCTATATCGGCATAAAGGAACGGCTCGTCACGATCGAGGATGCGGCCGAGTTGCAGCTCCAGCAGTCTCATGTTGTCCGTCTGGAAACGAGGCCCTCCTCCCCCGATGGCGCGAACGAGGTCACGGCGCGCGATTTGCTGCGCAACGTCCTGCGCATGCGCCCGGACCGGATCATTCTCGGCGAAGTCAGGTCGAGTGAGGCAATCGAAATGCTGCAGGCGATGGGCACCGGGCATGACGGCTCCATGGCCACGCTCCACGCAAACGGCCCGCGCGATGCGCTTGAGCGTCTCGAAATGCTGATCGGCCTGCACGGGTTCTCGGCCGATCTTCAGGCTGTCAGGCGCTTCATCGCGGGCGCCATTCACATCGTGGTGCAGACCGCGCGGCAGTCCGACGGCAAGCGGCGAATAGTTTCAATATGCGAAGTGACGGGCATGGAAGGTCCGACCTATTCCATGCGCCAGATATTCTCGGATGAGGAAGTCGAGACGAAGCGGGTTGTCTAGAAAGGTTCGGCATAGTTGATTCAGATCTCTACCATTCTTCTTGCCTTGCTCTGCCTCGGAGGCGGATTGGCCGCCTTGTTTATGTTGCGCCGCGCGCGCCGCGACATGGAGGTGAACCTTCGTCTCGGCGATGTCGTCGGCCGGCCGCACGGCGCCGAAGCGCCGGCGCTTCTCTTCGGCGGCTGGCCGGACCCGACGCGCCTCCTGCCGACCGTCGCCAGCAACCGTCTCTATCAAGCCGGCATCGAATTGCCTGCCGACCGGCTCACGGCGATACTGATATTCGTTCTATGCGTCTGGTCCTCGCTCGTCATCCTCTCCGGCTTGATCGTCGCGACTGTCGTGGTTCTCAGTTCTCTTCTCGTCGTCGCCGCCATTATCGACTACCGGGCAAGGAAGCGCATGAACGCGCTTTCCGACGCGATGCTCGGCTATTTCGATCGTGTCCGTCAGTTGCTTGTTGTCGGAAACAGCCTCTCTGTTGCGCTGGCCCGCGCCACGCAGTCCTCGCCCCCCATCGTCATCGAGTTCTTCTCGCCCACGATCCGGCGGATCGCAAATGGTGCCGGCGTGGCCGAGAGCGTCAACCAGCTCGCCGACGAAACGGATCTCTATGAACTCCGCCTCTTCGGAACGGCGATAGAAACAAATCTCCGGTTCGGCGGATCGCTTACCTCGATCCTGTCAAATCTGATCGACAATATTCGCCGCCGTGCGGCTGTCATGCGCGAGGTGCGGGGCAGCACGTCGCAGATTCGCGCCAGCGCCTGGGTTCTTGGCCTGCTGCCGATGATAGTCGCTTCGGTCGTCATGGTGCAAAGCACGGACTACATGCGCTGGTTCATCGAGGAGCCGGCGGGCAGGAAGCTTCTGATCTATTGTGCATTGTCGCAGATATTCGGCGCATTCATGATGCGCAATGTCGTTCGCGCGAATTATTAGGAGGGATGGCGGTGCTTGACGGCCTGACATGGATGATCGCGGGACTTGCCCTGGCGGCAGGCGCGCTCGTCTTTGTCTCGTCACTTACGCTTCTCGTCCGCCATCGCGAGGTTTCGGCCCGGCTGTCGCTTCTCTTCACGCCCGAACGTGAATACGGCACGCTGACGGAGACGGCACTTGTCCTGCTGGAACGTCTCGGCCGCCGCATAGAAGGAACGCGCGTCAATCGGGAGCTTCGGCAGCTTGCTCTCCGCGCCGGCTTCTTCCAGCCGTCCTCCGTTTATGTCTTCGTCGCCTTGAGATATGGCGTCGCCTTGGCGATCGGCCTTGTCATCGTCCTCGCCCGTTCGGATGGCGGTGTACCCGCCGTCGCCGACATTCTCTACGGCGTTTTCTTCGGATATCTTTTCTACCGCTATGTCCTCATCGCGCTCGGCGTCTATGCGGATCGCCGCGCCAACACCATTCGCCGCGAGCTGCCGCCTGTTCTCGACATCATGTTGATGGCGCTCGACGCGGGAGTGAGCGTCGACCAGTGCATGCGCTACGTGGCAGGTGTCGTCCGCCGCACCGCGCCCGTCACCGGCAAGGTATTGCGCCGCCACATAGCCGACATCGACGCAGGCATGCCCTATGACGCCGCATTGGATCGCCTGGGCCAGCGGCTGGGTCTCGACGAAGGGCAGGATCTTGCGGCGACCATCAAGCAGGCCTTGTTTCAGGGCGGCGAGCTCAGCACTACCTTGCGCCGCTTCTCCGTGGATCTGTCCGACAAGCGCATGGGCATGGCGCGCGAACAGGTTGGCCGCAAGGCGCCGCAGCTCACCCTGGTGATGATATTGTTTTTCATGCCGGTGCTGTTGATCGTGCTGGCAGGCCCCGCAGTGGTCACGCTGCAGGGCGCGCTGGAGGTTGCGGGCGAACAGATAGGCAAGCGGGGCAACGCGCCATGAAACGGATTTCGGCACTCTCTCTTTGTCTGGCCCTCGGCGCATGCGCCGAATATGGCTTCGATCCAATGACCGCCGTGTCGCCAAAGGCAAGCGAAGTCCAGTCGCTCGACAGTACGTCGACCTCGCAGCTTTATCTGAGCGTGGTGAACGGCCTGCTCAGCCAGGGCCGCTACCGCGCCGCGCTGGCCTATCTCGATCAATATGCGGTGAAGGAAAAGAAGACGCCCTATTTTCAGCAGCTCTACGGAGAGGCCCTGCTCGGCACCGAACAGTATGAGCAGGCGGGCGCCGCCTTCGCCACACTCCGCACCACCCCCCTTGCGCCGGACGGCTTCAATGGATTGGGCCGTGTGAAGGCCGCTCAGGGCGATTGGCCGGGCGCCGCCGAAGAATTCGCCCGGGCCGTCGCGGCTCGCCCGTCAAGTGCGGAATTCTTGAACAATCTAGGCTATGCGCAGCTCAGCATCGGCGGCAGCGAGCTTCAGGCGGCTGAATTCAATCTGCGTCAGGCGCAGGAGCTCGACCCGGCCTCCGGTTCGATCCGCAACAATTTGCTCATCGCGCTGATGATGGCGGGAAAGGACGCGGAGGCGCGCCGCCTGCTCGCAGGCATTCCCGCATCGCGCGAGCGTGCCGAGGTTCGTGATTTTGCCGCGTCCTGGGTCAGGAACCATCAGCCTGCGGGCGGCGAGGCCAGGGAGGATATGTAATGACCATGGATCAAGTGCGGCCGGTCTTCATTGTCGCCGCGTTTTTCTTGCTGGCGGCCTGCGAGACGCAGAGCCCGCCGCCCGCCCCGGCCGCTTCCGGCGCTGACACCGTCCTCGATGCGCAATATGCCGCGAAGGGGAAGGCAAAGCCCATGAGCGGGACGGAAGGAAGCCGCATCTATGATGAGTATCTGGAGAACATCGGAAAGCCTCTGGCGCGGGAACCAAATGCCTCTCCGTGAGTTATGGGAACGACTGATGAGTTATGTATAAAATAATCATTTTCTATTGAATGAAAACAAACCTGATTATTGAATAGAATAAGTGGTTATTAGGACATTTGATAACGAGTTCAGGGGCATAGTTTATTGGGGTGACTTGGTAATTTGGGAATTTCGGCGGGGAGTGGGAGTGCCGGAATAGTGCAAAGTCGAGGATGGGTGCCGGAAACGGCAATAAAGGAGGGTTCTATGTCTGAAAGCAGCAAGGTTTTTCTTCGTCGCTTCATGAAAGATGAAAGCGGCATCTCCGCGGTCGAATACGGGCTGCTCGCGGCCGGCATTGCGGTTGGCTTGTGGGCATTTGTAGGCCCCGACGGTATCGGCGGCACCCTGCAGGGTGTCTTCGAGAGCGTGAGTGACGATCTGTCCGAGGCCGCGCCGGCGAGTGGCGGCTGATCCGCCGCCTGCTCGCAGATGTTCGCCTGTTTGCGTGACATGAGTTTCGGTCTGCGCGGCGCTCCCTCTCACGGGGGAGCGCCCGCATTGTCGCGCTTTGGTCGCGATGAGCGCGGCTCCGTGGCGATAGAATTCGCCTTCATCGCCGCCGTCTTCCTCGCCATTCTCTTTGGCACCATTTCCTACGGCTTCCAGTTCGCCACGCGCATCGCCTTGTCCTATGCCGTGACGGAAGGCGGCCGCGCCGCTGTCGCCGGCCTCAGCGATCAGGAGCGCACACAACGCGCGGCGGACGCGATCTATGCCGTGGTCGATGCCTATGCGCCGCTTATCGACCGTGGTGGAATATCGCTGCTCGATCCTCAATGGAGGGAGACGGAAGTCGGTCGCACGGGCGATATCGCCATCGAATATACCGATGCGCGGTTCACCTTCCTTCCTTTCGTTCCCGCGATCCCGGGAACCATGCGGGTGCAGACAACATTCGTCGTCGCCGACCCGTCGGGCTGAGGGCGCGGCATGGCTCTGCAGGATCGCCCGAACGAAAAACCCGAAGCATCGCCCGCCGATCTTGTCTCCTCGCTCGCGGAAGCGTCATTGGCCCTCGCGCGTGCAGCCTCCGAAGGCGAGGCTTATGCGGCGCTTGATATGGCCGCCCACCGCCTTGCCGCTCTTTCGTCCGGCCGCGTCTCCATCTGCGAGCTCGGCATGTCGCCCAACGGACGGGCGCTCATCCTCTGGCAATCGTCCCGGGGCGGATTGTCGATCGGCGAAGACAGTCTCTTCGCTGAATGGTACACGCGCGCTTCCCGAATGGGCGGCGAGATGACCCCCGCACGCGGGCATATCTGGTATGGACTTCTCTCCGCCGATACGCTCAATGATGAAACCGGCATCCGCGTGGCGATTTTCCTGAAATTCGACGAGATGAAGGAAGAGCTGGCGGCACATGCCTATGGCCTCGCGGATATCGCGGCCGCTGTCGCATTGCGCATCCGAAAGCAAAAGGCGGCCGCACTCGAGCGGCGCCGCTTCGATGGTATGTATGAGACGACAAGGGCCTGGCTGGAGCTTGGTGCCGATATTGTTTGGGAAGCATCGCCGGAGGGCATCCTCCGTTGCCGCCGCATTCTCAATCGGCGTGGCGACATCAGCCGCCTGGTCGATGGCATGGATTTGCGATCGTTGCGCATCGGCGGCGGCGGCCAGAGCCTGCTGGACTTCCTCGAACAGCAAGGCAGCGTCCGTCACATGCGGGCCCACCTGCCGGAGGACGCGCAAGGCCGCATGTCGACCGGCGAAACGCTTTATGTCTCCGCAACGGCGCGCCGCTCGCCGGACGAGGACGCTCCCTATATAGGCACCTTCACCGCCATCGGCCGCGATGCACCATCCGATGGAACGCGGGAAACCGCCACCATGCTTTTACAGATGCGGGGCGCCCGCATCCGCGAAGAACAGCATCGGCGCGAAGCCGAAGCCATGCTCCAGGGACTGCGCCTCCTGCTCAGTCAGGATTCCTCGCGCGAAAAGATGTCGCGCCTTGTCGGCCTTGTCGGCGAATGCATCGGCAGCAGCGATGCCTGCGTCGCTGAAAAAGGGCTCGATGGAAAAGTACGCATTCTGGTTCCGCAGCAAAAATCGCCGGGACCGGGAGCGGCCGCCGCCCTCGATTTCATCGCCGCCGGCGCGCCGCGAGGTGTCGTCGGCGTCTACGACATCGATGCGGCGGAGGGGCGCAATATCGCCGATGCCTTCGGCCTTGAGGGCTGTCAGGTCGCGGCCCTCGCGCTGCCGCTGCGGGGCGATGCCGCGTTTCTTGTTTGCGTCACGCGCCGCGCGGAAGGGTTCGCTCCCGCCGATCTCGATTTTGCAGACAGGTTCGCCTTGCTCCTCCGCCAGGCCTTGCTTCTGCGCGAGGAGCAATCGCATTTGGCACAAACGGCCAAGATGGCGGCGCTCGGACAGATGTCCGCCAGCATCGCGCATGAGCTGCGCCAGCCGCTCAATACCATTTCGCTCGCCGTGCAGAACCTCGAATTCCTGCTGGAATCGCTGGATTTCGACAGGGAAGCGGCGGCAAAAAAGACAAAGCGCGTTCTCGCGCAGGTCGAGCGCGCAAGCGACGTCATC
Organism: Parvibaculum lavamentivorans DS-1; assembly: GCF_000017565.1. NCBI lineage: Bacteria > Pseudomonadati > Pseudomonadota > Alphaproteobacteria > Hyphomicrobiales > Parvibaculaceae > Parvibaculum > Parvibaculum lavamentivorans. The sequence goes on from NC_009719.1 coordinate 80,289, forward strand.
GACCGCATGCGCCGCTTCGGCCGCAAAAGCGTCGGCGAACATGCCTCGCTTGTGCTGCGCAATGTCATCGAGAATGTCGAGGCGATCATGCATCACGTTCTGCTGCGCGCCGGCGTTCGCCTCGAGGTGGAAATCTCGCCGGACGTCACAGCCTATGCGGATCAGCTTCAGCTGGAACAGGTGATCGGCAACCTGTTGCAGAATGCCGTCGATGCCATTTCCGGCATCGGTGCGAAGCATGAGCGCGCCGAGGGGTTGATAAAAATCACAGCCTCTCCCTCGCCGGACGAAAAGGGCATGACGGTGCTGCGTGTCGAGGATAGCGGCCCCGGCTTCCGGCCCGAAATCGCGGAACGTGTGCTGGAGCCGTTCTTCACGACGAAATCGGCCGAGCACGGTACTGGCCTTGGGCTCGCCATCTGCGACGCCATCATCCGTGAAAGCGGTGGCCGCATCGAAATCGGCAATCACGCCGCAGGCGGCTTTGTCCAGATCGTCCTGCCGCGCCAGCCGGCGTGATCTTGCCGGTCCTCAGTCGCCGCTCGGAAACCCCGTGAACAGATAGCCCTTGCCGCGAATGGTCTTGATGACCATCGGATGATCAGGATTGGGTTCGAGTTTCCGCCGCAGCTTCACCACGATGCTGTCCAGGCTGCGGTCGTAAGGCTGCCACTGCCGGTTGAAGACGCGGCGGCAGAGTTCTTCCCTTGTCTGCGGGTTTCCTTCATGCGCCACCAGTTCGATCAGCAGGTCGCATTCCGCCGTCGTCAGCGGCACCAGCGCGCCGTCCGGCGCGCAGAGGCGGCGGCGATGCGGGTCGAACTTCCATTGCGCGGCGGCTTCGTCGCTATCCGCCGCACCGGCGTTTGTCCGCGCTCCCGAGCCGCCGGAATTTGCCGTCCTGCGCAACAGCGCCCGGATGCGCGCAAGCAGCTCCCGCAGGTTGACGGGCTTCACTACATAATCGTCGGCGCCGAGTTCGAGACCGACAACCTTGTCAGTTGCCTCGCTTTGTCCCGTCACCATGATGCAGGGGGTGGAATGTGTCTGCCGGATTTCGCGCAACACGTCGAAGCCGTTATCGGCGCCCAGCAGCAGGTCGAGAATGACGAGATCGAACTTGCCGCCTGAAAACATTTCGAGCGCGGAGGCAGCATCGGCGGCCTCCGTTATGATCATGCCGTTCGCGCTGAGATATGTCCTCATCTCTTCGCGAATATCCGGGTCGTCATCCACAAGCAGTAGCGAGGCCGCGTGTGTGCCGGATGTGTTTGCAGACCCGCTCTGCTCCACCGTCATTGCCATGTCATTCCCTCCCGCAAAATCCCACGCGATTGATAGCCACTTGAATTCCAGCCAATTCGGCCTTGCGAATTCAAGACAAGAGCGCTCCCTCACTCAACCAATCGATCCTGCCAAGTCTAGACCTCTGGTCTTTCCGAATCCTATATAAAATCCACAATGGGAAGAGTATCTCCTGGCCTTCCCGAGAGTTCCATTCTTCGCAGTTTACGCACACAAGGGCCGGACGATTTCTTGCAAGTGCGTCTGCGCACTGGGCTTTGTCTGGCGGCCCCCGGTCTCGCCCCGGTTTACCAATCCGTACAGTTTTCTACACCTTGCGGCCTGTTTTTCCCGGCAAGGTCGAACACATGTTAAGCGCCGGACGGCATGAGTAGAATCAGATCGAGGGTTACGCCCATGAACTATGAATGCGAAATCAAAGAAGGCGGCCAGAGCCCGATCGACGATCGGACGACGGATCTCGCGGGCGCTGTCGAAAGCCTGAGCGATCAGGAGCTCCGTGACCTTCTGGTCGCCCTCCTTTCGGAGTGGCGGAAGCGCTGCGACGTAAATGAGGCCTTCCCCAATTGATCGTCGCGCTTCAGCCCGCTGCTTCATTTTCTACTCCGCGGCTTTCTTGTCGCACGAATAGCCCCATGCAAGGCTCGTCGCGAGATCGAGATTGGCCGGCAGGTCTCTGATCTGCGGCCGCTGCTCCAGAAGTGCCAGAAAAAGCTGACGTACATTCTCGGCGCTCACGCCCCCTGCCGGAAGACAGAAGACAGGCTTGCCGATCTCGCGCCGCGCGACGGCGTAATGGCCGAGAAAGCCCTGAATATACGCCCCGCACACATTGAGCCGTTGCCGCTCCGCCTCGGTAACGCTCTCCGCATTCGCGGGATTGGCGCACACCGCCGCAAGATCGGCGCCTGTCTGCAGCGCATAGCGTTCCGCCGCCGCGGCGGGTCCGCTGCCCCCGGCCATTATCAGGCCTGCAATCGCCAACCCGGCCGCTACCGAGTACTTCCCGCTTCCGTTCATGCTGTTCCTCCGGTCATTTCGCCGGCATATTCCGGCATCGTCATTCCGGAAGAAAATCTAGCAAGCTGACTCAAACAACGTGTTCTAATGTTGTGGGGTTTTGTCGACGTCTGTGTGGGGCGAGGCCTCATCCGCCGGGGCGGCGCGGCGTGACGACGGCCTGAAGAGCCACGTTCGGCCGCAAGACGATGCGCGCCTGCGGCATCACCTGATCGGCATTGATCACCTTGACGCGCGCCCGCTGCATGAAAGTGGCGAGGATGAGAACGGCTTCGAGCAGCGCAAAGCTCGCCCCGATGCAGATGCGCGGGCCGCCGCCGAAGGGAATATAGAGGTGGCGTGGCCGCGTCGCGGCTTCCTCGCCGAGAAAGCGCGTGGGATCGAAGCGGTCGGGCTCGCGCCAGAAAAACCGATGGCGATGCAGCAGCCAGGGCGAGATCAGAACCGTCTGCCCGCGCTCTATGGTGATGTCGGGCGTCAGCTCCGTGGTCTTTATCGCCCTGCGCATGAGGTTTGCAACCGGCGGATAAAGCCGCAGCGCCTCCTCGATCACGGCGCGCGTCTCGACCAGTGCCGGCACGTCGTCGATGGTCAGCCGCCGCCCTTCGGTCACGGCCCATACTTCTTCGTAAAGACGCTCCTGCCATTCGGGATGAACCGTCAGCAGATACCAGACCCAGCTCATCGTCGTCGCCGTCGTCTCGTGGCCGGCAAGCAGGAAGGTTGCCACCTCGTCGCGCACCTGGTCGAGCGTCATCTCGTGACCGGCCTTGCTTTGTGACACCATCAGCCGTTGCAGCAGCGTCGTTTCCTCGCCGCTCTTCCGCGCCTCGTCGATGATCCGGCGCGCGAAAACGTCGAGCGCCCGCCGCCCCGGCCGCACCACCGTGTCGATCACCCGGTTTCGCAACTGCCCGGGCAGAAAGGCGGAGGCGAGAAACATCGCCGGGAATTTGTCGAGCACGGATGTGACGGTGTGCGATATGCCGTCTATGTCGTCCTCGAGATTGGCGCTCAGCACCGTCTCGCCGATGATTTCGAGTGTGAGCTTGGTCATTTCCCGGTCGAGCGGGAAAAATCCCTGCTGCTCAAGCGCGCGCCGCGCGGAGCGTTCCGCCGCGCGTACGAAGAGAGGTGCGAAATCGCGCACGCTCGAATGCTGGAAAATAGGCGCCGCAAGCTTCCTGTTCCGGCGCCACGTCGCGCCCTCGGCGGTCAAAAGGCCGTTGCCCAGCAAGGGCTTCAGGATCGCTAGCTGATTGTCGTCCTTGGGAAAATGTTCCGCATCGCTGACAAGGATGCGGCGGATGGCGTCCGGGTCGTTCACCAGCATGCCGCGCCCGCCGCGCGCAATGCCGACGCGAAAGGGACAGCTTCTCGCGCTGTACCAGAACTCCGGGTAGGACGCGATCAGGTTGGCAAGAAGCTGCGGTCTGAAAACCGCCGCGCCTATGCCGGGCGCTTCCTTCGGCGGCACGGGCCGGGCGGGAATGAAAATCTCCGGCGCTTCCTCGTCAAATCTCTCGGCCCGCATCGCCATTTCGTTTCCTCCCTCTACGCGGCTCAGACCGGGTTCACCGCCGCTCCGCCGAATTCATCCATGACCGAGGAGACAAGTTCCCGGTTGTCATGGTCCCAGGGGTGGAAATCCTTCTTGTAGAAGTCGAGATAGGGCCGCATCAGGCCGCGCAAGGCGCCGCGCTCGCCGAAGAGGAATTTCATTCCACCGCTCCACAGTGCAAGGCGCGAGCCTTCGTAGTCGCGCAGCAGCAGCCGCATGTTCCGGATGACATGTGTGGTGAATTCGACCGTGACAAGCGCCATAGAAACGCGCCGCCGCCAGGTCTTGCCGCCCACCGCCACAAAGACGTCGAAGGCGACCGACTTGTGTTCCGTCTCCTCCAGCGCGTGCCAGTGCCAGAGCGCCTTCATTTCGGGATGCGCGCCTTCAAGTCCTTCCGGGTTGCGGAAGGTCGCATCGGCAAGGATCGCCGTCAGATGTTCGAAGGCAACGGTACCGCTCAATTGCTGCATGGGAGAAAGCGCGCGCCGCGCAAAGGCCTGGCGGCGGCTTACCGCGCGTTCCATCAGCTCCAGCGATACGCCGCGCGCCCGGCACAGGGCTTCGTTGTAGTGCTGGTGTTCGCGGCGGTGAACGGCTTCCTGGGCGGTAAAGCCGCGCACGCGCCGTTGAAGTTCCGGATCGTCGATCTGGCCGCGGAAGGCTTTCACGCTGTCGATGAAGAATTGTTCGCCAAGCGGAAAGAGGATCGACATCGCATCGAAAAAGGCGGTGCGGAAAGGATCGTCGCTGTGCCAGTTCGTCGCCAGCGTCTCGTCGATATTGAAGTGGCGGTTGCGCGGTACAATTTCGACATTTTCCGGCGTGCGGGAGAGGGTTGAGTTGTGCATCTTGGACCTGCTTCGCTGGGGGGCGCGCCGTCGGGACGCGTGTTGAAGTTCTAGATAGAGATTTCCAGCGGCGGTGGGAGGTCATTTCCGGCCAAGCGGGGGGTCACGAGCGGACAAGTCGAATGCGAATTGAACCTGGCTATGTCGAGATCGTCGCTTCGGTCCTGAAGGAAGTGGGAAAGGATCCCGCCGCCTTCCCCCTGCCTCCCACCGGCGCCGTCTCGGAAGACGAGTTCCGCATCATGTCGGAAAACCTGGTCGCCCTTGCCGACGACAGGTCGATCGCGCTTCGCCTCGGCGCCAGCATGCATCTTGGCACACACGGCCTCCTCGGCCATGCGATCCTCAGCAGCAGAAGCCTCCGGCAGGCGGCGGGGTTGCTGATCCAGTACAGCCCCCTCCAGGGCACCAAGGGCCGCATCCACCTCGCATTCACGCCGGATCACGCAGTTCTCACCTTCGAGCCGCCCTTCGCCGTGCGCGGTGCACCGCATTTTCTGGTCGAGCTTTTCTTCGCGGGCGTCCTCGCCGCCCTGCGCCAGTTGATCGGTCCGTTGCCGGATGAATGCCGCCTGGAACTCGCCTATGCGCCGGAAATGCCGGAAGAAGTGTATCGCCGCTTCCTCGGTGTCGAGGTTTCCTTCGGCCATTCGGTAAATCGCTTCATCGGTCCGAACAGCCGCATCGACCAGCCGCTCTCGGCCGCCGCCATTCCCGTTGCGGAAATGTACCGTCTGCAATGCGAGCGCCTCCTGCGGGAGATGAACGCGGCGGGCGGAATGAGCGGCAATGTCCGCCGCATGATCCTCGGCGCGCGCGGCCATTTACCTGCTCTGGGAGAGGCATCCCGCCACCTGAACATGAGTGAGCGCACGTTAAGGCGCCGTCTTGCCGCCGAGGGAACGTCCTATCGCGGGATTGTCGACGATGTGCGCAACCATCTGGCGCGCGGCTATCTCGGCGAAACGCCGCTCTGCGTCGCCGACGTCGCCTCGCTTCTCGGCTTCGACGATGTCGCAAACTTCAGGCGCGCCTTCAAAAAATGGAATGGCTGCACCCCGCAGGAATTCCGTCTGCGGAGCGGTGCCCATATTGGCACACGCCAGGCGCCGGAGAGGGAACCTCGCCGCGGTGAACAATCGCGCACGCAATTGCACATGCCTCCACACCATAAAACGTTCGTGTGATCTAGGCTGACCGCAGTTCAACGTTTGCGAGGAGGATTGGGCTGATGGCCAGAAATTCAGCAAAGATAGCCTTGGCGGCAAGCGCGATGTTTCTCGTCGCTGCATGCAATTCGGATGGTTCGTCGTTCGGCGGCGGCGGTGGCGGGGGCGGCGGCACGCCGAGCTCCATCACGTCGCTCGGCGTAACGGGCGAAGGCGGCGTGACGGAGACGCTCGGTATTGCGGCCCTCACCGATCCCCTGCTCGGCACGGAAGGCGTGCTCGGCGGCGGCGGCGAAGGCGCGATCGGCGGTCAATTGCCGGCAGAGCTGACCGATGCTATCGCGCCGCTCCGCGACGGGCTCGCTCCCGTTGTGGATACGGTCGGCGGAAGCGTGCCCGTCGGCACGGTCACGGACCAGATTCCCTCCCTCGGCATCGGAGGTGAAGGCGGCCTCGTTTATGACCTCGCCGGCCAGGACCCCGTCGGCATGCTGCTTGGCGGCAATGGGACGGTTCCGATGCTTCTGGGCGGCGGCAATGACGGCGCGCTAGGAGATGTGGTCCCCGCGGGCGCGGTCCCCGGTCTTCCCGGCGGCGGCGATGGCGGCGATCCGCTTGCCCCGATCACGGATCTCCTTGGCGGCGGCCTGCCCGGTCTTCCTGGCGGCGGCGACGATCCTCTCGCCCCCGTCACCGATCTTCTCGGTGGTGCGGGTGGCCTCGGCGTAACGGGCGATGGCGGCGTCCTCTCCAGCCTCCTGGGTGACGATCCTGTCGGCCCGGCGATCACACCGCTCGGCCCCGTTGCCGATCTGCTCGGCGGCGGCAGCGATGGATTGCTGGGAAGCATCGTCCCGGCCGATGCCCTTCCGGGCGGTGGCGGCGACGATCCGCTAGCACCCGTCACCGATCTGCTCGGCGGCCTCCCGGCCTTGCCCGGCAGCTGATCGGAAAGGGATCGCGCTCCTCTAGCGGCGACAGTCGCTCCACGGATAAAGAGGCGGGACCCCGGGTCCCGCCTCTTCCCGTTTACGCCCGGGAACTTCGTATGCGGACAAATGACGCCGCTTCCCGATACCAAACATATCGCCACATTTCTCTACACCGTCGCTTCCGGCGAATTTGCTACGCAGGTTCACACGGGAGGACGACACCATGAGATCATCGATCATTGCACTTTGCGCAGCGGGCCTGCTTGCCGGATGCAGTTCGGGAAGCGGTTCGCCGGTTGCCACAAGCCCGAAATCGGCGCCAACCGCCATGGCTCTCGGCGGCATGCAGATGGGCGTCTCCGGTGAGGGCGGCGCCTCGGAAGAGCTGCTCGGCGTCGATCTGGTCTCGCCGCTTCTCGGCGGCGGCGGCCTGGTAGGCACCACGCTTGGCGGCGGTTCGGATGGCATGCTGGCGGGCAATGTGCCCGCCGGCGGCCTTGTCCCCGAAGGCGCCCTTGCGCCGCTCACCGACGGTCTTGCACAGGTCGAATCGCAGGTGCCGCCGCTCGGTGTCTCCGGCCAGGGCGGCCTCGGCGAGGATCTCTTCGGCCATGACCTCACAGGCATGCTCGTCGGCACCGAAGGCGGCCTCGTCCCCAATCTTCTCACCGGCGGCAATGACGCACAGCTCGGCGACATCGCACCGGCGGACAGCGCGCCGCTCGCGCCCGTCGGCGATTTCGTCGCCGGCGTCATCACCGGCGCGCAGGCAACATCGAACAACGATCAACTGGGCGATCTTTCGCCGCTGCTGAGCCCCGTCGTTCTCGGTCTGCTCGGCGTCGGCGGCGAAGGCAGCGGTCCCGTCCCCGGCGTCGAATTGCCGGCGCTTCCGATCGAGCAGCTCTCGCCGGTCCTCGTGCCGGTAACGGAGGCTGCGGTGCCGCTGTTGGCAACGCCGCTGCTGCCGAACGGCACCACTGCCTATGACGTCGTCTTTCCGGTCGTGTTCGGTCCGGTCACCGGCATTCTCGACAGCACGCTGCCGCTGGATCAAGTCAACGACACGCTTGTCGGCGTGATGCCGTAACCGCCGCGTTGAGGGGCGCGGGCGATGAATAAGTTTGAGGGAGGATTGAAAGTATGAAGTTCCGGATTTTGCCACCGCTGGTCACGCTGGCATTGTTCTTCGCCATGTCGGCTTCGGCCCACGCGGCGCAGATCAAGCTCGGCGCGGTCGATATCGACATCGCGACCACCGTGTCGGCCTCCGCCAGCATGCGTGTGTCGAAGCAGGGCTGCGAATATATCTCCGTCTTTAACGGCGGCTGCACGGCGCCGGGCGGAACGGATTACGACGTGAACGCCGATGACGGCAACGTCAATGTCGAGCAATGGGAATTCATCTCCGCTCCCGTCAAGGTCATCTCCGAGGCGGATCTGAAGTGGGACAGGTTCGGCTTCTTCGTGCGTGCGAAAGCCTTCTACGACTATGTCGGCGATCAGGTTCTCGGCCATGGCGACGGCAAATACGGCCCGGTCGCCGCGCCCTTCGGTCAGCGCCGTCCTCTCGACGACCAGTTCCGTGGCGACGATGCGCTCAACAGGCAGGCCCGCTCCTTCGACCTCCTGGATGCCTTCGCCTACGGCAATTTCATCGTCGCCGACATGCCGCTCACCCTGCGTCTCGGCCGTCAGGCGGTAAACTGGGGCGAAAGCCTTTTCATTCCCGGCGGCGTCTCGGCCTATCTGCCGCTCGACGTGTCGGCGCTGGTGCGTCCCGGCGTTGAGCTGAAGGAAGTCTTCCTGCCGCAGAATTCGCTCTTCGCCAGCGTCGGCCTCCCCGCCAATCTCACCTTCGAAGCGCAATATGTCTTCGAGTGGGAAAGGTCCATCCTGCCTGCTTGCGGCAGTTTCTTCTCGCCCAGCGATGCGGCGGCGGGCGGTTGCCGTTATGCCGTGTCCGGCGGCGAAGTCTACAATTTCGGCAATGGCACCAGCTATTCCCCCACCGCCTTTGTGCCGCGCGGCCGCGATCAGGAAGCGCGCGATCAGGGCCAGTTCGGCCTGGCTCTGCGCTACTATGCGGAATGGCTTAATCAGGGTACGGAGCTGTCCGCCTACTACGTCAACTTCCACAGCAAGCTGCCCTTCGGCACGACCACCGCCTCGACGCCGACCACGACGACGGCCGCCTTGCAGCTGATCTGTAATCCCGCCGTCCCCGGCTCTTTGTCGGGCCCGGGATGTACCGGCGCCGCACCCGCGCTTCAGGACGATTTCGGCCGTCCCGTATCCTACGGCCAGGGCATATTCGCCCAGGCCGCGGGCGCCAACAAGAATCTCATCGTCCAGTTTCCTGAAGACATCGAGATGTTCGGCACGAGCTTCAACACGACCATCCCGGTCATCGGCGATGCGACGGCCCTCTCCGGCGAACTCGCCTATTTCCCGGACATGCCGTTCCAGCTCGACACGAACGAGATCGTTGGCGCGGACATCCAGAACTTCGGCTACACGCCGGGTCCGGGAGAAGCATCATATTATGACGGCCCGCCTGTGCCCTTCGGCGCCGTCATTCCGGGCTACCGCACCACGGAAGCCTTGCACGGCCAGGTCTATACCCTCAGCACACTCACCCCGTCGGATCCGATCGTGAGCACGCTCGGCGGCGACCTCCTGATCCTGGTCGGCAATGTCGGCTTCCAGTATCTGCCGAATGCGAGCGGCAACCGCTTCGCCATTCCGCGCTCGGGCGAAACCCACCCGAACTTCGGCACCGCCGCCACCTTCGGCGACAATTGCAACAAGGCCGGCACCTGCAGCATCTCGCCGCTTTACGCCAGCACCTTCTCCTGGGGCTATCGCATGATGGCGATGATGGATTATCACACCGCTTTCGGCACGCCGGTTACGCTCAGCCCCATGGTTGTCTGGAGCCATGACGTGAACGGCTATTCCGCCGGCCCCATCGGCCCCGGCTTCGTCGAAGGCAAGAAGGCGGTGACGCTTGGCGTGACCGCGAGCTATCTGGACAGCTACCGGCTGACCGTCGACTACACCAACAACTTCGGTGCGAAATATCGCAACGGCTCCTTCGACAAGGATTTCGTCAGCATGACGGCGTCTTACACGTTCTGAGAGAGGCCACTCTCGACCTGAGGCCCCCCATCCGGCCTCGCATCGCGGCCCGTTCCCGGATATCCGGGGGCGGGCCGTCCTGCATCCGGCCTCAGTCGCCCTGCGGCGCGAGATAGCCGCGCATCAGCGTTTCCAGCACCACTTCGGCATAGCGGCGCTGCAGCGTCTCGTCGATCTCCTCGATGCCATGCACGAATTTCAGGATCGCGCGATTGGCGAAGATCTGCTCGCAGGCGCCCAGCGCCGCAATATAGAAGAGCTGCGGATCGAGCGGCCGGATGCTGCCATTTGCGATGCCCGCTTCCATCAGTCCCTGCGCCGCGCGTGCCAGCGGCTGGGCAAAGAACTGCGCAATGTCCCGCGCCGTCTCGTCCGAGGCATCGCGCATCAGCGCCGCCAGCAGCCTGTAGAGATAGGGATAGCGAAAGAAGGTCTTGATGACGCCGGCGAGATGCCGCCTGAGCTTTTCCTCGGGGCTGATATTGAGCGACAGCAGCCGGTCGAGCTCGCCCAGCGCCGTCGCCGCGTCGCGCTTCGCCAGCGCCAGCAAAAGCCCGTCCTTGCCGCCGAAATAATAGCTGACCAGCGCCACGTTCACTTCCGCCCGCGCCGCGATGTCGCTCAGCGGCACGTCGATGGTCTGTCGCTCGCTCATGACCTCGCTTGCCGCTTGCAGCAGCAGGTCCCGCGCCGCCGGCCTGGCGGGGGCCGCCCGGGCTTTGCCCTTCTCCTGCGCCTCCACAACGCCTCCTTGCATCTCTTCTTTTTTCGATTTAAATGTAGATTTAAATACTTAAATGCGCCATTAAAAAATACCCGCGAAAGACGGGCATCCGGGGAGGCGGCATATGAAGGTCACGACGGCGGTCGCACATGCGCCCGAGGCGGATTTCAGCATCGAGGAGCTGGAGCTCGACGACCCGCGCGAGGATGAGATCCTCGTCCGCGTGGTCGGCGTCGGCCTTTGCCATACCGATCTCGTCTTCAAGGCCAGCCAGACCATCCCGCTCCCCGCCGTTTTCGGCCATGAGGGCTCGGGCATCGTTGAAAAAGTCGGCGCGGCGGTGACGAAAGTGGCGCCGGGCGACCGCGTCGCCATCACCTTCCGCTCCTGCGGCACCTGCCCGCGCTGCGAGAAGCACGATCCCGCCTATTGCCACACCATGCCGATGCTGAACTACGCGGGCATGCGCACCGACGGCTCGAAGGCGCTGCATGGAGAGAGCGGCGACGTCGCGAGCAATTTCTTCGGCCAGTCCTCCTTCGCCAGCCATTGCATCACTTATGAGCGCAATGTCGTGAAGGTGCCGGAGGATTTTCCGCTCGAACTCGCAGGCCCCCTCGGCTGCGGCATCCAGACAGGCGCCGGCGGCATCATGCGCTCGCTCGCCTGCGAAAAGGGTTCCTCGCTTCTCATTCTCGGCGGCGGCGCCGTCGGCCTCTCCGCCGTCATGGGCGCTGTCGTGCAGGGCTGCGAAACCATCATCGTGCTGGAGCCGCATGAGGCGCGCCGCAAGCTCGCGCTTGAACTCGGCGCCACCCACGCGCTCGACCCCGCCGAAGCAAAGGATCTCGCCGCCGCTATACGCGCCATCGTTCCCATCGGCGTCGACTATGCCTTCGACACCACGGGCATTCCGCCGCTGCTGCAATCCGCCATGCAGTGCCTTGGCCCGCATGGCACCTTCGGCATTGTCGGCATCGCGCCGCCCGGAACGCCCATGCCCGGCGATCTCATGCAGGCCGTCACCTTCGGCCATACGGTGAAGGGCATCATCGAGGGCGACAGCGATCCCGATACCTTCATTCCCGAAATGATGGAGCTTCACCGGCAGGGCAGACTGCCCTTCGACAAGCTCGTCAAAACCTATCCGTTGAGCGAGATCAACCGCGCCATCGCCGATCAGCATCATGGCGATTGCGTGAAAGTTGTGTTGCTCACCGGCCAGAATTGAAAATCCAATCCGAAGAACAGGACATCAGGGAGATAGTGAATGTCTGACGCATATATCATCGACGCGGTCCGCACCCCGCGCGGCATCGGCAAGGTCGGCAAGGGCTCGCTCGCCCATCTTCATCCGCAGCATCTCGCCCGCACGGTCATGGCCGCGCTGGCGGAGCGCAACGACCTCAACACCGCCGAAGTCGACGACGTGATCTGGGGCACCTCCTCGCAGCGCGGCGCGCAGGGCGGTGACATGGGCCGCATGGCCGCGCTCGACGCCGGCTTCGACATCCGCGCCTCCGGCGTCACGCTGGACCGCTTCTGCGGCTCGGGCATCACGACCGTAAATCTCGCCGCGGCGCAGATCATGTCCGGCATGGAAGACCTCATCATCGCCGGCGGCACCGAAATGATGAGCTACACCTCCGCCACCGCCGACCCGAAGACGCCGCCGATGATGGATGCGGGCAATCTGCATCTGCGGGCCCAGCATCCGCAGTCGCAGCAGGGCGTCTGCGCCGATGCCATCGCGACGCTTGAAGGCATCGACCGCAAGGCCGTGGACGAACTGGCGCTCACCTCGCAGCAGCGCGCCGCCAAGGCCATCGAGGAAGGCCGTTTCAATAAGTCGCTCGTCACGGTTTACAATGACGACGGTTCCGTCGCGCTCGACCGCGAGGAATTTCCCCGCCCCGGCACCACGCTTGAAGGCCTCGGCAATCTGAAGGCGACCTTCGAAGCCTGGGCCGGCATTCCGGTGGACGAGAAGGGCACCACCTATGGCGATCTCATCCGCCAGAAGTATCCCCACCTCAAGCAGTTCAACCACATCCACCATGCCGGCAATTCCTCGGGCGTCGTGGATGGCGCCGCCGCCATCCTGCTCGCCTCGAAGCAATATGCCGAGAAGAACGGGCTGAAGCCGCGCGCCCGCATCGTCGCCACCGCCAATATGGGCGACTGCCCGACTCTGATGCTGAACGCGCCCGTTCCCGCCGCGAAGAAGGTGCTGGAAAAGGCCGGTCTCAAGGTCGAGGACATCGACCTCTTCGAGATCAACGAAGCCTTCGCCGTCGTCGCGGAAAAATTCATCCGCGACCTGAAGCTCGACCGTAACAAGGTGAACGTCAATGGCGGCGCCTGCGCGCTCGGCCATCCGATCGGCGCCACCGGCTCGATCCTCATCGGCACGGTGCTGGACGAGCTCGAGCGTCAGGACAAGCGTTACGGCCTCGTGACCATGTGCGCGGCGGGCGGCATGGCCCCTGCCGTCATTATCGAACGTATGCAGTAATTCTGTCCGAGGGCGGGCATGGCGCGCGCGTCATGTCCGCCTCTCTCGTCGGAGGTTTACATTCAATGGCCTACACAATCACCGACCTTGCCACCGAATTCGGCATCACCCACCGCGCCCTCCGCTTCTATGAGGAAAAGGGTCTGATCGAGCCCGAACGTCAGGGCCAGGCCCGTCTCTATTCGAAGCGCGAGCGCGCCCGCCTGCAGCTCATCCTGCGCGGCCGCGATGTCGGGCTGACGCTTTATGAAATCCGCCAGATCCTCGATCTCTATCAGTCCGGCAGCGGCTGCGAGGAGCAATACAGGCTCGCCCTTTCCCTCTTCCGCAAGCGCCTCGAAGCCGCAAGGCAATTGCGCGCGCGTGTCGACGCCCAGATCGTCGAACTCGAGGAAGCATGCCAGCGGCTCGACAGCCCGAAACTCATGCCCTCGATTTCCCGGCACAAGGAAACAAGGCAGCTCCGCACCGGCACCCGCTAAGCATATAATCGGCACACCTCGACAAGAGGGCACATTCAGGGAGAGTAGAGATGAGCGAATTCAAGCTCCTCATCGGCGGCAAACTGGTCGCCGGCGCCAAATCGATGGACGTCATCAATCCGGCCACGGAGGAAGTCGTGGCCTCTTGCCCTCGCGCTTGCGAGGCGCAGTTGAACGAGGCGGTTGCCGCCGCCAAATCCGCCTTCCCCGGCTGGAGCGCAACGCCCATCGCCGAGCGCAAGAAGGTGCTGAACGCCATCGCCGACGCGATCGAGGCGAACGCCGCCGATCTCGCGCGGCTCCTCACCCAGGAACAGGGCAAGCCGATCGGCGACGCCACGGGCGAGGTCTATGGCACCGCCGCCTTCTTCCGCTATTTCACCATGCTCGACATGCCGGTGAAATTGATCGAGGACAGCGAGGGCAAGCGCGTCGAGGCGCATCGCCGTCCGCTCGGCGTCATCGGCGCCATCGTGCCGTGGAACTTCCCGATGATCCTCATGGCCTTCAAGCTGCCGCCGGCGCTGCTTGCCGGTAACACGGTGGTGCTGAAGCCCGCGCCGACAACGCCGCTCACCTCGCTGAAACTCGGCGAGCTGATCAAGGACATCGTCCCCGCCGGCGTGGTGAACATCATCGCCGATGCAAACGACCTCGGCGCCGCCCTCACCGCGCATCCGGACGTCCGCAAGATTTCCTTCACCGGCTCCACGGCGACCGGCGCCAAGGTCATGGCGGGCGCCGCCGGACTTCTCAAGCGCATCACCCTCGAACTCGGCGGCAACGACGCCGGCATCGTGCTCGACGATGTGAACCCGAAGGAAGCCGCGCCCAAGCTCTTCCAGAGCGCCTTCCAGAATTCCGGCCAGGTCTGCATCGCCATGAAGCGGCTCTATGTGCATGAAAAGATCTACGACGAAATCTGCGACGAGCTCGCCGCCATCGCCAACAACACCATTGTCGGCGATGGGCTGAAGCAGGGCACGCAGCTCGGGCCGCTGCAAAACAAGATGCAGTTCGACAAGGTGAAGGAACTGATCGAGGATTCGAAAAAACACGGCAAGATCATCGCCGGCGGCGATACGCCGGAAGACAAGGGCTATTTCATCCGCCCCACCATCGTCCGCGACATAACGGATGGCGCCCGCCTCGTCGACGAGGAACAATTCGGCCCCGTCCTCCCCGTCATCAAATATTCCGACGCCGACGACGCCGTCGCCCGCGCCAACGCCTCGCCCTATGGCCTCGGCGGCTCCATCTGGTCGTCCGATCCCGCTCGCGCCTACGCGCTGGCCGAGAAGCTCGACAGCGGCACCGTCTGGATCAACAAACACGCCGACCTCGCCCCCAACATCCCCTTCGGCGGCGCCCGCATGTCCGGCCTCGGCACAGAACTCGGCGAAGAAGGCTTGGCGGAATTCACGCAGTTGAAGATCGTCAACATGGCAAAATGACCGAGTGAGGCGCAAACGCGCCTCGCTCGGTCATCCCCGGGCATCTTCGCCCGTCGGTCTTCCATGGCAACGGCCATTCGCCGGGCTCTATCGAGCCTCAACGGAACTGAAAGAGTTCATGGCGGATGCAGGCGGGATCGAGGCCATTCTCCCTGGCCAGCCCGCGCACGCTCTCCAGCAGTCCCGCAGGACCGCAGAGGGCGATGTCGGGCGTGCCCGGCGCCGTATCCCGGACGATCTCGCCGAATCTGTCGATGAAGTCGCGTGACCCGGGACCGCCGGAAACGGGAACGAATTCGATGCCGCGTTCTTCGGCCATCTTCCGCAACACATCGATGTCGGGAAATACACGGCCGGGCGTGAAGAAGTAGAAGAGCGATACGTTTGCGAAGCCGCCTTTCTGCTCATCCCGCATCCAGGCAATGAACGGCGATATGCCGACGCCGCCGCCGATCCAGATCTCGCGGCGGCAATCGGGCTTGCGTTCGAAGCGCCCGTAAGGCGCATAGACATCGGCCTCCATGCCCGGCTCGACATCGGCGATCAGTTTCGCCGTGTAATCACCGAGTGCGCGGATCACGAAGGTGATCCTGCCGTCCGGTGCCGGAGCGGCGGCGATCGTGAAGGGATGGGGCTCGCGCAGGCCGTCCACCTTCATGCGCAGGAACCCGAAATGGCCCGCATGAAAATCGATGCCGCGCTTTACCGGCTCGAACTCGATCTCGGCGGCCGAGGGTCCGCGCAGAACCTTCACAACGCGGTAGTCGGCGTGGCGGGCGAGAAACGGATAGAGCAGCAGCTTGTAGGCGGCGGCGGCAATGCCGAGTGCGGAAAGGCCGGCCAGCCACAGCCCGGCCGGGCTGACGAGATCCAGGGGCGATTTGATGCTCAGCCAATGGACGATCACGATCAGGAAGAGCGGCCCCGACAGGCGATGCCACCAGCGCCATGTGCTGTAGGGAATGTTCCGGTTGAGCGCGAGAATGACGATGCTCATCAGCGCGACGAAGCTCGCCTGCCGCGCGAGGCGGGTCCAGCCCTGCGGCAATGCCATGATGCTTTCGGCCGCCCATGAGGGATCGCCGGCCTTGAAGAGAAAATGCACCGAGGCGAGCGCCAGCGCGTAGACGGCGAGCCATTTGTGAGCGGCGTAAACGCGGTCCAGCCCGCCAAGGGCGGTCTCGGGCCAGCCCCAGCGGCCGGCAAGGATGGCGGCCGCCGCCATGAGCGAGAGCGCGGCAACGCCGCATGCGAGGCTGAGCGCCGCGGTGCTGAGCCACGTGCCTGCGGGAATTTCGATCATGGTGAGGCCGAAACTCACGGCGGTGATCGTCAGGACGATCTGCCAAGGCTTCATCGGGTGGGTAGCCGGTTGGACGCGTGAGCGGGAAAACGCAGCATGCCTTGAGGATAGGCTTTTCGCGGGGCGCGCTCAACCGTTCATGCGTCGGGCCGCGTCCAGATCCAGCTGCCGCCGATCAGCGCCGCCGCCATCGGCGCGAGCGACCAGGGCAGCGGCGCGAGGAGAAGCGCGAGGACGATGCTCACCGCGAAGGCGGCGAGTGCCGCCTGCTTGCCCTTGCGCGAAATCGCGCCCCGCTCCCGCCACGCGCGGATGTGGCTGCCGAATGTCCGGTGCTCGACAAGCCACCGCTCCAGCCGCTCATTGCTGCGCGCGAAACAGAACGCCGCGAGAATGATGAAGGGCACCGTCGGCAGCAGCGGCAGAAGCACGCCGAGCCCGCCCAGTCCGAGCGCGACGAAACCGGCGATGAGGTAGAAAATTTTCGGCAACCGGGGCTCCAGCGGAAAATCGGTCGGCGCGCAGGCCGATATTTATCCCCACAACAGGATCCCATAATAGGACAAAGGCTGGCGCCGGACGATGGCCGTCTCGCCGTGGGTTCCATTCGGGGATAAACCGCCGCTAGTGGCGGTTCTTCTTCATGTACTCGGCGTAGTACTCGTCAGCCATCTTGCGAAGCGAACGGCCGATTGCGGCATATTCGTACTCGTTCAGGTTGGCAAGCGAAGCCCGCCCGGCAGGGTGGTCCATGCCGAAGCCGCGGCCTGGCAGGAGCACGGTGCCCGTCTCTTCGGCGATCCTGAACAGGAGCTCATTGGCCGAGAACTCCTTTTTCACCCATGCGGCGAATTTCTTGCCGTAGAGCTTGCTCGAAATCTTTTCCAGGTCGAGCAGAGTGTAGTAGTCCGCGGAATTTCCGTTGTCCGGCATCTCGACGCCGAGTTCGGCATAGAGCGCGGCCTGCCTTCTGCGGATGAGCGCCTTCAGCGTCGCCTTGTAGCTGTCCTTCTCGTCCATCAGCGCGAACAGCGAGAACAGCGCCATCTGCACCTGCTGCGGTGTGGACAGGCCGGCCGTGTGGTTGAGCGCCACCGTGCGGCTGTCCGCGACCAGCCGGTCGATGAATTTCAATGCGGAGACGTCGGTCACGATCGACGAATAGCGCCGGTCGAGCGTCGCTTTGGCATTTTTCGGCAGCTTGGCGAGGGCTTTATCGAGAACGTTGTCCCGATGAAGCGCCACGGCGCCGAGGCGCCATCCCGTTGCGCCGAAATACTTCGAGTAGGAATAGACCAGGATCGTGTTGCGCGGACACGCGGCGAACAGCGACTGGAAATCGTCGGCGAATGTGCCGTAGACGTCGTCGGTCAGGATCATCAGATCGGGCCGGTCTTTCTTCACGATCTTGCCGATCTTTTCCATGCTGCGCCCGTCGAGCTTCACCGAGGGTGGATTGCTCGGATTGATGCAAAAGAAAATCTTGATCGCCGGGTCCTTCAACTTCTCCAGCTCGGCATCGGAATATTGCCAGCCGGCATCCGGGTCGGCGTTGATGGCGACTTCCTTCAGGCCGTAGACGTCCAGTTCCGGTATTTCGATGTAGGGCGTGAAGACCGGCATTCCGATAGCTACCTTGTCGCCCGCTGTCACGAGCCGGTTCTGCTTCAGGCAGTCGAAGATATAGGTCATCGCCGCCGTACCGCCTTCGACGGCGAAGACATCGACGTCCTTGGCTGAAACGCGTCCACCGGCCATCTCCTTCATCAGGTAGTGGCGGACGACCTCCTCGCTCATGCGCAGCATGCGCGGCGGCATCGGGTAATTGCAGCCCAGGACCCCTTCGACCATCTCATGCAGGAAATCGGAGGCCGAAAGCCCCATCTGGTCTCGCACATAGCTCAGGGCGCGGCGCAGGAACTCGACGCCTTCCTGATCGCGGTTTTCACTTGTGAAACGCTCAAAACGCGCCTCGATGCCGTCGATGCGAGGCAGACCGCCCACCGCCTGTTGCATGTAGGAAAAAGAGAGTTCCGATTCCGCCGTCGCGAACAGGCCGAGCCGAAAGAAGGCGCGACGCGGCAGCCTGGCGAGAAAATTGGGATTGCCGCGCCCGGCATTGAGCATCGTCCGGTTCTTCTGTCCGGACGCCAGCTTGATGAGTTCGTCCTTCAGTTCGAAGGGGCTGAGTTTCGCGAACTGGCTGTAGTCGGTCATGTCCCACTCCATTTATGTCAGACGAACGCCACGACCAGCGGGCCAAGCAGCGTCAGGAAAACATTTGCGAGGGCATAGGTGATGGCGAAGGGCGCGGTGGGGACGGAGTTGCCGGCCTTGTCCAGGATTTCGCCGAATGCTGGATTGGCGCTCCGCGATCCAGACAGCGCGCCTGCGAACACCGCTACGTTTTCGTAACGCAGAACATAACGGCCTACGATCATCGTGATGAGGAGCGGCAGGACGGTGACGACCACCCCGATCAGGAAGATCGAAAGCCCGCTTTCCATGACCGTCTGCACCGCTTGCTGCCCCGACTGCAGCCCGACCACGCCGACGAAGCCGGCAAGGCCGAGGTCACGCAGCAAGGTGGACGCAGCCGTCGGCATGTTGCCCATTGTCATATGCCGGCTGCGGTACCAGCCGAAGATCAGGCCGGCGAGAAGCGCGCCGCCACCGGCTCCGAGCGTAAGCGGTGTGGAGCCGATGCGCAGGACCAGCAGGCCGATCAACAGTCCAGCGACCAGCCCGAGCCCGTGGAAGACGAAATCTGTCTTGTCGCTGGGAATGATGGCGGGTCCGACCTCGCCCACCAGCCGTTGCAGGTCTTCCTGGACGCCATGGATAGTAACGATGTCGCCCGCCCGGATCATGGTGTCGTTCTTCAGGTCCAGCTTCGTCCCGCCGCGCGTCACGGCCAGCACATAGATGCCGTGGCGCAGGCTGCTGTTTTCGGCAATGATTTGCCCGACGGACCGGCCGACGAAATTCTTGCCGGTGATTACGATATCGCGTGTCGTCATGACCAGTTCCATGCCTTCCGTCCCCGGCGATTCCGGGCCTAGCCTGTCGTCCAGGCCGACGATGCCGGACCGGCGGCCGACAACAAGGACGAAGTCGCCCGTCTCCAGCTTGAGATCTGGTTCGATGCCGATGATCTTTCCCTTGCGCTTGACGCGTTCGATGGTGATGGGGCCGTTGGTGGCGGCGCTCTCGATTGCCGATACGGTTTGGCCTGACGCCTTCTGGATGCGATAGACGCGGCCGAAAAGTTCGGGCAAAGCCGGCGCTTCCCCCGCGCCGTAAATGCGCGCGCCCTTCAGCATTTCAGCTTCGGCTTTCACGGCATCGTCGCGAATACCTCGTCCCATGAACCAGGGAAGAATGTTGACGCAGATGATAATCGCGCCGAAAGAACCGAAAATGTAGGTCACGGCATAGCCGATCGCGACGTTGGCCTGGAGCCGCTGCGCTTCGTCCGCGGCAAGGCCAAGTTTCTCGATCGCCGCGCCGGCAGTGCCGATGATCGCCGACTGGGTGAGACCGCCAGCGGCGATGCCGGCCGCAATGCCCTTGTCCAGCTCGAAGAGCTTGGCGAGCACGATCACCGTTGCCAATCCGCTAATCGCCAGAACCGCCGCCATGACGATCTCGCGGATCGAGTGTCTGCCGAGAGAACGGAAGAACTGAGGGCCGCTCTCGAAGCCGACGGCATAGATGAATAGAGCAAAGAGAACGGCCTTGATGCCGTCGTCGATATGCACCCCGAACTGGCTGATCGCCACAGCGGCCAGCAACGTTCCGGCCACGCCGCCGAGCTGGAACTTGCCGAACTGGAATTTTCCAATCCAGTAGCCCAGGGCCAATGCGAGAAACAATGCGATCTCGGGAGAATGCCGGAATATGTCACCGACGAAAGCCATGCGCTCCTCCTTGCGTTCTAACCCCCGCGGCTAAACGATCGGAGCGCCGACCTGCCGCTCGAACGGCAGGACTATTGTATGGCTATATGCGGAATACGGGCGTCAATCGGTCTGCCTTGCAGGTACGCTTCAGAACAGCGTGACACATGCGCACCGGTTGTCGATAGCGTAAAGTGAGCTAAACTCGTCTGGTGAGACAGTGACGGCTCGATTGAACCGTTTCACGTGATCGGTCATGAAGGCGGCGCGGCGAGTGATTGACTTCACTGCGGTGCGGGGGACCTGTGTCGCATCCTGCGCGAGGGCTCTCCGGGAGACGGCGTCAAACGTCCGCATGGGCCTCCGGCATGGATTTCGAGACCGGCCTATTCCCGGCACGGATGGAACGCGGTCCTCCTCTGCCATGCCAAGGCGTACCGTACCCCGGCGGCTATACGTACTATGGAGGGCAATCGGCGGAAGTTGGTGCACCGGGGAAGGTGAGGATACGTACTGGACTATTTGCCTGCAAATGTCGCGCGATTAGCGCGGAACGGCTCTCTGGCCTGTCCGCGGGCGGATCAGGCGGTAGAGCCGTTTTCGCTGCGGATTGCGGCCGTCTCTCGATTTGCTACTCTCGGCGCAGTTCAGCATCCCCGCCAGCTTCGGCTGCGGATTGCGGCCGTCTCTCGATTTGCTACTCTAGGCAGACACGTTCACTCAAAAGAGATTACGCTGCGGATTGCGGCCGTCTCTCGATTTGCTACTCTCAGAAGAGGCGGCGGGAATACGTTCGGCCCGCTGCGGATTGCGGCCGTCTCTCGATTTGCTACTCTCGCCCAGCGTTCGTCTGTCTCTTGATCGGGGCTGCGGATTGCGGCCGTCTCTCGATTTGCTACTCTGAAGCCCGGTGACGATCCCCAAGCCACCTCGCTGCGGATTGCGGCCGTCTCTCGATTTGCTACTCTAATATCGAGTTTGGAGAGATCGACAAAGCCGCTGCGGATTGCGGCCGTCTCTCGATTTGCTACTCTTCAGCACCTGCAGCAGCAACTTCGCCTCATGCTGCGGATTGCGGCCGTCTCTCGATTTGCTACTCTGAAGCCCGGTGACGATCCCCAAGCCACCTCGCTGCGGATTGCGGCCGTCTCTCGATTTGCTACTCTAATATCGAGTTTGGAGAGATCGACAAAGCCGCTGCGGATTGCGGCCGTCTCTCGATTTGCTACTCTTCAGCACCTGCAGCAGCAACTTCGCCTCATGCTGCGGATTGCGGCCGTCTCTCGATTTGCTACTCTCTTGCACGACCGGCATGTGAGCGCGCACCCGCTGCGGATTGCGGCCGTCTCTCGATTTGCTACTCTCGCCGTAATGCGAGGCCCAATCGTGGACCGGCTGCGGATTGCGGCCGTCTCTCGATTTGCTACTCTTTAGCTTCGTCTGCGGAAAGCCCCGCCGCTGCTGCGGATTGCGGCCGTCTCTCGATTTGCTACTCTTGCGGCCAATACCGAGAAGCATTCCGGCTCGCTGCGGATTGCGGCCGTCTCTCGATTTGCTACTCTTCCGCCCACGGCTCCTATCACGGCTCTCTGGCTGCGGATTGCGGCCGTCTCTCGATTTGCTACTCTTAGCGCGGAAAACGATGGATCGGCGGCACTGCTGCGGATTGCGGCCGTCTCTCGATTTGCTACTCTCCGCGAGGACGTGGCCGCCTATGCCGCGGCGCTGCGGATTGCGGCCGTCTCTCGATTTGCTACTCTTTCACCCTCTCCGCACAGAACAACACCCTGGCTGCGGATTGCGGCCGTCTCTCGATTTGCTACTCTGCGGCTCGCAGACCAAGCGAACGGCGTTCCGCTGCGGATTGCGGCCGTCTCTCGATTTGCTACTCTAGGCGCGGCGATGGAAGCTTTCGTGTCGTCGCTGCGGATTGCGGCCGTCTCTCGATTTGCTACTCTGGTGCGCGACAGATAGCCGATATCGCGGCCGCTGCGGATTGCGGCCGTCTCTCGATTTGCTACTCTCTTGAGGATGTTCTGAAGCCGGAATACTGGGCTGCGGATTGCGGCCGTCTCTCGATTTGCTACTCTCGCCCTAGAGGCTTTGACCGCGATACAGGGGCTGCGGATTGCGGCCGTCTCTCGATTTGCTACTCTCGTGAACAAGCAGAGGGCTTCGGCTTTCTCGCTGCGGATTGCGGCCGTCTCTCGATTTGCTACTCTCCGCTTCCGTATCGCTTCAATCTCTTCGGCGCTGCGGATTGCGGCCGTCTCTCGATTTGCTACTCTGAGCGCCACGGTCTGCCCCTCCGCGACAAGGCTGCGGATTGCGGCCGTCTCTCGATTTGCTACTCTGCGTCACCTCGCGCATCCCCGCGAGCCCTCGCTGCGGATTGCGGCCGTCTCTCGATTTGCTACTCTTGAGCGTGAGTGTCGCTCTTGTACTCGCGGCGCTGCGGATTGCGGCCGTCTCTCGATTTGCTACTCTCCAGCGTTTGAACGCTTGCGACGGATGACGGCTGCGGATTGCGGCCGTCTCTCGATTTGCTACTCTCCCGCTCCGCACGTTGGCGGACGTAACCGCGCTGCGGATTGCGGCCGTCTCTCGATTTGCTACTCTGCGCACACTCGCGCATGCCCTGATGCGGCAGCTGCGGATTGCGGCCGTCTCTCGATTTGCTACTCTCGAGCTTGAAGAAACCCTCGGCGAGGCAGGGCTGCGGATTGCGGCCGTCTCTCGATTTGCTACTCTCCTACCTCGGTGTGTCGGATAACCCGACACGCTGCGGATTGCGGCCGTCTCTCGATTTGCTACTCTCTTCCTGAAGGATCAGTAATTACTTGTAAGGCTGCGGATTGCGGCCGTCTCTCGATTTGCTACTCTGCTGGTTGCGGAGATTGCATCGGAGCAGGCGCTGCGGATTGCGGCCGTCTCTCGATTTGCTACTCTGTCCCTCAAGCGAGACATAGCGGCTGGTACGCTGCGGATTGCGGCCGTCTCTCGATTTGCTACTCTCGACTCAACATTGCCTGCTCACTCTTTATGGCTGCGGATTGCGGCCGTCTCTCGATTTGCTACTCTCGGCCACCATGCCGCCATCGCCCTGGTGCCGCTGCGGATTGCGGCCGTCTCTCGATTTGCTACTCTGGTCACTTGCGACATTGACCACCTAGACGCGCTGCGGATTGCGGCCGTCTCTCGATTTGCTACTCTTCTCTGCATCCTTGAGGATCATCGCCTCATGCTGCGGATTGCGGCCGTCTCTCGATTTGCTACTCTCGGACGCCCGGATGGCGAGCAGCGTGTCGCGCTGCGGATTGCGGCCGTCTCTCGATTTGCTACTCTAGCCCCGAGCCACGCCTGCCGCCATGCGCTGCTGCGGATTGCGGCCGTCTCTCGATTTGCTACTCTGGTGCAGGTCGCGCTCCACCTTGCCGCCATGCTGCGGATTGCGGCCGTCTCTCGATTTGCTACTCTACGCCGACTATAGAGGCGCTCGTGAAGCGCGCTGCGGATTGCGGCCGTCTCTCGATTTGCTACTCTCGTCGAGGTTTCGGAAGCCGATTACGCCGCGCTGCGGATTGCGGCCGTCTCTCGATTTGCTACTCTGTAGCAATGGGTGAGACACGCAATCTCAACTGCTGCGGATTGCGGCCGTCTCTCGATTTGCTACTCTGCGCCTCGCTCGCAATGATGTCCGCATAATGCTGCGGATTGCGGCCGTCTCTCGATTTGCTACTCTTGACGCCGTTGCGGTAGGTCAGCACCTCGCGCTGCGGATTGCGGCCGTCTCTCGATTTGCTGCCCTTCCGGCAAGCCATTGAAATGGCACACGCTTTCGCCCTTCCATGCTTCAAAAAAGCTGAAGCTGGGAGGGTGATTGTGTTGTTGGTTGCCGCTTTTTCCCGACATAGACCTTGATCCTTCCGAATTGGTTGTCGGTAATCGTCAGGAATCTGACCTCACCTTGAGCGGGCACAACAGCACCCATTCGCTTCACATGAACTTCCGCATTCTCGATTGAAGCGCAATGCCGCGAGTAGACCGAATACTGCATCATGGTGAAGCCGTCTTCCAGCAAGTCCTTCCGGAAGCGCGCATAGGCTTTGCGGGCCTTCGGTGTATCGGTTGGAAGATCGAACATGGCGATAACCCACATTGAGCGCCACCCCCAAGGCAATTGAGGAATAGGGCGCGAATGGGCCATCATCCCTCTCCATCATTGTCGAGAAGATCGGGCGCAAGCGGCATGCCTTCGGGCAATGCCAGTGCCGCTTCACCTCCCGTCAACGCGCGGCACAGCGAAGCGGCGCTTGCGTGAAGTGCAAGCAAGAGCGGCATTCGCCTGCCCCCAACAAGAACAGTCTCATTGAAAATGGAAAGCAGCGCCGCCCGCGTGTCACGATCATCGAGGCTTGGCGCCTCTTCGCCCATTTGATTGGCAAGCAATCGGACCCGCCAATCCACATAGGGCCGGTAAGGCTCCAGAAGATCGTCGGCAAGGCAAAACGGATTCGCGCGGTTTCGATGGAATACGCCAAGTGACGGAATTAACCCGGCCGCAACAGTCGCGCGTGCCGTCGCGGCGCGGACAACTGCATAACCATAATTCAGCAAGGCATTGACGCCTTCCAGATCGCGGTCTCGCCGAAAATCTTTTCCGAACAGGCGGGGCCAATAACGTTGTGCGGCTTGCGCCTCCAGATTGTCGGGATCGCCGGAGCGGACGCGCCGCGCCATTGGAAGAAGGCCGCCATGCTCGCCTGTGAAATGAGCAAGAACTATGCCCTGTTGCGCAATCTTGCTTCGGATCAATGCCTGCCAAGCGCGCTTTTTCGTCGGTTCGCTCGCTTCCACCTGCGCCCGGTGCCGCTCCGTTTGTATATGGTGCGCATCAAGCGGGAGCATCATTCCGGCGGGCAGGTGGTCCCGCCCTGTCACCATGACAGTTGCACCGGCTTCAAGCAGTTCGATAAAAACCGCTTGCGTATATGTCGCCCTCAAGTCGTCGACAATGACGACGCCCAGATCCTCAATCGGCAGCGTTGCCTTCGGAAGATCGGGTCGCTCGATTACCAGCTGCTTGTTGGCAACGGAAAGGCGCGTCCCCGGCGTTGCGAACTCGACGGTTTTACGGATCATCGCAACTCTCAGTCGTTCGATGGCCGAACTCGACCGATTGGGTCAATTGAAACTTTCTTTGCGTCATCCTTTAGTATCGGGTTTGGCATGGGTCTGGTGGTAGTTGAATGGTCAGCATCAGTGTCGCGCTCCAAAACTACTTGGCCGCTGGCCCAAACACCCTGAACGATCCAAATTCCCTTTTTGCTTCCTTCCGGAATCATTATTGCTTCGCCGGCGGCCAGAGACATGACAAAGCTCGCCCCATCAGCCCGCGTTCTTTGAACGATGGGATTTCTTTGGGCCAGTCGCCGAGAGGCATCGAACAAACTCACAATCTCAAAATCAGCTTTCCCGTCCGGCAAGCGATAGATCGCTATATGATGATTGGAGCCAAGGTCGGCATATCCATTGCCAGTTTGGGCCATGAGGTTCAGCTGTTGCTTTGACGTGAGTCTCACCTTTCGAATCTCCGGTCCGCCGGGCGATACGCATGGATATGGCGGAAACGCCTTTTTGGGATCGCCGCCGCGCCCGGCAACATGCGCCGCAACAATCTCCTTGATGCGCGGATCGCGTATTTCGTCAAGTTCGCCTTTCGATAGAGATTCGATTTTCTT
Source organism: Parvibaculum lavamentivorans DS-1 (assembly GCF_000017565.1). Taxonomy (NCBI): domain Bacteria; kingdom Pseudomonadati; phylum Pseudomonadota; class Alphaproteobacteria; order Hyphomicrobiales; family Parvibaculaceae; genus Parvibaculum; species Parvibaculum lavamentivorans. Next base: position 106,386 of record NC_009719.1, read on the forward strand.
GCGCGTGACAAACTGACGATAGGTTCCGCTCTTGGTTTTTATGTCGGTTCCTGTGTCGCCATATGTCGTTTCCTTGTGGAGCGGGCCGGAAACTTTCTTCCGGACGCGATGAGACACTACTATCTCGCTCACGGCTTTCTCTGCATCTGCGCGGATGGTGTCCCAAGGAGGCGTAAGCGCCGGCTTTTCTGCGCGCGGATCGTCTCTCAACTGCCAATAGCGTGAAAGCTTGTTGGTCATGCCCGGATGAGTGCAGGCAACCGTCAAGGCATCAATTGCATGATGCCGGTGATCCGCTCGTGTCTTTTCCCCGTCGTCCGCAAGTATGTTGTTGAGCGTCCACAACTTCCGAAGTTGCGCGGTCACTTGGCCGGTGACGGCCTCGACTTTGACAGGCGCTTCGGGGCCCATGTCGGGCCACAAGCGTTTGAGCTGCGCAAGAATTTGCTTTGCCGCATAGCGAGTGTCATTCAATTGGCGGGCTGCAAAATCCTCGGGCATAGTCTTGGCAAGAAATCGCTTTACCTTGCCGGGTGACATGCCGGTTCCACCCTTCGCAGACACCATGCCTTGCAGGCGTATTTGGATAGCGGACCAGCGGTCTTCATCGTGGCCGAATGCCTCGAAGGGCATCCGGTTGCCTTTCTCGATGTTCACATCCTTTCGGCAAAGCGTTTTGTTGCGCGGGCTGTTATCGAAGGAGCGTGAACGGGGCCATATATGTTCAACTTCATACCGGCCTTCGCGAAACAGCGCATTGAAGCCAATTTGGTCGCCAGTATATGGGCAGCGTTCCTGTCCTTCCTTCCAAAGAATCCATTTCTCAACGTCGTCGCGAGACGGATTAGCGATGCCATTCTTGATTAAGTCTTCAGTCGCTTTCTTTCGCTGTTTTTCGTTGCGGCGAATCCCGCTCTGAATTTCCTCGCGCTCCCGCTTCGACTTTCCGACGTCGCGGCCGACTTCAATGCGAATTCGGTCGGGCTTCCCGTAAAGCCCGATAAGATTATTCACGACTTTTCGGAGTTCGTTTTGAGTGCGGACAACCGTTGGATTTCGGAGTTGGGAAATCCGCTCGCGTTCTTCTTTCGAGGCCGGGCTTGGCAGTTTGTCTAGAATTTCGCCGGTTGGCTGATTGCGATGGGGGAAGTTGGTGCGCCGCCAACCTTCCCAATCCGGGCCATTTACAAGGGCGCCAAATCTCTCACCCTTTTCAAGTTCTGCAAGAAACAAATTCAGGGCCGGGATTGAATAGGGTTCCCACCCGGTCGGCAGCTTGAGCGCCTGCAGTTGGGCTGCTTGCTCCCCGGTAATCCCAAAGTCGGCCACAAACGAATTTGCAGCGGCTTCCCTATGCGCCTTCCTGTCTTTCTCCGAGAGGATAATCACGCGCTTCTTGTCTGGCGTTTCGCCATAGTCCGCCGCCCATAGGCGCTCATGGACGGCATGGCGGATTTCCTGCTTGCGAGGATGCGCAGGCCAGTCTGGCCCGAACATGTCGGCTAGCTTGGCTTCGAGTGCGTTGCCAAGGAGTTTGCTCTCGCCACCCAGTTCCAGATTGAATTTGAGGCTTTTCTCCGCGCCGGGTTCGCCCCGCTGTTTATACAGCGCCTTCAATGCGCTTCGGACGCCCGGCCACGACATGGAGGCTTGTTGCTGAAGCTTGGAGAGAATTGCATCCCTCTCTTCGGCGTCCAGCGGCCGGGCATTGCCACCTGCTATCGCGAGATTGTTCAGCTTTTCCAGCATCCGTCGCTGTTGCGAAAGCCAGGAGCCTTTCGGACATAGAGGCTCGCCCGGCATGAAGCGGCATTCGCCCAAAGTGTTCTTGCGCCAGAATACCGGCCGCTGGGCAAAGATCGTGTCGCTAATCCTTGCCCTCATTTCTTCGCTTTTGAGCGCCGGATGAAACTTCGATTGAACTTCCCAAAGTCTTTCGAACTCTTCCGCAACTACATTGCGATGCGCGTGGATTCCGCGTTTGCGGTCCGATGGCGGTCGGCGTGCAAGCCACGCGCCCAATGTGGTTTGCTCGTTCTTGAGAGCCTTCAGGGTTGCTGCCCGCTCGTTCGCCGCCTCCTTTTCGTCATCGACGTCAGGGTCGGGAGTATCGCTTTCTTCAAGTTCGCGGCCCTTGAAATGGCGGTGCTGCGCAAGATGGTAGATCGCTCGCCCGAACTCATATGCGCTCAAGCCTTCTTCCAGACCTCGCCTGCGCAACTCGTAAGGTTCATCCGCCATGACAACTGGCCAATCGGCAGAACCATAGGCGGGCAGAAAGCCCGCTTCATGCAGTGTCTCGTTGAGCGCCTTCCTCCGTATCCGCCGCCGCCGCAACTGACGGCGCATCATCCGCTTTTGCCTGCGTTGCTGGTTTAGAGGGGTCCCGTCCGGATCGCGGGCTTCCGGAAATATCCGGACGCCAAGTCTCTGAATATTCCCGGCCGATTGCGTTGAACTGTAGTCAATAACCGAAAATCCGATGGATGTAGTGCCAATATCGAAGCCGAAAATCCGCTCCATGCCCGATCCCCCTTGCGTCAAATAGGGGTAAAGGCTAGCCTCTGCTCTGTAGCAAATCGAGAGGCGGTCGCTTTTCGCAAGCAAATTGACCCCTTGTGCGGGCTCGGCATCCCAAGGTCAGCTGCCGGTTATTATCGAAAAGGCCCACCGCAAGCAGCGCGTGGGCCTTTTTGCTTGTCCCCCGTGATTGGTAACACGGGGGGCTTTCGATACATGGGGTGGTCTGGCCTCCGATAGCGCCCCATTGAGCAAGTCCCCTCACCTCAAAGACCGGCCTTCAGGCCGCATTGCGGCTTGAAGGCCATGCCGGGCCCTTTGCCTGCCGGGCGGGCCGGGTCAAGGCTGGCGAAGCCACGCCGCGTTAGCGGCGCGTGGCCTTGAGGCGGACCGAGCGGCGGGCGATCCGATCATTCCTTTGGCATCGCTTGAAGCACACTGATTCGCCCAAAATGCACATATGCGGGAAATCCCCATAGCCGGAATTTCTGAAAGCGGCTGATTTCCATATGGAAGTTTTGCATATGGGGTCGGTTTTTCCTTAGGGAGTTTTAGGCGAGCCGCCAATGCTGACACCGGTTTCAACGCCATATGGAGGCGTGAAATGGTCAGCCGATTTTCAGCCGGTGATTCGACAGAAATGCACAAAACCGGCTTTCGGCAACTGACCGAAATCGGCATTCGAGTTCAGTCTCCATATGTATATATGGGAAGGCCGAATTTCCGGGGCCCTGCTTGCGCCCGCTCCATATGCCGTGACTGCTTGAGCCCTCAGGCAGACATAGGGAGCGCGACATGAACAGGGACACAATTGGCGGCACAGCAAAAACGGGCACCCCCCGGCTTCTGTTGAGCGGGCTCGACAGTCTCTATGTCTGTTACTCGCTCGATATGCGGACTTCAAAGCTTGATTTCCCGGACCTCGAATACCGCAAAGAAATGATCCGCGACGGGCAGCGCGAATTCGAGGCGCTGACGCTCGGCTGCGAAGACTTCGCACTGCGTCCCTACGGGGCGAAGCCCTACCGGTTTCTCTTGGAGAATGAGGCCTTCTCGCTTGGCCTGACGGAAGTCATGCAGCCGACGCTCCGGGTCCAGTTCCGGTCCGAAGCCCTATGGCGGTCAGGCGCAATCGCCCTCCATCAACGGATAGTCGACTGGGCGCGCTCAATAGGCGCGGCCATGATCGCGCCGGAAACTGTATCGCGCGCCGATTGGTCCTTCGACTTCGATTTGCCGGAAGTCGACTTCAATGAGGATCATTTCGCCACGCGGGCCCATAAGGACGCCAAGTACCGCGACGGCGGCCGCGTTCAAACTTTCCGCCTAGGGTCCGGCCATACGGTAATCCGCGTCTATGACAAGGTTGCCGAGATAGAGCAAAGCAGCGGCAAGGTCTGGTTCTTCGAGCTTTGGGGCCAAAGCGAAAATGTTTGGCGTATCGAGTTTCAGATACGGGGCGAACGTCTCAAGGCCGGTGCGATCCGGACGCTCGGTGACTTGGAAGAGCTACAGGGCGATATTCTGAGGCAGCTCGCCCATGAGCATACGTCGCTTCGACGGCCGACAGGCGACAGCAACAAATCGCGCTGGCCGCTGCATCCTCTCTGGCAATCGCTTCAGGATGCAATCGGGGACATGCCCCAACTCGGATTGGCGCGGCACTACGATCCGGATAGCGCGCTTCAATACCGCAAGTTCAAGATCGTCAATTCCATGTACGGCAACATGAAAGCCCTTGCGGCACTGTCCGTCCTGGAGTCGGGACATTGGCGGCGGATGGTCACGCTTGAAGATTTGACCGAAGAAATCCTCGACATGCTCCAGCCGCATCATATCCCCAGCATATGGCAACAGGATGTAGAGCAGCGCATCCGCGACTACGAGTCAGGCAAATGGTGAACCGCAAGGACATCGAAGCGCGGATCAATGAGCGCACCAACCAGATTCTCAAATATGCCGAACTGGCGATTCCGAATGAGCGGACATTCGAGTTTTTCCGGAGCTGCGTATTGGACGCACTGGGCCACAAAGGCCTGCGTTCGGATATTACCGCTCTCCTTGACCACGGCGGCAAGGACGGGCTTGAGGCATGGAATGGCATGGGCCGGTCCCATACAGGCAGGAAAGGCGGTGCCCCATGAGTGGATAGCCGCAAATTTGACATGCTTGTCACGCTGGATATGCCGGACGAACTGCCGGTAACGCCCGATGAGCTGGCTCTCGTAGAGACCTATCTCCGGGATATCATTGCCGAAATGCTGAAAGAGGAAGCGGCCCGATAGGGCCTGAAAGGACGGGTCATGGGACAGAAAGCTATTGTTTATGCGCGCGTATCAACGACACGGCAGGCTGACCATGACCTGTCCATTCCCGATCAAATCGCTCACGCCGAACGCTACTGCAAGGAACGCGATATAGAGATCGTGGGCACCTATGTCGATCCGGGTGCATCGGCCCGCGACGATAACAGGCCTCAATTCCAGCGCATGATGGATGATGTGAAGTCTGGGGCGATGCAAGTCGACGTGGTGCTCGTGCATAGCTTTTCGCGCTTCTTTCGGGATGCGTGCGGTGCCGCTGTATATACGAGGATACTTGAAAAGCATGGCGCCCGGCTTGTGTCCATGACGCAGGAAACCGGAGAAGGCGCCCAAGCGAACTTGATGCGCCATATGCTTTCATCGTTCGATGAGTATCAAAGCGCGGAAACCGCCAAGCACGTCACCCGCTCCATGATTGAGAACGCAAAGCGCGGCTTCTGGAACGGTGCGGCCGCGCCTTACGGCTACAAAACAATCGTTGTTGAGCGGCACGGCAACAAGGACAAGAAGAAGCTCGATTTGGAGCCGCAGGAAGCGGAAATCGTCAAACTGATTTTCCAGTTGTATCTCTATGGCGACGGCAAGACAGGACCGCTCGGCATAAAGAACTTGGTTTCCTACCTGAATGGACGCGGCGTGAATAACCGGAATGGAAAGCCTTTCCGTATCCAGCACATTCAGGAGGCCTTGCGGCGCTCTGCCTATATCGGAACGCATTACTTCAACCGCACGGATAGCCGGACCCGAAAGCCGCGCCCGCGCGAAGAGTGGATCGAAATTGCGGTGCCACCGATTGTCGAGGAAAGCATCTTCCATGCGGTGCAAGCGCAACTTGACGCCCGCAATCCGACAATGACGCCGCCTCGCATCGCAAGCAGCCGCATATTGCTGACAGGCGTCGCGACTTGCGAAAATTGCGGCGCTCCGATGCGGACGCGAACCGGCAAGAACGGGCAATACTGGTATTACACATGCTCGCGGTCGGCTGATATGGGGAAGAGCGGATGCGCTGGCGTGACCGTGCCTATGGGCAAGCTCGATGAAATCGTAACCGATGCGCTATGCGATAAGGTTCTCCAAGCGGATCGCCTTGAGAATATGCTGGGGTCTTTGCTTGCTCGCAATTCGGGGCGGCGCGCGGCAGCGCAAGCGAAGCTGAAGGAATTGAAGCGGGAACGCCGGGAGCTGGATCAAAAACTGGCAAAGCTGACCGACGCTCTGGAAAAGGGTGTCCCGCTCGATGCCGTCAAGAGCCGCTTTACCCAGCGCCAGAATGAGCGCGAACAGGTGAACCGGGTTATCTCATTCGTAAATCGCGAAATCGACTCGCCTCTCTCAGTCGTTACCCCGGAGAAGCTGGAGGCCTTCGCGAATGGTTTTCGGGCCCGGTTGCGGGAGGACGGCGAGCCGGGGTTCCGCAAGGCCTATCTCCGGCTCTTGCTGGAGAATGTGGCGGTCACCAAGGACCGGGTGAGGATTTCCGGCCGCAAGGACGTGCTGGCCTATCAGCTGACGGCTGACAAGCCGCTGCCGCCCTCAATGGTACCTACTTTTATGGATGAGTGGTGCACCCGACACGATTCGAACGTGTGACCTCTGCCTTCGGAGGGCAGCGCTCTATCCAGCTGAGCTACGGGTGCCTGCGGTCCGGACAAGGGCCGTCCGGCGAAGCGGGCGCAAGGTAGAACAAACCGGGCCGCCTGACAATCGCCGCCATTGGGCCCCGCGCCCTCCTTGGCGTCCTCCTCGAATCCGCCTATAGGAAGGGGGCCCTGCGTGAAACGTCGTTCGCGCGGGCGGACACCGTGAGAGTTCTGCGTTCCATGTCGGAGCCCCTGAGGCTTGCGCCTTTCGACATTTATATCGACCCGCTGCTCTCCTTCCAGGACAGCCGCCTGCGTGAAATGCTGGCCTATTGGGAAACAAAGCGCGCCGGCCGGCCCATGCCCGCTCGCGCGGATGTAAGCCCCGCCGAGATTATCAGCCATTTGCCATCGGTTTTTCTGGTCGATGCGGCCCCGCCCGCGCTCTCGCTCGCGCATTTCCGCGTCCGCCTCATGGGTACCGCCCTCAACGAGCTTTTCGCGAACGACTACACCGGTCGCACGCTGGAGCAGGAAATGTCGGAAAAATCCGCGGCTGCTGTCGCCAAGGTTTTCGGCATCGTCTGCCAGCTGCGCCGCCCGCTGCGGTTGCATGGCCAGGCGGTGTTCGCTCAGGCGGGGCCGGCAACGGCGCTCGAGGCCGTGCTGATGCCGCTGACCACGGGCGTCGGCTCGGTCGATATGGTGATGGGTGAGCTGGTGAAGCGCGCCTCGGCCTGAGCTAGTGCGATGTCAGCTGCATGAAAACATCCTCGAGATCCGATTCCTCAGTCGAAATGTCGATGATCTCCATGCCCTCGGCGCTCAACCGACCGAGAATGGTCATGACATTTGTTTCCGCCGGATTGTACTGAACGGAAATCGTCCCACCGGGACGCACTTCCGCCTTCATGCCGGCCAGCGCCGCCGGCAGTTGCGTCGCGGGTGTCGCAGGCCGCACGATCAGCCGCTTGTCGCTGATCCGTCCAAGCAGCGTCTCCTTCGGTTCGCAAGCCACCACCTGCCCCTTGTCGATGATCGCGATGGTGTCGCACAGCGCCTCGGCTTCTTCGAGATAATGCGTCGTGAGCACGATGGTCGTGCCGCGGGCATGCAAGCCCTTCACATACTCCCAGAGCTGCCGCCTGAGCTCGATATCGACGCCCGCCGTGGGCTCGTCGAGGATGAGCACCGGCGGGTTGTGCACCATCGCCTTCGCCACCAGCAGCCGCCGCCGCATGCCGCCCGAAAGCGTCCGCGCATAGGCATCCGCCTTGTCGTCGAGCCCCATCGCTTTCAGGATTTCCATGGTCCGCCGCTCGCGCTTCGGCACGCCATAGAGTCCCGCCTGCATCTCCATCACTTCGGCGGGCGTGAAGAACGGGTCGATGTTGAGCTCCTGCGGCACCACGCCGATGGAGGCGCGCGCCTGTCGCGGATTGACATCCGTATCGAACCCCCAGATCGAGGCCGAGCCGGAGGTCTTGGTCACGAGCCCGGCAAGAATATTGATGAAGGTCGATTTGCCCGCGCCGTTCGGCCCCAGCAGCGCGAAGATCGATCCGCGCGGTATCGCAAGGTCGATGCCCTTCAGCGCCTCCTTGGCCGGCTGGTTGCCGCTCGCCTTGTAGACCTTGCGCAGGTTCCGGGCCTCGATGGCATAGCGTGCGCCCGTGCGGGGCGCCGGCTCCGGCGGCAGGCGCGTTTCGAGGCTGTCTTCATTGTCGGCAAGCGAATGGGCCATGAGCGGGCTCTTTTCTGAAACTTTTCAGGCTTGGCTTCGGGGCCGGTTCTTTTTGACGCGCGGTACGCGCTATAGTGGCGGCCCCCGAGACCGGGGACGGTGAGGCACTATAGATAGGAAAGGCAGGGCGTGTGGCAAGCGGCAAGGCGGAAACGGCAATGGCGGAAAAGACCGGAAGAGCACTGAAAAAAGGCGACCATCTCTTCCTGGTGGATGGTTCGGGCTATATTTTCCGCGCCTATCATGCCCTCCCGCCGCTGACGCGGAAATCGGACGGCATGCCGGTCGGCGCCGTCGCCGGCTTCTGCAACATGCTCTACAAGCTCATCGAGGACACCAAGGACGAGTTCGAGCCGACGCATCTCGCCGTCATTTTCGACGCCGCCGCCAAGACCTTCCGCAACGACATCTACCCCGAATACAAGGCCAATCGTGTCGAGCCGTCGGAAGACCTGCGCCCGCAATTCGCGCTTGTGCGCGACGCGACCCGCGCCTTCGGTGTCCCCTGCATCGAGAAGAAGGGCTACGAGGCCGACGACATCATCGCCACCTATGCGCGCCTCGCGCATGAAGCGGGCGCCCGCGTCACCATCGTCTCCTCCGACAAGGATCTGATGCAGCTCGTGAACGACAATGTCGACATGCTCGATACCATGAAGCTGAAGACAATCGCGCGCGAACAGGTAATCGAGAAATTCGGCGTGCCGCCGGAAAAGGTCGTCGATGTGCAGGCACTGGCGGGCGACTCCACCGACAACGTTCCCGGCGTCCCCGGCATCGGTATCAAGACCGCGGCCCAGCTCATCGGCGAATATGGCGATCTCGAAACGCTGCTCGCCCGCGCCGGAGAGATCAAGCAGCAGAAGCGCCGCGAAAACCTTATCGAATTTGCCGAGCAGGCCCGCATCTCCCGCCGTCTTGTCGAGCTCGACAATAACGTCCCCCTCGAAGAGCCGCTTGAGGGCATGGGCGTCCGCGAGCCCGATCCTGAAACGCTGATCGGCTTCTTCAAGGACATGGAATTCAACACGCTGACGCGCCGCGTCGGCGAGCGTTTCAACATCGACGTCGACGCCATTCCCGCTGCCGGAAAGCATGCCCTCATTACCGATGGCGCGCTCGCTGCCCCCGCGGGCGAGGAGCCGAAAAAGGAAAAGCAGACGGTCGCGCGCACCGCACGGGGCGGCACGCCGGGTGCAGTTCCGAAGGGCATCGACGCGGATTTCAACGATGCGAATTATGTTGCGGTAACGGCGCTTGCCGATCTCGACGAGTGGATCGCGCGCGCCCGCGAGCAGGGCTTCCTCGCCGTCGATACGGAGACGGACAGCCTCTTCCCGATGCAGGCGCGCCTTGTTGGCGTCTCCCTTTCGCTGCTGCCCGGCGAGGCCTGTTACATCCCGCTGCAGCATGGCGCTGGCGGCGGCCTCGACTTCGCGGATGCCGGTGGCCAGCCGCAAATTCCGCTTAAGGAGGCTATCGCCCGCCTGAAACCGCTGCTTGAGGATCCTTCCATCCTGAAGATCGGTCAGAACCTGAAATTCGACATGACGGTCCTGCGTCAGCATGGCATCCAATTGAAAGGTCTCGACGACACGATGCTCATGTCCTACGCGCTCGACGCAGGCGTGCATGGCCACGGCATGGACGAATTGTCGGAACTGCATCTCGGCCACAAGCCGATTTCCTTCGCGGAAGTCGCGGGCAAGGGCAAGGCGCAGATCACCTTCGACCAGGTGCCGGTGGACCGCGCCACCGCCTATGCCGCCGAAGATGCCGACGTCACACTCCGCCTCTGGCATATCCTGAAGCCGCGCCTCGTCGCGGAGCGTCGCGTTACTGTTTATGAAACGCTGGAGCGTCCGCTCGTTTCCGTTCTCGCGGAAATGGAGCGAGCCGGCGTCAAGGTCGACAAGGCGGTGCTCGCGCGCCTCTCCGGCGATTTTTCGCAGAAGATGGCGCAATATGAGGATGAGATCTACGAGCTTGCCGGCGAACGCTTCAATATCGGCTCGCCGAAACAGCTCGGCGAAATCCTCTTCGACAAGCAAAGCCTCGAAGGCGGCCGCAAAACCAAGACCGGCGCCTGGTCGACCGACGCCGACACGCTTGAGGCGCTGGCCGCGAAAGGCCATGAGCTGCCGCAGCGCGTGCTCGACTGGCGCGGGCTTTCCAAGCTGAAAAGCACCTATACGGATGCACTCCCTGAATATATCAACCCCGAGACCGGCCGCATCCACACCTGCTACTCGCTCGCCTCGACATCGACCGGCCGCCTCGCGTCAACCGAGCCGAACCTGCAGAACATTCCCGTGCGCACGGAAGACGGCCGGAAAATCAGAACGGCCTTTGTCGCCGAGAAGGGAAATCTTCTCATCTCCGCCGACTACAGCCAGATCGAGTTGCGCCTCCTCGCCCATATCGCGGATATCGAGGCGCTGAAGAAGGCCTTTGCCGAAGGTCTCGATATTCATGCGATGACGGCATCGGAAATGTTCGGCGTGCCCATCGAGGGCATGGAGTCTTCCGTTCGCCGCCGCGCCAAGGCCATCAATTTCGGCATCATCTACGGCATATCCGCCTTCGGCCTGGCCAACCAGCTCGGCATCCCGCGGCAGGAGGCGGGAGAATATATCGATCGCTACTTCAAGCGTTTCCCCGGCATCCGCGCCTATATGGACGACACCCGGGATTTCGCTCACAAGAACGGTTATGTCGAAACGATCTTCGGCCGCCGCATTCACCTCCCCGCGATCAATTCTAAGAATCCCGCGGAGAAAAGCTTCATGGAGCGCGCCGCCATCAACGCGCCGATTCAGGGCTCGGCCGCCGACATCATCCGCCGCGCCATGATCCGCATGCCGCAGGCATTGGCGGATGCGAAGCTCGCCGCGCGGATGCTGCTGCAGGTTCATGACGAATTGATTTTCGAAGTGCCGGAAAAGGAAGCCGAGAAGACGAGCAAGGTGGTGTCGCGCATCATGTCGGATGCCGCCGCGCCCGCCGTGGCGCTGACTGTGCCGCTCGATGTCGATGCCCGTGCCGCGAAAAACTGGGACGAGGCGCATTAGCAAAATCCCATAACCATGGAACTCTGACGCAGAGCCGCGCGTTCTTTCCCCACAGATGGAGGTAAATACCTTGTCTAATCCGGATAAGAACCACGAGAGCCAGATCGATAAAAAAACAAAGGTCGATGAGGCTCAGAAGGAGACTTTCCCCGCTTCCGATCCCCCCGCTTGGACGAGCGGGGTGGCGTCTGCGGAGGAAGATGCGAAAAGAGCCGTCAGGAAGGCTGAGGAAGCTGAAAGAGAGCGCAAGCATCGTGAAGACGATGTCGATGAGACGCTCGATGAAAGCTTCCCAGCTTCCGATCCGCCCTCATGGAACGGTACTCATGCGGGCGATGGGCACGACCCCTCCCAGAAGAAATAACGCCTCATAGGCGGTGCGGCCAAACGGCCCGGAAGGTTTCAACCTTCCGGGCCTCGCCGTTCAGGCTGCGAGCGTCAGCGCGATTCGCTGCGGCTGCCTCTTCGCCGCATAGAGTTCGCCCATGCGGTCCATGTGCCGCAAGAGATTGTCGTGGCGGAGCGCGGCGTCCTTGAGCGGGCTTGGAAGCTCCGGCCCGGCAATATTGACGAGATAGGCGAACACGGTCGCATCCGCGAGCGTTGGGATATCGCCGAAGAAGAAAGGCTTGTCCCCCAGCAGGGTGGCAAGAGCCGCAAGGTCCTTCGCGCCGAGCTCATAGATTTCTTCCGCGCTGTGTCGCCCAATGCCCTGGGCGTGAAGCGCGGCGCGCATCTGCTTTCGCGCCATGCGCGGCACGATCAGGGAGAGCGGAAAGGGAAGCCCGCCGAAATAACACTGCCTGGTGACCCGCCAGTTCGCCTCATCCATCCAGCGGCTGTGAAGAAGAACCCAGTAAAGCCGCTCATCCAGCATCTGATGCAGCATATGCGACTGTGCCCGCTCGCCATCGCTCAATGACCTGTCGAGATCGACGCCAAGCCGCTCTTTCAGGTGATAGAGAATGAGCGCCGAGTCGCCGATGCGCTGGTCCTCGATCTCGATAAAGGGCAGCTTTCCCTTCGGCCCGTTGGCGGGATTCGTATTGTACCAGACCCGGTGCGGAACCCCGGCAAGACGCAGCGCCGTCTCCAGTTTCACGCAGAGTGGGCTCGGATTGGGCGTGCCCTTCAGGCTCGCCGGAAAAATGTGAAGGCGGATCATGGCAGCTCTCCGTTGTTGGACGGATACCGTTATGCTGACACACTACTGACAGCATGCCGTCAGCAGTGATCTGCGATGGTGGGCTTGCTGGATGGAGGGTCCCATGCGACGTGCCGACCGCCTTTTCGACATCATCGAATTTCTTCGCCGCAACAAGCGGGTGGTGACGGCGCAGGAGCTTGCCGAAAAGCTCGAAGTCTCCGTCCGCACCATCTACCGCGATGTAGCCGACCTGCAGGCGAGCCGCGTGCCGATAGAGGGCGAGGCGGGCCTCGGCTATGTCTTGCGATCCGGCTATGAGTTGCCGCCCCTGATGTTCACCGAAGATGAGATCGAGGCTCTCGTCTTCGGCGCGCGCATGGTCCGCGCCTGGGGTGACGCCGCCTTTACCCATGCCGCCGATGCCGCGGTCGCAAAGATAAGAGCGGTACTGCCCGAACGGCTGGAGCGCATTGCCGCCGCAACGCATGTCACCGTCGCGCCGGGCCGCACCAACCAGAAGGATGGCTACAGCCGCCACCTCTCTCCCGTTCGCCGTGCGATCCGCGAACGGCGCAAGCTGTCCATCGACTACGAGGCGCTCTCGGGCGAGAAATCCCGGCGCGTCCTGCGTCCGCTCGGTCTCGCTTTCTTCGGGCCTTTCTGGATCCTCGCCGCCTGGTGCGAAAAGCGCGAGGACTTCCGCACTTTCCGCATCGAGCGTATCGGGGCATTGAAAGTCACTGACGACATATTCAGGGACGAGAAGGGCAAGACGATGGAAGACTTCGTCTCCCGCCCGAGCGAAGCATCCTATAGCGGCCTTCCTCAGCCCCACGCGGATTGATGAAAAAGAAAAAGCCCGGACGTTGCCGTCCGGGCCTTTCCGTTCGTATGAAGCGTCGCTTATTCGGCGGCGCGGGCGGCGGCCGGCGCCGCGGCGCGGACGTCCGGGTCCACATGCGCCTCGAACTTCGCGAAATTCTCGATGAACATCTTCACGAGCTTCTGCGCCTGCGCGTCATAGGCAGCCTTGTCGGCCCAGGTCTCGCGCGGATTGAGGATCTTGTTGTCGACGCCGGGCACATCCACCGGAACCTCGAAACCGAAATTCGGATCGGTGCGGAATTCGACATTGTTGAGCGATCCGTCAAGCGCGGCGGCAAGCAGCGCCCGCGTCGCCTTGATCGGCATGCGGTTGCCCGTGCCGTAGACGCCGCCGGTCCAGCCGGTGTTCACCAGCCAGCAGGAAACCTTGTGCTGGGCGATGAGGTCGCGCAGCAGATTGCCGTATTCGGTCGGGTGGCGCGACATGAAGGGAGCGCCGAAGCAGGTCGAGAAGGTCGCTTCCGGCTCCGTCACGCCCTTTTCCGTACCGGCCACTTTCGCCGTATAGCCTGAAAGGAAGTGATACATCGCCTGCGAAGGCGTCAGCCGCGCCACGGGCGGCAGCACGCTGAAGGCGTCCGCCGTCAGCATGATGATGTTCTTCGGGTGCGGCGCGCGGCCGGTCGCGCTCGCATTCGGAATGAAGGAGAGCGGATAGGCGCCACGGCTGTTCTCGGCCAGCGCCGCGCTGTCGAGGTCGAGCTCGCGCGTGTTCTCGTCCATCACCACATTTTCGAGCACGGTGCCGAAGCGGCGCGTCACCGCGTAGATTTCAGGCTCGGCCTCGGCCGACAGCTTGATCATCTTCGCGTAGCAGCCGCCTTCGAAGTTGAAGACGCCGTTCTCCGACCAGCCATGCTCGTCGTCGCCGATCAGCGTACGCGTCGCGACGGCGGAAAGCGTCGTCTTGCCGGTGCCGGACAAGCCGAAGAAGATCGCCGTATCGCCTTCCTCGCCGACATTCGCCGAGCAGTGCATCGGCATCACGCGCTTGGGCGGCAATTCGTAATTCAGCATCGAGAAGACGGACTTCTTGATTTCACCGGCATAGGACGTGCCGGCAATGAGCACGATGCGCTTGGCGAAGTTGCAGGCGATCACGGTGCCGGTGCGCACGCCGTATTTCTCGGGATCGGCTTCGAAGCTCGGCAGGTCGATGATGGTGAACTGCGGATCGAAGCTGCCGAGTTCTTCCGGCTTCGGCTCGATGAGGAGGTTCTGGATGAAGAGGGAGTGCCAGGCGTATTCCGTGTAGATGCGGGTCGCGAGGCGGTGGGTCTGGTCGGCGCCGCCGAAGAGATCCTGAATGAAGAGTTCCTTGCCCTCGGCGTGTTTCAGCATGTCGGCATGGAGGAGGTCGAAGGCTTCCGGCGTCATCGACTTGTTGTTGTCCCACCAGACCGTCTTTTCGGTGGAGGCATCGCGGACGATGAACTTGTCTTTCGCGGAGCGTCCGGTGTGCACGCCGGTCTTGACGACGAAGGGCCCATTGGCGGCGACATGGCCCTCGCCCCGGCGGATCGCCTCTTCGTAAAGCGCGGCGGGCCGGTAGTTCCAGTGGGTGGCGGCCAGATTTTTGAAGCCGCTTTTATCGGCGCCATTTTTACTGATGTAAGGCCCGGTCTGTTTCACGCTGCTCTCCTCGTGGTCCTGTTCGGCCCGCGCGGGCCTTATACTCGTTTGTTGCCTGCCGCCGCCGCCTCTCGCGGACAAGGGCCGAAGTCTATCACGGTCGTGCCGTTCCGGCAGGACGCCGCCTGAGGCGGGTATGCGAAAGCAACTTTCGCCGGAAATTAAAGCAAAAGCGGGGCCAGCGCCCTTTCAGGCAGGCCCGCGCCGTGAAATTTCGGCGTCAACATAGTTCCGGGCCCTGAAGGGCGCAACCGCTTTGCGACCCGCTTGCAAAGGGTGCGGCGAAGCGCCCTTTCCGGCGCCCGGCGGTAAGGTTTTCTCCCGGTTTTCCGCCATCCCGCGCCGCCCGCCTGGGCGGGAGGAGGCGGAAAAACCGGTAAATGCCGTCCATCTCCCGTCCGGCGCCCCGGAACCTGCCGCAATTTGCGGCAGGCGGGTGGGGCAAGGTCAGTCCCGGTCGGTCGCGTCCATCGTTTCCATCAGCCTGATATAAAAGGCCACCGCCTCGCCCATATTGGCCACCGATACCCGCTCATTGGTGCCATGGAACCGCGCCATGTCCTCCGGCCCCATATGAATGGGAATGAAGCGGAACACATTGTCCGTGATCGGCAGGTAATGGCGGGAATCCGTGCCGCCGACGACCAGATAGGGCGCCGTGATCGTCCCCGGGAAGCTTTCCCCGATGACGCGGGTGATGAGCTTGTAGCCGTCGCCCTCCATGTTCGACACGACCGACGCTTCCCTCACGCCCTCGAGCGGTTCGATCGAAACCTCGGGGTCGTCCACCGCCTCGCGCACATGCGCCAGTACGCTCTCGGCCGTGTCGCGCGGATGAATGCGGAAATTCACCACCGCGCGCGCTTCCGGCGGCAATACGTTTTCCTTCACACCGCCCGAGATGATCGTCGGGGCGATTGTGGTCTGCAGCTGCGCCGCGCTCGTCTCGCTTCCCTGCATCACCCGGCGCACCACCGGCTCGAACAGCCACAAATTGGCATAGACCATCCGCTGCATGAACGGCACGGCAGGTGCGAGCCCCTCGATCATGCCGCGCGTCGCGCCGTCGACGCGTGCTTCGAGCGGATTGTTGCCGATCCTCTCTATGGCGCGTGCAAGCCTGCCGATGGCGGTCTGCGCGGCGGGCGAGGGCATCGAGGAGTGCCCGCCTTTCGAATAAGCCACGATGTCGAGCGAGATAGATCCCTTCTCCGCCACACCGATCATCGCCACCGGCGCGTTCACGCCCGGCAGCAATCCTTGCCCGATCACGCCGCCTTCATCCTTCACCCAGGCAAGCCGCACGCCGCGTTCCTGCAGTAGCCCGGCCAGCGCCTTGTTGCCTTCGCCGCCGCCGATTTCCTCGTCATGGCCGAACGCGAACATGATCGTGCGCGCCGGCTGAAAGCCTCGCGCCGCCAGCATCTCGGCCGCCTCGACCATCGCGATCAGTGAGCCCTTGTTGTCGATCGTGCCGCGTCCCCAGACATAGCCGTCCGCGATCGCGCCGGAGAAGGGCGGGTGCTCCCACTGATCCTCCGTCCCCGGAGCAATCGGCACCACGTCGATATGCGACATCATGAGGACGGGGTCGAGCGAGGCATCGCTCCCCTGCCACGTATAGAAGAGCGTGTGCCCGCCGACGATTTCGCGCGAGGTTGCGCCGGTGAAGGCGGGGTAGGTCTCGTCCATCCAGTCGCGGAAGCCGGTGAAGGCCTCGGCGGAGCGCGCGACGGCCGCCGCATCCGCGCCGCGCTGGTGGGAAATCGTCTCGAACTGCACGGCTTCGGACAGGCGCTGCGCCGCCCGTTCCGCGTCTATTGTCGCGGCTGCGCCCGCTTCTCCCGGCGTCACCACCGGGACCATCAGCGTCCTCACGACGATAATGGCCACCAGAAGAAGGAAAAGCCCCCCGAGCCCGAGCAGAATGCGCTTCAGCATGTGTCCCCCGAATTTTCTTTTTTGGCCCGCTTCCCGCCCCGGGGCGCGGCCGTCCGGCCGTGTTATCGCCCGCCGCACCCGATGTTCCAAGCTCTTATGGCTGCGGCCCGCTCGCCGCCTTTCCGGTCCCCCGCCTGTATTATGGCCAGCCCACATGGCGCTCCGGTCTCCAACCCCTTATACTGCCGCCACATTTTGGGCCAAAAGCATACCTAAGCCTCAACGCCAGCTGGGCGGCGTCTTCAGAGCGGGGTATGTCATGCAAGAGGTCCGGAACGAGCCAAGTGAGGAGGGCCCGGAACGACCGGCGGGCCTGGAGAGTCAAAAGGGACAGGGGCCAATGCCGACCATCGCGCTGGTGGACGACGACCGCAATATTCTGACTTCGGTGAGCATCGCGCTCGAGGCCGAGGGCTACCACGTTCAAACCTATACGGATGGCGCCGCCGCGCTGGCCGGTCTTGCCGCCAATCCGCCGGATGTCGCCGTTTTCGACATCAAGATGCCGCGCATGGATGGCATGGAGCTGCTGCGCCGCCTGCGCCAGAAGTCGGATCTCCCGGTCATCTTCCTCACCTCGAAGGATGACGAGATCGACGAGCTTTTCGGCCTCAAGATGGGCGCCGACGATTATATCCGCAAACCCTTCTCCCAGCGCCTGCTGGTCGAGCGCGTGAAGGCGGTGCTCCGCCGTGCCGCGCCCAAGGCCGAGGGCCCGCCCGCCGAGGGCGCGGTCAATCAGGTGATGGAGCGCGGCAAGCTGGTGCTCGACCCCGAGCGCCACACCTGCACCTGGGAAGAAAAACCCGTCGTTCTCACCGTCACTGAATTCCTGATCCTGCAGGCGCTCGCGCAGCGGCCCGGCTATGTGAAGAGCCGCGACTCGTTGATGGACGCCGCCTATGACGATCAGGTCTATGTCGACGACCGCACCATCGACAGCCACATCAAGCGGCTTCGCAAGAAGTTCAAGGAAGTCGACGATGCCTTCGACGCGATCGAGACGCTTTACGGCGTTGGCTATCGCTATCGCGAAGCCTGAATGCCGAAGAGCACCCGTGAGGGCGCGGGAGGCCGGTGACAGATCATGGCGAGCCTGATGGAGGAGGAAACGCGCGGCGAGGGGGACGAAAGTCCCGCCATGCGCCCCCGCGAGCCCTCCTCCGCGCCCTTCGCCCGTGGGCCCGCCGCGCCGCCGAAGCAGCCGCCGCCACAAGGCTTTCTCTCGCGGCTTGGTCATTCGGTCAGCCGTGCGCTTCTCGGCTTTCGCAGCTTCCTCGCCGGCGGCCGCTTTTCGAGCCTCACCCGGCGCATCGTCGCTTTCAACGTGGCGGCGCTCTTCGTCCTCCTGTCCGGCATTCTCTATCTCAATCAGTTTCGCGAGGGCCTGATCGATGCCCGCCGCCAGAGCCTGCTGACCCAGGCGGAAATCATCGCCGGTGCCGTTGCGCAGGGCGCCACCTCCTCGCAAGGGGCGCAGGTGATCGACCCGCTCGCGCTGGGCACCATCCTCGCGCCGCCGCCCGAGGACCTGGATTCCGATCTCGGCCTGACGGTGCCGATCATCCCGGATAATGCCGCGCCCATTCTTCGCCGCCTCGTCCTGCCGACGCGCACACGCGCGCGCCTCTATGACAAGGAAGGGCTCCTCATCCTGGACTCCCGCCAGTTGAGCGCCTCGGGCCAGGTCGTTGCCTTCGAGTTGCCGCCGCCCGAAGGCTCGGACGAGGTCGGCCTGCTCGACAGTATCGCCGATTGGGCGCTCGGCATGCTGCCGGGCCGCAATCTGGAGCGTTTCCGCGAGGCCGGCAGCCAGAACGGCACCATGTATTCCGAAGTCGTATCGGCGTTGCAAGGCATGGCCGACAGCCGCGAGCGGGTGAACGATCGCGGCGAGCTCATCGTCTCCGTCGCCGTGCCGATCCAGCGTTACCGCGCCGTGCTCGGCGTGCTGATGCTCTCGACGCGCGGCGGCGATATCGACCGCATCGTGCGTGCGGAACGGTTCGCCATCCTGCAGGTCTTCCTCGTTGCGCTCGGCGTCACCATCCTGCTCTCCGTCGTGCTCGCGGGCACTATCGCCGAGCCTGTGCGCCGCCTCGCCCAGGCCGCGGAAACGGTCCGCCGCGGCAAGAATGCGCGCGCCCAGATACCGGACTTCACGTCCCGCCGCGACGAGATCGGCGAATTGTCGGGCGCGCTGCGCGAAATGACCAACGCCCTCTACAGCCGCATCGACGCCATCGAAAGTTTCGCCGCCGACGTCGCCCATGAAATCAAGAACCCGCTCACCTCGCTCCGAAGCGCCATCGAAAGCTTCACCATCACCAAGGATGAGAAGTCGAAGGCGCGTCTCATGGAAATCATCCAGGAAGACGTGCGCCGCATCGACCGTCTGTTGAGCGACATCTCCAATGCCTCCCGTCTCGATGCCGAGCTGTCGCGCACTGAACTCGAAGACGTGAATATCGCCACGCTTCTCGAGACCGTCTGCGATCTCTTCAACGAAAGCGGCGTGGTCGGCAGCGCCCGCGTGAAACTCTCGATAGATCCAGGTGCCCCTGGCCGCGACAGCATGATCGTCAAGGGCTTCGACACCCGTCTGGGCCAGGTCGTGCGAAACCTGATCGACAATGCGCTCTCCTTCAGCCCCGAAGGCGGCACGGTCTATGTTTCCGCCACCCGCGCTCCCGGCCGTGTCATCATTCGCGTCGAGGACGAAGGGCCGGGCATCGCGCCGGAAAATGTCGAGCGCATCTTCGACCGCTTCCACACCGACCGGCCGGATAGTTTCGGCGAGCATTCCGGCCTCGGCCTCGCCATCTCGCGCCAGATTGTTGCCGCCCATGGCGGCACCATCCGCGCTGGCAATCGGATGAAGGGCGGCAAGGTCGCGGGCGCTTCCTTCACGGTCGATCTGCCGGCGGCGGCCTGAGCATCATGGCCGCGCCGCTCACCATCCACGGCACCTGTGTCGCCTGCGGCGCCCGCGCCGTGCTGTTGCGCGGCCCCTCGGGCGCCGGCAAGTCGGACCTCGCCTTCCGCCTCATCCGGGACGATGCTTCCGGTGAAACCCGCCTCGTCGCGGACGATCAGGTGGCGCTTCGTCTGGACGGGTCGCAGCTCGTGGCGCGCGCGCCCGCCGCCCTTGCCGGCGCGCTGGAGCTCAGGGGCCTCGGCCTCCTCGCCATGCCCTCGCGTGCCGAGGCCGTGCTCTCCCTGATTGTCGATCTCGTGCCCCGCGCCGAGGTGCCGCGCCTGCCCGAGGCCCGCTATGAGGAAATGCTGGGGGTCCGTCTCCCTCTCATTGCTCTTCACGCCTTCGATATATCGGCGGCGGCCAAGCTCCGCCTCGCGCTCGAAACCCTCCCGGATGGCGGTTTTCCCTCCGATGACGGCCGCTTCGGCCCGCGCTGACCGCCCTTCGCGGCCCTTGCGGGGCCTCAATGCCTCCGAATTGGGCGAAACCTGTGGCAAACTGCCGATTGTTGCGTCGCAACACTTGTCATGGATGCAGGATTGGGGTCACGATACGCGCCTTCGCGGGGGCGCGAATGGTAGCCGGGAGCGCCAGACGCGCGAGGGGCGGCGAATTGCGGCATTGAGGGCTGTTGATGATCGGTTTGGTACTCGTAACCCACGGCCAGTTGGCCAGCCAGTTCGTTGCGGCGATGGAGCATGTGGTTGGGCCTCAGGCCCAGGTCGCCTCCATCAGCATCGGACCGGATGACGATATGGAGCAGCGCCGCAAGGACATCCTGAAGGCGGTCGCCACGTCGGATTCCGGCGATGGTGTCATCCTCCTGACCGACATGTTCGGCGGCACGCCTTCCAACCTCGCCATCTCGGTCATGGACAAGGCTAAGGTCGAGGTGATTGCGGGCGTGAACCTGCCCATGCTCATCAAGCTCGCCAGCGTCCGCGATACGGCAACGCTCGGCGACGCGGTGGATCAGGCGCAGGAATCCGGCCGCAAATATATTTCCATCGCGAGCCGCGTGCTCGCCGGCGACGGGGCTTGAGCGTGTCCTCTGCCGAAGCGAGGCCCGCCGCGCCCGGCGCCCATGTTCGCGAACTCGAAATCGTCAATAATCGCGGCCTTCATGCCCGTGCCTCGGCAAAGTTCGTGCAGCTCGCCGAAACCTTCGATGCCGAAATCCGCGTCTCCCGCGAAGGGCAGACCGTTCCCGGCACTTCGATCATGGGCCTGATGATGCTCGCCGCCGCGCCCGGCTGCTGCATCCGCGTCGAAACCTCGGGCCCCGAAGCGGAAGCCGCGCTTGAAGCCCTGGCCGCCCTTGTCGCGG
This sequence comes from Parvibaculum lavamentivorans DS-1, assembly GCF_000017565.1. NCBI lineage: Bacteria > Pseudomonadati > Pseudomonadota > Alphaproteobacteria > Hyphomicrobiales > Parvibaculaceae > Parvibaculum > Parvibaculum lavamentivorans. Next base: position 127,540 of record NC_009719.1, read on the forward strand.
ACGGCTTCGGCGAACGCGACTGATCTACTCCTTGAAGTAGACCGTCTGCACGCTCGTCGCGAGAAGCCGCCCGTCGCCGCCCCAAAGCTCCGCCGACTGATCGAAATAGCCCTGCCGGAATGTTTTCGTGTCCGCCATGCCCACCAGCGGCGCATCGCCCTGCGCCGCCAGCCCCGCCGCGTCGGTGTGGAAATAGGTGGTGAGCGAAACGGTTCCCGCCGGCACCATGCGGCCGCGCACGAGAAAGATGCGGACGATGAACGTATCGGCGAGCGATGCGAGCGAAACGAAATCGAGCGGGCGCGCCGGCTTGTCGGCCACCCAGAGCAGCGAACGCGAAGGGGCGGGGTCGTCATCCGCCCGTGCCTCGAAGTTCATCGCCCCCTCCGCGAAGCGCAGATCGTAGCGCGACAGCCAGGCATTGCGGCCTTCCGTATTCATCGGCGCCAGCGTTTCGTGCGGCGGGATCGCGGGCATCGCCGCCGGCTGATACGCCCAGGTCTCGCGCCGCTTGGCGAATACGGCCGTCGCCGTCGCGGCGATGCCGTTCTCTTGCGAAAGCTCCATGGACCAGTGCTGCGTCGAGCGGTTGGTGCGCGTCTCCTTGAGGTCGATGAAGAAATCCCCCTTGGCGATCGGGGCGCAGAAATTGACGGTGAGCGCCACCGGATCGCCGATCCGCGCGGGCGCATCGAGCGCCGCCTTCAGCATCAGCGATGCGGTCGTCCCCCCGAAGGGCCCCATCATGTTCCAGTACTCGTCGGAGGTCGTGCCCTTGAGCCGCCCGTCATCGGTGGGCGTCAGCCGCATGGCGATATCGAGCGGGTGGTTCGGTGGAATGGCGTTCATGGCGGGTTCTCGGCTCCGGCAGTGGCTGTTGGCCGGAATTGAGCAGCCCCGGCGCCTCCTGTCGATAACCTTTCAGGTAAGCAAATCAGGGCCAATCCGCTGAAAATGGGGGCCGGCTTCACATTGCGGTAATCACATATAAAGATTTCTTTATATCCTCTTGCCGCCTCGGCCCCGCCTTGTTATAAGGCCCCATCAACGACGCCGGAGACCGGCAGGCGCTTCCCTTTTGCGCGCCGGTCCCGCTGCCTTCTCTAGCGGGCAGTCGAAATTCACAGCCGAATCCAAGGAGCCCTTGCCCCATGAGCCAAGCCGCCAAAGCCGATACCCACGACTACGCCATCAAGGACATCAATCTCGCCGATTGGGGCCGCAAGGAGCTCGACATCGCCGAGACCGAAATGCCCGGCCTCATGGCGACGCGCGAGGAATACGGCGCGAAGAAGCCGCTCAAGGGCGCGCGCATCGCCGGCTCGCTCCACATGACGATCCAGACCGCCGTGCTGATCGAGACGCTGGCCGAGCTGGGTGCCGACATTCGCTGGGCGTCCTGCAACATCTATTCGACGCAGGATCACGCCGCTGCCGCCATCGCCGCGCGCGGCATTCCCGTCTTCGCGATCAAGGGCGAGAGCCTTGAGGATTACTGGGAATACACCCACCGCATTTTCGAATGGTCGGATGGCGGTGCGCCCAACATGATCCTCGACGATGGCGGCGACGCCACCCTCCTCATCCATCTCGGCAAGCGCGCGGAAGAGGGCGACGTCGCCTTCCTCGAAACGCCGGGCAATGAAGAAGAGGAAATCCTCTTCGCCGCGATCAAGCGCCGCCTGAAGCACAAGCCGGGCTTCTACAGCCAGATCGCGAAAAGCGTGCGCGGCGTCACCGAAGAAACGACGACCGGCGTCCACCGTCTTTACGAAATGCAGAAGAAGGGCACGCTGCTCTGGCCCGCGATCAACGTCAATGACAGCGTCACGAAGTCGAAATTCGACAATCTCTATGGCTGCCGTGAATCGCTGGTGGACGGCATCCGCCGCGCCACCGACGTCATGATGTCGGGCAAGGTCGGCGTCGTCGCCGGCTTCGGCGATGTCGGCAAGGGCTCCGCCGCCTCGCTTCGTCAGGCGGGTTGCCGCGTCATCGTCACCGAGATCGATCCTATCTGCGCGCTCCAGGCCGCGATGGAAGGCTATGAAGTGACGACGATGGACGATGCCGCGCCGCGCGGCGACATCTTCGTCACGACGACGGGCAATGTCGACGTCATCACCGTCGATCACATGCGGAAAATGAAGCACCGCGCCATCGTCTGCAACATCGGTCACTTCGACAGCGAGATCCAGATCGGGGGCTTGCGCAATCTGAAGTGGCACAATGTGAAGCCGCAGGTCGACGAGATCGAATTCCAGGACGGCAAGCGCATCATCCTGCTCGCCGAAGGCCGCCTCGTGAATCTCGGCTGCGGCACCGGCCATCCGAGCTTCGTCATGTCCGCCTCCTTCACCAATCAGACGCTCGCGCAGATCGAGCTCTGGACGAAGCCGGACGAGTACGAAAAGAAGGTCTACGTCCTGAAGAAGGAGCTCGACGAAAAGGTCGCGCGCCTGCATCTGGAAAAGATCGGCGTGAAGCTCGAAAAGCTGAACAAGAAGCAGGCCGACTATATCGGCGTCGCCGCCGAAGGCCCCTTCAAGCCGGATACCTACCGCTACTGAGCGGGGAGGCCCCTGCGTCAGAAGATCGAGCCCGGTGGAAACACCGGGCTTTTTCTTTGCCGTCCTCTTTCGCGACACCTTTCGCCCCTGACTCACCCATGGTGTAGTATCGCGAGGGGTATGGTGATTTGCGCTCGCTCACACGAGGTGCGGGCGAGCGACGGGGGTTGCGTAATGAAGGCGGCGACAAGCCGGAACTTGAGGGGTTTTCTGCGCGCCGGCGGTGCGGTGCCCGCCCTTCTGCTCGGCCTCGTGCCCGCCTCCGCCGCCGCCCAGCAGGGAGCCCCCCTCACGGATGGCCTCGTTGAGACCCTCTCTGTCTTGGGCCTGCCCCCCGAAGCGGCCGGCGATCCGGCGCTCGCCGCCTTCTATGCCCTTGCCGCCGGTATCGCCTTTGCCGGCTCCCTCGCCGCCATCACGGGCCTGCGCGCCTCCCGCGCCGCGCGCCGCGTGGCCCTGGAGCGCGAAGCAAGCCTCGGCGTCCTTCAGGCTCGCCTCGATGCCGCCGAGGCGATCCTCGCCGCCGAGCCCGATGCCGTCTTCATCTGGACGCCGGAAACGCTCCGCGCCGCCCCCGGCACCTTCCAGGCCCGCCCCCGCATCGTCGGCTCGACGGCAACGCTGGTCGATCCTTCCTCGGGCGACCTCGATTTCAGCTACCTGCTGACGCGCCTCGAGCCTGAAAATGCCGGCCGCCTCAACACCGCCGTGCAGCGCCTGCGCACGCGCGGCGCCCGCTTCTCGCTCCACGTCCAGTCGACGGATGGCCGCACCTTCGAGGCCGAAGGCCGTCCCGCCGGCGCGCTCGCCGTTCTCTGGCTGCGCGACGTCACGGGCGAGCGCGCCGAGGTCTCGCGCCTGAAGGAACGTCTCCGCCAGGCGGAATTCGCCCGTGCCCGTTTCGAGGAACATATCGGTTCCGCGCCATTCCCCGCCTGGCGCCGTGGCGATGATGGCGCGCTGGTCTGGGTGAACGCCGCCTATGCCCGCGCGGTCGATGCCGCCTCGCCGGAGGATGCCGTCACGCGCGGCCTCGAACTCCTGAACGAGGAAACGCTCTCTTCTCTCCGCCGCGGTCTCTTCGATCGCTCCCGCGCCCGCGCGCGCAGCCACGCCATCATGGCGGGCGAGCGCCGCGCCCTCGATATCGTCGAGCAGCGTCTCGGCGATGGCGTCTCCGGCATCGCCATCGACGTCTCCGATCTCGATGCCGCCGAGGCCGAGCTTCGCCGTCACATCGAAAGCCACGCCGCCACGCTCGACCGCGTCACGACGGCGGTCGCGATCTGCGGCCCCGACAAGCGCCTCACCTTCCGCAACCGCGCCTTTGAAACGCTCTGGGGCCTCGATCCGCACTGGCTCGATGGCGGCCCCTCCGATGGCGAGATACTGGACGAGCTTCGCGCCCGCCGCCGCCTTCCCGAACAGGCGAATTTCCAGGCGTGGAAGCAGACGCGCATGGAAATCTACCGGTCGACGGATCCCGTCGATGAATACTGGCACCTGCCCGATGGCCGCACGATCAAACTCCTCGCCCAGGCGCATCCCTTCGGCGGCGTCATCTATCTTTATGAAAACGTCACCGAGCGGCTCAATCTCGAAAGCAGCTACAACACGCTCGCCCGCGTCCAGCGCGAAACCATCGACCATCTCTATGAAGGCGTCGCCGTCTTCGGCTCCGATGGCCGCCTGAAACTCTACAACCCCGCCTATGCCAACATCTGGAACCTCGCGGACGAACAACTCTCCGGCGAGCCGCATGTGAACGAGCTGGTCGAGATGTGCCGTCCGCTCCTCGCCGACGAGGCCGAATGGGACACGTTGAAAAACGGCGTCACCAATATGTCGGGCATCCGCACCCAGATAACGGGCCGCCTCGACCGGCCGGATGGCACGGTGGTGGACTACGCGCAGGTGCCGCTGCCCGATGGCGCGACGCTGATGACCTATGTGGACGTGACGGATTCGACGCGCATGGAACAGGCGCTGCGTGACCGGAACGACGCGCTCGAAACGGCGGACCGGCTGAAATCCGAATTCATCAGCCACGTCTCCTACCAGCTCCGCACGCCGCTCACCAATATTCTCGGCTTCGGCGAAATCCTCGAAACCGAAATGTTCGGCCCGCTCTCGCCGCGCCAGCATGAATACATGCAAGGCATCCTGGAATCTTCCGAAACGCTGATCGACGTCGTGAACGACATTCTCGACCTCGCCGTCATAGAGGCGGGCGCCATGACGCTCGATCTCTCGGATGTCGAATTGTCGGAAGTGATCTATGCGACGGAGGAATTCGCGCAGCGCCCGGCACAAAAGAACAAGGTCACGCTGAGGGTCGAGTGCCCGAAGGATATCGGCATCGTCCGCGCCGATGAAAAGCGCATCAAGCAGATCATGATAAACCTGCTCTCGAATTCGCTCGCCTTCACGAGCCCCGGCGACACCATCGTCATCGGCGCCGCGCGCCGCGACAATTCGGTCGAGCTCTATGTCGAGGATACGGGCGACGGCATCAAGCCGGAATTCCAGTCCAACGTCTTCGACCGCTTCGAGGCCCACTCCTCATCCGACCGCCGCCGCGGCGCCGGCCTCGGCCTCTCGCTCGTGCGTTCCTTCGTGGAGCTGCATGGCGGCTGGGTAACGCTCGAAAGCGCCCCCGACGTCGGCACCCGCGTCACCTGCCACCTCCCCGTCCGCGCCGCCCCGCCGGCCGCCCAATCCTCGACATCGCCCGTGCCGACAAAGCTGGAAGTGGGATAGGAAATACTATCTGCCTGCAGATTATATAATCTGTCATTGCCGGGCCCTCCTTTGAAATCAAGGAGGCCGGCAATCCAGTAGGCGCGGAACGCGCCGTCTCTCTTCGCAAAATTCTTCGTTGCTACAGGCGCGCGTTGCGTGCCGTGCCTTCTCGCCCTGGACCCCCGGGTCAAGCCCGGGGGTGACGAGTGTTTCATGCAGGAGCCGTCCTTCGCTGCCTACAGGAAAATCCTGTAAGGCACCGCCACGCCGTCCGGTCCCTTGACCTGGAATTCCGCGCCGCGATCCGCTTCCTGGATCAGCGCCTCGTAAAGCCTGAGCGCATTGCGGATCACCTCCGCATAGGAGGCCGCCTCCGTCTTGTCCTTCAATTGCTGCAGCCGTTCCATCGCCTGTGGCGGCAGTTCGAGCTGCACGCGCGTCGTGTCGCGGTCGTTGGCTTCGCGCCGGTGCCTTCCGTGGCGTCTGCGCCGTCCGGGCGCGCAGGCATCGCCGGTTTCTTCCTCGCGCGCGCTCATGCCGCGTCCCTTCCGTCCCGGTCCCTGTAGTCCCAGTCCCTGTAGTTCCAGCTCCGCCGCGAGCGGGGCCCCCTCGCAAACAGGAAGAGCACCAGCACCACCGCAAGCACAGCCAGCGGATAGCTCGCCGCCGCCGAAACCAGCGCGACGAGAACCACCAGCGCCAGTGCGAATTTCACAGCCCCCGGCAGCCGCCATTCAGGCCCATGGCCATGCCGCTCGCGGCCGCGCCATTCATGTTTCCATTCCGCCTTCCACTCGCGCCCCTGCCAATGCCCATGCATCTCGCAGCCGCTGCGCCGCTCGCGCTCGGAAAGCGGAAACTCCTCGCCCACTTCGACCCGGTAGCGCGTCGCGACGTTCTCCTTGCCCGTCTCAGTGCCGCTGTTTGTCTCGGTCATGTCCTGTCCTCCGGCTCCATACCCTTCCTGTTCTCATTTAATAATCAAAATATCATCATCATACAATCACAAAATACACGAAACAGCACCCGGCGCCGAAATCCCGAGGGAGTCCTTGGCCTTTCCCCGCGCAGCGGCGAGCCTAGATAGCTGGCAAAGGAGGCCCCCATGCCGAAAAAACCTTATGAGCTCTTCTACTGGCCCGGCATTCCCGGCCGCGGCGAATATGTCCGCCTCGCGCTGGAGGAGGCGGGCGCGCCTTACGTCGATGTCGCGCGCGAGCGCGAGGGCGGCATGGAGGAGATGACGGCGCTGCTCGAAGGGGAGGGCACACAGCATCCCTCCTTCGCGCCGCCCTTCCTGCGCGACGGGCGCGTCGTCGTCGGCCAGGTCGCCGCGATCCTTTTTTATCTGGGCCCCCGTCTCGGCCTCGCGCCGAAGTCGGAAAGCGGCGCGCTGTGGACCCACCAGATCGAACTCACGATTTCCGATCTCGTCGCCGAGGCGCATGACGTGCATCACCCCGTCGGCGTCGGCCTCTATTATGAGGACCAGAAGAAGGAAGCGCTCCGCCGCGCGGAAGAATTCCGCACCGCCCGCATCCCGAAATTTCTGGATTACTTTGAAAGCATTCTCGCCGCCAACGGCGCGACGGAAGCAAAGCCCCGCCTCGTCGGCAAATCGCTCACCTATGCCGACATCTCGCTCTTCCACACGGTCGATGGGCTGAAATATGCCTTCCCCAAGGCAACGGGCCGGCTCCTGAAAAGCCGGCCCCTCGTCGCGTCATTGCACGAGACGGTGAAAAAACGCCCGCGCATAAAGGCCTATCTCGAAAGCGAAAGACGCCAGCCCTTCAACGAAAGCGACATCTTCCGCCACTACCCGGAGCTGGATAAGTAGCGGTCCGGAAACGGCCGGACAAATATCTTCCCACCCGCCCCTGGGGGGCGGGTCGAAATTTGCTCTGCAAATTTCGGGGAGGGGGCGCGGCCTCGCGGCGCGGAATGCCGTCGCGTTTAAACCCCCTCCTCACTGCACCTTTTCGATCACCGCACAAGCAACCCGGTCGCCCGCGCCGCCGATCGGCTGGCTCATGTGATCGTCGGCATTGGCGTGGATCACGATCGCCGCGCCGTCTTCATCGAGAAGATGCGCCCGGTCGTCGTCCTCGCCCGTCAGCGTCACCCGCTCGGAGAACATTTCCGCCTGGCCCGTGCCGTCTTCGGCCACATAGAGGTTCGGCAGGTCGCCATCATCCGGCCCCTCCGGGTTCAGCAGCCCGTGCGGCTCCTTCTCGCCATGCTGCACATGCGCGCCCGACTTCTTGAAGCCCTCATCCGAGCAGTCGCCGGTCGCATGGAAATGGATGCCGTGCCAGCCGGGCGTGAGCCCTTCCACATTCACCCGCATGAGTACGCCCTCGGGCCCCTCGGAGAGATCGGCCGTGCCGATATCGTCCTGCGCGCTGCTTTTGAATGTGGCCGTGGCAATCGGCGTGTCGGCGGCAAGGGCGGGCAGGGCGGCCAGCGAAAACACGGCCGCCAGCGCACCGAGACGAAAACCGGACATGGGAAACCTCCTTCTTGAGAAAAACTTCTGACCAGAACCTAGAGCAAAAGTTCAGACAGAAAAGCCGCCCCCTTCCCACCCTCCCCCTGAGGGAGGGTCAAACCGCTGCAAGCGGTTTGGGGAGGGGTCGCGGCGCGGCCTAAACGAACGCGCCCGCGATTGAACATCCCGGAGTCCCGTTCACGAAGCCGTGAGTCCCCAAATGCGTACTGGCGACTGACTGACCGAAATGTTATTTTTGGTCATTCTACAGGCCAAACGCCCCGCCCGGGGCGAACCCCAGGGAGGCACGCCCAATGGCCATTACCCTCAAAGTCAACGGCACCGCGCATACGCTCGATATCGAGCCCGAAATGCCGCTCCTCTGGGCGCTGCGCGACGAGCTCGGCCTCACCGGCACCAAGTTCGGCTGCGGTGTCGCCGCCTGCGGCGCCTGCACGGTCTATGTCGATGGCGTCGCCACCCGCACCTGCGTCACGCCGGTCGAGGCCGTGGACGGCGCCGAGATCGTGACCATCGAGGGCCTCGCCGCCACATCCGGCGCGGCGGAAGGCATGCTCGCCCCCGTCCAGCAGGCCTGGATCGACGCCCAGGTCCCCCAATGCGGCTATTGCCAGTCCGGCATGCTGATGGCCGTCTCCGCGCTTCTGGCGGAAAACCCTCAGCCCACGGATGAAGACATCGACGCGGCGATCACCAATGTCTGCCGCTGCGGCACCTACCCGCGCGTCCGCGCCGCCATCCGTTCCGTCACCGCAGCCTGAGGGAGAGAGCATCATGGCCATGGAATTCAAAAAGCCCTCGCGCCGCCAGTTCCTCATCGGCGGCAGCGTCGGCGTCGCGGTGGGCGGCGGTCTCCTTCTCGGCTATGCCGTCTCCGGCCCCTCGCGCCGCGAGCTCGCTGAAGGCGCGGCGGCCGAAGGCGGCGAACGCTTCGTCACCACCTGGCTGAAAATTTCGCCGGACAATGTCGTCACCGTCTATGTCCCCCATTCCGACATGGGGCAGGGCACCATCACCGCGCTCGCCATGATGGCGGCGGAGGAAATGGAAGCCGACTGGTCGCTCGTCCGCGCCGAACAGGCCCCCGCCGAAAAAGCCTTCGCCAATGAGGCGCTCGGCAATCGCTTCCTCGCCGGCGAAGACGTGCCGCCCATGCTGAAGGGCTTGAACGCCGCCGCATGGACCAAGGTTGCGCAGTTCATGAACATGCAGATCACCGGCGGCTCCATGGCGGTCCGCTACACCGGCCATCACGGCATGCGCGTCACCGGCGCCGCCGCCAAGGACATGCTGGTCAAGGCCGCCGCCACCCGCTGGGGCGTCTCGCCGTCGGATTGCGTGGCCGCGCTCAGCATCGTCACGGGCCCGAACGGCCAGTCCGCCACCTATGGCGAACTCGCTGCCGATGCCGCCGAATATGCGCCCTCCGCCGCGCCGGTCCTGAAATCGAAAAAGGACTACACAATCGTCGGCACGGCCCGCCCCCGCTTCGACATTCCGGGCAAGGTCAACGGCACCGCCAAATACGGCATCGACGCCGAAGTCCCCGGCATGCTCTATGCCGCGCCGAAACTCGCCCCCGTCTTCGGCTCCACCGTTGTCTCTTACGATGCGAGCGAAATTCTCTCCCGCCGAGGCGTGAAACAGGTCGTCGAGTTTCCGGGCGGCGTCGCCGTCATCGCGGATAATTACTGGCGCGCCAAGGAAGCCGCCGCCGCGCTCGACGTCACCTTCGACACCAAGGGCGGCGAGACCGTCTCGTCGGAATCGATCTTCGCCGGCCACGACGCCGCCATCGCCACGGGCGAGAGCGAGGAAGACAAGGTGATCGGCGACGCCGCCTCCGCCTTCGCCGCCCAGGGCGCCGACATCGTCGAAGCCTCCTACCGCGTGCCCTATCTCGCCCATGCCTGCATGGAGCCGATGAACTGCACCGTCTGGATCCGCGACGGCAAGGCCGATGTCTGGGTCGGCGTGCAGGACGCCCTCGGCACCCGCGCCCGCGTCGCCGATATTTCCGGCATCGACTTCGACAACGTGAAAGTCCATCCGATGCTGCTCGGCGGCGGTTTTGGCCGCCGCATCCCGATCCGCGAAGGCTTCTTCAATTTCCCGAGCGAGATCGACTTCGCCACCATCGTCGCCAAGGAAGTCGGCGCCCCGGTGAAATTCATCTATACGCGCGAAGACGACATCCAGCACGATGCCTACCGCATCGCCTCAAGCTCGCGCCTCCGCGTCGCGCTTGACGGCAAGGGTCTGCCCACCGCCTGGGAAAACATCTATGTCCACAAGGACGAGCCCGGCGAAGCCCCGCACATCCCCTACGCGATCCCCAACCAGTCGATCCGCTTCGTCGAAGTCGAAAACCACGTGCCGCGCGGCCCGTGGCGCTCCGTCGCGCATACGCAGCACACCTTCTTCAACGAAAGCTTCATCGACGAGCTCGCCCACCGCGCCGGCGCCGACCCATATGAATATCGCCGCGCGCTCCTCGAAGGCCAGCCGCGTCATCAGGCCGTTCTCGATCTCGCCGCGCAGAAAGCCGGCTGGGGCAAGCCCCTCGCCGAAGGCCGCTTCCACGGCATCGCCGTCCAGCAGAGCTTCGGCTCCATCGTCGCCGAAGTCGCCGAGATTTCCGTGACGGACGGCGCCGTCCGCGTCCACCGCGTCACCGCCGCCGTCGATTGCGGCGAGGTCATCCATCCGGACACCGCCGCCCAGCAGGTCGAAAGCGGCATCATCTACGGCCTCACCGCCGCCCTCTACGGCGAAATCGCTATCGAAGGCGGCGCCGTCGCGCAGACGAACTTCACCGACTACGAAATGCTCCACCTCTCGGAGACGCCGGTGATCGACGTCCACTTCATCGAAAGCGGCGCCCCCATCGGCGGCCTCGGCGAACCGGCAACCCCCGTCGTCTCCGCCGCCGTCGGGAACGGCGTCTACGCGGCAACAGGCAAACGCATCCGCCAGCTCCCCCTGAAAAACCACGACCTCACCCCCACCCCCGGCAAACTCGCTCAGGCCGCCGATTAGCGGAAGTCACGCCTCTACTCCCTCTCCCCTCGGGGAGAGGGAAGGAGCGCCCGGCTGTTCACCGGACTCTCTCCTTCTCCCTGGGTGCCGAAACGCGCCGGGGCTTGGCTTCCATTTTGGGTTTGGGCAGGAGACGGAAGCGGCTCTGGCACCAGGCGAAATCGATGCCTACATCGAGCAGCGCATCGGAACGCCCGCATGGGCAGGCAAATTCCAGGACGGCGAGAACGCAGTAGGTCTCTCCGGCCTGCAGAGGCACCGGCCTGCCCGTCACATGGTTCGGGGCGGCATTGACGCAAAGAACAAGATCGCCGGGTCCGATGGCGTCGCTCATGGCTTCCATCCATTGTCCTGCGAGGAGATTAGACTTCGCCCCGCAAGGTGAAAAGATCGCTTTTGGCCATTCCGGGCAGCGGTAGGCCGTCGCACCGGCAACAGGGCGCCCCAAAATAAAAGCCCGCTCCTCGATCCGAGGAAGCGGGCCTTCTTTTTGCCGCGTGAGAAAAATCTAGTGCTGGCTTTCCGGCATCTGCAGCCGGATCCCGTCCAGCTCGTCGCTCGCCACAAGCTGGCAGGAAAGCCGCGAGTTCGCTTCCGTGTGTTCGCAGAAGTCGAGCATCGTCTCTTCCATCGTCTCGACTTCCGGCAGCTTCGGCTTCCATTCGTCGGGCACATAGACCATGCAGGTGGCGCAAGCGCAGGCGCCGCCGCAATCGCCGTCGATGCCGGGAATGCTCGCCTTCACCGCCGCTTCCATCAGCGTGATGCCGTTCGCCACCTCGATCGTGTGCTCGGTGCCGTCATGTTCGATATAGGTAATCTTCGCCATCTCTCCGAAACGCCTCCACGTATTTATGTTTGTCTCTTCTTGTCCTTGTCGTGCCGCCTGAAATTCAGCCGGCCAGTTCCTTCACGCCCACGCCCTCATCGCGAATGCGCGCCGGGTCGAGCCGCGCCTGATTCGCCGTCAGCATTTTCGACATCATGAATTCCGGCGCGCGGTTGATCGCGTCGACCGCCACCAGCACGCCGTCTTTCAGATAGAACACCGCGAAGCTCCGCCCCGTCTCCGGGTCGCCGCGCACCACCGCCTCGGTATAGCCGGCGGAAAGCCCCACGATCTGCAATTTAAGGTCGTACTGGTCCGACCAGAACCACGGCACCTGGTTGTAGGGCTTCTCCTTGCCGGTCAGCGTCGCCGCCGCCGTCTTGCCCTGCTCGATGGCGTTGTGAACGCTTTCAAGCCGCAGCCTGTGGCCGTAAACCCCGTTCGGATGGCTGGTGCAGTCGCCCGCCGCGCAGATGTCGGGGTCGCTCGTCCGGCAGTGCTCGTCCACCGCGATGCCGTTCTCGACCGTCAGCCCCGCTTCCGCTGCAAGCTCCGTGTTCGGAATAATGCCGATGCCGACAACGACGAAGTCGCAAGGAAAGCGCCGCCCCTCGCCCGAGGCAACCGACGTCACCTTGTCCTCGCCCTCGAAGCTCGCCACCGTCACGCCGGTTTCGATCTTCACGCCCTCTTCCCGGTGCACGCGTTCATAAAAGCGCGAAACGATCGGGTCCACCACGCGCGCCATCACGCGGTCCGCCGTCTCGAGCACGGTCACGTCGAGCCCGCGCTTCACGGCGACAGCCGCAACCTCGAGCCCGATATAGCCGCCGCCGACAACGACCATCTTCGCGCCCGGCTTGAAATGCGCCTGAATGGATTTCACATCGTCTATATTGCGCAGGTAGTGAACGCCGTCGAGGTCGAAGCCCGGCACGTTGAGCTCGCGCACCCGGCTTCCCGTCGCGATCAGCAGCTTGCCATAGTCGAAGCTCCGCCCGTCGCCGGTGAGAATGCGCTTCTCGCGCCGGTCGATTTCCGTCACGCGCGTGCCCCAATGCGTTTCCACGCCCGCACCCGCATAAAAATCCTGCGCCTTCAGCTCCACGCGGTCGAAGCCGATCTCGCCGGAGAGAAATTTCTTGCTCAGCGGTGGCCGCTGATAGGGCGCATAGGGTTCGTCGCCGAAAATACGGATCGCGCCGTCGAAGCCTTCCGCGCGCAAGCTCTGCACAGCCTGCGCCGCCGCCTGTCCCGCCCCGATAATCAGAATGTCGTCCGCCATATGCCTCCCGTCGCCCCGCTCTTCTCGTTGTTTCTTCCGTTCACGGATGACCTTCGGCACGGAAGGCCCGATACAAAAACGGTGTCACCCCGGCGAAAGCCGGGGCCCATGGGCCTCACCGCATCCCGAAGCCCGGGCGGGCGGCTCCCCGTCGCCGGAACATACCCTTATTTTTTGCGGAGTTTTACTACGCGGTGGGGTTATTGTCCCCTCTTTTCAGGGTCTTGCCGGCAATCTGCCGCGCAGCCGGCAGGCCGCGCGCCGGTCCCTACCTCGCCAAAAAATGACGCCTGCGTCAACTTTAATCTGAGGTGTCAGCTGCAATTATAGGTGTCGTCGACCGAGTCCGCACTGCAACATTGGATAAGAAATATCCGCGAGGGGAAGATTATTCTCACGGCGGCGCCGCAGCTTTGTTAAGCTAGCCTTTACATGAGGTGCCGCAGTAAGGGAGAGGCTGCGACGATTAGGTCTAAGAGAACGAGCTAAAGTTCTCCAGACACCGTCAGCTGCATGCCGCCGCATACTGCAAATGGATCAAAAAAGACGGGAGCAAAAGCCCCCGCCCAATATTGAGAAATAGTCTTCTAGCTGAGGATCATCGCCGGAGGGATGCCGGGGAATCGCTTCCCAGTCATCACTTCAGAAACCCGGCCCTGATTGATCCCAAACCGGGCTGCGGCTTGGTGTTGCATGAAGCCTTCTTCGGTGACCAACCACTTAATGGTCGCCGCCATTTCCCGCGTAAGAGGCGGGGAGTGTCGTTTAGCCATTTGTCATCTCCATGGCATTTGGTTACGAATGCGGCTCACAGGGTTCCGACCAAGGAATAGCCCTGTGAGCCGCAAATATATTATGACCATTACGCGGCGTTAACCAGCGAGTCTGTTCTCAATTTGTGCTGATTCTGTGCTAGCAGATGAAATGACTGCTAGGGCGGTCACATATGCACGTTCCGGGGTGCATATGTGCTCGATTTCGGCACTCGATGTTCTTGCTGCTCAGGCAGTCAATCTCAGAGCGACTGAAAAGAGACGCTGCGTGTCAGCGTGATTCGCCTCACTCCACAATCCGGCTGTCGATCTCGCCGAGATAGCGCACCGCGATCTGCACCCGCTCTCCCGGCTTCAGATAGTCGCCCGAGGCCTTCTCCTGCGCGATATGCCGCTCCACCACATGGGCGGTGATCGGCCGGTCCCAGCCCCCTGCCACGAAGTCCCAGAGCCCCAGCGCCATGGCCGATTTGTTGACGCCGCGAAAGACGGTCCCGTCCGGTGTCCCGGCGAGAATGGCGGTCCGCGCCGGTATCCTGCCCCCCGGCGCCGGCAGGCCCACCTCCCGCCCTTGATACGTCCAGGTCACGCCCTCGCGCGCCTTCGTCTGCCGCAGCAGCTCATCGAAATCCCATATCGCTTCCGATTGCGTCGCCGCCTGCTTCAGCTCGCCATTCCGCCACAGCCGCAATTCGGCGGCCTCCGCGAAGGGGCGCAGCTCGCGCGGAATGACGAAGAGGTTCCCCACCGGCAGAAAGCCCGGCGCGCTCTTCCCCGTCGTGAAGCCCTTGCCGGAAGTGACGTCGGAGGGATCGACATTGCGCATCAGCGCCGCCCGGTCCGTCACATCGTTGCAGAGCATCAACCCCATGCGCTCCGGCGCCGTGCCGTCCAGCGCCCCGTTTAGGTCGACAGGCGAAAGCGCCACGAAGCAAAGCTCCACTTCATAGTCGAGCAGCGCCTCCCCGGCAGGCACCGGCGCGTTGAAACCCGTCGGCTCGACCTCTTTGGGAAAGAGGAAAGGCCCGTCCGTCACCGCCGACTCTTCCGCATGTTCGGGAAAATTCGTCCCCACGGCGATATGCGACGCGGTGAGCCGCGCCGGCAACGCCAGCCGCTCCACCGGCATCCGTTCGCTCGTCCCAGCCGCCAGCGCCGCAATCGCGTCATAGCCGTGTCGCCCATAGGCGTCTATCGGATCATCCGCCCCCAGCGCCGCCGTCACGTCAACGCCGCTCACCACGCCCCCTTCATAGGAAGAGACGAGCAGCAGCCGGTAGTGTCCGTCTTCCTCCACCCGCGCGAAGGTTAGCGCCTCCGCCACCGGCGCGATTTCCACCGTGCCGAACCCCTCGGCCTGTGCGGCCGTCGAACCGAGCAGCGTCATGACGAAAACGCCTGCGCGAAAAGAAAATCCCATTGCCCCATCCTCAGTTCACCAGCAGCCAGACGCCGATCGTATTGACGATCATCAGGATTGTCCCGCCGAAGAGGTTCGTGTCGACGAGATAGACGGTCCCGAAAATATTGAAGCGGAACGGTTTGATGCCGTTCGTGTCTTTCAGCGCCCCGCCATAGATCGGCATGGTGGCCAGCGTCGCATAGAAGCTCGCGCCCCAGACGTAGTTGAGAATCGCCGCCACCCAGATATGCGTGAGGTAGTCCGCCGCCGGGCTCCACAACAGGTAGAGAATGACGAGCGAAATGCCCGTCTGGCTCAGCACCTGCCACACCACATGAAACCGCGCATGCGGCGTCCATAGCGGGTTCGTCGCATGGGTCTTGTTGAAATCGGCGAAAATGGGCCCGGCGCTGATCATGAAGGCAACCAGCGAAAAGAGAAGACGCGGCAGAAGAAGCTCGTCGTAAAGCGTTTCCATTTCTATCTCCTCAGATGAGGCCGGGGTAGGAGCCCCCGTCCAGTTGCAGGTTCTGCCCGGAAATGAAGCCCGCCTGGGCGCTGCAGAGAAAGGCGCAGGCATCGCCGAATTCGGAAGGTTGTCCCATGCGCTTGGCGGCAATCGACTGGGCGATTTCCGCGCGCGCTTCCTCATAGGTGATTTTCTTGAACTGCATGGCGAGCTTCGCCATCTGCTGCTGCCGGTCCGTGTCGAAGCGTTCGGGCAGCATGTTGTTGATCGTCACGTTGAAGGGCGCGGCGTCGACGGAAAGCGCCTTCGAAATCGCGGTAAGGCCGGAGCGCGCCGTCGTCGAAAGCCCCATGGCCGAGCGCGGCGCCTTCACCATCGCGGAAGTGATGTTGACGATCCGCCCGAAGCGCCGCTCCTTCATGCCCTCGATCAGCGCCTTGATCATGAAGACGGGTGCGAGCAGGTTCGCGTTGAGCGCCGCCTGCCATTGGGCCTCGTCCCATTGCTGAAAGGCGCCGGGCGGCGGCCCGTCATTATTGTTCACGAGAATGTCGGCCTCCGGGCAGGCGGCAACGAGCCGCGCCCGGCCTTCCTCGGTGTTGATGTCGGCGGCAATCGGCGTCACCGATCCCTTGGCCGAGGCGGCAATCTCATGCGCCGCAAGGTCCAGCACCTCCGCGTTCCGCCCGTTGATGACGACATCGGCGCCCTCGCGTGCCAGCGCCATGGCGCAGGCCTTGCCGAGCCCGCGCGACGAAGCGCAGATAATCGCCTTCCGTCCCTGCAATCCGAGATCCATCAGCCGTTCCCTCTGCTCTTCATCGCGCCAGAACCTGCGCCAGCGCCTCTCCGAGAAGCGCCGCCGCATTCTCCGTTCCGCCCTCGAAGCGGCAGGCGATATGTCCATCCGGCCGCACCAGCAGCGCGCCGTCCTTCGGCAGGCCGGTAAGTTCCGTCCAGCCCTTCGCCTCGTCCTCGAAGTCCCATCCGCCGCGCAGCGCCGTCAGGCCCGTTGCCGCCGCCGCTTCGCGCCAGCTGGTCCCCCCCGGTCCTGCCAGTATCGCGAAGCGGTCGGCGGCGAGGAGCGACAGCAGCGATACGCGCTCGCCGCTCCTTGTCTTCACCAGGCGGTGCGGCACATGCGCGCCCGCCTCCCAGCAGGGCCGGTAATCGCTGATATCGACGCCCGCCGCCGCCTGCAGCGCAGGCGCGCCGATGGTCGCCGCCGAGGCATAGCGATAGCCGAGCTGCAGGTTGAAACTGTCGAAATGCGGCCGCTGCGCTTCCACGGCGGCGGCAAGTTCGGCGGAAGCTTTCGGGTTCGCGGCGACGGCTTCGTAATGCGCCTGCATCCGCGCCGGGTCGCGGCCGTAAAGCGCGCCAAAGAGCTCGAAGAGTTTCGACGCATTGGTCAGGCTCTGTTCGCAATTCACCTGCGCCACGGGCCGCCGTTCCGTCTCGTAAGTGTCGAGAAGGGCCTCTCCCGCTTCGCCTTTCAGCACCGCGGCAAGTTTCCAGGCAAGGTTCTGCGTATCCACCGCGCCCGTGTTGAGGCCAAGCCCGCCCGTCGGCGGAAAGCGGTGCGCCGCGTCCCCGGCGAGAAACACACGTCCCTTGCGATAGCATTCCGCCACCTGCGCCGACATCGTCCACGGGCTCACATGGCGGATCTTGAGGGCGGGCGGCGTCGTGCCGATCGCCGCTTCGATCAACTGGCCGCATCGCGCCTCGTCGAAACTGTCGCGCGGCTCCGTCGCCGGATCGTGCGGATGCATCAGCACCCATGTCCTGCCCCGGTCATAGGCGATGAAGACGCCGCTCGTGCCCGGCTGGAACAGGAAATAGAGAACGCCGGGCCGCGCATCGGTGAGCGCGCGGAGATCGGCCTCGAAATGGATCATCAGATTGTGCTGCAGCACCTCCGGCCCCTCCATCGCGATGCCGAGCATGTCGCGCAACCGCGATCCCGCGCCGTCCGCCGCAATGAGATAGTCGCAGGTGAGGGTGTCGCGTCTGCCGTCTTCCGCCTCCAGTTGCGCCGTCACCCCGTCCGGCACTTCCACGAGACCGGTGCAGGCGATGCCGCGTGTAAAGGTGATGAGCGGCTCGGCCTCAATCGCCTTCGCCAGCGCCGCCTCGAATTTCGGCTGCGGAATATTGGTGAGCGGGTAGGGCGTATCGGCAAGCGCGCTGTCGTCCTGCCGCTCATAGGGCAGGGCGCCGAATTCCGTACCCGTCAGTGTACCGACGAAACGCACCCACCCGGCATCATTGGCGCTCGCGCCCTCCCGGCGCAGCCCCTCCGCCGATACGCCCACGCTTTCGCAGATTTCGAGTGTCCGCGGGTTCACCGCATGGGCCTTCGGCGCCTCGGCCGGCCGCGGCCGCCTGTCGATCAGCCGCGAGGCGATCCCCTGCCGCGCCAGCAGCAGCGCCGAAAGCTGGCCCACAGGGCCTGCACCGGCGATCAGGACGGGGATGCGTGACATGCGCGCGCCTCATAAATGAGAGTAGTCTCATATTTGAGATACCCCTCATAAATGACTTTTGTCAACCCGCGAGGCGCTGTATCCTCGTTTCATGAGGCATGGTCATTTTCAGGATCGGACGGCAGGGCAGGGCAAGCGCGAGCGCACGCGCTCGGCCTTGCTCGACGCCGCCATTGCGGTCGTCGCCGAAAAAGGCATGGAAGCCGCCAAAATCAGCGACATCACCACCGCCGCCGGCCTCGCCAACGGCACTTTCTACAATCATTTCAACGACAAGGACGAAATCCTCCGCGAAGCCGCCTATGGCATCGCCTTCGAGGTCGTGGGCCGTCTCGACGCGGAAATGGAAGGGATCGACGATGCCGCCATCCGCGTCGTCACCGCCACCACCCGCTTCGTCTCCATTCTCACCGCCGAGCGCGACTGGGCAGCCGTCCTTCTCGGCGGCGCCGACCGTCTCCCCGACTTCCGCGAAAACCTCTACCGCTACCTCCGCGCGGACATCGAGCGCGGCGTCGCGCAGAAAAAATTCGACGTCGAGGTCACAACCTTCCTGCTCGACCAGATCGTCGCCCTGATCGGCGTCGCCGTCCGGGCGCAGCTCCATGATGGTCAGGAGCCGGAAATCACCCGCCAGGTCTGCGGCAGCATCCTCCGCCTCCTCGGCATGACGCCCGCCCGTGCGGCGAAACTTGTCCCCGCCTGAAAACTCACTCATTACGGTAAATATAAGCGGGGATAGGCCGAAGCGCCGAAGCACCGTTCCGTCCCTAAAAAGCCTCTGTGACGGTTCAGTGACAGTTCGATGACGGTCGCGGGAAAAACCCGCTTATCCCCGGTCACAAATCCTCCCCTGGCCTCGTCTTCTCTGTGAAAACCCAGTGCCAAGGAGGCCCGAATGTCGTCCCATCTCACCCCCCGCATGAACCCCTGGAAGGCATCGCCCGCTGCCTACAAGCCGCTCCTCGAACTTCAGGCGTATACGGACAAATGCGGTCTGGAACACTCCCTTCTCGAGCTCGTGAAGACCCGCGCCTCGCAGATAAACGGCTGCGCCTTCTGCCTCGAAATGCATACGCGCGAAGCCCGTGCCGCCGGAGAAAGCGAAGCCCGCCTTTATCTTCTCAACGCATGGCATGAATCGCCGCTCTACACGGACCGCGAACGTGCCGCGCTCGAATGGACGGAAGCGGTAACGCTGATAAGCGAAACCGGCATCCCCGACACCGCCTGGGAAGCCGTCAGGAAAGAGTTCTCCGACCAGGAAATCGTCGACCTCACCGTCGCCATCGGCATGATCAATGTCTGGAACAGGCTCGCCGTCGGCTTCCGCACGCTTCATCCGGTAACGGAAGAACAGCAGCGCAAGGCGGGCTGAAGGAACTTTCCAAAACCGCTGCCCGCTTGTTGCTGCCCCGCCTGTCACGCTACAAAGCGTCATGAGCGAAAAAACCAAGGCAATCCACGAGTTTGACCTCCCCGATGCAGCGGCCACAGCCCGCCTCGGGGAGGCCCTTGCGGCACGCCTGGAAGCCGGCGGCCTCATCCTTCTGCGGGGCGATCTCGGCGCCGGAAAGACGACGCTCGCCCGCGCATTGGTGCAGGCGCATCTCGCCTCCCATGGCATCGCGGAAGAGGTGCCATCGCCTACATTCACGCTCGTCCAGACCTATGAAAGCCCTGTGCTCCTCATTGCGCATGCGGATCTCTACCGCATCGAAGAGCCGTCCGAATTGCAGGAGCTCGGCCTCGCCGAAATGCTGGACGAAGGCGTACTGCTGGTCGAGTGGCCCGAGCGTGCGGAAGAAGAATTGCGCCGCCTCACGCCGGATCGTCTCGACATCTCCCTCTTTCTCATGCCAGAAGGCATGCATCGCGCGCGGATTGAAGCAACCGGCAGTTGGGCCGCGCGGCTAGAGGGGCTGACGATTTGAGTTCATCACGCGAGGAAACGATCCGCGCCTTTCTGGCGTCGGCAGGCTGGGCCGCCGCCGAGCGGCGCCCGCTCGCGGGCGACGCATCGACGCGACGCTACGAACGTCTCTCGCTGAATGGCCGCCCGGCGGTATTGATGGACTGGCCGTCCGGCCCGGATGCGCCGGTCGTTCCCGGCCGCGCCGCCTATAGCCGTATCGCTCACCTTGCGGAAGACTGCCGTCCCTTCGTCGCCATCGGCGAGCATCTTCGTCGTCTAGGTCTCGCCGCGCCGGAGATTTATGCCGCCGACCTCGAGCGCGGGCTGTTGCTGCTCGAAGATCTGGGCGACAATGTCTATGGCGAATTGATCGCGCGCGGCGCGGGTCCTTCCGGCGAAAAGCTCGATGAGCTCTATCGCGCGGGTATTGAAACGCTGCTGCGGCTGCAATCCGTTCCAGCGCCTGCAATGCTTCCCGTCGGCGACGGCAGCGAGCACAAGGTGCCGCATTTCGACGAAAGTGTTTACCGCGCTGAACTCGACGTCATTCTCGACTGGTATTTCCCGGTCGTTCTGAAGGACGAAGCGTCGCCTTCTATGCGCGAGGACTATCACGCGCTCTGGACTTCGCTTCGGGCAATGGTCGATGCCGGCGTGCCGACGCTTTTCCTGCGCGACTATCATTCGCCCAACATGCTCTGGCTTGGAGATCGCGCTGGCGCGGCGCGCGTCGGTCTTATCGACTATCAGGATGCGCTCATCGGCAACCGTGCCTATGACGTGGTGTCGTTTCTGCAGGATGCGCGCCGCGATGTTCCGGTTGAGCGCGAACAGGCCATGCTCGCGCATTACGTCGCTCAGGCGAATGCGGAGTTGCAGGGTTTCGATGAAGAGCAGTTCCGGGCTTCCTACGCGACGCTGGGCGCGGAGCGTGCGCTTCGTCTGATCGGTCTCTGGCCCCGGCTCCTGAAGCGGGATGGCAAGCCCCAATACATGGCTCACATGCCGCGCACGATGGATTATCTCCGCCGCAATCTGGCGCATCCGGCCTTGAGCGATCTCCGCCTCTGGCTTGATGCAAATGTGTTGAGCCGCGCGCGATGAAGATTACAAAAGCGATGGTGATGGCCGCCGGGAAGGGCACGCGCATGCGGCCTCTTACCGACACAATGCCGAAACCGATGGTCCCTTTTGCCGGCAAGCCGCTCATCGATCACGTGCTCGACCGGCTCGAGGAAGCAGGCATCGAGGAAGCGATCGTCAACGTTCACCATTTCGCCGACATGCTGGAAGCTCACGTCACGAGGCGCAAGTCGCCACGGATCGTGATCTCCGACGAACGCGCCCGCCTGCTCGATACCGGCGGCGGCGCGAAGAAGGCGCTATCCCTGCTCGGCGACGAGCCCGTCATCACCTTCAATTCGGACTCGGTCTGGACGGAAGGGTTCGGCTCCAATCTCCGGGAGCTCATTGCCGCCTTCGATCCCGGGCGCATGGACGCGTTGCTGATGATCGCGGACGCCGCCCGGACCATCGGCTATGTCGGCAGGGGTGACTTTACGATGGACCCGTTCGGGGCGCTCGCCCGCCGCGAGCCTTCCACGACGGCGCCTTTCATGTTCGCGGGCGTCCAGATCATCAAGCCCGCCCTCTTCGCCGAGGGTCCCGACGGCCCCTTTTCCACCAACCTTATTTGGGACCGCCTGATCGAAAAAGGCACGCTTTTCGGCCATCGCATGGGTGGCGTCTGGATGCATGTGGGCGCACCCGACGACCTCGCCGAGGCAGAAGCCTTCCTGCGGGATTTGTGACGCGCAAGGCGCTACGATAAGCGCCATGCGGGCCGATTCCCTGAACCTCTTCACCATGCCGCCCGGTACGCCGTTTCTCGAACGGCTGGCCGCGACGCTGCTTGACGATCCCTCACTCGGTGGCCGGTTCAAAGGCAGTCCCGAGCTCGCCGAAATCACGATCCTGCTGCCCACGCGGCGTTCCGTCCGCGCGCTCGGCGAAGCCTTTCTGCGCGCCGGCGCTGGCGCCCCTCTCCTTCTTCCGTCGATACGCACGCTTGGCGACGTCGATGAGGAAGATCTCATTCTGGATCCGCGAGGTCTCGGACGCGAAGCACTCGAACTGCCGCCGGCAATGCCGGCGCTCGAGCGTCAGTTACGTCTCGCGCGCATGATTGTTGAGGGCCAGGGCGGCGACGAAACCCGCGCGCTCGCGCTCGCCGCCGATCTCGGACATTTCCTCGATATGGTTCTGACCGAAGGCGCCGACCTCACACGCCTCGCGGATCTCGTGCCGCAGGACTTCGCGGATCATTGGCAGATAACCATCGACTTCCTGAAAGTGCTGACGGCCCGCTGGCCGGAGGAGCTGGCGCGCCTCGGCCATATGGAACAGGCGGAACGGCGCAATCTCCTGCTGCGTGCGCAGGCGGAAGCCTGGACAGCCGCGCCGCCGCCGGGCCCTGTTATCGCAGCGGGCTCGACCGGTTCGATCCCCGCCACGGCGGCTCTTCTCGGCGTCGTCGCCCATCTGCCGATGGGTGCTGTCGTCCTCCCCGCGCTCGATCTCGATCTTGATGAAGAGAGCTGGAACATCATCGGCAAGCCGGGAACCGCCTCCCATCCGCAATACGGAATGAAAAAACTTCTCGCTCATCTTCGTGCTACTCGCGCCGATGTCGGCATATGGCCAGGCGCCGAACGATCGGCGGCGCTCCGTTCACGAGGCCGCCTGCTTTCGGAAGCGTTGCGGCCGGCCGAAACCACGGAGCGATGGCTCGGTCGTCTCGGCGCCTTGGACGGGGATGTGAAGGACGGCTTGAAGGGCCTCGCGTTGATCGAAGCGCCGAGCGAGCGCGATGAAGCTGGCGCCGTCGCGCTTCTGATGCGCGATGTTCTCGAAAGGCCGGGCAAGACCGCTGCTCTCGTTACGCCAGACCGGAAGCTTGCCCGCCGCGTTGCCATGGAGCTTCGCCGCTGGAAAATCGACGTCAACGATTCCGGAGGCGAACCGCTCGCAAAGACGGCGCCGGTCGCCTTTCTCCGGCTCGTCGCAAACATGGTGACGGAAGATCTGGCGCCGGTTCCGTTGCTCGCATGCTTGAAGCATCCTCTCGCTGCGGCAGGCGAAGAGCCGGCGAAGTTCAGGGCGCGCGTCCGGCGGCTGGAAATGCATCTGCTTCGAGGTCCGCGTCCTGCTCCCGGTCTCGACGGCCTCCGCGCGGCCTGCCGCGCACTGGAAGACAAGCCAGGCGACAGCGGCGAAATTTCCATCTTGCTTGACAAGATTGAGCGCAGCATCGCGCCCTTGCTCAACGCGGCAACGAAGAAAGGTACAGCAACTTCCATTGTCGAGGCGCATGTGGAAGCCGCTGAACGGCTCGCCGCGAGCGCCACTGAAACGGGGGCAGAGCGTCTCTGGAAAGGGGAGGCCGGTGAGGCGGCGGCGGATTTCATCAGGGAATTGATGGAAGCCACACCCGCCTTCGGTGACATCGACCCGCGCTTCTACCCGCACTTCTTCGATGTGCTGTTGAGCGGTCGCGTTCTTCGCCCGCGATGGGGCAGGCATTCCCGGCTCTTCATATGGGGCCCGCTCGAGGCGCGTCTGCAGCATGCGGACCGCATGATCCTCGGCGGGCTCAACGAAGGCACCTGGCCTGCAGAAGCGAATATTGATCCCTGGCTGAACCGGCCCATGCGGGCCACAATGGGGCTCGAACCGCCTGAACGCCGCATCGGGCTCGCCGCGCATGATTTTGCGGAAGGAGCGTCAGCCGGCGAAGCGTTCCTGACGCGAGCTTTGAAAGTCGAGGGCGCACCGACGGTTGCCTCTCGCTGGTGGCTTCGCCTCGCAAGTCTCCTGCAGGGACTGGAACAAGAAGAAGCGGTTTCTGCGCCCCAGTGGTGGCAATGGGCACACAAGCTGGATGAACCGGCCAAGGTGCTCACGCCGCTCCGTCCCCGTCCGGTGCCGCCACTCGAAGCGCGGCCTCAAAGATTTTCGGTCACAGAGATAGAAACGCTGATCCGCGATCCCTACGCGATCTATGCGAGGAAAATTCTGGGGCTAAAGGTGCTGGACCCTCTCGACGCGGATATTGCCGCTGCTGAGCGCGGCACGATCATCCACGAAGCGCTGGAGAAATTCGTCGAAGCCTATCCCAGGGACCTGCCGGAAAACGCCCTGCAAGAACTGATCAATGTCGGCGAAGAGGCGTTCCGGCAAGCGATCGGCCGTCCCGGCGTCGCAGCTTTCTGGTGGCCGCGCTTCCTGCGGATTGCAAAATGGATTGTGGACTATGAGCAAGAGGAACGCGCCGGCCTGCGCCACATACATGCAGAGACGCGCGGTGAAATACTGATCGCCGAACTTGCCCAGCCCGTTGTCCTGAGCGGCAAGGCCGACAGGATCGACGAACGCGAAGACGGCATGGTCAATATTGTGGATTACAAAACGGGCACCGTTCCGAGCATAAAGCAGGTCGAGATCGGTTTGACGCCGCAGCTTCCCCTTGAGGCGGCGATGATGGCGAGAGGCGGTTTCCGGACAAAGGACGGCGCGCCTATCCCGCCGGCGAAAGCGGCAAGTCTGATATATCTGCGGCTCACAGGCGGCGAAACGGCGGGCGAAGTTCGCGCGATTCCGGATGAGGGCGCGGATCTCGCGGACAATACCTATGCATGGCTCGTCGATCTGTTGCGCCAGTACGAGGCGGAGACGACGCCCTATCTCTCCCGCCCGCGGCCGATGTTCTGGGGACGCTATGGCGATTACGACCATCTGGCGCGTGTGAAGGAGTGGTCGGCGGCGGGGGGAGACGGCGAATGAGCTCCCTGACGAAAAAGCCCTCGGAAACGGATGACGCGCAGCGCCGCGCCTCTCACCCGGAAACCTCAGTTTGGGTTTCGGCCAATGCCGGCTCTGGCAAAACCCACGCGCTGACGACCCGCGTGGCGCGGCTGCTGCTTGCCGGCACCGACCCTCAGCGCATTCTCTGCCTGACTTTCACCAAGGCCGCGGCGGCTGAAATGTCCGCCCGGCTTTACAAGCGTCTTGGCGAGTGGGCGATGATGTCCGATGAGGCGCTCGCCGAAGAAATCCTTGAGGTCGAGGGCACAGCACCTGATACGGCGAAGCTCAGAGGGGCTGGCCAACTTTTCGCCCGCGCCATCGAGACGCCGGGAGGATTGAAAATCCAGACGATCCACGCTTTCTGCGAGAGACTTCTCGGACGCTTCCCGCTGGAAGCCGACGTGCCGCCGCAGTTCGAAATTCTCGACGAACGAGCCGCACAGGAATTGATGGACGAGGTGCGTGACGCCGTCCTTCGTCGCGCAGGCGGTGAAGCGGATACCGCTCTTGGCCAGGCGCTGTCCCATGTCGTTTCGCGGGTGGACGAACTTGCGTTCGGCAAGCTGCTGAAGGAAGTGACGGATCAGCGCGGCAACTTCGCCAAGATGATGGACCGCTTCGGTGGCCTCGCCGGTATCCACGCGGCAATCCGCATCGCACTCTCTGTTGGTGCCGATGAAACCACGCCGGGCATACGGGTTGAAATTGCGGCTCTTCCCGAGGCGGCAATGCACAACGCCGCCGAAGTTCTCGCGAGCGGCACCAAGACGGACGTCAAATGCGCGGAAGCGCTACGCGCATTTCTCGGCGCGCGTGCCAGCCGGGCAGAAAATCTCGACACCTATCTCGGTATCTTTCTGACGAAGGAGATGAAGCCGCGCGCACGCCTTGTAACGGCAGCCCTCGCAAAGAAGCATCCGGATGTCGAGCAGGAATTGCTCGCCGAACAGGAACGCATCATCCGCCTTCATGCCCGGCTGCGCGCCATTGGCGTCGCCGAGGCGACCGAAGCCATTGTGACGCTTGCCGTCGAAATTCTCGAGACATTCGACAAGGCGAAACATGCGCGCGCGTTACTCGACTATGATGACCTCATTTCGAAGACCCGTGATCTCCTCACCATGCGCGCCATGGCGCCCTGGGTGCTCTACAAGCTCGATGGCGGCATCGATCATATTCTGATTGATGAAGCGCAGGATACGAGCCCCGAACAATGGGACATTATCGCGCGCCTTGCCGATGAGTTTCTGTCCGGCAGCGGCGCGCGTGGAGTCGTGCGGACGATTTTCGCGGTCGGGGATGAAAAGCAATCCATCTTTTCGTTTCAAGGCGCCGATCCGGCGCGCTTCGACGACATGAAAATCTACTTCGAGAGGCGCGTTAAAGCATCCGAGCAGAGGTGGGACTATGTGCCGCTTACACGTTCTTTCCGCTCTGTGCCCGAAGTGCTTGCCGCTGTCGACAAGGTGTTTGAATCGCTGAAGGCCCGCAGCGGCCTCACCGCTTCCGGAAATCTCGACATTCACATCGCCCACCGTGAGCTTGATGCAGGGCTGGTTGAGATTTGGGAGCTTGAAGAGCCCGATGAGGGTCAGGAAGCGAGCCCTTGGGATGCACCGCTCGACTACATGACCGAAGCGGCGCCTATGGCGAAGCTTGCCGCGCGTATCGCAGCGACCATCCGCAATTGGCTCGACAGCAAGGAAGTTCTGATTTCAAAGGGCCGCCCGATCCGTGCGGGCGATATTCTGATCCTGGTAAGGCGGCGTAACGCATTCGTCGGAGAAATGGTACGGCATCTGAAGGAACTTGGCGTTCCTGTTGCCGGTGCGGATCGCATGGTCCTGACGGAGCAGCTCGCCGTCATGGATCTGCTCGCACTGGCCCGCTTCGTTTTGCTGCCGGAAGACGACCTGACTCTGGCAACGGTACTCAAAAGCCCGTTTGCGGGATTCACCGAAGAAGAAGTTTTCGATCTGGCGTGGAATCGCAAGGGGACTCTCTGGCAGTCTCTCAAGGAAAAGGCAACCAGAAACCCGCGCTACGCTGAGGCGGCAGCTTTTCTTCTGCGCCTTCTCGAACGCGCCGACTACGAGCCGCCTTACGAGTTCTTTGCGCATGTGCTCGGAGGCGAAGGAGGACGTACGCGTCTTCTCGCCCGGCTTGGTCCGGAAGCGGCTGATCCCATAGATGAGTTTCTGTCGCTTGCTTTGGAATTCGAACGAAAGCATCCACCGGCTCTCGAAGCTTTTGTGCATTGGCTGGAGCGCGGCTCTTCCGAAATCAAACGCGACATGGATCAGGGCCGCGACGAAGTTCGCGTCATGACGGTTCACGGCGCGAAAGGTCTGGAAGCTGAAATTGTTTTCATGCCGGATACCTGCGCAGCTCCCGGCGGCTCTCATGATCCGGCCTTGCTGTCTCTTCCGGCCCTGGAACAGGATGGCCCGAAGCTCCTCCTCTGGCCTGTACGCAAGAAGGACGAAGATGAGGTGAGCGCGGGAGCGCGCGCATTGCACCGTGAAATCCAGGCTGCCGAATACCGGCGCTTGCTCTATGTCGCACTGACCCGTGCACGCGACCGGCTCTATATATCCGGCTACCGCAATGCTACGCCGCCCTCCTCTGAGTGCTGGTATGAAATGGTGTGCGAAACACTGAAGCCTGCGGCTCGTGAAATTGTGTTGCCCGACGGGCGCATGGTCTGGCGCATCGAAGGAGAGCAACGGCGGCAAGTTGATAGCAAGGCGCCGTCGGCAGCGGAGGAACCCTCGGCGCCGCCGGAATGGGCGCATCGTGACGCGCCGTTGGAGCCGACGCCTTCAAGGCCCTTGGCGCCATCCCGTCTGCCGCCGGAAGATTTGGAAGAGCCTTCGGTGCTGTCGCCCTTGGCCGGCGACAACACGAATCGCTTTCGCCGCGGGAGCCTCATTCATCGTCTGCTTGAAAGTTTGCCCGACATGGAGCCGGCCGAAAGGCGGGCGGCCGCGCGGCGTTTTCTGGCGCAACCTGCTCATGGGATCGATGAAGCCGCGCAAAATGAAATCGAAGCCGCCGTCTTCCGCGTTCTGGACGACGCAACGATTGCCCATGTCTTCGGGAAAGGCAGCCGTGCGGAGGTGCCGGTCGCGGGCACGATAGAATTGGGCGGCCGTCCGCTGCTCATCGCAGGCCAGATCGACCGCCTTTGCGTGACGGAGGACAGCGTCACGATCATCGATTACAAAACCAACAGGCCGCCGCCGCAAACGCTCGAAGCGGTCGTCCCTGCCTATATCGGCCAGATGGCTGCTTACCGGGCATTGCTCGCGGCGATTTATCCCGAACGAATGATTCGGTGTGTTTTGCTCTGGACGGACGGACCTGCACTCATGGAATTACCCGCTGAAATGCTGGAGAAAGCGCTCAGGGCAGCCAAGCCTGTGGCAATCCGGCAGCCTTGACCTTAAGCAGGGGCGTTCCTAGATTCAGCTGAACGTGAACTTGTATCCTCGCATTTGCGTCCGCTTGGACGCACCCGCCCCCGGTTCCGGAGATGGCGGCCAGAAAGGAAGAAAATATGGCGACCAACAAAGTGACCGATGCATCGTTTGAAGCCGATGTGCTTGATGCGGCCGGACCTGTTCTGGTCGATTTCTGGGCGGAATGGTGCGGCCCCTGCAAGCAGATCGGGCCGGCTCTGGAAGAAATCGCGAAAGACTACGGCGGCAAGCTGACGATCGCCAAGATCAACATCGACGAGAATCCAAACGTGCCGACCAAGTACGGCGTTCGCGGCATTCCGACGCTGATGATTTTCAAGGATGGACAGGTAGCCGCGACGAAAGTCGGCGCCTTGCCGAAGGGCAAGATTGTCGAATGGATCGACAACTCGCTCTAAGCGCTACCTTTTGAGAGCAAGTAAAAGCCGGCCTGTTCAGGCCGGCTTTTTTGTTCAGGCGTTTTCCTTGAGAATGTGACCCGCAAGGTAAAGCGAACCGCAGATGAGCAGGCGCGGCATTGCTCTTCCCGCAGCGACCGCAACTCTTTCAAGGGCCTGGTCGAGATGTGCGGCGGGTGTCGCGTCCAGTCCCGCTTCCTGCGCAGCCGCGGCAAGCCTGTCGGCGGGTAAGCCCGCGTCAGCGCCCGGGATGGCAATGGTT
Organism: Parvibaculum lavamentivorans DS-1; assembly: GCF_000017565.1. NCBI lineage: Bacteria > Pseudomonadati > Pseudomonadota > Alphaproteobacteria > Hyphomicrobiales > Parvibaculaceae > Parvibaculum > Parvibaculum lavamentivorans. Next base: position 156,573 of record NC_009719.1, read on the forward strand.
TCGACATGCGAAACAAGCCCCCGGAACGGCGCAAAGAAGCCTGCGGCGTCCTTCGTGTCGAGCATTCCGCAAATCAGTATCAACGGCCGGCCTTCGCCCTCCGGTTCGCGCTCTGCAAGGTCCGCCATTGCTTCCGCAACCGCACGCCCCGCCGCCGGATTGTGCCCGCCGTCCAGCCACACTTCCGCCTCCGGGGGGAGGTGCGAGAATATCGGCCCGGTCGTGAGTCGCTGCAGCCGGGCCGGCCATTCCACTTCCCTCATTCCTCTGGCGATCGCCTCGCGCTCAAGCGGAAGCATGCCTGCCTGGCGTAGCGCACATATGGCAACGCCCGCATTGTCGATCTGATGCCGTCCGGGGAGGCGCGGCAAGGGCAGGTCGAGGAGTCCAGCCTCATCCTGATAGGTCAGCGCGCCGCCTTCCTCATGCGCGGTGAAATCCTGCCCATGAATGAAGAGACGTGCGCCCACCCTGTCCGCAGCGGCCTCGATTGCAGCGAAAGCTTCATCGACCTGTGGGCCGATGACAGCGGCTACGCCGGGTCGAAGAATTCCCGCCTTCTCGGACGCAATCGATCCGATCGTATTGCCAAGGAACGCCTGGTGGTCGAGATCGACCGGGGTGATGATGCTGACGGCCGGCTTGGCAACGACATTTGTTGTATCCAGGCGCCCGCCCATGCCGACCTCAAGAATGAGGGCGTCTGCCGAAGCGCGTGAAAATGCAAGAAGTGCGGCCGCTGTCGTGATCTCGAAAAACGTGATCGGCGCCCCATTGTTTGCACGCTCGCATTCATCGAGGAGTCTCGAAAGGTCTTGCTCCGAAATCGCGCTGCTTCGGGGGCGGCCGGCAAGCCGAATACGCTCATGAAAGCGGACAAGATGCGGCGAGGTATAGCTGTGAGTAAGGTATCCCCCAGCCTCGAGCGCGGCGCGAAGATAGGCAGAGACGGAGCCCTTCCCATTGGTCCCGGCTATATGAAACACAGGCGGCAATGCCCGCTCCGGATTGCCGAGAGAATTGAGAAGCCGCCACGTACGGTCCAGAGAAAGATCGATGAGTTTTGGATGAAGCTTTGTAAGCCTCTCCAGAATGAGATCACTCGATGTGAGGGCTTCGTCGCTCACGGTGCCCGCTGAGTGGCCACCGCCATCGGCACGTTAGCGTTTTGCTGCCTCGCGCTGCGCGGACGATGGGTCATCAGACGTATCAGCCGAGCCAGCGTGTCTTTCAGTTTGTGGCGGTGAACGATCATGTCGACCATGCCGTGATCGAATTGAAACTCGGCTGACTGAAAATCCTCTGGAAGTTTTTCACGGATTGTCTGTTCAATGACGCGGCGTCCGGAAAAGCCGATCAGTGCTTTCGGCTCGGCGATGTGCACGTCGCCGAGCATGGCGTAGGATGCGAGTACACCGCCGGTTGTGGGGTCCGTCAAGACGACAATGAAAGGAAGGCCCGCTTCACGCAGAAGCTGCAGAGCGACTGTCGTTCTGGGCATTTGCATCAGCGAGAGAATGCCTTCCTGCATGCGCGCGCCGCCAGCTGCGGTGAGCAGGATATAGGGAAGTTTTTTCTCGAGAGCCGTTTCAGCGCCCCGGATAATAGCTTCGCCCGCCGCCATTCCAAGCGAGCCGCCCATGAAGGAGAAATCTTCAACAGCGATTACGGTCTCGACTCCGTCGAGCGGGCCGTGCGCCACGGTCACAGCGTCCTCGCGACCAGTCTTTGCCCGCGCTTCTTTCAGGCGATCTGGATATTTCTTCTGGTCCCGGAACTTGAGCGGGTCGAGAGCAACCGCATCGATGGAGATCGTCTGGTATTCGTCATTGTCGAATAGCGAAGCAAAGCGCTCCTTGGTACCGAGGCGCATATGATGGTCGCAGTTGGGACAGACGCGCATCGCCGCATCAAGATCGCGATGGAAAATCATCTCGCCGCAGGACGGACACTTGTGCCAGAGATTGTCGGGAGTCGTCGACTTCTTGGTGAAAACACGCTGTATCTTCGGGCGGACGACGTTGTTGATCCAGTTCATACGCTCTTTCCTATTCTGCCGTAGCCGCACGCGCGGTGTGAACGCCGTCTGCCAGCGACCGGACAAAACCGAGCACTCGCTCGACGGCCTCCGGCCTGATCTTGCCGCTGCTGTCGAGTTCGTGAGCGATGGCGTCTACGATTGCTGAACCAACCACCGCTCCGTCGGCTGAACGCGCTATTTCCGCTGCCTGCTCGGGAGTGCGAATGCCAAAGCCGACCGCGACCGGCAAAGAGGTGTGCCGTTTGATTCGCGCCACGGCTTCCGCCACGTTCCGCGCCTGTGGACTTGCGGACCCGGTAATGCCGTTGATCGAAACGTAATAGACAAAGCCCGATGTGTTGGCGAGAACGGCGGGCAATCTCTTGTCATCGGTTGTAGGTGTCGCCAGACGAATGAAATTCAATCCTGCCTTCAACGCAGGTTCGCATAGCTCGTCATCTTCCTCCGGCGGAAGATCGACGACTATCAAGCCATCCACTCCGGCATCAATGGCCTTCGCAAGAAAGTTTTCGACACCCATGTGATAGATGGGATTGTAATAGCCCATCAGCACGATCGGCGTTTCCGTGTTCTCCTCGCGGAATTTTTGTACGAGTTCAAGTGTCTTTGTCATGCGCGCACCGCCGCGAAGCGCGCGCTGAGTGGACGCCTGGACGGCAGGGCCATCCGCCATCGGATCGGTGAAGGGCATGCCCAGTTCGATCACGTCAGCGCCCGCAGCCGGCAGCCCCTTGAGAATCCCGAGCGAGGTTTCAAAGTCCGGATCACCTGCTGTGATGAAGGCGATGAAGGCTGCGCGGCCCTCGCCCTTCAATTGCGCGAACCGTTTTTCGAGCCGTGTCGTCACAGCGTTACCCCCAGATGATCGGCGACGGCGAAGACGTCCTTGTCCCCACGGCCGCACATATTCATCACCATCAGGTGATCTTTCGGAAGAGCGGACGCGATCTTTGTTACGAAGGCGAGCGCGTGCGCCGGTTCAAGCGCCGGAATGATGCCTTCAAGTTTCGAGCAGAGCTGGAATGCGGCAAGCGCCTCCCGATCGGTTGCGGAGACGTATTCCGCGCGGCCTGTTTCGTGAAGCCACGCATGTTCAGGGCCAATACCGGGATAGTCGAGACCTGCTGAAATCGAATGCCCATCCTTGATCTGCCCGTCATCGTCCTGGAGCAGATAGGTACGATTGCCGTGCAGCACGCCCGGCGCGCCGCCCTTGAGAGAGGCGCAATGCTCGCCGGTTTCGAGGCCATGGCCGGCCGCTTCCACGCCGTATATTTTCACCGAAGGGTCATCGAGGAATGGATGGAAAAGGCCCATGGCGTTGGAGCCGCCACCGATGCAGGCGACAAGCGAGTCCGGTAGCCGGCCCTCGCGCTCCAGCATCTGCTTTTTTGTCTCTTCGCCGATCACGGACTGGAAGTCGCGCACCATGGCGGGATAGGGGTGTGGCCCTGCGACGGTGCCGATCAGGTAGTAGGTATTCTCGACATTCGTCACCCAGTCGCGCAGCGCCTCGTTCATTGCGTCTTTCAGCGTGCCGGTCCCGGACGTGACGGGAACGACTTCCGCGCCGAGGAGCTTCATGCGGAAGACATTCGGCTTCTGCCGCTCTATGTCCGTGGTGCCCATGTAGATCACGCAGGGCAGGCCAAAACGCGCGCAGACGGTGGCAGTCGCGACACCATGTTGCCCGGCACCTGTCTCCGCAATGATGCGAGTCTTCCCCATGCGCCGCGCCAGCAGTATCTGGCCAAGACAGTTGTTTATCTTGTGGCTGCCCGTGTGATTGAGTTCGTCGCGTTTGAAATAGATCTTCGCCCCGCCGAAATGCTCGGTCAGGCGTGCTGCGAGATAGAGTGGGCTCGGCCGGCCGACATAATCGCGCTGCATGAAATCGATTTCGGCCTGGAACGCCGGATCGGCTTTCGCCGCTGCATAGGCCTTGTCGAGTTCCAGAACGAGCGGCATCAACGTCTCGGCAACGAATCGTCCGCCGAAAATACCGAAACGGCCCCGTTCATCGGGTCCGCTGCGGAAGGAATTAGCTTTGTTGACGCTCACGACTTTCTCTCTCTTGACGGGTGCCGGTCAGGCGCGCTTTGCCGCCCGGATAAAAGCTTCAATAAGTTCCGGTGTTTTCCGGCCGGGCCCTTCCTCGATACCGGATGAAACATCGACGGCTTCCGCGCCCGTGATTCGGACAGCTTCGGCGACGTTCTCCGCGTTGAGCCCGCCGGATAGCATCCAGGGCGTCTCCGGCCTGTGGCCCGCAATCAGCGACCAGTCGAAAACGAGGCCATTCCCGCCGGGCAATGCGCCCGCCATAGATTTAGGTGGTTTGGCATCGAACAGCAACAAATCGGCGGAATCTCGGTAAATAGCCGCCGTTAAAGGGTCTTCCGGCTGCGCAACGCAGATCGCTTTCATGAGCGTGAGGCCGTATCGTGCCTTGATTTCGACCAGCCTTTGCGGCGTTTCGTCGCCATGGAGCTGCAGAATGTCTGGCCGCAGCGCTTCTACGACAGCGTCGAGCATCGCGTCATCGGCATCGACCGTCAAAGCCACCTTGGGGACGGAAGCGGGAACGTATCCCGAAAGCCGGGCCGCCAGCTCATAGCTCAAATGACGAGGGCTTCTGGAAAAAAATACGAAACCCAGATAGTCCGCACCGGCGGATACCGATGCTTCGATTGTCTCCGGTGTGGAAAGCCCGCAAATTTTTACCTGGACGCTCATGACGTCACGCGGCGAGCGAGCGATTGATCTCGTCCGCAGCTGCTCGCGGATCACCGGCACCCGTGATCGGACGGCCGATCACCAGTACATCGGCTCCGGACGCAAGAGCCTGCGAGGGCGTCATCACGCGCTTCTGGTCGCCGACATCGCTCTTCTCGGGCCTGATACCGGGCACCACGAGCTTGAAGTCCGGTCCCAGGTCGCGCCTGAGCGCTTCAATTTCATGTGCGGAACAGACCACGCCGTCGAGCCCCGCTCCTGCAGCAAGCGCCGCCAGCCGGCGCACATGGTCGCTTGGGCTTCCCGTGACGCCGGTATCCGCAAGGTCCGAGGCATCGAGGCTCGTCAGCAGGGTAACGGCGATGAGGAGGGGCCGCGCATCACCGGCCTCCCTTGCCGCATCCGCCGCCGCGCGCATCATCGCGGCGCCGCCTGCCGCATGGACATTGACGATGGCCGGCCGCAGCGGCAGCACTGCGCGGATGCCTCCCGCGACGGTATTCGGGATGTCGTGAAGCTTGAGATCGAGAAAGATCGGCAGCCCGGTCTCCGCGACAGCCCGGTAACCCTCAGGCCCGTGCGCGTTGAAAAACTCCATGCCCAGCTTCGCGCCGCCCACGCTCCCCTTCAGATCGCGCGCAAGCGCCACCGCACGGCCGATATCGGTCGTGTCCAACGCACAGAATATGGGGTTTTCGAGTTTCATCAGGCACTTGCCCTTCGATTTTCCGGCGCCTTATACCAGATAAAGCACCCGCTCGGGCGGTATTTTGAACTATTCGCGCAAGACAGGTAGCCCATTTGTCTCCGGTAAAGAGGCCTTGCTTCGCGCGGCCTTTCGTTTGGCTTGCGTCCATGCGCCCATGCCGCCGATCAGAATGCCCACCAGAACGGATATGAGGACGATCAGAAAGAGTGGTACCTCGAGACCAATTGACGGCGAGATGGAATCAAACGGATCGAGGCTGAAGGTCACAGATCCCCGGTTCGCGACCGCGAGCGCCATCACCAGAAGAACAATCGGCGGCAGCACAATCCAGCGCAAGAGCTTCACGGTCATCATTCCAGTTCAGAAAATGAGAGGGCGGCGACCCAGTCTCAGTCGTCGCCGTCGTCGCTATCATCGACCATAAGCTTGTCGTCAGCGATGTCGGCATTATTGAGGCGCTCACGCAGTTCCTTGCCCGTTTTGAAGAACGGCACCGACTTCTCATCGACATGGACCGGCTCACCGGTTCGCGGGTTGCGGCCCGTCCGCGCGGGGCGGCTTTTTACCGAAAAGGCGCCAAAACCGCGAAGTTCCACCCGGTCGCCGCGTGCGAGCGCAGCACTGATTTCATCGAATATGGTGCTGACAATGCGTTCGACGTCGCGCTGATAGAGGTGAGGATTGGCCTGTGCGAGGCGGGCGACGAGTTCGGATTTAATCATATCTTTTGCGTCCCCCGGCTTCGTCCATGCCACTCCCGTCTTCGCCACCGGAAGCGACCGGGAACCCCTTGATTTAGCGGTCAGGTTGCCAAACGCTGGTCAGACCGTCAAGTGTAAGTCTTTTTGTCTGTTGTGTTTTTCCGGTCAGACCGTCTATCGCCGTGACCGCCGCTTCACCCAGTGCCTTCCCGGTGAAACTCGCCATACCGAGATCGGGATAAGCGGGCGTGCGGTCTCTCACCGGCAGGCTGGCGTCGATCTTGTGTTCCTTCGCGAGCCAGGCGATTGCTTCGTCCTCTCCGCCTAATTCGTCTACCAGGCCGTTCTCGACCGCCTGCCAACCGGTATAGACCCGCCCGTCGCCTACCATCCGCGCCGTTGCTTCGTCCAGCCCGCGCCGTATTGTGACGAGACGCAGAAACCAGTCATACGAACTGTCGATCAGCTCCCGGGTCACCTTCAGTGCTTCGGGGTTCGTTGTATGGAAGGGGCTCGGCTCAGCCTTGAGCGGTGAGGATTTCACCTCTCGTACTTCCACCCCGATATTGCCAAGCAACTTCTCGAGCTGCGCCCACTGAAAGACGACACCGATAGAGCCGGTAATCGTATTGCCCCTCGATACGATGTGATCGGCGGAGAGGGCGGCAATATAACCCCCCGACGCGGCCACAGTGCCCAGCACAGCCACAACCGGCTTTTTTTCAGCCAGCTCTCGAACGGCTTCGTAGAGAGCTTCCGCGCCCGTGGTCGTGCCCCCCGGACTGTCGATGGACAGAATGACCCCCCGTACGCTGGAATCCTCGGCGAGTTTCTTGAACATCTCGTTCTGGTAGCGATCATGCACGATCACGCCGTCGATGGTCACACGAGCGATATGGGCGCGCGGGAGGTAGATGCCGCTTTCGGCCGCGAGCACCAGAAGGGCGAGGGCGACCGCGACGATCGCGCCGGCGCGCCAAAAAAAGAGGCGACGCTTGAGACGTCGCCTGTCCGTGATTGCGTCCGCGTCGAGTGGCACGTGCATTCCTCCGGGCAAGGCGGTGTAGGGTCCGGAGCTTAGAGCGCGACGAGGAAAAGTGTAAGCAGTTTCACCGTGCGGAGACATTCTCAAACGAGTGATTCCGGGGGAACGGCGCTGCCGCTCCCCCGGGACCGCTTTATTTGTCGTCGGTGCTCGCCTTGTTGAGGGCAGCACCCAGGATGTCGCCAAGCGACGCGCCTGAATCCGACGAGCCATACTGAGCCACGGCTTCCTTCTCTTCCGCAATTTCCAGCGCCTTGATCGAAAGCTGGATCTTGCGTCCGGCGCGGTCGAACTGAGTCACGCGGGCGTCGACCTTGTCGCCCACGGCGAAACGCTCGGGGCGCTGGTCTGCACGGTCACGCGCGAGCTCGGCGCGGCGGATGAAGGCCGTCATGTTGTCGTCGCCGACAGAGACCTCGAGGCCGTTGTCGGTAACGCCAGTGACGGTGCAGGTCACGACGGCACCCTTGCGGAGCTCGCCGAGGCTTTCCATCGGGTCGCCGCCGAGCTGCTTGATGCCAAGCGAGATGCGCTCCTTCTCGGTGTCGACATCAAGAACCTGAGCCTTGACGACCTGGCCCTTCTGATAATCGGCCATGGCTTCTTCGCCGGCCCTGTTCCAGTCGAGATCCGACATATGCACCATGCCGTCGACATCCGCATCGAGGCCGATGAACAGACCGAACTCGGTGATGTTCTTGATCTCGCCTTCGACGACAGTGCCGACCGGGAAACGTTCCGCGAAAGTTGCCCACGGATTGTCCATGCAGTGCTTGAGGCCAAGCGAAATACGCCGTTTGACCGGATCGACTTCCAGCACCATCACTTCCACTTCCTGCGAGGTGGAAACGATCTTGCCCGGATGCACATTCTTCTTCGTCCAGCTCATTTCAGAAACATGGACAAGGCCTTCGACGCCGGGTTCGAGTTCCACAAACGCGCCGTAATCGGTGATGTTTGTGACGCGACCCTTGAAACGCGCCTCAAGCGGATACTTCGCCTCGACGCCTTCCCACGGATCGGCTTCGAGCTGCTTCATGCCGAGCGAGATGCGCTGCGTCTCGTGGTTCACCTTGATGACCTGCACCTTCACGGTCTGGCCGATCGAGAGAACTTCCGTCGGATGGTTTACGCGGCGCCATGCGATATCCGTCACGTGGAGCAGGCCGTCCACACCGCCGAGATCGACGAACGCGCCGTAATCGGTGATGTTCTTGACGACGCCCTCGAGCACCTGGCCTTCCTTGAGGTTCTCGACGAGTTCCTGGCGCTGTTCGGCGCGGGTTTCTTCGAGAACGGCGCGGCGCGAGACAACGATATTACCGCGACGCTTGTCCATCTTGAGGATCTGGAAGGGCTGCGGAATGTTCATGAGCGGGGTCACATCGCGCACGGGGCGGATATCGACCTGGCTGCCAGGAAGGAAGGCGACGGCGCCGTCGAGATCGACGGTGAAGCCGCCTTTGACGCGACCAAATATCTGGCCGTCGACGCGCTCCTGCTTTTCGAAGGCAACTTCCAGACGAACCCAGCTCTCTTCGCGCTTGGCTTTCTCGCGGCTGAGCACTGCTTCGCCCATCGCGTTTTCGATGCGTTCGAGATAGACCTCGACCGTGTCGCCGACATTCAGCGCGGCCGGCTTGCCGGGAGTTGCGAATTCCTTGAGAGCGATGCGGCCTTCGGTCTTGAGGCCCACATCGATGATCGCAAGATCGTTTTCGATGCCGACAACCGTCCCTTTAATGACGGAGCCTTCCTGCATGTTGCTGTCCATGAAGGACTGCTCGAGAAGGGCGGCGAAATCTTCGCGGCTCGGATTGAGCGCGCTTGCTGTGCTAGCCAATGTGTAAAGTCTCCTGACGATGCTTTATTCCGGCCGACGGTTGGATCCGTGGGTCTTCCCCCGAAATCGTGAGGCGTTCGGGAGCAAGTGGATTTGGGCTGTGTCTGTTAGAGGTTGAAACAACGCACGAAAGCACCCGCGCGGTCAGTTCCGAACCAACAGGAAAAGGCGCGGTCGCCAGCAGGCGAAAACGCACTTAACTCATTGCTTTGTCTATGATCGCGACGGCTGCGCCGAACGCCGCTTCTATACTCAAATTGGAGGTGTCGAGCAAGTATGCGTCCTCCGCCGGCTTCATGGGGCTCGCCGTCCGTTCGGCGTCCCGCCGGTCGCGGTCGCGAATATCGTCCACAATTTGTGCCTCGCTGGCCGCCGACCCCGATCCCTTGAGTTCGAGCCAGCGCCGGTGCGCCCGGACCTCGGGGCTTGCCGTCACGAATAGTTTCGCCCTTGCATCCGGGCAGACGACCGTGCCGATGTCGCGTCCGTCCAGGACCGCCCCTGCTTTGCCGCCCGGCGGATTTGCCGCGAAATCGCGCTGGAAATGAAGGATGGCCGCCCGGACCTTGGGCATTGCGGCCACGACGGAGGCTGCTTCGCCTGCTTCTCTGCTGCGGATGGCCATCTCGTCGATTCTGTTGACATCGAGCGCCTCGGCCGCCGCGAGGGCCGCCGCCTCGTCGGCGGGGCTGCCGCCCGCCGCCAATACCGCTTGGCCCACCGCCCGATAAAGCGACCCCGTGTCGAGATAGGCAAAGTCGTAGTGCCGAGCGAGCCGCCGAGCGAGCGTCCCCTTGCCGGAAGCGGCAGGGCCATCGATCGCGATGATGGTGCTCGCTGCCCGGCTCACTGCGCGCGTCCGACAAAGCTTGCGCCGAGACCCCGCATAAGTCCTGTGAAATTCGGGAAGCTTGTCGCGATCATGGCGGCATCGTCTACGGTCACCGGCTTTTGGGCCGCAAGCCCCATGACGAGAAAGGACATGGCGATACGGTGGTCTATATGCGTGGCCACATGGCCGCCGCCGCCGACTTCGCCACTGCGGCCCTCGACGACCATGCCGTCGTCGCTTTCATGCACCTTCACGCCATTGGCGCGAAGGCCCGAAGCCGTTGCCGCGATGCGGTCGCTTTCCTTCACCCGCAATTCGTGAATGCCGAGCATTCGGGTTTCTCCCTCGGCGAAGGCGGCGGCAATCGCGAGTACCGGATATTCGTCGATCATCGAGGCTGCGCGCGCGGGCGGCACTTCAATTCCCTTGAGGCGGCTCGCGCGCACCCTGAGATCGGCGACAGGTTCGCCGCCTTCCTCGCGCTGGTTCATGACCTCGATATCGCCGCCCATCTCCATGAGCGTCGTATAAAGCCCTGCCCGGTGTGGATTGAGGGTGATGCCCGTGACGGTGATCTCCGAGCCCGGTGTCAGCAGGGCGGCCACGACAGGGAACGCCGCCGACGAAGGATCGCCCGGCACCGAGATCCTGCAGGGCTTGAGTTCTGGCTCGCCCGTAAGCCGAATGACGATGAGGCCGCGTGGGCCGTCCTCAACTTCGATATGGGCGCCGAACGCGCGCAACATACGCTCGGTATGGTCGCGTGTCGGGGTCTCTTCGATGACAGTCGTCACCCCCGGTGCATTGAGACCGGCCAGGAGGACCGCCGATTTGACCTGCGCCGAAGCGACGGGCAGCCGGTACGTGATGGGAAGTGCACGGCCCGCGCCGGTCAGTGTCAGCGGCAGCCGGCCGCCCTCGCGGGCATGGAAAGTCGCCCCCGTTTCGGTCAGGGGTGCAATGACCCGGCCCATGGGCCGCCGGGAAAGCGAAGCGTCACCGATAAAGGTCGCCGTAATCGGGTGTCCGGCGACGAGACCCATGACCAGCCGCGCACCGGTGCCTGAATTGCCGAAATCGAGCGGTTGGTCCGGCTCTTTCAGCCCTCCGACGCCCACTCCATGGACCGACCATGTGCCGTCGGCATGCCTTTCGACCTCCGCGCCCAGCCGCCGCATGGTTTCCGCTGTCGCCAGTACGTCTTCACCTTCCAGCAGACCTCCGATCCTCGTTTCGCCGACAGCGAGCGCGCCAAAAATGAGTGCCCTGTGGGAGATCGACTTGTCTCCAGGCACCGTGATGGAGCCCAAAAGGGCGCCGGACGGCTCAGCGGTGAGACTTGAGGCCGAATGATTGGATGGTGAGGCCAATTGAGGTCCGTATCCGAGCTATGTGGGGGCACGTGGCCGGGCCCATCCCGGCTTGTGGGGCGAACCACCGCTTTCTGTATCGCAGCGCATCGCGAATAGGTTTTGACAGGAGCAATTTAACGTGGCAATGGGAAAATCCTTCAAGACCAGATATGCGCTCTCGTGGGGAGCGCTTCGAGACGCGATATTGACGCTGGGAGTGCCAAGCTTGTCGAAACCGGAGTTGGGAACAAAGCGCGATTGCCCGAGCTGCGGCGCGAAGTTTTACGATCTGAACAAGAATCCGGTCGTATGCCCCAAGTGCAAGCACGAATATGTGCCGGACAGTGGGGTCAAGGCCAAGCGCGCCAAGCCGGCGGAAAAGCCGAAAGAAAAGCCCATCAAACGTGCGCCCATCGAGGATGAAGACGACGGCAATGTCTCGCTGGATGCCATGCGAGACGATGAGTTGGCGGCGGATGTGGAGGACGATATCGATATTGATGACGTCGATGTCGAAGATGATGACGCCGATGATGCATTCCTGCCGGATGATGAGGATGAGGATGACGATGTCTCCGGCATAGTCCGCGGGGGCAAAGGCGGCGACGACGATTGATCAGGGTCAATTGATGAAATGCGGAATCGGCGAACTTTCTCTTGATCGCGGGAAAGAGGGGCCCTAAGTTCCGCCACCGTCGGCGCGGGGGCCCATCCCGCGCCGGACTACACTGCGGGGCCATAGCTCAGTTGGGAGAGCGCTTGCATGGCATGCAAGAGGTCGTCGGTTCGATTCCGTCTGGCTCCACCAATCCTCCAAGCGGCAAAAGTCCTCATGGACGTGAAAACGGCTTAAGGCCGACGTGGCGCGAGGCCTTTCAAAAGTAGATTGATATACTCGTCGATGAGCTTCTTATCCGCCGGGCCACTCGCCTGCGGGTGCCATTGGCCGATGGAGTTGAGAGCGCCAGCCAGTGCAAAGGCGGTGATCTTCGGATCCGACGAGGCAATCGAGCCATCCGCGATCCCGGCGGAGACGAGTTGTCTGATTTTGCGGTCGATCACTCCCTTGACCCGCCGAACCTTCTGCCGACTCCCTTCGGATAGCTCGCTGTCGCTGATGCGCACCGCACATCGGCCGAAATCCGTCTCGATTACAGCGGCATAGCCCTCGAGATAGGCGACGAGATGTGCCATCCCGTCGCTGTCCTCCGGCGTTTCCGCGGCGCCGTCAGCCGCTTCCAGCATATCGAGCCCGTGCTGGATGCAGGCGAAGAGCATCGCCTCCTTATTCTTGAAATAATAATAGAGCGTAGGCTTCGTGACGTTCAGCACCTGCGCCACCTCGTCCAGCGAGGCGCGGTGATAGCCCCTTTCCGAAAACACATGCGCCGCTGCGGCAAGCACCGCCTCGCGCTTCAGCGCGCGCTCGGTCTTGCGCTCGGTCTCGTTCTTCCAGGGCGATGCGATTGCCGCTTTGGCCATGCGGGGGTCTCCGGATTCGGGAAGCGCCGAGCATAGGCGCCGATTCCTCTTTGACAAGATACTAAATGGAAACTATGTTACTCAAAAGTAGAAAACGGACCGTAACGGCCGGCAGGGGAGGAGACCTTGTATCTCACGCAATCCATTCACCGCGCCGTGGCGGTGACGTCGCGCGCCGCCGCCACGATCTGCGGCACCCGGACCCGCACATGGACGGAGCTGCATGACCGTGTCTCGCGTCTCGCGGGCGCCCTGCGCGGCCTCGGTGTGGGCGCGGGCGACCGCATCGCCCTCCTCTCCATGAATTCGGACCGCTATCTCGAAACCTGTTTCGCGGCCTGGTGGGCGGATGCCGTCATCGTGCCCATGAACACGCGCTGGTCGGTCGCCGAGCATGTCTATTCGATCGAGGACGCCGGCGCGGCGCTGCTGCTCATGGACGAGACTTTCCGCGAAGCCGGGCTCGCCGTGCGCGACGCCTGCCCGCGGATCGCTCATGCCGTCTACATGGGGGATGGCGCGGCCCCGGAGACCTGCCTTTCATATGAAGAGCTGATCGCCGCCGGTCCCGCAATCGGAGATGCGCGGCGCGGCGGCGAGGAGCTCGCAGGCATCTTCTACACGGGCGGCACGACAGGTTTCCCGAAAGGCGTCATGCTCTCCCACAAGGCGCTCTGGACAAGTTCGCTGTCGGTCGGCGCGGGCACGGCGGGGTTCAATCCCGATATGCGCTATCTCCACGCGGCGCCGATGTTTCATCTCGCCGACTTCGCCATGTCCACCGCCACCACGATCTATGGCGGCTCGCATGTCTTCATGCCCTCCTTCGAGCCCGCTTCCTTTCTGAAACTCATCGAGCAACACCGCGCCAGCTATGCGCTGCTCGTGCCCACCATGATCCGCATGCTGCTCGACTGCCCGGCCATGGCGCAGCACGATCTGTCCTCGTGGAAGGGCCTCTTCTACGGCGCCTCTCCCATGCCCGAAGCGCTTCTGCGCGAGGCGCTGGCGAAACTTCCCGGTGTCGCCTTCACGCAAGGCTACGGGCAGACGGAGCTCGCCCCCATCGCGACATTGCTCGGCCCGGAATTCCACGTTCTCGAAGGGCCGAACGCGGGCAAGCTCCGCTCCGCCGGGCGTCCCGGTCTCTGCGTCGAACTGCGCGTCGTCGGCCCGGACGGCAAGGAGCTCCCGCGCGGCGAAGTCGGCGAGGTCGCGGTGCGCGGTCCGAACACCATGCTCGGCTACTGGAACAAGCCGGAACAGACCGCCGCGACGCTTGTCGACGGCTGGGTGATGACGGGCGACGGCGGCTACATGGACGAGGAAGGCTTCCTCTACATCGTCGACCGCCTGAAGGACATGATCGTCTCCGGCGGCGAGAATGTCTTCTCGGCCGAAGTCGAGAACGCGGTCATGCAGCACGATGCCGTCGCCGAATGTGCCGTCATCGGCGTGCCGGATCCGAAATGGGGCGAGCGGGTGCATGCCGTCGTCGTTCCGAAGTCCGGCCGCCACCTCTCGGAAGAAGAACTCTTCGCGCACTGCAAGGCGCTCATCGCCGGATACAAGTGCCCGCGCAGCGCCGACATCCGGCACGAACCGCTGCCGAAATCCGCGGCCGGAAAAATTCTGAAAACCGATCTGCGCCGTCCCTATTGGGAAGGGCAGAGCCGAAACGTCAGCTGACAGAAGGAGTGACGGCAATGGGAAATCGTGTGGTTGTCGCAGGCGTCGGAATGCTTCCCTTCGTGAAGCCCGGCGCCAGCGCCCCGTATGACGACATGGGCGCGGAGGCCGCGCGCCTCGCGCTGAAGGATGCGGGCATTGGCTATGACAAGGTGGAACAGGCTTATGTCGGCTGGGTCTATGGCGATTCGACCTCCGGCCAGGCCGCGCTCTACAAGGTCGGCCTCACCGGCATCCCCGTCGTCAATGTGAACAACAATTGCTCCACAGGCTCTTCCGCGCTCTTTCTCGCGCGCCAGGCGGTGGAGGCGGGTGTCGTCGATTGCGCGATCGCGCTCGGTTTCGAACAGATGACGCCCGGCGCGCTCGGCACGATGTATGACGACCGTCCGAACCCGCTCGGCGATTTCCTGAAGGTCGCCGACGACAGCTTCCAGGGTGCAAGCGAAGTGCCGATGGCGCTTCGTCTCTTCGGCGGCGCGGGCTACGAGTACCAGCAGGCCTTCGGCGCGAAAACGGAAACCTTCGCCAAGGTGCGCGAAAAGGCGAGCCGCCACGCGGAGCACAACGAGCGGGCGATCTTCCGCACGCCCGTCAGCGTGGACGACGTCATGCAGTCGCCGAAAATGTTCCTGAACCTCACGCGCCTTCAGTGCTGCCCGCCGAGCTGCGGTGCCGCCGCCGCCGTGCTCTGCTCGGAAGCTTTCGCCCGCAAGCATGGTCTCGACGCGAGCATCGTCATCGCCGGCCAGGCCATGACGACGGACTATCCCTCGACCTTCGCCGAGAAGAGCCTCATCAAGGTCGTCGGCTCGGACATGACGAAGGAAGCCGCCCGCCGCGTCTACGAGCAGGCGGGCATCGGCCCGGACGATGTCGATGTCGTCGAACTGCACGACTGCTTCACCACCAATGAAGTCATCACCTATGAAGGTCTCGGCCTCTGCCCGGAAGGCGGCGCCGAGAAATTCGTCTGGGACGGCGACAACACCTATGGCGGCAAGGTCGTGACGAACCCGTCCGGCGGTCTTCTCTCCAAGGGCCACCCGCTCGGCGCCACGGGTCTCGGCCAGTGCGCCGAACTCACCTGGCAGCTGCGCGGCCAGTCCGGCAAGCGCCAGGTCGAGGGCGCGCGCGTCGCGCTCCAGCACAATCTCGGCCTCGGCGGCGCCTGCGTCGTCACGCTCTACGAACGCGTGGAGTGACGCCGATGATCGACCGCTCCTTCATCGGCCACGAATTCGCGCCCGTCGCGGCGGAACTCGAGAAGGGCCGCCTGCGCTTCTTCGCCCGGGCGACCGGCAACACCGACCCCGTCTATTCCGACGAGGCGGCGGCGCGCGCGGCGGGTTATCCCTCCCTTCCCGCGCCGCCCACCTTCCTCTTCTGCATGGAAATGGACCGCGACGATCCGATGGATTTTCTCGGTATGTTGAAGGTCGATCTCGGCCGCGTGCTGCATGGCGAGCAGAATTTCACCTACCACGCTCCCGTCTGCGCGGGCGACACCGTCACCTTCCGCACGCGCATCTCCGACATCTACGACAAGAAGAACGGCGCGCTCGAATTCATCGTCATGGACACCGAATGCCGCAATCAGAAGGGCGTCCATGTCGCGGATATGCGCCGCTCCATCGTCGTTCGAAACGGATAAGGAAGCCCGCAATGGATATCGCAACCGCCGCCCCCGGCACGGAGATCGGCAGCCTGACCGCCGATCCCGTCACCCGCCACATGCTCGCGCTTTATTGCGGTGCTTCCAGCGACCATAACCCGATCCATGTCGACATCGATTTCGCGAAGGCCGCCGGCATGCCGGATGTCTTCGCGCACGGCATGCTCTCGATGGCCTTCCTCGGAAGGCTCCTCACGAAGCTCGCGCCCCAAACCTCGCTTCGCAGCTTCGGCGCGCGCTTCACCTCGATCACGCCGCTTGGCGCCGAAATTTCCTGCACCGCGAAGCTCGTCGAGCGCTTCGAGGAAGCGGGCGAGAAGCGCGCGAAGCTCGAACTCGTCGCCATGGACAGAAAAAGCAACGACGTGAAGCTCATGGGCGAAGCCGTCGTCGCGCTCCGGTAGAACAGGGAAGAAACAAAGTGTCGAAACTCGAAGGAAAAGTCGCCCTCGTCTCGGGCTCTGGCCGCGGCATCGGCCGCGCGCTGGCAGTGAAGCTCGCGTCCGAAGGTGCCCGCGTCGTCGTCAACGACATGGACAAGGACCCCGCCGCCGAAACCGTGGAGGCGATCCGCGCCGCCGGCGGCGAAGCCGTCGCCTGCGTCGGCAGCGTCACGGAAGCGGATTTCGGCGACCGTTTCGTCAAGACCGCGCTCGACACATGGGGCGGGCTCGACATCATCGTCAACAATGCGGGCTACACCTGGGACAATGTCATCCAGAAGATGTCGGACGAGCAGTTCCAGGCGATGCTCGACGTCCATCTCGCCGCGCCTTTCCGCATCCTGCGCGCAGCGGCGGAACCGATCCGCGTCTTCGCCAAGAAGGAGGCACAGGAAGGCCGCGAAGTTTTCCGCAAGGTTGTGAATATTTCCTCCGTTGCGGGTCTCGGCGGCAACACAGGCCAGGTTAGCTACTCCTCCGCCAAGGCCGGTCTCGTCGGCATGACGAAAACCATGTCGAAGGAATGGGGGCGCTACAAAGTCAATGTCAACTGCGTCGCCTTCGGCTTCATCCGGACGCGCCTCACCCAGCCGCTCACGGGCGAGGGCGCGAGCATTGATGTCGAGGGCCGGAAGATCGCCGTCGGTGTCCAGCCTGCCTTCATCGACGCGATGGAAAAGCAGATGATCCCCATCGGCCGTGCCGGCACGCCGGAAGAAGCCGCCGACGGCGTCTACCTCTTCTGCGCCCCTGAATCGAACTACATCAGCGGTCAGGTGATCGTGGTTGGCGGCGGCGTCTCGATGTGAACTTCACGAAACCTCGGCGCGTTTTCAACGATGCGCCGAGGCCACCATTTCCTGAAACTGGATGACACCATTCTCGTGAACGGAGGAAAGCCGTCCCCGTTCGTAGATGCCGGTTTCGAGATTTCTTTGTACGGCAATGCAGATATCGATGTCTTCCTTTGCCACCATGTAGGCCCAGTCGATAAGTGCATCTCGCTCTGCTTGCTTCGTCGGATCGAGGTCCTTCACGAAGTAGCGATAGGTCAGCTTCATGCGGCGAGGCCCCAAAGGTTCGAGCTGCGCGACGTTCATTCCCCAGTTGTACATATTGAAAAAGAGCCCCGGCAGCCGCCATACCCAGAAGCCATCCGTCTTGCCGCCGTCACGCGCGTCCGCCATGTGGCTCTGCAGCGTATGTCCTACCGTCGCGATTTTATAGCTCGCCATGTCAATCGCTGCGTTGAGCCCCGGATGGATCGTAGGTATGTGCCATGCCTCGGCATAGTTGTCGCCATAGGTTTTCCAGTTCACATCCGCCTCGATCGTGAACTCGCGAGCGAGCTGCATCTCCTCCAGGGGATAGCGTAGCGCCGCGGTGGCGATATCTGCCAGCCAGCCGGAGAGCGGCATCGCCGCAAGATCGAGCGACACGAAGACCAGTCCGCGCCATATCTCGCAGCGGATGGGAAAGAGTCCGTACTCCTCCTTGTCGATCTCCATGGTGGGGGCGCCACGCAGCCGGCCCTCGAAATCGTAAAGCCAGCGGTGATAGGGGCAACTGAGTCGCTCCACATGTCCCGCGCATTCTTGCACCAAGGGGGAAGCGCGGTGGCGGCAGGCATTGTGAAAGGCGCGCACCAAGCCGTCCTTGCCTTTGATCGCGAAAATCGGGTAGCCCGCAAACGTCGCTGAAACATAATCGCCCGCTACATCGAACTGTTGCGTACGGGCTATCAGGAACCAGTGCTTTGCCCAGATTTCACGGCGTTCTATTTGCCAAGCGTCCTCGCTCCAGTACCAATCGGCGGGCAGTGTTTCCGGGCTGGATTTGACAAGGGTATCGGACATTGGGCGCTCCTCCGTTTCCGGGAGAGGCTATCGGCCAGTGCGGCTCCTCAAAATGCCCTGCATGGGACAGGGTGTACCGCTTAGGTCTCCGCGCGATGGGTGACCGCTTCGTCCAGTGTCTCGAAGAAGAGCGCCAGCAGCTCCGCTTGCGAGCGCACATCGAGCTTCACGTAAATACGCTTGATGTGGTTGCGTACCGTACCGGGCGCGATACCAAGCATACGGCCCACGGATTTCGGCGGTAGCCCTTTCAGCAGCAGGTTGGTCACCTCCTTTTCCCGGTCGCTCAAACTGTCTCCGCCAAAACGGCGATATGCGGTGGAGAGGATCTGATGGAGCTGGAATGAGCGGTCTTGTTCCTCATTGTCCTGCCGGTCGAGGAGTGCCCAAAAATGCTGCGCCGCCGCTTCCACGGCCGGCAGCACGGCTTCCAGCCGCCGGTACTCCGTCGTGCTGAAGGCGGGCTTGTCCGCAAGCCGCATCAGCGACACATAGCAAGCGAGATCGTGCTCCAGATAGAGCAGATAGCAAATCTCGTCCACCATCCCATAGGGCCGGTAATAGGAGAGGTAATAGTCGCTCTTGCGGAAGTCCGGCGGAAACATTTCTTTCGGAGAGAGACAGACGCTTTCGCTGCGCGCCACAAACTGGTCATAGGTCGGATCGAGAAGATACTTGCCGTCCGTGTAACCTTCATTCCACTCGTCGCGTCCATCGAAATCGATGATGATCGGCGGCACATCGGCGCGGTAAAAGCCGATATAGATTTGCGTCTCGGGAACGAGGTATCGCAATCCAGTTGCAAGCTTCGTTGCGCTCACGTGAACGTCGCCGGCCGACAGACTCTCCGCAAGCCGTCCGCTCCAACCCGCCACCGCGCTCAGGGATAATGTTCCCTTGAAATCATTCTCGTTCTTCATGCCCGGTGGATAGATCCTGATTGTGGGTTCTTGCGTGAGGTTTTTCTATCACGTGCCGCGCCACGGCGCAGCCTGTGAAGGGCTATAGCCTACCAAGGCCACAGATGACGCAGGTTCTTTAGCGTAAGGATTTCCGCTGAGACAGTCGTCAAGCAAGGAGAATTCCCGTGAGCCTGGCAGAGCGCGAAATTAACCAGCGCAGTGTCGAAGAGACCGACCGCCGCCACAATATCCATCCATTTACCGACCTTGCGGTGATGGAGACCGCCGAGCGCACGGTGATCGAGTCAGCCAAGGGCAATTACGTCTATAGCGATGACGGCCGTAAATTCCTCGACGGTCTAGGTGGCATGTGGTGCGTGAACATAGGCCACGGCCGCGATGAAATGGCGGATGCCATCGCAGAGCAAATACGCCGTCTCGATTATTACTCGCCTTTTGATGACCTTACCTCGGCCCCCATGGCGGCTCTTGCCGAGGCTCTTACCGCGCGTGCCCCGGGCTCGCTCAATCGGGTTCTTTTCACGACAGGCGGCTCCACAGCGGCAGACAGTGCCATCCGCCTCATCCACCACTACTTCATTCGCCTCGGCGAGCCCGCGCGCCAACACATCATCACGCGCGACAAAGCTTATCACGGTAGCACCTATCTCACTGCCTCATTGAGCGACCGAGGCTATTCGACAGATTGGCGCCCCGAATCCGGCTTTATTCATCATCTCTCGGCGCCAAGTCTTTACCGCCGCCCTGCCGGCACAACCGAAGCAGAATTCACGGATATTCTGGCCGCGGAATTCGAAGCGAAGATACTCGAACTCGGACCGGAGAACGTCGCCTGCTTCATCGCGGAGCCGATTCAGGGATCCGGTGGCGTTATCGTGCCGCCCGCGAACTATCACCCCCGTATGCTCGAAATCTGCCGCAAATACGGGCTTCTGTATGTAGCCGACGAGGTCGTGACCGCCTTCGGCCGGCTCGGGCATTTCTTCGCCTCTGAGGATTATTTCGGCATCGTCCCGGACATCATCACCTGTGCGAAGGGCCTCACCTCGGGTTACATCCCCGCCGGCGCTGTCATCATGTCGGATGAGATATATGAAGTGCTGAGCCGTCCGGGTGCCTATTTCAACACTGGATTCACTTATACGGGGCATGCGGTTGCGTGTGCGGCAGCATTAAAGAATATCGAGATCATCGAACGCGAGCGCATCTGCGAACGGGTCCAGGAAATAGGTCCCTATTTCGAAGAAAGGCTTGCTCCGCTGTCGGAGCTGCCGCTGGTCGGTGACGTGCGCGGCCGCCTCTTCATGATGTGCATTGAGTATGTCGCGGACAAGGAGCGGAAGGAGCTCTTCGCCGATGAGGTCCGCATCGGCAAGCGCATCTGGCGTCATTGCCAGAAGCGCGGTCTGCTCGTGCGTCCTCTCGCACATTTGAATGTTCTCTCGCCACCGCTGACCCTGGAGAGAGGCGAAATCGATTTCATCGCCGATGTGCTCCACGATGCAATTCTCGATACGGCCGACGAGTTGACGCGGGATGGGATAAAGACCTGTTAGAGCCTGTGTCCTATCTAGGACATATCCCGCTTGCGACGATGCGTTCTAGCATTTCAGGATGGCCGTTGAGGGTTTGATGGCCTTGTATAGGGGCCGCTCTGGGGAGAGCGGTTTGGAAAAGGGGGTTTCGATGTCGGGTCGTTACGGGCGGTCTCGCGTTTCAGTGCTTTCGGGAGTCCTGGTGGCGGCAGGCCTCGCGGCTTCACCGGCTTTCGCCATGCAGTTCAAGCTCGGCGAGGCCGACGTCTCGATCGACACGACGGTGACTGCTTCCGCGGCGATCCGGACCTCCGATCGCAAGTGTATGTACATCAGCGCGACAAACCCCCAGGGCTGCGCCAATGATGGGCTGACGGATAACTACGACGACGGCAATCTTAACTACGACCAGTGGGACGTCTTCTCTGCGCCGCTTTCGGGCATCAGCGAGTTCGAGATCAAACAGGGTGATTTCGGCTTCTTCGCGCGCGGCAGCTATTTCTTTGACGCCATTCAGTCGGACAAGAGCTCAACCCGGCGCACCGATCTAACGGACGCAGCGGTCAGCCGCGTCGGCCGCCGAGCCCGCCTTCTTGACGCCTATGTCTATGGCGATGTGGATGTCGCCGGCCTGCCTGTCAACTTCCGCCTCGGCAACCAGGTGCTCAACTGGGGCGAAAGCATTTTCTACGGCGGCGGCATTGCTGAAACAAACGCCTTCGACGTGACGAAGCTGCGCGGTGCCGGCGCCGAGATCAAGCAGGCTTACCTGCCCGCTCCCATGGCGGTGGTGCGGTTCGCGCCAGTAACCAATCTCGACGTCTCGGCCTATTACCAGTTTCGCTGGAATGAGACGGAACTCGATCCCGTCGGCACGTTCTTCTCGCTGGAGGATGCGGTCGGCCCCGGGGCAGTCGGCCTTTTCTACGGCCCGGCCTTTGGCTTCGGCGCCGTTGGCGATCCAGCGGCCTCTGGCGTCGATGCCCAGACGCAGTTCTTTCTCGGCACCGGCATTCCGCTCATCGCGGACGACCAGCCATCGCATGGAGGCCAGTGGGGCGTTTCCGCGCTCTATTTCAGCGAGGCGCTGCAAACCGAACTTGGACTCTATTACATGCGCTATCACCAGAAGGTGCCGGTAGTGGGCGCCAACGCGGCTTGCGATCCGGTCTTCGGCTGCTATCCGGTCGGCTACTACCGGAACTACGTGCCGGATCAGGACCTCTTCGGCGCATCGGCAAGCTTCGTCTGGCAGGACATTTCCTTCGGTCTCGATGTTGCCTACCAGCCGGACTATGCTGTACCGCTCGCCGATCCCTTCACCGCTGCGGCGACCGCAGCCTTCCTCGCCGATCCGGTGGGGTTCACCGGAACTGGCAGTTCCGAAGGTTTCGTCCGTGAAAATCGCACTCAGGTCATCTTCAACGGCATCTACTCTGCCGGTCCGACTGCACCGCTCTTCGGTACGGCGATCCAGGCTCTCGGCATGGACGATATGACCATCATCGGCGAAATGGCCTGGACGCATTTCGACAGCAAGCCGCTCGGCACCTTTGGCGATACCAATGCTGTCGGATTCATCGCAGACATCACCGGCTCCTATCAAGGCATCTTCGGTACGCCCTGGGTACTCTATCCCGGCATCGCTTTCCGTTACGACATCACGGGGACTGCACTCGACTATGCGATGATGGATACGCATATCGACAATCGCAAGCAGGTCACGCTTCGCCTCACGGCCGACTATCAGTCGACGTGGAGTATCGGCGCCGCCTACACAAACAACTTCAGCGGCGGCTACAACAACTTCGCGACAGATCGCGACTTTGCGACCTTTACAGTTTCCTACGCCTTCTAGGCAGCATGTGAAGTAACGGAAGGCGAAAGGAGAACACCGATGTTTACCAAGGTTTCCGCAACTGCCGCTTTTGTTGCCTGCAGTATTGTTCTGGGCGCAGGCCAGGCACAGGCAGACAGCGCCGCTGATCTCGGCGCGAAGCTCACGCCCATCGGCGCCGAGGTGGCGGGCAACGCTGCCGGCACGATACCCGCATGGAGCGGAGGTATCGTCAATCCGCCGGCGGGTTACGTGCAGGGACAGGATTACGTCGATCCTTACGCGAACGACAAGAAGCTCTTCTCGATCACCAAAGACAATCTGGAGCAGTATCGCGACAATCTTGCCGCCGGCCAGATCGCGCTTCTTGATCGTTATGCCGGCTATCGCATGGATGTCTATCCGACTCACAGAAGCTGTGCCTTTCCCGCAAATGTCTATGAAAAGACAAAGGCGAATGTAGGTATGGCAAAGATCGAGAAAGTCGCACACGACTTGACCGATGCGGTGCCGGGCGGTTTCCCTTTCCCGCTACCTCAGTCTGGCGACGAGGTGATGTGGAATCACCGTACTGCCTATGAGGGAGTGGCGCGGAGCGTTGTCGGAACCACAGCCGTCGTTAATGCCGGCGGTCAGTTCGTGCCTCTAAAATGGGACGAACTGCGCCTCTCGAACTATTACAATCCCGCCCGCACGAACTTCGCGGAACTCCAGAATGTCCAACTCAAGTATCTGAGCACCTATATCGCACCGGCTCGTGTCGCGGGCGAAGCATACCTCGTTCATGAAACGCTGAACGGCGAGCGTAATGCCTGGTTCTACAGCCCGGGTCTGCGCCGCGTCCGCCGCGCGCCGACCCTCTCATATGACAATCCGGTCTCGGGCTATGAAGGCCTCGGTACCGCCGATCAGCTCTACATGTATAACGGCCGTCTCGATCGTTATGATTGGCAGCTTGTCGGCAAGAAGGAACTCTACATTCCTTACAACAACTACGAGTTTGCGAACTCGAAGCACAGCGTTGCCGACCTCGTCGAACCAAACTTTCCCAACCGGGACGTGACCCGTTACGAACTGCACCGTGTTTGGGTTATCGAGGCAACACTGAAACAGGGCACGCGCCATCTCTTGCCGCGCCGCACTTTCTACATTGACGAAGACAGCTGGCGTGTTGTTGCGGCTGACATGTATGACAGCCGGGGCGGCCTCTGGCGTTATCAGGAAGAAACGACTGTGAACGCCTATGACGTTCCCACTTGTTTCGGTTTCGGCCAGGCGCTTTATGATTTCCAGGCAGGTCGCTACATCCTGGACCTGGTCTTTAACGACGATGCCCGTCCGAATTTCCACGCCGCCGCCAGCGTAACGGACAGCATGTTCGAAGTCGGCGCCCTTCGGAAGACGGGAACACGCTGAGAGTTCTGGGGTGCCCTGCAGGGTCCCGCAGGGCAAAAAGGGGGCAGGGCGGGAGCGAAACTCCCGCCCTTTTTTATGTTAGAAAGACAAGTGGATGAGTGGTGGAGGCGGAATGAAAGAACACGTGGCGAGGCGCGGCTGGTGGCGAGGTTTGGATCCCCGGAGTTCTGCTACCCTCTTCCTTATAGCTGCTTGCGGCACCTATGGCGCAGTCATCGCCTCCGTTCTGCCGAGCCTTGTCGGGACGTGGATCGCCGATGTTGGCCTCACCGAGCGTATGGCAGGGGAGGTCGCGACGATAAACGTGCTCGCCGCGACGCTCGGGCTCTGTCTTGCGCTCTTCCTCGTCTCGCGGTGGTCACTGCCACGGATAGCGCGGCTGGGTCTTCTTCTCGCCATCTCGGGTGATCTTCTCTCCATTCTCGCGTCGGATATGTTGCAGCTCTCGTTCCTGCGTGCTGTACAAGGCGTCGGCGTTGGCTTGCTCGTCGGTGCGACGACCAACTGGATCGGACGACATGAATACGCGGCCCGAGGTTTCGGCATGTACATCATGCTGCAATTCATCCTGGCTGCGGTACTGATCGCGGCGATCCCGGCGCTCATGCCCTATCTTGGAGCTGCGAGCGTTTATGTGACACTCCTCGCGCTCGCCGCCGTTTCCCTCATCCTTTATCCGCTGCTCGGTCTCAATGGCGGCGCGGTGCCCCTTCGGCCCGCCGCCGCGGAGGAACCGGAAGAGTCCGGCGCCGCCGCCGATACGGACTACCCCGCCCTGCTGAAATTCCTTTCCGTTCTCGCTTTCGGCCTCTTCAACATTGCTGCCATCGGTCTCTGGAGCTACATGTTGCGCTATGGCGAAGTCGTCGGCCTGTCGTCGGCAGCGGCAGCACAAACCCTCGCAATCTCTTCGCTATGCGGCATTCCCGGCACGATCCTCGTTATTGCACTGAGCGCGCGTTACGGCCGCTTCCTGCCCTTGATGTTGGCGCTCGCCATTTACACCGTCCCCGCCGCCGTTTTTGCGGTCTCCCATGTCGCGGCGGCGATCTTTGTCGCTGGCCTCGTCGTCCAGAATATCGCTTGGGCTGTTGTCGCGCCCTATTTCCAGGCGGTCCAGGCTGCGCTGGACCGGAGCGGCCGCCTCGCGGTCTGGGGCATGATAGTCGCCTCCATCGGCGCCGGCCTCGGTCCTGCCTTTATCGGATTTGCGATCGACGGCACGTCTTATGGGATGGCTTTCGGAGGCGCTGTTCTGGCTCTCGGCCTTGCTGCGCTGGCGGGGGCGGTGCCCGCTCTGGTCACCGACAGGCGCGAACGCCCGACTCCCGCCGAAGGCATCTTGGCCGGTAGCTAAATCTCGCTGCGGAAATCCGGGAACGCATCTCCATTGTAGAGAGGCTCCGCCACGCGCTCATAGGCGCTGGTCAGCGCGAACACAGTATTATCGTCGTAGCGGTCGCCGATGATCTGGATCGAGGTTGGCACATTATTGGACGCGCGGCCCGTCTGTGCCACGGCGATTGGATAAAGGTAGAGCAGATTGAAGGGATGCGTCAGGCACCAACCCGTCATCGAATCGACCGTCACGTTGTTTATGGTGACGCTATCGGTTGCATGATTGGTAGTCGCCGGGATCGAAGGCAGGCCTGTCGTCGGCGACACGATTGCGTCGAACCCCCCACTGAAAATTGCGTGCAGCTCGGTGTTCATCTCCGCCGCAAGGATCGCCGCTCCTTCTGCCGCGCCCTTTGGAAGTGCAAGCATCTTCCGGTAAAGGCTGTGATACTGGTCCGACACCTGCTTTGGGTCGGAAATCATTTCCTGTACCTGGTCGAAAAACATCCGCCACGCCCCGTTGAGCAAGGTGCCGTAAACTGCGTCCTGCACTTTCTCATGGGTCCAGTTAACCGCCACTTCCTCGACACAGGCGCCAAGCGACTCGAAGTGTTTGAGCGCACGTTCCGTATTGGCGCGCACTTCGGGATCAATCTGAGCAAAGCCGAGATCCGGACTATAGGCAATGCGCATCCCCGCAATGCCCGACATCGGGTTTGGCAGCGTATTCTTCTGGAGCGCCGTATGATCGTAGGAGGCCGGTCCATTGCCGATGTCATACATCATCGCGAGATCGGTCATGCTCCGCGCCATCGGGCCATAGACCGAGTGCGGCGATAGCGTCCAGGGTACAACGGTCGGAAAACGGCCAAATGGTGCTTTAAAACCGCAAACCCCGTTGACACCAGCGGGAATCCGGATCGAGCCACCGGAATCGCTGCCCGTCGCCAGCGTCGTTGTCCCTGCCGCGAGTGCCGCGCCCGAGCCGCCGGAAGAGCCACCCGGACCGTAGTCGAGATTCCACGGATTCCGCGTGGTGCCCCAGTGGAGCGATGTCGTCACTGTGCATATGCAGAATTCCGGCACAGTCGTCTTCGCATGGACGATTGCACCCGCATCGAGAAAGCGCTGCACCATGGGGTGCGAGGCGGGGGCTACATAGTCGAGAAAAAGTTTGGAGCCGGAGGCCGTTACCTTGCCTGCCAGATCCGTATCGTCCTTGACGGCGAGCGTTACGCCCTCGAGCGCCCGGGCTTCACCGGCCATGTAGCGCGCTTCTGCATATTTTGCTGCCTCGCGCGCCTCTTCATGGAAATTCCATGCGAAGGCGTTGATCTTCGGCTCGACTTCCTCTGCCCGCGCAATCTGCGCTTCGAGAACCTCGACAGGAGAGAGCTGCTTCGCCCGGTAGAGCCGAAGCTGAGTGGAGGCAGGCATATAGGCGAGGTCGAGCTGGGCGGCCATGTGGAAGTCCCCTTTTTCTTTCCCTTACAATAAGGGGGATAGGAGCGGCCTTGCGCCATATCCTTCTTTGGCCACAGCCGGGTCAGGGAAGAGCGATCGCCTTGATCTCGGTAAAGTCCTCGATGCCGAAAATCCCACCTTCGCGCCCATTGCCGGACTGACGAAAGCCGCCAAAAGGCATATCCGCGCCGGGGATCGTCATATTGACATGGACTTGCCCCGCGCGCAGCCGGCGCGCGATGGCGATTGCGTGTTCTCTGTCTTGAGAGGAAACATAGGCCGCAAGCCCATATGGCGTATCGTTTGCGATCCGCACGGCTTCTTCCTCATCGTCATATGAGAGAATCGAAAGCACCGGCCCGAAGATTTCCTCCCGGGCAATTGTCATGTCCGGTGTGACGTGAGCGAAGACAGTCGGCTTCACAAAATAGCCAGGCGGTAGATCATCGATGGGCTCTGCTCCACCCGCTATTAAAATAGCGCCTTCCTGCTGTCCGACCTCGATATAATTTCTTACTCGCTTGAGATGAGCGCGAGATACGACGGGACCGAGATCCGTTTCCTCATTCTCCGGGTCTCCGACGCGAAGTGCCTTCGCGGCCTCTTCGGCACGTTCGGCGATTTCGTCATGACGGTCCGACGGCACGATAAGTCTCGTCGGCGCATTGCAGGATTGTCCGGAATTTTCCATGCAGGCTTCGACCGCCTGGCGGACAGCGACGTCAAAATCGGCATCGCGCAGCAGGATATTCGGCGATTTGCCTCCCAGTTCCTGTGTCACGCGCTTCACGGTCGGCGCGGCGTTGATCGCGACCTGAACACCTGCCGCCGTCGATCCGGTGAACGAAACCATATCGATGAGCGGATGGGTGGCTATCGCCGCGCCAACGGTCCTTCCCTCACCATGCAGCAGGTTGAACACGCCTTTGGGGACGCCGGCCTCTTCCAGGATTTCCGCGAAAAGCACCGCCGACATGGGGGTCAGTTCACTCGCCTTGAGTACCATCGTGCATCCTGCCGCGATGGCGGGTGCAACTTTGCCGGCGATCTGGTTCATGGGCCAGTTCCA
Source organism: Parvibaculum lavamentivorans DS-1 (assembly GCF_000017565.1). Taxonomy (NCBI): domain Bacteria; kingdom Pseudomonadati; phylum Pseudomonadota; class Alphaproteobacteria; order Hyphomicrobiales; family Parvibaculaceae; genus Parvibaculum; species Parvibaculum lavamentivorans. The sequence goes on from NC_009719.1 coordinate 184,559, forward strand.
GGGGGTGATGAGCCCGCAAACGCCCACAGGCTCCCTGCGAAGAACCCCGCCGCTCAGCGGCCGTTCAATTTGAAACTCTTCCAAGGCTTCTATGGCAGCGCGCAGATGATCTGACCCCGCCGCAGCTTGTGCCTCTCGCGAAAGCCTCCTTGGGGCGCCCATCTCGACGGTGATTGCCCCGGCGATTTCGGGGCGGCGGCGCTCATATATGTTGAGTATTCGTTTGAGCAGGGCCAGCCGCTCGGCAACCGTGGTTTCGGAGAAGCTGGTAAAGGCTTCCGATGCAACCCTCACGGCGGCGTCCACGTCCTTCGCCGTACCAAGCGCAATCTCCCCGTAAGGCGTATCGGTCGCGGGGTTGAAAAGCTTTTGTCTGGCCCGCGAAGGGGCGTCCACCCACTCACCGCCGATAAAATATCTGTCGAAAACCTTCATGATCTCGATTCCCCGGCTGAAGGCGGACAGTTTATCAATTCGTCCACCGGCAACCATGGTCTCCTGAGGCTATCTGCGGCTCCCCGTGCCAAGGCGGGTGAATTCTCCCGCTTGCTGGCGGCGCTCGCGGTGTCCAATATGGAGGCGGATTATTGGGGGGCTAAGGTGGCGGGACGGGGAAGGCTACGACGATACATATGGTGGGCCCGGTTTGATCGCCGCAGCGTCAAGCTGTTCATTGTCGCTGTTGTGGGCGCATATGGGGCGGTCGCCGTTTCTTCGCTGCCGATCTTCGTCAATAGCTGGGCGTCGCATCCCGGCATCTCCGAGCAGATGGCCGTCGAAATTGCAGGCATCAATATATCGGCGATGGCTGTAGGTCTCTTCCTGTCGTTTTTCCTCGCTCCCCGATGGCCGTTGCCTCTTGTCGCGTTTACAGGTGTAGGGCTCGCCATTATCGGCGATGTCAGCTCTCTTGCAGTGAGCGAGGTGGCACAGCTGCGCGCTCTCCGGGCATTGGAAGGGATGGGCGTGGGATGCTTAATTGGCGCGACAATCAGTTGGTTTGGGTCGCATGAACAGGCCGCTCGAGGGTTCGCCATCTATATTGGGATCCAGATGGCCATCGCCGTGACATTGCTCACTATTCTGCCGGACATCAATCCAGGCCCGAACAGCCTGCATCTCGCATTACTTCTGTTCGGCATTTTCTGCGCGTCTCTGTGCCCGTTTCTCGGCGGCGCAAAGCCGGCGGCGAACCGTGTGCTAGGCGCAGCGGGTGTCAGGGGCACACAAGTATTGCGAGTTTTCTCTGTGCTTGCCCTCGGTGTGTTCAACTTCACGGCGTTCGGCCTGTGGAGCTGCATGTTGCGCTTTGACCAGATAGCCGAGCCTTCCGGCGGATTAATTTCGCAGGTAGCGGTATGGGCATCGCTCTGCGCTGTTGCGGGAGCAGCCCTGGCGATATTGCTGAGCGACCGTTATGGCCGGTTTCGGCCAATGATGGCCGGACTGGGCATTTACATCATGGCGCTGGTTCTGTTCTCTTGGGCACAAATCTCCCTGGAGATCATCATCGTCGTGCTGCTGCTTCAGAGCTTTGCCTGGGCACTCAGCGTGCCATATTTTCAGGCTGTACAGGCGGCACTGGACAAGACCGGAAACCTCGCAATCTGGGGGTCGCTCGCCGGCTGGGCAGGAGCTGCATCTGGTGCTGTCCTGCTTGTCATGACAATGGCCGGAAGCTCCTATGTCAATCCGATTGCAATTACGATTTTTCTCCTCGCCGGTACCTGGGCGCTATGTGCAGGGCCCGCCATACTTGTCGATCTTCACGAAAATTCCCTGAAGCGAAAGCGGCGAGAAGGTTTGCCCGAAGTAGCGCCTGTGCCGTCGGGTTCAGTTCACTCGCAGCTTTAGAGGGGGAACCTCAGGCCTTCTCGCAAGCCGCACGAAGTTCATCTTCTATCGCCCAAAGCCTGTCCTGGCCCCATAGCAGGTCCCCGCCTTGAACTCGAAAGGCGGGGACACCCCAAACGCCGCCTGTAAACATGGCCTCTCTGTTCTCCTCGGCCACCTCGCGCCATGAAGGATCTCCTAATGCATTCCGGACCTGGGCCCGGCTCAGGCCGGCCCTTTGTGCCATGCGCATTAATCCCGTCTTTGATGCTGCGTTCATGCCTTCGGCAAAGACACCCTGAAGGAACGATGCCGCAAACTGCGGCCCGAGCCCTTCGCGGATTGCATGATGGAGCACCGACAAGCCGCGCTCGGCGCCTGCCCCCACAGGATCCGAAATGCGCCCGAAGGGCAGGCCGAGCCGTTCGGCTTCGCGCTTGCAGTCCCGGACGATATAAATTCGCTTAGCGAGCGGCACCGGCAGGCCGCGCATGACCATCGGCAATACGAACCTCAATCGCAAATCGGCGCCATAATGGCTCGCAAGCTTCACCAGGCGGTCGATGGCGAGATAGGTATAGGGGCTGCGGAAGGAGATGAACGCCTCCAGAAGGGGTGGCGTCTCGGCCCGCCTCACCGGCTCGAGCTTGATCTCGCGGCGCGGCGCGATGAAGCCGCCCGGCGCATCGGATCGCCGGAAGGGGGCCAGACGCTCTTCAAGAAAGCTCAAGCGGTCGAGACCCCAGAACCACTCTCCTTCGAAGTGAAAAGTGGCACCAAGATAATGACCGAGTTTCCTCCGCAGGGCGTCTCCAGCCGCGAGAGCGGCGGCGCTGGGTGCGGGGGCGATGGCAGTCAAGCCGCTCGCGTCAAGACTGAAGCCCGTGTGCCGCGCGAGAAGCTCGGCATCTCGCAAGCCGTACGCTGCGAGCATCTTTGGCTCCGGTGCCGCAGCCATATCCGGAGCGGTGACCGGATGAACTTCGATGTCAATGTCATATCGCTCCTTCAGAAGCGGCACCGCCTGAATAGCGAGAACGCTATAGGGATCGTCAACCTGATGGAAAAAGCGGACCAATGGCCGCCGCCGGAGTATCTGCCGGACGAATGCATGCCTTCGCCGACGTAACGTACGCAGGCGGGCGCTTGTTATGGCGCTCGCAACGACTTGTTCCAGCATTGCCCGCATGGAATCTCTCCCCAACCACTAGTGGGCCTTTTGCCCGGAATCATATTGACACGCCAAATGTCAATATTGCCAGCCAGGCGTCGCCCTGTAAATGCGCCGATGCTTCGCGTCCGTCGATGTCTGTAATAAGCTGGCCGCTACAATGCTTTTCGGAGATTGATATGCGTCTTGTGACTTTTGAGAAAAACGGCACCGCGAGGCTCGGACTGGCTGAAGGCTTGGAGGTTGCCGATCTCTCCGGTTCAGATAGCACCCCGGCATCGCTTCTCGCGCTTCTCGCTGCGGGCGATGAGGGATTAGCTGCCGCACGAAAGGCCGCGATTTCCGCCCCGCGATACCCGCTCGACGAGTTGAAACTTCTTCCAGTCTTGCCAAGGCCGGGAAAGATTATCTGTCTCGGCCTTAACTACGCGGCCCACGCTGCGGAGGGCGGACGTGAGAAGCCGGATTATCCGAATTTTTTCATGCGCTGCGCGACGTCGCTGCTCGGACATCAAATACCGATTGTCCGGCCCCGTGTCTCAACCCAGCTCGATTTCGAGGCGGAACTCGCCGCCATCATCGGCCGCGAGGTGCCGCGTCATGTGGCGAGAGAAGAGGCGCTGACCTTTGTCGCAGGCTATGCATGCTTTAATGACGTATCCGTGCGCGACTACCAGCGCCGGACACCGCAATGGACGATCGGAAAGAACTTCGATGCCACCGGCCCCTTCGGGCCGGCTTTTGTGACGGCGGATGAATTGCCGGCGGGCGCAGCTGGGCTGAAGATCGAGTCCCGGCTCAATGGCGAAGTAATGCAGAGCGCAAATACCCGCGACATGATCTTTCCGGTAGACGAAACAATCGCGCTTCTCAGCGAGTGCATGACACTTGAGGTTGGAGACGTCCTTGTCATGGGAACGCCGGCAGGGGTGGGGTTTGCAAGGACGCCGCCGCTCTGGATGAAAGAGGGCGACACGATCGAGGTCGAGATCGAGGGTGTTGGCCTGCTCTCGAACCCGATCGTGAACGAAATCTAATTCTATTCGGCCGCGCGTCGTGTCGTCGGTTCGGTCATCTGCCATTCGGGGTTGCCGTCTCGCCGTGCTGCTCGTTTCGCACGTATAACGGAAGGTGCCGCCAGAAGGACGGGTATCAGAACGAGAGTAAGGAGTGTGGAGAAACCGAGACCGAAAATAATGGCGGTCGACAGCTGCACCCACCAGACCGACACGGGCCCGCCAAGGACGATTTCACGCGTGACGAAGTCGAGGTTAATTTGCAGAGCCATCGGCAGCAGGCCGAACATGGTGGTTATGGTGGTCAACATGATTGGCCGCAAGCGTTGACCTGCGGTGCGCAGCACCGCCTCTACTGCATCCGCCGTATCCTCGCGCAAACGCTGATATGTATCTATCAAAACAATCGAGTTGTTTACGACGATACCGGCAAGCGCAACGATGCCCGTACCCGTCATGATGACGGAGAAGGGCTGCCCAGTGACCACCATGCCGATGAGCACACCGACGGTAGAGAGAATGACCGTCGAAAGTGTCAGGATCGAATGGTAGAAGCTGTTGAATTGCGTCAGCAGAATAATGAACATCAGGAACAAGGCGCCGATAAGCGCGCCGCCGAGGAAGGAGGCTGATTCCGCCTGTTCTTCGTTGGCGCCGCGGAACTGGACTCTCACGGCAGGGTCGATGTTCTGATCGGCGATCCAGGCGGAGATTTCGCGGACCTTCTCGTCCACATTTATCTTTTCGCCTGTTGCGGGATCGATGGCGGTATTCGCCTTCACCATGATACGGCGATAGCCATTGATACGTTCGATCGTGCTGACCTGCGACTGAGCTTCGCGGCTCACAAAATTGGAAATTGGCACAAGACCCTGCTGAGTCTGAACGCGCAAGCTGTCGAGCTGGTCGAGAACGCGGTAGTCATCCGGGAAGCGCGCGCGGATATCTACTTCGTCTGGAGCATCGTCCGGCCGGTACTCGCCGATCATGATGCCGTTGGTGACGAGCTGGATGACTGCACCGACCGAGGTGACGTCGGCACCGAAACGGCCGGCCATTTCACGGTCGACGCTCATGATCCATTCAATGCCGGGTAGGGGCCGCCCATCCTCGACGTCAATAAGGCCATCTACCTCTGTATCGAGGTGGTGGCGGATCGTCGCCGTTGTGGCGAGCATTTTCTGGTAGTCGGTGGATGTGAGCTCGATCTGAATATCCTTGCCGGTCGGTGGGCCATCCTCCTGTTTGCGGAGTTCGACCTTGATGCCGGGAATGGATTTTGTGTTCTGTCGAATCTCCTCGAGAATGACCGCGCCCTTCCGTCGCTCCTCATAAGGCTTGAGCTCGATCATCATCTGCGCAATGAGATCTTTCGGAACGTCGTTGCGTCCGGACGAGCCCGAGCCAAGGCCGGGGCCTGTGCGGGTGAATACGGTTTTCACCCCCTCCGTACGAAGGACAATATCTTCGACATCCCGTGCGAGCGCCAATGTGTCCTGCGCGGAGAGGTTTCCCCGCGCGCTGACGAGAACGATGGCCTGCTCCGGCTCGGTATCGACGAAAAACTCGACGCCGTTGTTGAAAGTGCTGAAAAGCATAATAGTGCCGACAAGCACGACACCGGTGGCCGCCATGACGCGGCCCGGATAATAGACGAGCTTCTCGAGAAGGCGCACGTAAGCGCCGGTAAGTCCCGGCAAGCCGCGAATGTCGCCGGTCTCCGTGGCGGCGAGTTGCTTCAGAACCTCATCATTCTCTGTTTCTGCCTTGCCGAACAAGGTTCCCATGGTTGGGACGAAGATGAGGGCGGTCAAAAGTGAAGCCGAAAGCACCACAATCAGCGTGATCGGCAGATAACTCATGAATTTTCCGCTCACCCCCGGCCACAGCAGCATCGGCAGGAAGGCGGCGAGCGTTGTGGCTGTCGAAGAAGCGACAGGCCAGAACATACGCTTGGCGGCGAGCGTATAGGCTTCGCGGCGGTCGAGGCCTTCAGACATTTTACGGTCTGCATATTCGACAACGACGATGGCACCATCGACCAGCATACCGACAGCGAGCAGCATGCCGAACATGACCATCATGTTGATCGTGTAGCCGGCGGACGCGAGGAAGAAGAAACCGATCATGAACGATGTCGGTATCGAGATGCCAACCAGCATTGCCGAACGCAAACCAAGTGCTGCGACGATAACGATCATCACCAGAATGATGGCCGTGGTAATTGACGATTGCAGGGAACCGAGGGCCCGGAAAATCCAGCTGGACGCATCGAGCGTATAGTTGACATGAATGGCTTCCGGCCATCCTTCGGTAAACTTCTCGACGGCCTCGCGTACCTGGTTGTTGTTGTCGATGATGTTTGTGCCGATGCGTTTTGTGATTTCTATGGCAATGGCAGGGTGGCCGTTGAAACGCGCATACCCATCCGGATCCTTGAAAGTCCGGTTGATGCTGGCAATATCGGAAAGTGTGACAACACCTTCGCCCGAAACTTTTATTGGCAGGCTGAGAACGTCTTCGCGCGTCTCGAAAAGTCCCGGCACTTTTACCGAAAAGCGGCCCTGACCTGTGTCGATGTTGCCCGCCGCTACCAGCCGGTTGTTGAGCGACACGATGTTGATAAGTTCGCTTTGCGAGATGTTGTAGGATTCGAGCTTTGCCGGATCGATAACAACTTCGAGAAGCTCTTCGCGATGACCGACAAGTTCAGCCTGCAACACGGTCGGAACCGCTTCTATCTCGTCTTTCAGTTTTCGGGCGGCATTATAAAGGGCGCGTTCAGGCACATCTCCTGAAAGCGTCACGATGAGAACGGGAAAGAGCGCAGTGTTGAACTCGCGGACAATAGGTTCATCCGTGTCGCTCGGAAGTTCAGCACGCGCAAGGTCGACTTTCTCTCGTACGTCCTGCAGGGCGGCGTCCTTGTCGAAATTCACGTCGAATTCAAGCAGGATGCCGGCATGCCCTTGCGAGGCAATGGAGGTTATGTCCTTCAGGCCTTCAAGCGAACGGAGTTCGGTTTCCATTGGTCGGATGAGAAGCCGTTCGGCATCTTCAGGCGAGATGCCCTGATGAACGATAGAGACATAGAAAATCGGAATCGGAATATCCGGATCCGCTTCCTTCGGAATGGAAATGAAGGAAATGATACCCGCTGCGACCAGCAGAACCATGCTGGTCATGATGGTGCGGGAATGGCTCAGCGCGGCTTCAATGAGAGAATTCAAAGGGCTGCTCCGACCTGGTTCGCGGGTATGGCCTCAACTTTCTGGCCTTCCTTCACATAGTCCTGCCCCACGGTGATGACCGTTACCGTCTGCGGCAGGCCTGCGATCCACAGGCCCTGAGGCGTATCGTCGATAAGCTGCACACGATGAAACTTCACGCGGCCTTCGTCATCCACGGCGCGCACGCCAATCACGCCGCTATCGTCAAGCGCGATTACGGAACTCGGAATGCGGTGCGCGAGCACCTCTCCCCCGGGCACAATGATTTCCGCGGTAACTCCGGCTCGCATCGTGAAGTCTGGGTTAGGGACCTCAAGCTCCACGCGGAATGTACGGGTCGCAGGATCGGCCGTCTTCGCAACAAAGTGGATTTTTCCTTCCACCGTTTCGCCGGTAACGAGGCGCGCGGTACCGGGTGCGCCGATATGGAGCGCGCCAACGCGATCCTCGGACACTTGCCCCATCACAAGCAGCGGGTCGAGTTCCACCACAAGACCGCAGACGTCGCCGACGCGCATGTAGTCGCCGACTTCAACCGGACGGTCGTCAAAAATGCCGTCAAAGGGAGCCAATATCCTGGTCTGGTCGACCTCTACCTTCATCTGCTTCAGGCGCGCCTGCGCGGCGTCATAGGCAGCTTTCGATCCGGCAGCGACAGTCGGGGCCCGGTAACCCTTTTCGGCCAGCTGGCGCGAAGCGTCATACTCGAGGCGTCGCTGTGTCACCAGCGCTTGCGCCTCCGAAAGCTGGGCGTCGCGCGCGTTCAGGGCGATCCGGCAGAGCACATCGCCCTTTTTGACGCGTGCCCCCTTTTCAACCGGTAGTTCGGCTACGGTTCCTTGCGTTTCGGCACGCACTTCAACCGCACGTTTGGCAGCAGTACGGCCACGAATGATCACGGCGCCGCGCCGCAACGTCGCAGTGGATTCCATGACGCGTACACGAGGTGTTGTGCTGCCGGCCTGCTCTTGCTCGGCGACTGTCAGTGACCCGTCCGAACTATCCGCGCCGGTGAAAAGACCGGTCAGGAACCATAGTGCGATCGCGACGCCGATGCCGATGGCGATGAAATGCGACCTGTGGAGACGGCCGCCTGTGATCCTCGTCGCGAAATCTTTTTGCCGCTCAAACATGGGCTTCTTCTTCGGTTGCGATCTCTTCGATCAGGTGTCTGTGGTGTTCCAGGAATTGAATGGAGGCGCTGTAGACGGCCAGGCCATATTGCCGGGCAAAGTCCATGCCGGGGGTATCTCCTTCATCCGGCTGCGCCATTTCCTCGACTTTTTCTTTCATCGCCGCCAGGCGTTGGTCGACCAGACTGCGGACGCGGCTCCGCGGCAGAAGATGAGCGAAGAGAACGGTGAACAGGAATTCGGAACGAAACTTGTCCGGCGCCAGTGTCTGCTGCAGCGCTTCGCTGAGGCTCTTTCGCCCCTTTTCGGTCAGCGAATAGATTTTCTTGTCCGGACGCCGCTCCTGCGGTTCCGCCTTGCAAGTAACGAGACCTTCTTCGGTAAGCCGGGTGAGCGCGGGATAGATCGAGCCATAGCTCGCGTCGAGGAAATGGCTGAAGGGGCCATCCTCGAACATCTTGTTGATCTCGTAGCCAGTGGCTTCGCCGAAGACCAGGGCGCCGAGGCAAAGCGTGGTCACTTGCATGGAAAGGCTGTCCTTGTTCCCAGCTGGCCGGGCCGATGGGACTATATTGGATCGATATATCGGGCCTATATATGGAGAGCACTTCGGGTTGCCAAGGGGACCTCGCGGCAAGCGGCGCAATTTGCACCGTTTTTTGTGCGATGCGGCATGGCGGTAACACGGGTAAATCCGGGCTTTTAGGACGGAACTCCGCAAAAATTCACCCTCCCTGCACGCAAGTCCCGTTTTAAGTGGGGATGCGGCGGGACGCCAATCAAGTGCGCGGAACTATTTTCACGAAGAATTCTGTGATTATTGCCCGGTCTGCGCCATCGCAGCGAGGAGAAGGCGTTTGTAAAGCCGTTCCTTGAAGCTGGTAGGCGTGGCGAGTTTCATGCGCTCGAGCAGGGCTGTTTCCTCCGCCTGTTCGGGGCCGCCGGCGAGGGCGAGCCGGGCGAGGTCGCTGCGGGACGCACCGCGCAGTTTCGCGAGGGCTGGCATAAGCCTTTGTTCTTCTTCGGTAAAATCGCTGCCGAAGGGGAAGAGCGGCAATTGTCCTTGTGCCCTTGCATCGCCAAGGGCGGCGTCGATCCGCTGCGGCAGGTTAGTCGTGTGGGAAGCCGGAATTTGGTAGTTTTCCGCGATTTTTCCCGCTTTTTTGGCTTGGGCGAGCAATTCCGGCTGGAAGCGGGAGTCGGCGATCGACAGCATTTCCGCGACGACTTCGCCATCCGTTTTCCCGCGGAGATCCGCCACGCCGTATTCCGTCACGATAACGTCACGCAAGTGTCGAGGAATCGTCATGTGTCCATAGGACCAGACGATGTTGGACGCCGTTTTGCCGTCCTTGTTGCGGGTGGCGCGCACCGCAATGACCGACCGGGCATCCTCGAGCGCGAAAGCCTGAGCGACGAAGTTGTACTGGCCGCCGACGCCGCTGACCACGCGACCGTCTTCGAGCCCGTCAGAGACGACGGCGCCAGTCAGCGTTGCCATCATCGCCGTGTTGACGAAACGGGCTTTCTGCCGCGCCGCGCGCTTTCGCTCTTCATCGCCGTGGAGATCGTTGACATAGGCCACCGGGACCATCGCAATCTTGTCCCGCATCTCCTGGGGCATGGCGCGGAGCTTCTCGTAGAAGGCGCGCGAGCCGAGGAAGAAGCCGGCGTGGATAAGTTTTCCGCCGGCTTCGCGCTTCAGCACGCCCGCTTCCATCAGGTCGATGAAGCTTTCGACCAGCATCTCGCTCGCACCATAAAGACCGGCTTCGAAAGGCCCGCGCTCCGTCCCGCTCACGCGCAACTGATCGGCGATGGCGGAGAAGGCGGCATTGTTCGAATGACGCAGGACGAGCGCCTTGCCGATCGCATCGCCGATGGAGCCGATACCGATCTGCAATGTGCCGCCATCCGGGATCAGCCCGGCTATGTGAAGACCAATGGCGTAATCGGCGGACGACACAGGTTCCCGAGGGGGCGCGAAGAGCGGATATTGCAACGAAGGACTGTCGAGCAGGAAGTCGAACTCGCCTGCCTCCACTTCCGCTTCGCCACCCATATAGGGCAGGTCGAAATTGGTCTCGCCCGCCACGATGAAATTCGCCCGACCCTCGCGCCGCGCGGCCAGAAGATCGAGCGAGATGTCCGGATTGCAACTCAGGCTGAAGCGGTCTCGCGCTTGCGACGGCGCAACGAGCTGCGCGACCACGTTGACGCCCGTTTCAAGTATGTAGCGAAGCGCATGCGTGTAATTCGCTGAAATGTAATTCTGCTGCTGCCGTGGCGAATTGAGCCAGCGCCCGGCGAGCATGAAAAACTCGTTCACCTGAATATTCGGCGGCAAGGTGCCTTTGTGAAGAGCCTTGGCATAGGTGAGGCCTGGGTAGCCGCCGAAGAGGCGTTCAAGAACCGGCCCCATGAAGCGCCGTTCCAGATCGCTCGACGGCTGCGGCACTTCCAGCGTGAGAGCGGTGAAGATACGCAGTGAAATCGAGGGGTCGGCAATCGCGCGCTCGACAAGCGCATTGGCGAGGTGAACAGGCTTTCCAAGTCCGAGCGGCAAGGCGAGCACAACTTTCTTGCCCGTCCGTTCAAGGATCGCGTCCGCCAATGATGTGGCGTCTTCAAATTTCATGTGTGAGGAAGCCACCAAACGCCACCGGATTTCAAAAGAGGAGTGCGAGGATAGCGTATCCCTCACCCCGGCGCAGCACTCTCCATGCGGATGGTTCTATCCTTGGGCACGCCGCGTCAACGGCTCGTCTGCATCCTCGTCCTTTACGGCCGTGCCGTGCAGGGCGAGCTCTTCCGGAGCGAAATCATCGACCGCGATCACTTCAGCCACGACAGCCTGCAATTCCGCAATCATGGCTGCGTCCTCGGCCGTTATCCGGCCGCCTGCGAGCGCCGTTTCCGGATCGTCCGTCCCGCCTTCCCGCATCTTCTCGCGCGCCTTCTCGGTGAGGACCGAAAGGCTGAATGCCTTCTCGAGCTTTGCCACGGGATCGCCGCTCCGTCCGAGATGCAGGCCCGAGGTGAGCCTGTCGCGCGTGGCCGAAGGCGCAAGCAGAAGTTCGGCACAACGCATCGCAAGCTTGTCCTTCGGTCCGCGCCTGCGGGGGCCGAGCGGTTGCACGATGAGCTTGGCGATGACAGCCACGAAACGGTTCGGCAGGTTCGCGAAGATCTCCGCGAAACGGGAATCGATGGCCGCGAAACTCTCCTCCATGCAATAGGCAACGAGGGGAAGGTCGTCCACCTGCCGGCCGTCATCCTCCCAACGCTTGAGCACGGCGGACATCAGGTAAAGCTCGGACAGTATATCGCCGAGCCGAGCCGACAGCATTTCCTTGCGCTTCAGCCCGCCGCCCAGCGTCAGAAGCGCCAGATCGGCGACAAGCGCGAAGCCGGCGGCATGACGCGAAAGCTGGCGATAATAAGGGCGCACTTTTCCCGCGCGGGGTGCGGGCGATAAAAGCCCCCCTGTCCAGTTGCGAAGCAAGGCACGGCCCATTGTCTTCATGCTGTGGCCGACATGGCGCCAGAAGGCCTCGTCGAAACGGCCGAGTGCTTCGTCCCGATCCTCGATGCCGAGGGCTTCCATCTCCTTCAGCAGATGGGGATGGCTGCGAATGGCGCCCTGGCCGAAGACAATGAGATTGCGCGTCAGGATATTCGCGCCTTCGACGGTGATGCCGACCGGCACTGCGCGATAGAGATTACCCATATAGTTCGACGGACCGTCGATCACGGCCTTGCCGGCATGAATATCCATCGCGTCGTTCACCGCAACGCGCATCCGGTTCGTTGCCTGCATCTTCATGATCGCCGAAATGACCGCCAGCTTGCGGCCTTCGTCCAATCCAGCGCAGGTGAGCCTGCGGCCTGCATCGAGCAGATAGGCCGTGCCCGCGATATGGCCGAGCCGCGCCTGCACGCCTTCGAACTTGCCGATGGGAAGATTGAACTGCTCCCGTACCCGCGCATAGGCGCCGGTGGTGCGGGCGGAGAATGCGGCGGCCGCCGCCGAGAGCGACGGCAAGGAAATCCCTCGCCCCGCCGCCAGCGCGGACATCAGCATTTTCCAGCCCTGGCCGACCTGCTCGGCGCCGCCGATCACATGATCGAGCGGAATGAAGACGTCCTTGCCTTCCGTGGGGCCGTTCTGAAACATCTGGAAGGAGGGGAGATGCCGCCGTCCGGTGGTAACGCCTTCGAGACCGGCTGGGACAAGCGCGACGGTAATGCCGCGTTCTTCCTCTTCGCCGAGAAGGTGATCCGGATCGCGCAGTTTGAACGCAAGACCGAGAACGGTCGCGACGGGCGCGAGCGTAATATAACGCTTGTGCCAGTTGAGCCTTATGCCGAGCACTTCCTCGCCGTTGAAAACACCCCGGCAGACCACGCCGCTATCCACCATCGAGGCGGCATCGGATCCCGCATCGGGGCTCGTGAGGCCGAAGCAGGGTATCTCTTCGCCTCGTGCGAGGCGGGGCAGCCAGTACTCGCGCTGCGCCTCCGTGCCGAACTGCATCAGAAGTTCGCCGGGCCCAAGGGAATTCGGCACCATGACAGTAACGGCGCCGGCCGCTGAGCGGCTCGACAGTTTGCGGATGACTTCGGAATGCGCGAAGGCCGAAAACTCAAGCCCGCCATACTGCTTCGGAATGATCATGCCGAAGAAACGGTTGGCCTTGATGAACTCCCAGGCCTCCGGGGACAGGTCGCCGTCTTCCCAGGTGATCTTCCAGTCGTCGAGCATATCGCACAGCTCTTCGACGGGCCCATCCATGAAAGCCTGTTCTTCTTGAGAGAGCAGTGGCTTCGGCGTATCCAGCAGCTTCTGCCAATCGGGATTTCCGGTGAAAAGATCGGCCTCCCACCAGATATCGCCCGCTTCAAGCGCCTCGCGCTCGGTGTCGGACATGCTGGGCAGCACGCCCTTCGCCCAGCCGAAAATGGGCCGCGTCAGATAGTCCCGCCTTGCTGCTTTCCAGTCCATGAAAGTGATCTTGGTCGCGGAAAAGGAAAATCAAGGCGGGTGGATTTATTCCGCGCCCTCCATGGGCCGTGGGCGGAGCCCACCCCTGTCGACATGGTCCATCTCGGTTTCCAGCCGCCGCTTCGTATCGCCCGGCGAGCCTGTGCGCTGGGCAAGGGCCTGATAGGCGACGGGTACCACGAAGAGCGTGAAGGCGGTCGTCGCAATGATGCCGGAGAATATGACCACGCCGATCGCCGCCCTTGTTTCGGCGCCGGGGCCGAAAGAGAGAATGAGCGGAATGGCGCCCGCCGCGGTGGTGATCGCGGTCATGAGGATGGGCCGCAGGCGGATGCCCGCCGCCCCGACCAGGGCTTCCCGGAAGTCCTGCCCCTCGTCGCGAAGCTGGTTTGCGAATTCGACGATCAGAATGCCGTTCTTGGCCGCGAGGCCGACCAGCATGATGAGGCCGATCTGGGTGTAGAGATTGAGCGTTCCGCCGGTAAGCCAGATGCCGAGCAGTCCGCCCGTGATCGCGAGCGGCACCGTGGAGATGATGACGACGGGATGCACAAAGCTTTCAAACTGCGCCGCGAGCACAAGGAAGACCACGACGATGCCCAGGATGAAAATGAAACCGAGCGCACTGCCGGAATCCACGAAGTCCAGGGACTGACCCTTGTAGTCGATGGTGACGCCGGGTGGCAGCTCTTCCTGAACCAGCCCTTCCAGATAGTCGAGAGCCTGGCCAAGCGTAAGACCGTCTTCAAGATCCGCTTCGATGGTGATGGAGCGCACCCGGTTATACCTGTTCAGGCTCGCCGGGCCTGCCATCTCGCTGATGGTGACGAGATTGGCGAGGGGGACGAGGTCGCCGGAGCGTTCCGAACGGACGAAGATGTTGCTCATGTCGCTCGGCGTACGCTGAGCCGAACGCTCGCCTTCAAGAATGACATCATATTCCTCGCCATCCTCGATATAGGTGGTGACGAGCCGCGAGCCGAAAATCGTTTCGAGCGTGCGTCCGACATTTTCAACCGTCACGCCGAGATCGCCCGCGCTGTTCCGGTCGATCTCCACGCGCAGCTGCGGCTTCGTCTCCTTGTAGTCGTGATCGATATTGATCAGGCCCGGATTGTCCTCGTCTATGGCGGAGAGCAGGATGTCGCGCCATTCGCGAAGCTCCTCATAGGTGCCGCCGCCGATCACGAACTGCACCGGCTTGGAGGTGCCGCCGCCAAAGCCGGCGCGCATCACGGGCGATACGGTGACGCCCGGCAGATCGCCGGTGCGCGCGCGAATATCGTTCATGATATCCCAGGCCGAGCGGCGCACCGACCAGTCCTCGAGCACGATCACGGCTATGCCGTCATTGAAGGATGCGGTGTTGCCGAAGGAGCGCGGCGCGCGAACGAGAAGCCGGCTGATCTCTCCGTCCTCGACCAGCGGCATCAGCCGCTTTTCGATTTCGGTCATATAGGCTTCGGTATAGGCGTAGGAAGACCCTTCCGGCGCATTCACCATCACGAAGAATGTGCCCCGGTCTTCGCGCGGCGCGTATTCGGAGGGAATGATGCTGAAGAGACCGTAAGCAAGAAGCAGCATTCCGGCAAAGGCGGCGAAGACGGGAAGAGGGCGCATGAGCGACCGCTCAAGCGCGCGTGCATATAGCGCCTTTGTCCGCTCGAACGCATTGTCCACAACGATAGTGAATTTCGTGTGATTGCTCGTCGGCTTCAGGATTTTCGATGCGAGCATGGGCGAAAGACTGAGCGCGACAAGGCTCGAAAAGCCGACGGCAGCGGCCATCGTGATCGCGAATTCGGAGAACAGCCGGCCGACCTCGCCTTCGATGAAGGTCAGCGGCACGAATACCGCCATGAGTGCGATCGTGGTTGCGATGACGGCAAACCCGACCTGCCGTGCGCCGCGATAGGCGGCGACGAGCGGCGTCGCGCCTTCTTCCATGCGCCGGTAGATATTCTCCAGCACGACAATCGTGTCATCGACGACAAGGCCGATGGCAAGCACCAGCGCCAGCAGGGTCAGGAGATTGATCGAGAATCCGAAAATATAGAGCACAAGGAAGGTAGCGACGACGGAGACGGGGACGGTGACGGCGGGCACCAGGGTCGCCCGCGCGCTGCCGAGAAAGACGAAAATCGTCAGGACGACGAGAACGATCGCGATGCCGAGCGTCTTGTAGACTTCCGAAATAGCCCCTTCGATGAAGACGCTGCTGTCGAAGCTTTGCTTGAACTCGAGCCCTTCGGGGAGCGTCGGTGCAAGCCTTTCGGCTTCGGCCTTGGCGCCGTCTGTGACGGTAAGCGTGTTGGCGGTGGATTGCTTGATGATGCCGAGGCCGATCATCGGCACTTCATTGCCGCGGAAAAACGTACGCTCTTCCGCCGCCGCGCGCTCGATCCGCGCCACATCGCCGAGGCGGACCAGATAGCCATCCGAGCCCTGCGCCAGCACAATCTCGCTGAAATCCTGCGGCGTCCGGTAGGACCGCTCGACACGCGCCGTGAACTGCCGCTGCGTGGACTCGATATTGCCGGCGGGGAGCTCGACATTTTCCGCCCTGAGCGCCTGCTCGACATCGCCGACGGTGAGTTCGCGTGCCGCGAGCGCCGTCCGGTCGAGCCATATCCGCATGGCATAGCTGCGCGCGCCGCTGAGCCGGACCCGCGCAACGCCGTCCAGTGTCGAGAAGCGGTCGACAAGGTGGCGCTCGGCGTAGTCCGTCAGTTCCAGCACATTCATCCGGTCGCTCACGACGTTGAGCCACATGATGACGTCGTCGCTCGAATCCACTTTCTGGATGTCGGGCGGGTCGGCTTCGGTCGGCAGGTCGTCGAGGATGCCGGAGACGCGGTCGCGAATATCGTTTGCCGCCGCGTCGACATCCCGGCCGGGATTGAACTCGATGGTAATGCGCGAGCGGCCGTCCTGGCTCGACGACTGGATGAAGGCAATGCCTTCGATGCCGGCGATGCGCTCTTCGATGCGTTCCGTGATGCGCGTTTCGACCACGGCAGCCGCGGCGCCGCGGTAATCTGTCGTGATGGAAACGATCGGCGGATCGATGTCGGGATATTCGCGAAGCGGCAGCCTGTCGAAGGCGACGAGACCGAAAGCGACCAGCAGAAGACTGATGACGGCGGCGAAGACGGGCCGGGTGACGGAGACGTCGGAGAGCTTCATGGCTGGTCCTCTCCGCTATCTGACTGTCGTGGTTTCGTCATGCACGCGGCCAAGCGCGCGCTCGCGCGCTTCTTCCCGGATGACGTTGACCTTTTGTCCGTCGCGCAGCCGCATCGTGCCATGCGTGACGACGCGCTCTCCAGCGGCGAGGCCGCTCAGGATTTCGACTTCGCCGGGCCGCCGCGCGCCTGTGCGGACTTCGCGCCGCGCAGCCACATCGCCCGCGACCACGAACACGAAATTCTGCGTGCCCGACGGCACGAGGGCTTCCTCGGGAATGACCACCGCCTCGCGCGGGTTCTTCATGAGTTCGACAACCATGAGGAGGCCGGGCTTCAGCACCTGATCCTTGTTGTCGACCAATGCGCGCGCCGTGATCGAGCGGGAAACGCGATCCACCTGCGTCGATACGCTGCGCACCTCGCCGCGAAAAATCCTGTCGGGTAGCGCGGATGTGGTGGCGGCGATTTCGAGGCCGGGGCGAATGGTGGAGAGATAGGCGGCGGGAACGGTGAAATCGAGCTTGATCGGATCGAGATCGTCCAGCGTCGTGATGGTGGTGCCGGGCGTGACCAGAGTGCCGACGCTGATGTTACGCAAGCCGACAACGCCTTCAAAGGGAGCATGGATTTCGCGGTCGGCGAGACGCGAGGCGGCGGCGTCGCGATTTGCTTCCGCTTCGCGGAGCGCGGCCTGCCGCTCTTCAAGCTGCGCCGTCGCCGTGTATTGACGGCTTTCGAGCTGGCGCGCCCTGTTATAGGCGGTGCGCCGCTCCGCCAGCACGGCCTCGGCGGCGGCGAGAGCGGCGCGCTGTTCGTCGCGCTGCAAGGCGACCAGAAGCTGACCTTCCTCCACCTGCTGACCATCGTCGAAATGAATTTCGGCGATCTTGTCGGAAATATTGGCGGTGATGGTGACGCTTTCATTGGCGAAGGTGGTGCCGAGCGCTTCCACGCGGTCTACGAAGCGATCGGCGATGGCGGCGGCGATGACGACGTTCTGCGGCGGTGCCTCCTCTGCGAAGGCCGAAGCGGAGAGGACGGCGCTTGCGATGAAAACGAGGAAGAGACGGCGCATTGAGGCTCCGGCATGGAAGGGTTCAAACGGAAGACAGTAATGCCATCTTCAGGCGGATTTATGACGATATGTCAGTTTGACCGCTCGCCGGTTGTTTTCCAAGCAAGACCGGACCGTGCGAGCGGCGTGATGCCTCACTTTTCCGTGTGGACCGGCACGAGGCCCCGCCGTGCGCTGCTGCGAAAGAGTGACAGGCTGAGCAGGATCGTCGGAATGAGGCCGAGCGCCACGATGGCAAGCGCCGCCGTCGACGCCTCCGCCAGCCTTTCGTCGGAGGCAAGGCGGTAGGTGCGCGTCGCCAGCGTCTCGAAGTTGAAGGGCCGGAGAAGAAGCGTCGCCGGAAGTTCCTTCATGACATCGATGAAGACGATCAGCGCCGCGCTCGCCAACGCGCCGCGCAGCAGCGGCACATGGATGGCGCCAAGCACCCGCCGCGGCGACGCCCCGAGACTGCGCGCCGCCGCATCGAGCGTCGGATGAATTTTCTCAAGCCCGCTATGGGTTGCATTGAACGCTGCCGTGAGAAAGCGCGCGACATAGGCGAAGACGAGACCGGCAATGGACCCCGTGAGAATGAGGCCGGGCGAGAAGCCGAGATGGTTGTTCGCGAAGGAACCGAAGGCACGGTCGATATCGGTCGACAGCGTGAGAATGCCGATGGCGATCATCGCACCCGGCAGCGCATAGCCGAGCGTCGCAAGCCGGATCGACACACGGTTGAACCTCGTTGGATGCAGCCTCTCACCATAGGTGAGCAGCAGCGCCAGAAGCGTGGTCAGTGCGGCCGCAACGCCTGCAACCGTGAGGCTGTTCCAGGCGAAGTCGAGGAACCGCCTGCCGAATAGCGGATCGCCTTCCAGGATCGCATAGCGAAGCAGCACAAGCGCCGGAACCACGAAGCCGAGCAGCACCGGCAGCGAGCAGGCGATGAGCGCGGCCCACCCACGAACGCCCTTCAGTGTCCGTGGCTGTGCCGCCATGTCGCGCGACAAGGGATTGGCGACACGGCCACGCCGGCTCACCATCTCGATGAAGACGAGCGCCAGCGCAAAGACGAAAAGCCATGCCGCGATCTGCGCGGCGGCAAGCGCATCGCCGAGATTGAACCAGGTGCGGAAGATGCCGGTGGTAAGCGTCTGCACGGCGAAATAATCGACGACACCGAAATCGGAAATCGTTTCCATGAGCACGAGCGCGAGCCCGCCCGCAATGGCCGGCCGGGCGCAGGGCAGCGCCACACGGATAAACGCGCGCCACGGACGCGCGCCGAGCATCCGCGCGGCGTCGAACAGGGCCGCGGATTGACGCTGGAAAGCCGTGCGCGCGAGCAGATAGACGTAAGGGTAGAGGACGAGACCGAGCATGATGGCGGCGCCGGGCAGCGAGCGCACGGGCGGAAAGTAGTAATCGGCGGCGCCCCATCCCGTCACGCCGCGAAGCGCCGTCTGCACCGGGCCTGCGAAGGAGAGAAGATCCGTATAGACATAGGCAACGATATAGCCGGGCGTCGCGAGCGGCATCACCAATGCCCAGTTGAGAATGCGCTGCCCCGGAAAGCGCGTCGAAACCACGAGCCATGCCGTGCCGACGCCGATAAAGGCGGTGATGAGGGCAACAAGCCCCATCAGCTTGAGCGTGTTCCACACATAGGTCGGCAATACGGTTGCGCTCAGATGCGCCCAATTCTCGCTGGCGGGCGCGGTCAGGCTCCACAGCACGGTGAGGGAGGGGGCGAGCGCGACAAGCGCCACGGCCAGGGCTGCCACCGTCCAGCCGGAGCCGAAACGCTGCTTCATCCGCTCCCCGATGGTCGGACCGGGGGGAAACCGATCTTTTTCCGTGACTGACATAGCGCAGTTGTGACAAATACCGCCCGTGGCGGCAAAGTAATTTTGCTACGCATTTGCAGCTGTGTCAGCGTGTAGCGCTGTTTGCGAGGTATTCATGGCCCTGGCGTTTCGAAACGTCGGACACAGTTTCGGCGACCATCGGGTGTTGTCCGGCGTTTCGCTTGAAGCGCGGCAAGGAGAAATCCTGTGCCTGCTCGGCCCCTCCGGCAGCGGCAAGACGACATTGCTGCGGCTCGCGGCAGGCCTCGAGGCATTGCAGGAAGGCAGCATCGATCTCGGCGGCGCGTTGCTCGCGGCGCCCGGGCGCGACGTGCCGCCGGAGAAGCGGTCGTTCGGCATGGTCTTCCAGGACCATGCCTTGTTCCCCCACCTGACGGTCGCGGAGAATGTCGCCTTCGGTCTTGCAGGAAGGCCAAAGGAGCAGGCGCGCCAAGTGGTCGCGGAGCGGCTCGCCTCTGTCGGGCTGGCAGGGTTCGAGGATCGTTACCCGCATACGCTTTCAGGCGGTCAGCAGCAGCGCGTGGCGCTTGCCCGCGCGCTTGCGCCGTCACCCGCCGCCATGCTGCTCGACGAGCCGTTTGCGAGCGTCGATGTCACACGCAGGCGGGCGCTGCGCGAGGAAGCGCGCCGCGCGTTGAAAGCGGCTGGCGTCATTACACTTGTCGTCACGCATGATCCGGTCGAAGCGATGGAAATTGCCGACCGTATCGCCGTGATGGAGAAGGGCCGCATCGCCCAATGCGCGACGCCGGAAGAACTCTATGCGCGGCCTGCGAGCGCGCTTGTCGCATCGCTGTTCGGTGAGGCGCAACGCTTTCCGGCAACGGTGTTCAAGGGCGAAGCGGTGACGGCCTATGGTCCGGTGCCGGCGGAAAATTTCGCCGATGGAACGGCGGTTGAAGTGATCGTGCGGCCGGAGGCGGTGACGCTTGCGGCGGCGGAGAGCGGCCAGGAAACCTTCAACATCGCCGACATCCGCTTTCTCGGACGCGACTGGCTTGTGCTGCTGACGAACGCACAATCGCCGATGCTCGAGCCGCTGCGCGCGCGCGTCTCGACGCTTGAGGGGCTCGAGACCGGCGCCGCCATCGCGCTCCGCTTCGACCCTTGCGGGACGTTCATTTTTGCGGCGTGACCGCGAGAAAGCGGCGGTTTGCCTCACTTGCTTCTCCCTCATCCCCCGGATATTGTGCAAATGAAAATCGTTCGCAACGATAAGGATCGCACCATGCTTCGTCTTCTTGCCGGCATTCTCGTTCTTGCTTTCGCCCTCTCCGCAGCTGTCGGAGCGTCGGCGGAGACGAAGGAGGTGAACGTCTATTCGGCGCGTCACTACGACACCGATCTCGAACTCTATGACAGGTTCACTTCGGAGACCGGCATCCGCGTCAATCTCATCGAAGGCGACAGTGACGAACTGATCGCGCGTATCGAACGCGAAGGAAAGCAGAGCCCGGCCGACATGCTCATCACTGTGGATGCGGGACGGCTGTGGCGCGCGGAAGAGAAGAACCTCTTCTCGCCCGTGAAGTCGGAGATACTCGAAGAGCGCGTACCCGCGCATCTGCGCCACCCCGACGGGCTGTGGTTCGGTCTTTCCAAGCGCGCGCGCATCATCATCTACAACAAGGAGATGGGGCGCCCGGAGAAACTCGAAACCTATGCCGATCTCGCAGACCCGGCGAACAAAGGCATGCTGTGCATGCGTTCTTCGTCCAACATCTACAACGTCTCACTGCTCGCTTCGATCATCGAACATGAAGGCGCGGAAGAAGCGGAAGCATGGGCGGAAGGCGTCGTTGCGAATTTCGCGCGGCAGCCGGAAGGCAACGACACGTCGAATGTGAGAGCGGTTGCGGCGGGAGAATGCCGGGTCTCATTGGTGAATACATATTATGTGGGACGGATGCTCGGTTCCGGCAGCGAGGAAGACCGCGCGGCGGCCGAAAAAGTAGGACTTGTGTTTCCCGATCAGAATGGCCGCGGCACGCATGTGAACCTCAGCGGCGCAGGCGTGATGAAGCATGCGCCCAACCGCGAAAACGCCATCGCGTTCATCGAATTCCTGACAAGCGACTGGGCCCAGAAAGCCTTTACCGAAAAGAACCATGAATACACCGCCGTACCGGGCGCGACGGAAGTCTCGCCTGTTCCGGGTACGGACGAGTTCAAGGAAGACGAGCTGAACGCCAGCGCGCTAGGCCGCAACCAGGCGGAAGCGGTGCGGATTTTCGACCGGGCGGGATGGAAATAAGGGGCCTCGAAATCGGTCACTGTCACGTAACTGTCACAGAACCGTCATGAAGAGTTTTGCGAGCCGGGGGCAGGAAACTTGTCCCCGGCTTTTGCATGTCCGCCTCGGCCTCGAACCGTCAGGCGAGAATCGCGCGCGCGCCGTTTTCGCGGGTGAGGATTTCTATTTTCACGTCGAAACAGGCGCCGAGCTTATCCCCGGTCAATATTTCTTCCGCCGGACCAGATGCGAGCACGCTTCCGTCGCGGAGCAGGATGACGTCGTCCGCATAGGCGGAGGCGAGATTGAGGTCGTGGATCGCGGCGAGGACGCCGACACCCTCATCCGCGAGGCGGCGGGCGACGTCGAGCACCGCGCGCTGGTGACGAAGGTCGAGCGCCGAGGTCGGCTCGTCGAGCAGGAGATAGCGCGGGCCCGCATCGGCCTCGCCCGGACGGCGCCAGATCTGCGCGATGGCACGCGCGAACTGGACGCGCTGCTTCTCGCCGCCGGAGAGTGTTTGATAGGAGCGGTTGCGGAACTCGTCGATGCCGGTGAGACGGCAGGCAGCGGCGACGGCGGTTTCGTCGTCAAGCTGGCGCATGGTGCCGCTATGGGGCAGGCGGCCGAGCTCGACCACTTCCTCCGCCGTGAAGGCGAAATCGAGCACCGTGTTCTGCAACAGCACGGCGCGGCGCTGCGCGAGTTCGCGTTGCGGCGCATGGGCGAGCGGCGCCGCCTCGAGCGACACCTCGCCTTCGTCCGGACGGCGCTCGCCGGCAAGGACGGAGATGAGCGTCGACTTGCCGGCGCCGTTGGGACCGATCAGCGCGGTGACGCGGCCGGGCGGGATGGTGGCATCGACACCGGAGAGGAGACGCTTGCGGCCGGCAAGGATGGTGATGCCCCGGGCGCGGATCATGCGGACCTCTTGCGGTGCATGAGGAGCCAGAGGAAGAAAGGGCTGCCGATGGCGGCGGTGACGAGACCGATGGGAAGTTCCGCGGGTGCGACGACGATGCGCGCGAAACTGTCGGCGACGAGAAGGAGCGTCGCGCCTGAGAGGATCGACCCCGGCAGCACGATGCGGTGATCCGGCCCCGCGATCATGCGCACGACATGCGGCACGACGATGCCGACAAAGCCGATGACGCCGCTGACCGCGACGGCGGAACTGACGGCGAGGGCGGCGGCGATCATGACGATATGTTTGAGGCGCTGGACGGGAACGCCGAGATGAAGCGCCTCGCGCTCGCCAAGCAGCATCGCATCGAGCGAGCGGGCGCGCGTGACGATGACGGCAAGCGCCGCCGAAATCGGGATCGCCGACATGAGAACGGCATTCCAGTTGGCGGAAGCGAGGCTGCCCATGCTCCAGAAGGTGAAATCGCGAAGCTGTGCGTCATTGGCGAGATAGACGAGAAAGCCCGTCAGCGCCCAGGTGAGCGCGTTGATGGCGATGCCCGCGAGGAGGAGCATCGCGGTTGCCGCCTCGCCGCGCGACTGCGCGAGGCCCTGAATGGCGAAGGTGGCGGCGAGGCCGCCGCCAAAGGCCGCGAGCGGCAGCAGGAAGGGTGAGGCGGCAGCGGGAATGGCGGCGATGACGAGGCCGCCAAAGACGATGACGAAGACGGCGCCGAGAGCCGCGCCGCTGGAAACGCCGATCAGGCTTGGATCGGCCAGCGGATTGCGGAAGAGACCCTGAAAGGCCGCGCCCGCGCCCGCCAGCGCGCCACCCACGATGATGGCGAGGACGGCGCGCGGCAGCCGGATCATCTGGATGACGGCGGCGGTCTGCGCATCGACATCGAAGCCGAACAGCGCGCGCAGCACATCGGGCACGCTGACGGGAACCGCACCCGTTACCAGCGAGACGACGAAGGCTACACAGAGAAGCGCCGCGAGCCCGCCGAGAATGGCGGGACGCTTCAGCGAACGCGCGGAAGGCGGGGCGCTTTCGGCAATGTCGGTCATTGCGCCTCTGTCCAGGGACGCGCCGGGAGCGGTGCGAACTCATGTTCGGGATGAAGCGCCGCCGCGAGATCATGCAGCGCATGGGCGAGGCGTGGACCGAAGCCTGCGAGATAGAGCGCATCCATCATCACGACGCGGCCATTTTGTCCGGCGGGCGTGGCCTGGAAGGCCGGTTCGGCGAGGATGATCTCTGTACCGCCCAGCGTCTCGACCGTCTGGTCGGACATCAGGATGACGTCCGGCGCCGCGAGCGTTGCGGCTTCCGGCGAGAAGGGCTTGTAACCGCTGAACTCGGTGACGGCGTTGACGCCGCCCGCAAGCTCGATCATCGCGCTTGCCGCCGTATCGGTGCCGGAAACGAGCATGGCGCCCCGGCTCGTCTGGAGGACGAAGAGCACGCGGGGTTTGGAAGTCGTCTTCGCGATCTCCGCATTGACGGCGGCGATGTCTTCCGCGAAGGCCGCACGCAATTCGGCGGCCTCCTGTTCGCGGCCAAGCGCCTTGCCGACGGTCTCGATATGCCGTTCGACGGCTTCAGGCGTGTAGCCTTCGCTCATCTTCACGATGGGAACGCCGATCGCCTCCGCCTGCTGGAGCGCGGCGGGCGGACCGGCTTCGGAGCCGGTGAGCAGCAGGTCGGGTTTCAGCGAGAGAAGACCTTCCGCCGAAAGCTGACGGACATAGCCGATATTCGGCAGTTCGGTCGCCGCTGACGGATAGAGGCTCGTCGTGTCGACGCCGACAAGGCTCTCGCCCGCACCGAGCGCATAGACGATCTCGGTGGTCGAGCCGCCGACGCTGACAACGCGCGCGGGCGTGGCGGCATGGGCGGCGACCGCCGCCGCTGTGATTGTTGCGGCGGCGAGAATGGCGGCAAGACGCTTCATGCTGCTTCGCGCTCCGTCAACCCGTTGACGATGGCGCGCCAGGCATTGTCTTCCGGGACGCCGGGCTTGCGCTTGCCGAAAAGGGTGGCGATCAGCGTGCCTTCCTTGTCGAAGAGTTCGAGCGAGGTGACGGTGCCGTCTTCGGTCGGCTTCCAGACCACCCAGGCGCTGTCGATGTGATCTTCGCGGAGATGGAGATTGAACTTCTCGTCCATCACGTTGAACCAGGGGCCGGTGGGTTTCAGGTTTTCGACCGGGCCGGTATGGATCTGGATCATGCCGGGATTGCCGACGAAAACCATGATCGGCGTGGCCGTGTCTTGCGCCGCGAGAAGCGCCGCACGGAGCGAGGAGCCCGGCACGAGACGCGCGCGGTCCGGCCCCGCAAGGCGCAGCGCCTGCACGCGCTGGGTCTTGAACTTCATGAGAAGGCCGTGGAACTCATGCGTATCCTTCAGCGCGTCCCAGGCGGCGCGGAAACCGGCGACGTCGATCTCGCTGTCGGGAAGAGCGGGTTTGGGCGCGGGCGCAGGCACGATGTCGAGCGGCGACGCCTCGGTCGCGAAACGCGCAATGAGCGCGTCGAAGGCGGCGGCGTCCGATTGTTCCGTCTGGTAGATCTTGTGGATCGCGGTGCCTTGCGCGTCGAAGAATTGCAGGCTGCGGCGCGGGCCGCTTTCCATTTCCTCGACAATGGCGAAGCCGGACTTCCACTGCGAGAAGAAGATGCGCAGGTCGATGTCGTCGCCGACGATGAGGCCGACATGGCCGCCGCCTTCAAGCGCGCCGTAAGTGCCCTTGCGCTCATGCACGACGGATTCATTGCGCGTCAATGCCATGACGCGGCCAAGCGCGGGAACGGCGGCGATGATGTCGCGCCATTCGGGACGGAGCCGCGTGACGGTGCTCCGCTCATTGCCGAGGGCCACGAGTTCGGCCTCGCTGATACCGAGCTTTTCCGCGAGCACGCGGGCGCGCAGGTTCGGTTCTTCTGCGAGAAGGGCGGCGCGGCGCGCGATCAGCGCCTCGGTGGACGAATTTGCAGACATGGAGTCTTTCCTTTCATCTGCTTCAGTTGAGAGCGAAACGTACAGGGATCTGAACCCAGGCGACGACGGGCTTGCCGCCGCGCCGCGCGGGTTCGAATTGCCAGCCGCGAACGGCGGTGAGGGCGGCCTTGTCGAGAAGCGCGAAGCCGGAGCTTTTCCAGACCAGCACTTCGGCGGCATTGCCGCTCGGATCGAGCCGGACGCGGATCAGCGCCTCGCCTTCCTGCTCGAGATCGCGCGCCCGGCGCGGATAGACCGGCGGGCGCGGCGGCGAGCGGAAACGCGGCTCGGTGAGAAAGACTTTGTCGCTTTCGCGGCCTTGCGTGTCTTCAAATCCCTTGGCGGCGCCCTGGCCGCGGCCATCGCTGACGGACGGCGCGAGGGAGGCCGTTTGCACCGGTTGCGCGGCGGCTTCGGCTGCCTGTAGCGGCTCTGCCGCGGCGGCGCTGATTTCGGGCGTGACGTCGGGCGTGATCTGCGGCTCGGGTTCGACTTTCCGTTCGACCACGGCCGGCTTCACCACCGGTTTCGGTTGGGGTTTCACTTCCGGCTGCGCGGGCGCGACGACAGGCTTTGCCTGTATCTGCGGCGCTTTTGGCGCGGGCTCGGAGAAATTGACCAGCGTGACGGAAAAACCGTCTGGATGTCCTTTCGGTGCCGGGGCGCCTTCGCCCTGCCACCATGCAAGCGCACCCGTGAAGATGGCCGCGTGCAGAAGAAGGGAAACCGCCACCGGCCGGCGGAGCGCACGATGGTTCCAGACGAGAACGGAGGAACCGTCGCTCTCGTCTGTCATGCGTCCGTTGGCGGTGGCGGTCATGCTCATGTCCGTGTCTGTCTTCAGAAGCGAACGGTTGCGTTGATGCCGAAATTGCGGCCGGGCTGCGCATAGCGCCCGGTGAGCGGGCTGCCGGAGGCAAGGCCGGCGACATCCTGGGCGAAGTAATATTCCTCGTCGAAGATGTTGAAGATGCCGGCATTCACGGTCAGGTGTTCCGACATGTCGTAATAGGCCATGAGGTCGACCAGCGTGTAGGACGGCGCCTCGAAATTGCCGGGCGTTGCGTTGCGCGTGTCGCGCCAGGCATGGGTGGCGACGAGTTGCGAGCCCCAGCTGTCGCCTTCATAGGCGAGACCGAGAACGCCCTTGAGCGGGTCGACCGAGTCGATCGGGTCGCCGGTCTGGTCGTCCTCGCCGCGCGCATAGGCGAGGCTGCCGATAAGCGCCCATTCCGGCAGGAAGCGGTATTCGCCCTTGGCTTCGGCGCCGTAGATCGTGACTTCGGCGAGGTTCTGATACTGGAACTGCATCAGCGGCGGCACGCCGCCCACGCCGAGGAGGACCTGGTCGATGAAGTCTTCATAGGTGTTGTAGAAGCCTGCGACCGAGAAGCTCGATCCGTCGCGGAACTTGCCGCGCAGGCCCGCCTCGAAGCCGTCGCTCGTTTCCGGCTTCAGGTTCGGGTTCGGAATGATTTCATAACCGAAGGTCGTGTGCTGCCAGGCATAGTTTGCGCTGTCATAGGGCGGCGCGCGGAAGCCATGCGCGTATTGCGCGAAGATCTTGTATTCCTCGGTAAGCGCGAATGTCAGGCCGAGCTTCGGAGAGATTTCCGTCTCCGTCATGTCGACCGGCACGTTGGTGCCCGCCGAGTTGAGGAACATCCGGTCGATCTTCGTATCGAGCGAATAATAGTCGAAGCGGAGCGCCGGAATGATGTTCAACCGGCCGATGCCGATATCGTCCTGCACATAGACGCCCGCCTTGATCGTCTCGGTATCCGGGAAGTTCTTGTTCGGGAATGTCTCGAAGCCGACGACATTGGTGGTCGTGTTGGTGATGAGGTTGGTCTCGGTCCGGTAGCGGGGGCGCGAGGTTTCCGTGTAGTCGGCGGTCACGCCATAGGTGAAATCATGCGTGAAGCCCGCCCATTCGCGCGTCAGGCCGAACTGGAAGTCGCCGCTGAGAATCTCCTGATTGAAGTGAAGATCGGAGAGGCGGAGAACCGTGCTGCCGCTGCGGAGCTGTTCGGTATGCTCGACGCGGTCGAGCTTGGTGTAGCCGATCTTGAGTTCCATGCGGTCCGCGATCGGCGTCGGCATCCGGTGGGAGTAGGCGGCGCTGACGAAGTAGCGGTCGGTCTCGTCGGTCGCTTCGGAACGATTGACGGTGCCGGTTTCTTCGCTCAAGAGGCGGATATCGGCCTGCTTGTTGTCGAGCTGGCCGGTGAAGGTGAGCTTGTTGCTGTCCGGCCCGTTGAAGACGAGCTTGGCGAGGAACGAGTTCGACTCATAGTCGATCGGATTGGCGACATAGCTGCTGTTCGGTTCGACCTCGTGGCCGTCGCGGCGCGTATAGAGGCCGAGCATTTCGACATTGCCCGCGCGGACGGCGCCGGTTGCCGATTCCGTGAAGCTCTCATCGGAGCTGTCATAGCCGCTCTTGAGGCTCGCATACCAATCCTTGTCGAAAATATCGAGATAGTCGGACGGGTCTTTCGTCACATAGGAGACGACGCCGCCGAGACCATCGGAACCGTAAAGCGCGGAGGCCGGGCCGCGAATGATTTCGACGCGCTTCATGCTGTCGAGATCGAAGAAGTCGCGCGTATAGAGGCCGCCCGCGGAAGCGTCGATGTAATCGGGCGCAGTGAAGCCATCGACCAGCACCAGCACGCGATTGCCGCCGATGCCGCGAATGGTGAAGTTGCCGGCGCCGACGCGGGTCGGCGAATTGCTGACCGAGACGCCCGGCTCGTAGCGCACGATGTCCTGCATCGAATTCGCGTTGCGGCGCTCAAGCTCTTCCGCCGTGATGACGGAGACGGTGCCTGCGACATCGTTGATCGCGGTCGGATTGCGCGTCGCGGTGGAGGTGACGGCGTCGAGCTGCGTCGCCTTGGGCGCGTCTTCCCCGGTGTCTGTGCCGGTGGTGTCCTGAGCCTGCGCCACGGAGATCGCGGCGAGGGAGGTGGTTGCGAAGAGGAGAGATAGAAGGGGGAGTCGTCGTGTATTGATCGTTGCCATTTCCCAGTCCCGGTTATGCGTGAAAAGCATTCCTGGCTGGCTGGCCCCCGCTTCTCTGCTCGCGGGTCTGGCTGGCTCGGTTGCCTTGTATGACCGCCCGGCCCCTGCCGGACGCTTCTCTATTTGATGAGGATCAGCTTGTTGCTGTTGGTCAGACGAAGGCGGTAAAGCTCCTCGCCATGCCGGATAATGAGCTCCCGTCCGCCGGCGAAAAGATCGGCGCTGGCGACGGCGGGCGTTGCGCCTGCCGCCGTGACGCGGATCGTCCGGTCCGGAGCGGTACTGCTGGTCATCGGTCCCCTTGGCTCCTGCTTCCCATCATGAGAATGACTCGCAGTATCATGCGCAAGTAGCGCAGGCAACCGCTATTTTCCCATGTGAAAATTGTGGGTATTCAGGCGCGAAGAGAAGATCGAGAAAAAATGGCTGAATCGCTGGAAAAAGGGCGGGGAGCCCGGCAGCCCCTGCGCCGCCGGGCCGCACCCGGTCAGGCGGTCTGGAGGTCCGCCTTCTCGAAATTCGCGGCCGCGAATTCCCAATTCACGAGGTGGTCCAGGAAAGCGTCGAGATAGTCCTGCCGCTTGTTCTGGTAGTCGAGATAGTAGGTGTGCTCCCAGACATCGGTGGTGAGGATGGGAACATCCTTCTTGCCGGCAATCGGCGTCTCGGCATTGGCGGTGCTGTAGATCTTGAGCTTGCCGCCCGACAGCACGAGCCAGCAATAGCCGGAGCCGAACTGGCCCATCGCCGTTTTCTTGAAGGTTTCGGCAAATTTCTCATAACCGCCGAGATCGGCGTCGATACGCTCCGCCAGCGCGCCTTTCGGCCTGCCGCCGCCCTTGGGCGACATGGAATTCCAGTAGAAATCGTGGTTCCAGACCTGCGCGGCGTTGTTGAAGAGCGACTTCTGCGACGCATCGCCCGCCACCTTGCGGATCAGCGGCACGAGTTCCAGGCCGGCGAGCTCCGTGCCCTCGATCAGCCCGTTGGCCTTCTCGACATAGGACTTATGGTGCTTGCCATAATGGAAGGAAAGCGTTTCCGCCGAGACATGCGGCGCGAGCGCGTCTTCGGCATAGGGGAGGGGAGGAAGTTCGAGCATGGCTCATCGTCCTTTCGCTTGCAGTAGCCTTACCCTGTGAGTTCGGCCTTCGGCGGGGCATTTCAAGGCCGCATGCTGCCTTTGTCGCTCCCAAGGACGGAATTCGAGGGTCAAGCCGGACGGCTTGCAACAATGTAACAGGGTCCCCACATATCCTTCACGCGGTGCCGGGAAACGGGCCGCGAATGGCAAAGTCGCTTGAGACACGGGACTTTGGAAATGACGCGAACGATGCAGTTCAACAGCCCTTTTCTCCTGGGCTTCGATCAGATGGAGCGGCTGCTCGAACGAGTGGCCAAGGCGTCGGACGGATACCCGCCCTACAATGTCGAACAGGTTTCGACGGAGGCGGGCGACCAGCTCCGGATCACGCTGGCGGTGGCCGGTTTCTCCCGCGACGAACTCGCCGTCACGGTGGAGAACAACCAGCTCGTCATCCGCGGAAGGCAGCGCGACGACTCCGACCGCACCTATCTCCATCGCGGCATTGCCGCACGGCAGTTCCAGCGCTCGTTCGTTCTGGCGGACGGGATCGAAGTGAAGGGCGCGATGCTTGAGAACGGCCTCCTGATGGTCGATCTCGAAAAGCCCGAACCGAGCCGGACAGTGCGAACCATCGAGATTTCCGAAGCCGCATCCGAGCCGCTGTCCCGCAGCGCGGATTGAACTCAAGCGACGGAGTTGGCCCTTTGCTTCCGTGTAACAAGGAAGGGCTTGAAAGGAGTAGATCATGAACGAATCCGAATTCGACGCCGAAGGCGAAGAGAAGACGGGCTGGGGCGTGAACGATTTTCGCAAGCTGACGCCCGAAATGTTCGCGAATGTCGGCGTGCCGAACGTCGTCTATGTGCGCGAAGTGCTGGCGGGCGAACTCGCCGGCGAGATCGGCTCGGAACTCGATGTTCCCGCAGATACGCGCCTCTTCGCGGTGCATGCCGCCAACGGCGTTCGCATGGCCGTGCTCGACGACCGCGACGCCGCCTTCGCGGGCGCCCGCCAATACGACCTGGAACCGCTCAGCGTCCACTGAGTGCGTGCAGCACGACGAACGAAAAAAGCCCCGCTCGGGAGAGCGGGGCTTTTTGTTTCTCAGTGTCCGGAATGTCAGGCGGCGTTGGTGGCGGCCGGTTCCGTGAGGATCGCGAAGAGCGCGGAGGCGTCTTCCGAGGCGCGGAGCTTTTCCACCACGGCCGGATTGCGCAGCAGGCGCGAAATGCGCGCCAGCGCCTTCAGGTGATCCGCACCCGCCGATTCCGGCGCGAGCAGCAGGAAGATGAGGTCGACGGGCTGATCGTCGACGGACTCGAAATCGATCGGCGTATCGAGCCGCGCGAAGAGGCCGTGGAGACGGTCGATATCGGCGAGCTTGCCATGTGGAATGGCGATGCCCTGGCCGACGCCCGTGGAGCCGAGACGTTCGCGCTCCAGCAGCGTTTCGAAAATTGCCCGCTCGGAAAGCCCCGTCAGTTTCGCGGCGCGCTCCGACAGGTCCTGCAGCGCCTGCTTCTTGCTGGTCACTTTCAGGTGAGCGACGACGCTCTCCGGCTGTACCAGATCTTCAAGCTCCATAATCCGAATCCTGTGTTGCGACGCCGCCAGATGCACCCGCCTTTGCGGCGTGCCTGACCGGACGGACTGGGCATTTCCGCCATCCTGCCTGCTCTCGCCGACGGGAACGGGTTTTGCCCTCACTGTTTCAAGCCTTCTGAACATCGCGGCTCGTATCGATCCAACCGATATTTCCATCCGGCCTGCGGTAGACGAGGTTGAGGCCGTTTGCTTTCCCGGTACGGAACATAACGAAGGGCGCCTCGCTGAGATCCATCTGCATGACGGCGTCTCCGACGCTCAGCACGGGGATGGATGTGGTGCCTTCGGCAATGATGACGGGCTGGGCGTCTTCCGCCTCTTCCTCGTGCTCGTCGCCCGGATGAAGGACGAAGGACGGGTAGGATTCGGCGGGCAGCTCAACCTTGTTGTTATTGTTGTGGTTCTTCAGCCGGCGCTTGTAACGGCGAAGACGCTTCTCCAGCCGCTCAAGCGCGGCTTCAAAAGAGGCGTAGACCTCGTTCGCCGTACCCTGCGCGTTGACGCGCAAGCCGGAGCTGAGATGGGCCGAACAATCGGCCCGGAATTCGTGGCCCTGCTTCGTCAGCGTTACCTGGCCGTCGACAGGGCGATCGAAATATTTCGTCACGGCGGCTTCGAGCCGCTCGGTCGCATGGGTGCGGAGTGCATCCCCCACGTCGAGATGATGTCCGCTGACCTGAACCTGCATGAAAGACCTTCCCGGGGTCACTACGCTACAAATGACGGTTGCCGGACGATTTGTCCGGGCCTTCCGCCCTTAAGGAAACCTTGCACGCCGTTTCCGGGCGGCCACTCGCCGAACGACGGCTCGGCCTGCGTTCGAACTTGCCATTGCACATGCCGCCTGCGCGGCCTAACCCACCGCCTCACCACCCGGAAATCGACCCGGGGGGCGTTTGAGCGCGTGGAAACTAGTTGGCCCTCTCATGGGTGTCAACCGCGCACCGGAAGGGGCCGGAAACCCTTTATATTTCAAGCATGTATAGGCCGGGAAGCAAGCAGGGAAAAGGGCCGCGGAGAGACTCACGCATAGGCCTTTTTTTCGCGCCTGCGCTGCACGGAAGAGGGAATGTTGAGTGCTTCCCGATACTTGGCGACGGTGCGCCGCGCAATATCGACACCCTGGCCCTTCAGGATATCGACGAGATTGTCGTCCGACAGCACCGCATCCGGGCGCTCGACATCGATCAGTTCCTTGATCCGGTGACGCACGGCTTCCGCCGAATGCGCCGCGCCGCCCGATGAGGAGGCGATGGAGGAGGTGAAGAAATACTTCATCTCGAAAATCCCGCGCGGCGTCGCGATGTATTTATTGGCGGTGACGCGGGAGACCGTCGATTCATGCATCGAGATCGCCTCGGCGATGGTCTTCAGGTTCAAGGGCTTCAGATGCTGAATGCCGTGAACGAGGAACGCATCCTGCTGGCGCACGATTTCGGACGCGACCTTGAGGATCGTCCGCGCGCGCTGATCGAGGCTTTTGACCAGCCAGTTCGCATTGTTGAGGCACTCGGAGAGATAGGCCTTGGCGCTCGGATCGCCCGAAAGCTTCGACACTTCCGAATAATATTGCTGGTTCACGAGCACGCGCGGCAGCGTCTCGGAATTGACTTCCACCATCCAGCTTCCATCGGCGCGCGAACGCACGAAGACGTCCGGTATCACCGGCACGACAGGCTCTCCGCCAAAGGCGAGGCCGGGCTTCGGATTGCAGGTGCGGATGTCCTCCACCATGCTCGCGATATCCTCGCGGTCGGCGCCGGTGAGCTTCATCAGCGTGTCGAAATCGCGCTTCGCGAAGAGTTCGAGATTGTCGAGAAAGGCCTGCATCGCCGGATCGAGGCGATTGCGCTCCGCGAGCTGCAGTGCGAGACATTCCTTGAGGTTGCGCGCGCAGATGCCGGTCGGCTCGAATGTCTGCAGAACCTGCAGCACCGCCTCCACATCCTCGACATCGGTTCCGAGACGTTCGGCGACCTCCGCGAGATCGGCGGTCATGTAGCCGGTCTCGTTCACCTGGTCGATGAGATAGGCGCCGATGAGACGGTCGCC
Source organism: Parvibaculum lavamentivorans DS-1 (assembly GCF_000017565.1). Classification (NCBI taxonomy): domain Bacteria; kingdom Pseudomonadati; phylum Pseudomonadota; class Alphaproteobacteria; order Hyphomicrobiales; family Parvibaculaceae; genus Parvibaculum; species Parvibaculum lavamentivorans. The sequence continues at coordinate 217,974 of NC_009719.1, forward strand.
CGCGGTCTTGAGCGCGGTGTTCATCTGTTCGGTCAGATGTTCGGCAAGCGTTGCCTCGCGCGTCAGCGTGGCAGCGAAGTCGTAATCGCCGTCGCCGGTATTGCCGCCGCCGCCCTTCATGTTCTGCCAGTCGGAGCCCGTCGGTCCCGGCGCGTCGGCGGCCGCCGCCGCTGCATCGTTCTGCATGTCGGCGCGGGATTCATCCGCATAGACATTGTCGTAATCGGTGTCGATGTCGCCGTCGCGGCCAGGCAGCGGCCCGTCATCGGTGAGCGAAAGCGATGTCTCGGACGTGGTGACGGTTTCGCGATCCGTTTCAGGCGCGGCGCGTTCTTCGCCCGTCCGGTCGGAAGGATCGGAGGTCGTCGCTTCGAGCAGCGGATTACGCTCTAGTTCCTGTTCGACATAGTCGGCAAGTTCGAGATTGGACAGTTGCAGCAGCTTGATCGCCTGCTGCAGCTGGGGCGTCATGACCAGGGACTGCCCCTGGCGCATCTCGAGTCTCGGTGCTAGTGCCATGATGTTGTCGGCCCCCCGGCTCTCATTCCTAGAGGCTGAACCGTTCGCCGAGATAGAGCCGCCGCACGTCCTCGTTTCCCACGATGGCGGAAGGGTCGCCTTCCATGAGCACGGTGCCGTCATGGATGATGACAGCGTGGTCGATGAGCTCCAATGTCTCGCGAACATTGTGATCGGTGATGAGAACGCCGATGCCGCGATCCTTCAGATGCGCCACGAGATCGCGGATGTCGCCGATCGCGATCGGATCGATGCCGGCGAAAGGTTCGTCGAGCAGCATGAAGGAAGGTTGCGTGGCAAGGGCGCGGGCGATTTCGACGCGCCGCCGCTCGCCGCCCGAAAGCGCGATGGAGGGCGTGCGCCGGAGATGCGTGATCGAGAATTCGGCGAGCAGGTCGTCGAGTTCGGCCTCGCGGCGGTCGCGGTCCGGTTCGATCACTTCAAGCACGGCGCGGATATTCTGTTCGACCGTCATGCCGCGAAAGATGGACGCTTCCTGCGGCAGGTAGCCGATGCCGCGCCGGGCGCGGCGATACATGGGCAGACCGGTGACATCGTCGCCATCGAGCGAGATGGTTCCATAATCGGGCTGGATGAGGCCGGTAATCATGTAGAAGACGGTGGTCTTGCCCGCGCCATTGGGGCCGAGCAGGCCGACAGCCTCGCCGCGCTGGACATGAAAGCTGACGCCGCGAACGACCGGGCGGCCCTTGAAGCTCTTGCCGAGTTTATCGACCCAGAGACCGGGATTATCCGCGACAAGATGAGGTCCGCCGCGGTTTTCCGCCTGCGTTTCCCCATGCTGAAGCTGTTTTCCCGTCGCGCTCGCCATCAAATCCCCACTTCTTAACAATGCCATCAAACTCACTTGGCATTAAAATTGTATGAAGTGAAGGAATTAACCAAGCCCTCTTTGTATAAAATCAGTTCCCGCCGGGCTGGAAGAGACCTTTTACGCGCCCGGTGCCGCCGGTTTCCCCACTTACGCCGGTGCCCCCGCCGACCACGCGGGCACGGCCGCTGTTAAGATCGACGAAGAGTTTCGCGCCGCGGATCACGTTCTCGCCCTGCCGCAGCACGACCGCATCGCCCATCTCGATCTCGCGCGTGGCAATGAGGTAATTGGCCCATTCGCCGCTGGCCGACTGCTCGTCGGGCGAGGAGACGAAGACATTGCCGGTGGCGCGAAGCCGCTCGATGCCGGAGCCGTTCGAGCTGCGCGGCGCATAGAAGACGACGATCCGGTCTGCCTTCATGCGGATTTCGCCCTGCGCGACACGGACATTGCCGATAAAGGTGGCGGTGCTCTTCGTATCCTCGACTTCGAGCGAATCGGCCTCGACCTCGATCGGTTTGTCCGGATCGGTGCGGAAGCCGCCAAGCGCGCCGCCGCCTTCGCCCGCCGTCTGCGCATCCGCCGGCACCGCGACGGCGAGCCCCCCGGCAAGGAATGCCGCGAAGACAAGGGTGGAAAGCGCGGCCCCGCCCTGCGACCTCAAACCCGTCCAGCCCATCATTCGTCCCCCTCGCTCGGCTGATCCGGCAGGATCAGCATTTTTACATTGCCGTCGAAACGCAGAACCTGCGTCGCGTTATGGGCGCGCATGCGGTCGGCGCGCAGCGTTCCAAGCGGTCCCTGGCCCGTGACTTCCTTTTCGCTCGTCAGCATGCCCTGGTCGAAATCCACCGTCGCCTCTTCGCCATGCACCTCATAGCCCCAGGTGGTGAAGATATCGATCTGCCGCGAGAGATTGAGCGTTTGCGCCTCGGAGTCGTAGCGCCCGCTCGTCGCCGTCAGCGACAGCCAGTCTTCTTCCTCGTTGAACTTGATATCGGCCTGGATGTTGTCCAGCGTGACGAAATTCGGGCTGGCCGGGTCCTGCGTCGCATTGTCGGCGGTGATGACATAGGGCTTGCCGTCGCTGGTGACGCCGTCGAGACGCGGGCTCACCATGCGCAGATCGCTCGGCTGCGTGTCGATTTCGCGGAAGGTGACTTCAAGCCTGTCGTCGCTGTCGAAGACGCCGGAATAGACCAGCACCACGCCAAGCAGCACAATGGCGCCGACGGGCAGGCCCACCTTCATCAAGGAAACGAAGCTGCTGTAGCGGCTGTTGACGGGGCGGTCCTGGACGGGGCGCGGCGGCACGGGCGCGGCGCTGCGCGGGGCGGGCCGTCTCCGCCCCGTGGCCGGATCGCCGCCGGACGGATCGTCGCCGGAACCCTCGCTCATGCCTTCTCGCTCCACATCCACCCGCGCGCAGTATGCGCGGAAGCTCCATAATGCGTCAACGAAGGGGCCGCTCCGGCCTCAAGGGCGGGCGGCGTCAATGAGCGAAGATATCTTCTTCCGGCCAGCCCGCAAGGTCGAGCGCGGCGCGAACCGGAAGAAAGGCGAAACAGGCCCTGGCGAGTTCGGTGCGGCCCTCGCGGGCGAGCATGCCGTCAAGCACCGACTTGATCTCGTGAAGGTGGAGAACGTCGGACGCCGCATAGCTGAGCTGCGCGTCGGTGAGGCTGGCGGCACCCCAGTCCGAGCTTTGCTGCTGCTTCGACATGTCGATATTGACCAGTTCTCGCGCGAGATCCTTCAGACCGTGACGGTCGGTATAGGTGCGGACAAGCTTCGAGGCGATCTTGGTGCAATAGACCGGCGCCGTGACCACACCGAGATAACGCTGCAGCATGGCGACGTCGAAACGCGCGAAGTGGAAGATCTTGAGGATGGCGGGATCGGCCATCAGCGCCCTGAGGCGCGGCGCGTTATAGGTGCCGCGGTCGAGCTGGACGATATGGGCGTTGCCGTCGCCCGCCGAGAGCTGGACCACGCAGAGCTGGTCCCGCTCGGGATGGAGGCCCATCGTCTCGGTATCGACAGCGACGCTTTCGCCGAAGGAAAGCCCCTCGGGGAGATCGCCCCTGTGCAGCGTGACCGCCATGTTCCGGCTCCGCTTGGCCCCGAAGGGCGGCAGCGGCAGAGGCCGCCGCGAGAAAAGAGTGGTGCCCAGGAGAAGACTCGAACTTCCACGCCCTTGCGAGCGCCAGCACCTGAAGCTGGTGCGTCTACCAATTCCGCCACCTGGGCACGTGCCGTGTTGCTTAAATAGGGCCCGTCATATTGTCAATGGAGGAGCGGCATCAATGACGGCGCGCCCGCTCTTTGCCCCGCCGTCCGCATAGGCTATCAAGGGAGCCGAAAGGGGCCCCCAGGGGGCCCGGAGACGGGCTGGAGCGAAAGGCGAGACGAAATGGGCACGCAAGCCGGAGACGGACGGATCAGGGGACGCGCATTGCCGGTGGCGGGCACGATCACGGTATTCGGCGGTTCGGGCTTTGTGGGCCGTCATATCGTGCAGACGCTGGCGAAGCGCGGCTACCGCATCCGCGTCGCCGTGCGCCGCCCGAACGAAGCCCTGTTCCTGCGCCCGATGGGCGTGGTCGGGCAGGTGGAGCCCATCCAGGCCAATATTCGCGACGACGCCTCGGTGCGCGCCGCCGTGGCGGGCGCCGACGCCGTGGTGAACCTTGTCGGCATTCTCCACGAAACCGGCAAGCAGACATTCGACGCCGTGCAGGCGGAAGGCGCGGGCCGCGTTGCGCGCGCGGCGGCGGAAGCAGGCTGCGGCCGCCTGATCCATATTTCGGCCATCGGCGCGGACGAGGAAAGCGCCTCGCATTACGGGCGCACCAAGGCGCTGGGCGAGAAGGCGGTGCGGGACGCGATGCCGGATGCGGCGATCGTGCGGCCCTCGATCGTGTTCGGGCCGGGGGACAGCTTCTTCAACCGTTTCGCGGCGCTGGCGCGGCTCTTTCCCGCGCTGCCGCTGATCGGCGGCGGCACGATGCGGCTGCAACCCGTTTACGTGAAGGATGTCGCCGAAGGCGTCGTGCAAATTCTCGAAGGCGAGGGGCTTTCCGGCCGCGTCTATGAATTCGGCGGGCCGGAAGTGCTGACCTTCCGTGAACTGATGGAATTGACACGGCGCGAAATCGGCCGCAGGACGCTGCTGCTGCCGATGCCGGTATGGGTCGCGAAGCTGATGGCCATGTTCACGCAGTTCATTCCCAACCCGCCGCTGACGCCCGACCAGGTGCGCCTTCTCACCATCGACAATGTGGTGAGCGAGGAGGCGAAGGCGGAAGGCCGGACGCTGCAGGGCCTCGGCCTCGCGCCGACAGCCGCCGAAGTCGTGCTGCCCACTTATCTCTACAGGTTCCGCCGGACGGGACAGTTCGAGAACGCCAACGCGAGTTGAAGACAAGGCCATGAATATCGGCGAGGCGGCGGCACGCTCCGGCGTGCCCGCGAAGACCATTCGATATTACGAAGACATCGCGCTGATCGAGAGCGCGGACAGGAGCGCCAACGGCTATCGCGCCTATACGGAAGAGGATGTCCATACGCTGCGCTTTGTTGCGCGCGCCCGTTCGCTGGGCTTCACGGTGGCGCAATGCCGCGATCTCCTCGCGCTTTACCGCGACCGCAGCCGCTCCAGCGCCGACGTGAAGGCGATCGCCGAGATGCATATGGAGGAAATCGACGGCAAGATCGACGGCTTGCGCGCGATGCGCGAAACCCTCGCCACCCTGACCCGGAAATGCCACGGCGACGACAGGCCCGACTGCCCGATCATCGACGAACTCGCCGCCGGAAAGACGGCGGCCAAAAGAAGCAAATAGAAACGCGAGTCCATGCGCCAGCTTTACCACATGCCGATTTCACCCGCCTGCCGCAAGGTGCGCCTTGCCCTGACGGAAAAGAACCTCGAATTCGAGCTGGTGGAAGAGCGCGACTGGGAGCGCCGCCGCGAATTCCTGATGCTCAACCCGGCCGGCGAAGTGCCGGTGCTGGTGGAGGACGAGGCGGAGCCGATTTGCGGCGCGACGCCGATCACGGAATATCTGGAGGAAACCTCGACGGATGTGAAGCTGATGCCGTCGGACCCGCATGCGCGCGCGGAGATGCGGCGCCTCATCGACTGGTTCGACCGCAAATTCGCGGTGGAGGTGTCCGACGGGCTGATCTTCGAGAAGGTGACGCGGCGTTTCCTCAGTTCGGCCGAAGGCGGCGGCGCGCCCGACATGGTTGTGGTGCGCGCGGCGCTGCATAATCTGCGCTATCACCTCGACTATATCTGCTTCCTGATGGAAGAGCGGAACTGGCTCGCGGGCGAGGAGATGACGCTGGCCGACCTCACCGCCGCCGCGCATCTCTCCTGCCTCGATTATGTCGGCGACGTGCCCTGGGCGCAGTATCAGGGCGCGAAGGACTGGTATGTGAAGATCAAGTCGCGCCCAGGCTTCCGCCAGTTGCTCGCCGATCACGTCGCCGGAATGCCGCCGCCGAAACTCTATGCCAATCTCGATTTCTGATCGCGCGAAAGACCTGAACGCATTGCGCGGCGAGCTTCTCGCCCGCGCGAAGGAGGCGGGCTTCGACGATGTCGGCATCGCGCGCGCCGATGCGAGGGGCGATCTGCCGGCGCGGCTCGATGAGTGGCTGGTGGAGGGCCGCCACGGCAACATGGACTGGATGGCCGAGACGGCGGCACGGCGCGCGGCGCCCGCGACGCTCTGGCCGGAAGCGAAATCCGTCATCATGCTGGCGATGAATTACGGGCCGGACACCGACCCGCTGGAAATTCTCGGCCATCGCGACCGGGCGGCGATCTCCGTTTACGCGCAGAACCGCGACTATCACGACCTCGTCAAGAAGCGGCTGAAACAGGTGGCGCGCTGGCTCGCCAAAACGAGCGGCGCCGAGGTGAAGGTCTTCGTCGATACGGCACCCGTGATGGAGAAGCCGCTGGCGGAAGCGGCCGGGCTCGGCTGGCAGGGCAAGCACACGAACCTCGTCTCGCGCACCCTCGGCTCGTGGTTCTTTCTCGGCTCGATCTTCACCACGCTCGATTTCGAAGCCGACAAACGGCATGACGACCGCTGCGGCGAGTGCCGCCGCTGTCTCGATGCCTGTCCGACGAAAGCCTTTCCCGCGCCTTACGAACTCGATGCGCGGCGCTGCATTTCCTATCTCACCATCGAGCACAAGGGACACATCGCGCGCGAGTTCCGTGAGCCGATGGGCAACCGCATCTATGGCTGCGACGATTGTCTCGCCGTCTGCCCCTGGAACAAATTCGCGAACCGCGCGCGCGAGGAAGCGTTTCATCCGCGCGATGAATTGCGCGCGCCGCTGCTTTCGGACCTCGCGCGGCTGGACGATGCCGCGTTCCGCGCTTTCTTTTCGGGCTCGCCTGTGAAACGGATCGGCCGCGATCGTTTTGTGAGGAATGTGCTGATCGCCATCGGCAATTCCGGCGATCCGTCGCTTGTGCCCGTGACGACGGCGCTGCTCGAGGATGCCTCGCCGCTTGTCCGCGCGATGGCGGTATGGGCGCTGGCGCAGCTTGGGCAGGGAGATATTCTGCGCGCCCGCGCAGAGACGGCGCTGCAAGCGGAAGCCGACGAGGCGGTGCGCGAGGAGTGGCGCTATTCCTTGAGATAATCCCGCGCGGCGATGGCGGCCGGATGGTTCTCCTGCCCGGTCTGCCCCGCATAGCGCAGCAGCGTGCTCCAATCGCCCCATGCGCCCGGCTTGTCGCCCAGTGCCTTGTGAACGAGGCCGCGCTCCAGCAGCGCATCGAGATTGTGCGGGCGAAGCTCCACCGCGCGATTGGCGTCGACCAGTGCCGCGCGCGGATGACCCAATATGCGGTTTGCCGCCGAGCGCAGCATCATCGGCTCGGGATAATGGGGATCGAGCGCAAGAGCTTCGGCCGCGTCGTCGCGCACGCCCTCCCAATCCTTCGCGATGGCCTTCACGCGGGCGCGGCCTGCGTAATAGGTCGGATCGTCGGGCACCCGGGCGATGGCGTTGTCATAGGCACGCAGCGCGAGTTTCGGCGAACCGGCAATCGCCCAGGCATCGCCCGCCTGCGCATAGATCGGCGAGCGCAACTCGTCATCCGCGCGCAACATGCGTTCGGCGAGATCGAAAAAGGCGCTGCCCGCTTCATCCGCCCGGCCAAGTTCCATCAGAGACAGGGCCTCGCAATGCATGCCGCCTGCTTCATCCTCGCCGCCCTTGAGCTTCAACTTCTGCGCCATTTCGAGCGCGGCGGTCGGGTCCGGCTGGACGAGCGCGATGCAGGCGTCGTAATCCGGCTCCGGCGCTTCGGCACGGGCCGCGCCGAGAAGGAAAACGACAGCGAGAAAAGGCGGAAAGAAATACGGGATGCGTTTCATGTGGCATAAGCTCTGCCAGCGGCGGACGTCTTGCAAGTGAAAGAATGGTCAGACGAAATGAGTGGCAAACGGCTTTTCTGTTTCGGTATGGGTTTCAGCGCGCGGGTCTTTGCCAGCCGCCTTGCCGGACGCGGCTTTGCTGTGGCGGGCACTTGCAGGAGCGAAGAGAAGGCGGCGCGGCTCCGCGAGGCGGGCATCGAGGCTTTTCTTTTCGACAGCGGCTTGCCGCTGCGGGACGCGGAGCAGGCGCTTGACGGCACCACGCATCTGCTGATCTCGACGCCGCCAGCGGAAGCGGGCGACCCGGTGCTGGCCGCGCATCGCGACGCGCTTCGCCGGCTCGCACCCCGGATCGAATGGGCGGGCTATCTTTCGACCACCGGCGTCTATGGCGACCGGCAGGGCGGCTGGGTGACGGAGGAGACGCCGCTCGACCCGGCCGTGGCGAGGAGCGACAGGCGGGCGAGCGCGGAAGCCGGCTGGCAGGCCTTCGCGCGCGAGACCGGGCTGCCGCTCCATATATTCCGGCTGGCCGGCATATACGGGCCGGGACGCAACCAGCTTCAAGGCGTGATCGACGGCACGGCGAAGCGGATCGTGAAGGAAGGGCAGATTTTCTCGCGCATTCATGTGGAGGATATTGCGGGCGTGCTCGAAGCCTCGATGGCAAAGAAGCGGCCGGGCGCGATCTACAATGTCTGCGACGACGAACCCGCCCCCGCGCATGAAGTTGTGGCCTATGCGGCGGAACTGCTTGGCCGCGAGCCGCCGCTGGAAGTGCCTTATGAGACGGCTGATCTTTCGCCGATGGCGCGGAGCTTCTATGCCGCCTCGCGCCGCGTTTCCAATGTGCGTCTTCACGAGGAATTGGGCTATGATCTGCGCTATCCGACCTATCGCGAGGGCTTGAAGGCGCTGCTCGGTACGCTGTGACGCAGGCCATTCTGCCGCAGGATAGGCGGCCTCCTCGCCTCGTATAGTGAAGCGTGTTCATCGGAGGTGTCATGAGCCATCATTTTCACGCGGTCGTCTGGATCGACCATCACGAAGCCCGCATTCTCGAATTCAATGCCGACGATGCGAAGACCGACAAGGTGGTGTTGAAACATGCCGCCACCCGAAAACATGCACAGTTTTCCGGCCATGCGAGCTGGCGCGCCTCGGAAGACACCGGCTTCTTCGATGAAGTTGCGGCGAAGCTTGAAGGGATCGGAGAAATTCTGATCGTCGGTCCGGCAAATGCGAAACTCGGTTTCCTGAAACGGCTGCAGGCGAAGCATGGTTCGGTGGCGGATCATGTCGTCGGCATCGAGACGGTCGACCATCCGGGCGACGGCGAATTGCTGAACTACGCCAAGGCCTATTTCCGCAAGGCCGACCGGATGCTGCCCCAGGTCGATTGATCCGCTGCTCGCTTCCTTTTCTTCCACCCTCCCCGTGGGGAGGGTGGGAAGAGAAGGAGTTTTCTTATCGCTCGATCTCTTTCAGCAGAGCTTCAATCGTTTCCGTCAACCTTGCGAGGTCGACTGGCGTTGAGAGCCGGTGGTCGCCGGATTTGGCGAGATTGATGGTGACGTCGCTGCTTGCAAGCGCATCGACGAGGCGCATGGCGTGTTGCCAGGGGACGTCGGGGTCGGCCATGCCCTGCAGGATGCGGACGGGGATGGCGAGCGGGATCTTCTCGCCGAGCAGGAGATGGTTCCGCCCATCCTCGATCAGCCGCATCGTGATCTCGTAGGGTTCGTCGCTGTAGTCGGACGGTTCGCGGTAGATGCCGTCACGCGCGAGGACGGATTTTATTTCGTCCGAAAAGCCCTTCCACATCAGTTCTTCGGTGAAGTCCGGCGCGGGAGCGATGAGGACGAGTGCCTTCACGCGTTCGGGACGCGCCAGCGCCGCGAGCAGCGCCATCCAGCCGCCCATGCTGGAACCGATCAGCACTTGCGGGCCTTGCGCGAGTGCGTCGATGGCGCAGAGCGCATCGTCGAGCCATCGCGTCACGGTTGCGCGGGCGAAGTCGCCGGAGGAAGCGCCATGCGCGTAATAATCGAAGCGAAGAAGGTGCCGGTCTGCCGCGCGCGCCCAATCGGCGAGTGCCGCCGCCTTGGTGCCGGTCATTTCGGACTTGAAACCGCCGAGCCAGGTGAGGCCTGTCGGACCCGAAGGGTGCCGAGGCGCATCGACCAGACAGGCGAGGCTTTCGCTTGCGCTGCCATCATGGCCGGGGCGGTCGAGCTTGCGGGGCGTTGTGCTGTCGGTCATTGTCGCTTTTGGCGTGCCGTCATTGCATACAAACCATACATCCAACAGAGATAGCCGCGTGTCCAATCCTTTCGAAACCCTGTCGCCGAAGCCGGTGATCCTGCAGGTCGTTCCCGCCCTTGAAACCGGCGGTGCGGAACGCACGACGCTCGATGTGGCGCGCGCCGTGATGATGGCCGGCGGGCGGGCCATCGTCGCGAGCCGGGGCGGACGCATGGTGCCGGAACTGATCGTCTCAGGCGCCGAACATATCGACATGGCGATGCATTCGAAGAATCCGGTGGTCATGGCGCTCAATGTCGAGCGGCTGGCGCGGATCGTCGCTCGCGAAGGCGTCGATCTCGTTCATGCGCGAAGCCGCGCGCCGGCATGGAGCGCGCTGGCGGCCTCGCGGCGCGCGGGCGTGCCTTTCGTCACCACCTATCATTCGCGCGTCCACACCAAGCCGCGCCTGAAGGTTTTCTACAATTCCGTGATGGTACGGGGCGATGCGGTGATCGCGAACTCGTCCTATACAGCCGACAGCATTCGCGCCGTTCACGCACCGGACGAGGCGCGCATCTTCACGGTGCCGCGCGGCGTCGATATCGAAAGCTTTGCTGCCGTGACGCCCTCCCGCATGGAGGCACTGCGCGGGCGCTGGGGGATCGGCGAAGACGCGGGAACGGTATTTCTCCATCCGGCGCGGCTGACGCGATGGAAAGGGCAGGCGGTTTCCATCGAGGCGGCGCGGCTGCTTGCCGGGCGCGGTGGGGCGGACTTCACGCTGCTGCTGGCGGGAGACGCGCAAGGCCGCGACGGCTACACGGCGGAACTCGAAAAGGCGATTGCCGATGCCGGCCTCGGCGCGCGGGTGCGGCTGGCCGGGCATGGCGACGACATGGCGGCGGCCTATGCGCTGGCGGATGTCGTTCTGTCGCCCTCGATAGAGCCAGAACCTTTCGGCCGGACGGCGGTCGAGGCGCAGGCGGCGTCGAGGCCGGTGATCGTCAGCGATGCGGGCGGCCAGCGAGAGACGGTGATCGAGGGCGAGACGGGCTTCCGCGTGAAGCCGAACGATGCCGCTGCGCTTGCCGATGCAATGGCCCGGATGCTGGCGATGGGGCCGGAGGGCCGCGCGGCGATGGGCGCCCGCGGCTACGCAAACGCCGCTACGCATTATTCCGTCGACACGATGTGCCGGACGACGCTCGAGATTTACGCAGGGCTGATCGGACGGATGCGGAGCGCATGAGCAAGCCCGTCATCGCGCTCTGGTTTGGCGCCGGCGGCGAAGCCCACGCCGAGGCAGGCCTGAAGGCGATCCGCGAAAGCCACCCCGGCGTCCGGCTTCTGCTGCTGACAAGGCGGGAGGCAGCGGGAGCGCACCACGCCCTCGCCGATGAAATCTGGGACGATGGCGCGGTCAGGGGCGCTTCGGCCTTTCTGGCGCGGGCGCGGCGCTTGTCCTGGGCATCGCCGGGACATATCTATGATCTGGAGGGGAGCCGCATGACGGTATTTCTCCGCCTGTGTGTGTGGCCAAGGCCACAATGGCACCATATGACGCCAAATCCGCGCTTAGCCGCCGAAACCGGCCTCCTTTCTTGACTTGCGGGGAACCGGCTTCAAATCTATAGCTGTGCGGGAACAACAACGTCCGGCAGAGAGCCCCTTGGCTTTCGCCGCCGCCAGTGGCGGCCGGACCATCAGAAGGAGAAGAGTTCATAGCTCGCAGACCGATGCAGGCGCCGCCCACCAGAGAGGGCCCGCGCATAAACGACATGATCGATGAGCCGACCGTGTTGCTCATTGACGCCGAGGGCGAAAAGCGCGGCGTTATTCCCACCGATGAAGCGATCAGGATGGCTGAAGAGGCCGGCCTCGATCTGGTTGAGGTATCGCCGAACGCGAAGCCTCCCGTGTGCAAGCTTCTCGACTACGGGAAATTCAAATACCAGGCACAGAAGAAGGCCAACGAGGCGCGCAAGAAACAGAAGACCGTCGAGGTCAAGGAAATCAAGATGCGCCCGAACATCGACACGCATGACTACGAGGTCAAGATGCGCGCGATGCTTCGCTTCTTCGAGGAAGGCGACAAGGTGAAAGTCACCCTGCGCTTCCGCGGCCGCGAAATGGCGCATCAGGAACTCGGCATGGTGCTGCTGAACAAGGTCAAGGAAGAGGTCGAGCCGATCGCGAAGGTCGAACTCTACCCCCGGCTCGAAGGCCGGCAGATGATCATGGTGCTGGCGCCGAAATAACGGCTGCCGGACGGCAGGAAAGAAGGCCCGGTGTTTTTCACCGGGCCTTTTTTCATTTGGCGAAGAGCCTTGAAAGGCGGTCCGGCCGGTCGGTCAGGATTGCCTCGACGCCGAGCGCCGCCAGCCGCTCCATCTCCGCTTCCTCATCGACCGTCCAGCAGGAGACGGCGAGGCCAAGCTCGTGCGCCAGCGCGGCGGTGTCGGCTGTCGCATCGCCATGCCATGCGAACCAGCCATCGGCGGGCGCGGCGGCGATGGCGCGCAGCATCCTCTCGGCAAAGCTGGCGCCCTTCTGCGCCCGCCAGTCGAACCCGGCGACCCAGGGCGCGCCGGAGGCGGAGGCGCGGCGATAGGCCTCGTCTTCCGAGCCCGGCTTGTCGCGCACGGCGGAGGGGTCTTCCGGATCGAGATGGAAGAAAGGGAGCGTCGTGAAGGCGTTGAGAATGCCGGGCGCCACTTCCTTCGCCCGGGCAAGGGCCCGCCAGTCGAAGGAGACGAAGGTGATGGTCTCGTCGAGTTCATGTTCCCGCGTCAGCGCGACGGCGGCATCCGCGAGTTCGACCGGATCGGCGGACTGGCTGAGATCGAGAAGAGCGGTCTTCAGTTCCACATAGAGACGGAAGCCGGGTTCGGCGCGCGCCTTCACCAGCTCATAGACCTCGGCGAGAAGCGGCACGCGCGCGCCGTCGACCGGCATCTGCTCGGGATAGCGCGCGCTGTAGCCGGCGCCGGGCTTCAGCCTGCCGACATCATAGGCGGCGAGTTCGGCGGCGGTGAGATCCTTGAGGAGAGGGGTCGGGCGCGCCACCCAGTCGCCGCCGGGACCGCGCGCAATGGCGGGCTTCAGGCTCTCGTCGTGATGCACGACGAGCTTGCCGTCGCGCGTGAGATGCACATCGAGCTCGATGCCGTCGGCGCCAGCGTCGATTGCGCGCTCGAAAGCCGCCATCGTGTTTTCCGGCCAGAGCCCCGCCCCGCCGCGATGCGCTACCTGAAGCGGCTTCGTCATGAATGTCTCCCCGATTTGTTGCGAAACGAGACTATCTGTCACGTGCCGCCGCCGTCCATCGCGGTTTTTCACCATATAAACAGGGCAAGAAATCGCCGGAGTACGGTCACGAAATCGCCGTACGGGGTTCGTAGCTTTCCCATGCTGACATCTGGCGTTGCAGCGCTACCCGGTGTATTCTGAATCGCTGCCAGAAAAGTTCGATCGCCTGAGGCTTTGTTGAGTGCCAGGCGGCGGGGATTGGAACGCCGGACCTGGGTAGGGCGCGATGTGTGTCCACGACAAGACCGGTGAACAGATGGCTATATCGACAATTTGGCGAAGGCTCAGTGGCCGCAAACGCCGCAGACGTTCCTTTTATGAATCATCCGATGTGATGCGCCGTGCCATCGAAACGACTGGCCCGGTGGACATGTGCCTTTATTCGGACGACGAACTGCGCCGTGTTCTGGAAACGGACATGGGTGCCTTGCGGCGCCAGGCTGCCGCGCAGGAACTGGCAAACCGGGCCTCCCGCGCCCGGCACCAGCTCTAGAAGAGCCGCCTTGAAGACCGCTAACGCTGCGGAAGCTGCCGCGCGCGCCGCATAGATGCGCGCTCCGGCCTGTCGCCTCCTGCCTTGTTGAGGCTACACTCTCTCCCACCGGAAATGCCGAACGGCAATCAAAACCGCCTCGCGGACCCAGAAGCCGCACGCGCGGAAAGAAACGCGGAAGGGGAGAGTACGTCATGAAATTCGGAGTATTTTACGAGCTGCAGCTGCCGAGGCCCTGGAACGAAGGCGACGAGCACCGCCTGTTTCATGAAGCTCTGGAGCAGATCGTGCTGGCCGACAAGCTCGGCTTCGACCACGCATGGGAGGTGGAGCATCACTTCCTCGATGAATATTCGCACTCCTCCTCGCCTGAGGTTTTCCTCGCCGCCGCCGCGTCGGTGACAAAGAACATCCGCCTCGGTCATGGCATCCGGCAGGTGATTCCGAATTACAACCACCCTGCCCGCACCGCCGAGGGCCTTGCAACGCTCGACATCATGTCGAATGGGCGCGTCGAATTCGGCATCGGCGAGGGCGCGACGCGGCTGGAGCTCGGCGGCTTCAACATTCCCGCGAAAGAAAAGCGCGCCATGGCCATCGAAGCCGGCGAGCAGATCGCCAACATGATGGTGCATGAGCCTTATCCCGGCTTCGAGGGAAAATACTTCTCCATGCCCTGCCGCAACGTGCTGCCGAAGCCGGTGCAGAAGCCGCATCCGCCGATGTGGATGGCCTGCACCAACCGCGACACGATCCGCGTCGCGGCATCGCTCGGCGTCGGCGCGCTTGCCTTCTCCTTCGTCGATCCGGAAGAAGCGAAAGCCTGGTCGGAAATCTATTACGGCATCATCAAATCGGAAGAGTGCAAGCCGATCGGCCATACGGTGAACGCCAACATCGCCATGGTGTCGAATTTCTCGCTGCATGAAGACCGGGCCGAAGCGATCCGCCGCGGCCATGAAGGCTTCGAATTTTTCGGCTATGCGCTGAACGCGCTTGTCGCGCATGACACGATACCGGGCCGGACGGATATGTGGGGCGACTACATCAAGGCGCGCGGCAACCGTACGCAGGAAGTGATCGACGCGGCAAAACGCGCGGAGGCCATCGCCACCGGCATCGGCACGCCGGACGACATGCGCGCCCATCTGCGCGCGTTCCGGGATGCGGGCGTCGACCAGGTGATTTTCATGCAGCAGGCAGGCCGCAACAAGCATTCGGATATCTGCGAATCGCTGGAGCTCTTCGCCGCCAAGGTAATGCCGGAGTTCAAGAAGGAAGCGGCCGAGCGCGAGGCAAGGAAACAGGCGGAGCTTGCGCCTTACATCGAGGCGGCGCTGAAACGGAAAAACTGGATGAAGCCGCTGGAGCGGGACGAGGTGCCGGTGGTGAAGGCTTCGGTGAAGCAGGCACAGGTCAACCAGACAAGCGCGGCGGACTAGTCTCCTCCTTCGCCCGCGCCCCCATATTGCACGGGAGCGCGGGCAAAGGTATCGTGTATCTACACGAAGGGGGAGCCATCCATTGACCGAAACCGCCGCACTCGAAGCTGAAGTCCGCGAGAACTGCGCGGCCTTGCGCGCGCGGATGGCCGCGCGAAAGCTGACACGCGCCTATGACAAGGCGCTGAAGCCTTCCGGTCTCAAGATCACGCAATTCACGCTGTTGATTGCAATTGCCGAGGGCAGCGCGAAATCCATGACGGCGCTTGCGGATCATCTGGCGCTGGAGCGCTCGAGCCTCGTGCGCAATGTGAAGCTTCTGGAAGATGACGGGCTGATCGAGGCGGCCCCGACAGGTGAAGGCCGTTCGCTCGGGCTCGTCCTCACCAAGGCGGGACGGAAGAAGCTGACCCAGGCGCTGCCCCTGTGGCGCAAGGCACAAGATGACGTCGAGACGGCGCTCGGCGCCAACTGGACGGGCGTGAAGAAGTCGCTGCAGCAGCTGATTGCAAAGACTTGAAAAGCCCGGAACGCCTCTGACCCTGCATGAAACGCGGGGGCAGACCTCCGCTTTTGGCGATAGCGTTTTGCCGAACGGCCTGGAAAGGCCGGAAAACGCAAAACAAGGGGAGGAAAGCGGTGACCAAGGGAAGGGGTATTGATCTCGAAGCGAAATTCGCGGATTTCGAGCGTGATGGGTATGTGATCTTCGAGAACGTGATCGAGCCGGAACTGGTATCGGAAATCCGCGAGGAACTGCTTCGCGTTGAACGCGATAACAACATGGGATTCCGGGATACCGACTTCGAGGGCAAGCAGACGGTCCGCATCTACAACCTGCTGGCGCATGGACCCACCTTCTGGAAGATACCGATCCATGAAGCAACACTGCCTTTTGCCGAGAAGGTGCTCGATGAGGAACTTCAGGTCTCTTCGGTGAGCTCCATAACGCTCTGCCCAGGCCAGGGCGCGCAACCTCTGCATGCTGACGATCAGCTGATTCCGGTGCCGAAACCGCACCAGCCTTTCACGCTGAATTGCGTCTGGGCGATCTCCGATTTCACGGAAGAGAATGGCGCTACGCGCCTCGTGCCCGGAAGCCACAAGGCGAGCGGCATGCCGGACTACGATATGGAGATGGACACGGTGGCGGGTGAAATGCCTGCGGGTTCGGTGTTGTTCTGGCATGGCAGTCTTTGGCATGCGGGCGGCAACAACCGCTCGAAGGAGCGCCGCTTCTGCGTTGCGAACTACTATTGCGCCGGCTTCATACGCCAGCAGGAGAACCAGCAACTCGGAATCCCGCTTGAGGAAGCGCGGAAATTTCCGCGCCGGTTGCAAGAACTCTGCGGCTATTCGGTCTATCGCGGCCTTTACGGTCATGTCGACAATGCCGATCCGATCGGGATGCTCGGCCGTGAAGACGGCTCAAGGCTAATCTGGCAACGGAGTTATGACGAGATGTATGAGGACAAGGCAGGCCCCGCCGAATAGAACGCGTCCCCCGCCAACCCCCTGGATCGCAGCAAATTCGCGGCCACGGCCACAAAATGGCCAGGGTCGTGGAACATCTTGCGGCTGCGCGCATTTATGGTGAGCAGTTCACAAGGGCCGGCAAGAGCCGAAGGAGGCGTGCGATGACAGGAAGAGGCCTTGGAGGCGTCATCCTGCCTGTGGCCATGACAATGGCTTTTCTATCCTTGGCCGCCTGCCATTCGGGCGGTCAGGTGGCGCGGACGGCGAAACCCGGTGCGGGTGCCGAGCGCGCGATATCCGAACGCAGCTGCGATTCCCTCGCGGCGACCCATCGCGCACGCTGGCACGGTGAAGCATACGAAAAGGCCCAGCGCGACATTGTGGTGATGGGCGAAATTGAAAGAATTCGCATCATCCGTCCGGGCGACGTCGTGACCATGGATTACGACCCCCATCGGCTGAATGTGACACTCGACGCTGCATCCATCGTTCGCGATGTGGAATGCGGCTAGATAGCGCCGCGGGCGCTCCTCCGAAGAGCAACTCAAACGGGAGAAAACCATGAAGCATTCGCTGAAATATTTGCTCGGAACGGTGGCGGTCGCCGGCCTGCTGGCAGTGGCCGCATGTGACGACCCCAACGAGAACGAAAACGCGCAGACCGCGCCGGGAGAAATGCAGTCTCCGGACAGTGCCGTTCCGTTGACGAACCAGCCTGGTCAGGCCGCGCCGGGAAGCACGGGCATGGTGGACAACACGACGCCTTCGACAGATATGCCCGAAAGCCAGACGCCGGGCAGCGACCTGCCTGCGGGCGACATGTCGATGGGTGAGGAAGCTGCCGCCGAAGGCACCGACGCCGAGACAATCGCCGGTACGGGCGACGCCGCCAATGATTGCGAAGCCGCCGCAGGCGATGACGGACTGGGCGTATGGGTTGGCCAGCCTTATGAAGAGGCCAAGGACGCGATCGAAGCCCGGGAGGGCATCGAGACAGTGCGTGTGATCCGTCCCGGAGACGCGGTCACGCAGGACTTCCGCGACGACCGGCTGAATGTCGAGCTGGACGAGGATGGCAACATCACGAATCTTCGTTGCGGCTAAACGGACCGGCGGTGAGGCTCGTCAGCGGACGGGCCTCACCGGATCCGTCCCGTCCCAGCCGATGGCGGCCTTGCGAATGTGTTCAAAGAATTTGCCCTTGCCGCCGCTGATATCCGACATCTCGATCACCGTGCCGGGATGCGTCTCGGTATCGAAATAGACGAAGCGGCCCTGTGGCCCGCCGATCTGTCCTTCATGGCCGACCTTGTAGCCTGCGGCGAGCGCGCGGTCGTAATCGGCCTGATAATTCTGCGTCCAGTAGGACATGTGCTGCAGGCCCTCGCGGCCCGCATTCAGGAAATCCATATACATTGAGGGCGCGTCGTTGCGCTGCTGGATGAGCTCGATCTGGAGGTCGCCCGTATTGCCGAGCGCGATGCTCATTTCGACGGGGGACGGCTCGCCCTTGTAGGTGAACCAGTCGCATTGCACGCGGTCGATATAATAGAAGGGCCCGACGCCGAGCACTTCCGTCCAGTGCTTCAACGCGGCTTCGATGTCGCGCACGACATAGCCGTTCTGGCAGACATTTCCGAAAAAGCGGCTCATGAAAATTCCTCTAGATACCCGTCACGAGAAAATCGATAGCGGCGATGATTTCGTCCCTGCGGTGAGAGAGCGACGCCACAATGTCGCCGCCGAGGAACGATGTCGATATGCCCGCGATTTCCAGCGTCGAGAGAATGAGCTTTCTTCCCTCGATTTCGAAAATCGGGTTCAGGCGGCTGATAGGCAGTTCAGCCCGCGATAGCGGAACGAGAGGGACAACGACGCGCAGGGCCCGCGTCTCGATCACCTCGTGTTGCAAAAGCAGGAAGTATGGAATGGCCTCGCGGCTGGCGGCATTCCTGTTCCGATAGACATCGAATTGCGCCATTCACCCGTTTCCTAGAAACGGCGAAGGCCGTCGCTCCATACACCGTCTCGCTCGATCCGGCGGTTGAAAGCTTCGATGGCGTCCCGGTTTTCCTCTACCCAGCGTTTGCGCTCTTCCTCGCGGGCGCGGGTTCGCAGCACTTCTTCGAAGGTCGCGGAAAGATTGATATCCAGCGCCCGCGCCTTGGCGAGGAGGTCGGCATCGATGCTGAGATTGACGGCTTTCTTTGGCATGCGCATATGTTATGCGCATGCCTCATGCGCGTCAATCATGCGGATGGCTGGAAACTGCCGCCTCGTGCTTGACCTCGCGGCTTTTTCCCTTATAAATCCGCGCCTTCGGGGCCGCCCGGCTTGTAGGGCATGCCGTGGCCGCCCGTATGCCAAGACCCGGACCCGCCCATATCTCGAATTCTTCAATGAATTCAAGGTCTTCAGCGCGGGTTCCTTTAGAACACGGAGAGCAAAATGCCCAAACTGAAGACCAAGAGCGGGACCAAGAAGCGCTTCAAACTTACCGCTTCAGGCAAGGTCAAGCGCGGTCAGACCGGCAAGCGTCACGGGATGATCAAGCGGACCAACAAGCAGATCCGGAACAAGCGCGGCACCACGATTATGGCTGATGCCGATGCCGCGCGCGTGATCAAAAACTTCATGCCTTACGCGTGAACCGGAACACCTGAAGAGGATTTGAAAACATGTCGCGCGTCAAAAGGGGCGTTACAGCACACGCCCGCCACCGCAAGATCATCAAAAAGGCGAAGGGCTATTACGGCCGTCGCAAGAACGCCTTCCGCACGGCCAACCAGGCCGTCGAGAAGGCCGGCCAATATGCCTATCGCGACCGCCGCACCAGAAAGCGCAATTTCCGCGCCCTCTGGATCCAGCGCATCAACGCCGGTGTCCGCGAGCACGGCCTGACCTATTCGCGATTTATCGACGGCCTCGCCAAGGCTGGCATCGAGGTGGACCGCAAGGTTCTCTCCGACATCGCCATCCATGAGCCCGAGGCCTTCAAGGCTCTGGTCGAGCAGGCGCAGGCCGCACTCAAGTAAGAGTGCCGGAACAGACTGAAGCCTGACGTCAGAGCCAGTCACCCGTCGAGAGCCCGCGCGATTTTGCGCGGGCGCATCTCGGGGGTGAGGCGGATCGCCGGTCGACATTCGTTCGCACGCCGTTTCCCTCATGGTCCGGGATGCCTGCACAGATGCAGGGCCCGGCGGTTTGAGTGAACCCGATTGCGCGAAACGATCCTGAGCCGGTGAAACCATGACCGACGATCTCGAAAAGCTCGAAGCGGAATTCGCGAGAGCCATCGCCGATGCGGTGGACAGCGATACGCTGGAAGCCGTGCGCGTGGCCGCGCTCGGCAAGAAGGGCCGCGTCTCCGATTTGATGAAGGGCCTCGGCTCCATGTCGCCGGACGAGCGCAAGGAGATGGGCCCGAAGCTCAACGGTCTGAAAGACCGGCTGACGGAGGCGCTTGGCCAGCGCAAACAGGCGCTGCACGAGCAGGCGCTGGAAGCGCGGCTCGCGGGCGAGAAGATCGACGTGACGCTGCCCGTGCGCGAGAATGCGCTGGAGGCCGGCCGCATTCATCCGCTCAGCCAGGTGTGGGACGAGGTCGTCGCGATTTTCGCCGATATGGGCTTTGCGGTGGAGCAGGGCCCGGACATCGAGACGGATCACTATAATTTCGGTGCTCTGAATTTCCCCGAAGGCCATCCGGCGCGGGAAATGCACGACACCTTCTATTTCGAGCCGAAGGCGGATGGCTCACGCATGCTGCTGCGCACGCATACGAGCCCGGTGCAGGTGCGCACCATGGAAGCGGGCAAGCCGCCCTTCCGATTCATCTGCCCCGGCCGCACCTATCGAAATGACAGCGACCAGACGCACACGCCGCAGTTCCACCAGATCGAGGGCCTTGTCGTCGACGAGACGACGCATATGGGCCATCTGAAATGGACGCTGGAGGAATTCCTGCGCGCCTTCTTCGAGGTGGACGGCGTCGAACTGCGCATGCGTCCCTCCTTCTTCCCCTTCACCGAACCGTCGATGGAAGTCGATGTGCGCTGCGCGCGCCTCGGCAATGAAATCCGCATCGGCGAGGGCGACGACTGGCTGGAAATTCTCGGCTGCGGCATGGTTCACCCGAACGTGCTGCGCGCCGCCGGCATCGACCCGGAAAAATATCAGGGCTTCGCCTTCGGCATGGGGATCGACCGCATCGCGATGTTGAAATACGGCATCCCGGACCTGCGCGCCTTCTTCGAGGCCGATCTGCGCTGGCTGCGCCATTACGGCTTCTCGGCGCTGGATGTGCCGACACTGGCGGGAGGGCTCTCGTCGTGAAGTTCACACTGTCCTGGCTGAAACAGCCGCTCGAAACGGAAGCAACGCTCGACGAGATCGTCGAACGCCTGACCATGCTCGGCCTCGAGGTCGAAGGCGTCGAAGACCCGGCGAAGAAACTCGGCGTCTTCACCGTCGCCAAGGTGCTGGAAGCAAAGCCGCATCCCGACGCCGACAAGCTGCAGGTGCTGAAGGTCGAAGCACTGGTCGAAGGCGAAGTGAAGCAGTTGCAGGTGGTCTGCGGCGCGCCGAACGCGCGCGCGGGACTGACCGGTGTGTTTGCACCGCCCGGCGCGACTATCCCAGCCAACGGCATGGTGCTGAAGCCGACGAAAATCCGCGGCGTCGAATCGAACGGCATGATGTGTTCGGAGCGCGAGCTTGAACTCTCCGACGAGCATGAGGGCATCATCGACCTGAAAGGCGACTGGAAGGTCGGCACGCCGGCGGCTGAAGTTTTGGGCCGCAATGATCCCGTCATCGAAATCGCGATCACGCCGAACCGCCCGGATTGCCTAGGCGTCTACGGTGTCGCACGCGATCTCGCGGCGGCGGGCCTCGGACGTTTGCGTGAGGGCAATTTCCCGCCGGTGCAGGGCAAGTTCGAAAGCCCCATCGGCATCAAGCTGGAATTCCCGTCGGGTGCTGAAAACGCCTGCCCGGTTTTCGCCGGACGCCTGATTCGCGGCGTCAAGAACGGGCCATCGCCGGACTGGCTGCAGAACTGGTTGAAGGCTGTCGGCCTGCGCCCGATCAATGCGCTGGTCGACATAACGAACTTCATTTCGCTCGATCGCGGCCGTCCCTTGCATGTTTACGACGCATCGAAACTGACCGGCGATATCCGTGCGCGGCTCGGCCGCGAAGGCGAGAAGCTTGTTGCGCTCGACGGCAAGACCTACGACGTGAAGCCGGACTATTGCGTCATCGCAGACGACGCGCGCGTGCTCGGCCTTGCGGGCGTGATGGGTGGCGAGGAAAGCGGCTCGACGGCGGAGACGGTGGACGTTTTCATCGAGAGCGCGTATTTCGATCCCTATCGCACGGCGCGGACAGGCCGCGACACAGGCATCATCTCCGATGCGCGCTACCGCTTCGAGCGCGGCGTCGACCCGCAATTCGTGCGTCCGGGCCTCGAACTCGCGACGAAGATGATCCTCGAATTCTGCGGCGGCGAGCCGTCGAACATCGTTGTGGCGGGCGAGGAGCCGGATACGTCGAAGACAATCGACTTCGATCCCGCGCGTATCGAGAAACTGACGGGCCTTTCGCTGCCGCAATCGGAAACGATGCGCATTCTCTCCGCGCTCGGCTTCAAGGTTCTCGAAGAGGGAAGCCGGAAGCTTTCGGTGTCGGTCCCGTCATGGCGCCCGGATATCGACGGGCAGGCCGATCTCGTGGAAGAAGTCGTGCGCGTGCACGGCCTCAACGAAGTGAAATCGGTCGCCCTGCCACGGCTTCATGCGGTGGCAAAGCCGGTGCTCTCATCGCGCCAGCGCCGCGAACGCATGGCGCGCCGGGCACTCGCCGCGCGTGGGCTGGTCGAGGCGGTGACCTGGTCGTTCATTCCGGAACGCGATGCGGTTCTCTTCGGCGGCGGCAATGCGGCGCCGTTGCTGAAACTCGCCAATCCGATTTCCGCCGATATGAGCCATATGCGGCCGAGCCTTCTCGCGGGTCTCATTGCCGCAGCGGGCCGCAACATGGCGCGCGGTTTCCCGGACGTGGGGATGTTCGAGGTCGGGCAGCAATTCGAGAGTGACGAGCCTTCGGGCCAAGTGCTGGCGGCAAGCGGCATAAGGCGCGGTACGGCGCGGCCGCAAGGCGCGGGCCGCCACTGGCAGGGCAAGAGCGGGCCCGCCGAGGCGATGGACGCGAAGGCGGATGCCGTCGCGCTGCTCGCGGCGCTCGGCGCGCCGGTCGCGAACTTCCAGATCGGCGCCGACGCACCCGCCTGGTATCACCCGGGCCGTTCGGGCGTCTTCCGTCTCGGGCCGAAGAACGTCATCGGCTATTTCGGCGAGCTGCATCCACGCGTGCTGGACGATATGGACGTGGCAGGCCCGATTGTCGGTTTCGAGATTTTCCCGGATGCGATCCCCGAACCGAAACGGAAACCGACGCGGGCAAAACCGCCACTGGAGCTTTCCGATCTTCAGCCGGTGCGGCGCGATTTTGCCTTCGTCGTCTCGGAGGGCGTGACGGCGGACCAGCTTCTGCGTGCGGCGAAAGGTGCGGACAAGAAACTCATCACGGACGTCTCGCTCTTCGACGTCTTCGAAGGCGGCTCGCTTGGCGAGGGACAGAAGTCGCTCGCCATCGAAGTGACGCTGCAGCCGGTCGAGAAGACGCTGACGGACGAGGAAATCGACGCCGTGTCGAAACGCATCGTCGTGGCGGTGGAGAAAGCGACCGGAGGCGCGTTGCGCGGCTAACAGGTTGCGGCGCTTCGGGAGGGAGTCGCATGGAACTCAAGACCATCCGCTACGAGCTCACTGACGGCATCGCGACGGTTACGCTGTCGCGCCCCAAACGGCGCAATGCCTGGACGGGCCGGATGCACACCGAATATCGCTGGGTGCTGGCGGAAGCCGACAAGGACCCTGCGGTCCGCGTCATCGTCGTGACGGGAGATCCGGAGGGGCAGGCCTTTTGCGCGGGTGCGGATATGGCCGCGCTCGAAGGCCATTCCGAGAAGGGCCGCTACGACAGCGGCACCACGGCGGACATTGCAAAGCCGGGCTTCGGCGTCGCGCCCGAATTCGACGCGACTTTTGCCTATCATTTCGGGCTGACGAAACCCGTCATCGCCGCCATCAACGGGGCGGCGGCGGGCGTCGGTCTCGTGCTTGCGACCTTTGCCGATCTGCGCTTCTGCGCGGCCGGCGTGAAATTCACCGCCGCGCATGGGCGTTTCAACTTCCCGGCGGAATTCGGCCTCTCCTGGGTGCTGCCCCGGATCGTCGGCCTGACCCATGCCAATGACATCCTGCTCTCCAGCCGCGTCTTCACCGCCGAGGAGGCTATGGAAATGGGCTTCCTCAACAAGCTGCTGCCGCCGGAAGGCCTCATGCCGCATGTCATGGATTATGCGCGGAAGCTGGCGGACGGCGTCTCGCCGGGTTCCCTCCGGGAGACCAAAAAGCAGATTTATACCGACCTCCACAGGGATGCGGCAGGCGCTGTCACGGCCGCCGAGCGCCTGTTGGAGGAGATGATCAAGCACCCGGACTACAAGGAGGGGGTAAAAGCCTGGATGGAGAAGCGCCGGGCCGAGTGGCAGGGCTAGAAGCGCCCGAAAGGCCGCAATTGGCTTGCAACCCAGCCAATGCTATATGGGCGCTTCCGAGCATCAGTAGGCCCCATGACCGATCTCTCTCATATCCGCAATTTCTCGATCATCGCCCATATCGACCACGGCAAGTCGACGCTTGCCGACCGGTTGATTCAGCTCTGTGGCGGCCTGTCCGTGCGGGAAATGAAGGAGCAGGTGCTCGACTCGATGGATATCGAGCGTGAGCGCGGCATCACCATCAAGGCGCAGACGGTCCGCCTCGACTACAAGGCCGCGAATGGCGAGATGTATGAGCTCAACCTCATCGACACGCCCGGCCATGTCGACTTCGCCTATGAGGTGAACCGCTCTCTGGCGGCCTGCGAGGGCTCGCTGCTGGTCGTGGATGCCAGCCAGGGCGTCGAGGCACAGACCCTGGCCAACGTCTATCACGCGCTCGACGTGAACCACGAAATCGTGCCTGTGCTCAACAAGATCGACCTGCCGGCCGCAGAGCCCGCGAAGACACGCCAGCAGATCGAGGATGTGATCGGCCTCGACGCATCGGAGGCGGTGGAGATTTCAGCCAAGAGCGGCATCGGCATTCCGGACGTGCTGGAGGCGATCGTCAATCGCTTGCCGCCGCCGAAGGGTGACCTTTCCGCGCCGTTGAAGGCGATGCTGGTCGACAGCTGGTATGACGCCTATCTGGGCGTTGTCGTACTCGTCCGCATCATCGACGGCGAGCTGAAGAAGGGCCAGCGCATCAAGATGATGGGCACCGGCGGCACATATACGATCGACAATGTCGGCATTTTCCGGCCGAAGAAGGAGACCGTCGCCAGCCTGACACCGGGCGAGATCGGCTTCTTCACGGCATCGATCAAGGAAGTCGCGGATACGCGGGTCGGCGACACGGTGACGGAAGAAAAACGCCCCTGCGCGCAGGCGCTGCCCGGCTTCAAGCCGGCGCAGCCGGTGGTCTTCTGCGGCTTGTTCCCTGTGGACGCTGCGGAGTTCGAAGATCTGCGCGATGCCATGGGCCGCTTGCGGCTCAACGATGCGAGTTTCGAATTCGAGATGGAAACCTCTGCGGCACTTGGCTTCGGCTTCCGCTGCGGCTTTCTGGGGCTGCTGCATCTCGAAATTGTGCGTGAGCGGCTGGAACGCGAATTCAACATCGATCTCATCACTACCGCGCCCTCGGTCATCTATCAGTTGCATATGAACGACGGCTCGATAATCGAGATGCATAACCCGGCGGACATGCCGGACACGATGAAGATCGACCACATCGAAGAGCCGTGGATCCGCGCGACAATCCTCGTGCCGGACGAATATCTGGGCGCAGTGCTGAAGCTTTGTGAAGACCGGCGCGGCCATCAGGTCGACCTCACCTATGCAGGCTCGCGCGCGATGCTGGTCTACCGCCTGCCGCTCAACGAAGTCGTGCTCGATTTTTACGACCGGTTGAAGTCCGTCAGCCGTGGCTATGCGAGCTTCGACTACCACATCGAGGGCTACGAGACGGGCGATCTTGTCAAGATGACCATCCTCGTCAATGAGGAGCTGGTCGATGCGCTTTCGACCGTCGTACACCGCAGCCGCGCCGAACAGCGCGGCCGGGTGATGTGTGAGAAGCTCAAGGAACTGATCCCGAAGCACCTCTTCAAGATTCCAATCCAGGCGGCAATCGGCGGCCGCATCGTGGCGCGTGAAACGATCTCGGCCATGCGCAAGGACGTGACGGCGAAGTGCTATGGCGGCGACGTGAGCCGCAAGCGCAAGCTGCTGGACAAGCAGAAAGAGGGAAAGAAGAAGATGCGCCAGTTCGGCCGCGTCGAAATCCCCCAGGATGCTTTCATCTCGGCACTAAAAATGGACGCCAACTAGCAGCTCGGCTTCTGCCCTGAACAAGAAAAGGCCGCCCGGTGAAACGGGCGGCCTTTTCCTTTGCCGATGTCAGGTGTTCAGTCGCCGCGGCGCAGCAGGGCAAGGAGCCCCGCCAGCACGATACCGATGATGCCGAGGACGCCCCAGGCGGGAAACGCCATGACTTCACCCATCGGTCCCTTGAGACCTTCCGGAGCGCCGGACCCGATCCAGGAGACGAAAGCGTCGCGACTTCCTTCATGCACCAATGCCCAGAATTCGCTGAACGACCGCATGGTCACCTCGCCAGCTTCCAGCGAAAGTAACGCATCCGAACCCAGCGCCATCAGGGCTGCAATAATGAAAAGAAGTCCAATCAGTCTGAAAACGACCATGGCACTCGAGCCCCCCAGCCCTACGCAGTGTTATAGAAACGAACGGAGGAAACCGTACCCGTATCGAGTGTCCCAAACAAGCACACTCATATGAAGAAGTTCGTAGGATCAAAGGCATAAAGACGGTTATCCCGGTTGATTCAGGACTTTTGTCGCGTATAGTGCCGCGCGCTATCGCCCCTCAACGGGCGAGTCCGGAGGGGTGGCCGAGTGGCTGAAGGCGCACGCTTGGAAAGCGTGTATACGGGAAACCGTATCGAGGGTTCGAATCCCTCTCCCTCCGCCAGCCCGAATGTTATGTAAAATCAAATATTTAGGAAATCCGGACCCGTGCATTCTAGTGAGTGCGCCTGACGCGGGTGCGGGATTTTCCGGGAGAGCCCTGCTGAGACGGAGCGGCAATACCGCCAGTTGCGGCAGATTTGCTACAGCCAATTCTGAATCATGGTTAACGCGAGCGAAGCCGGGAAGTCAGTTTGTCCGCGCTACGGAAATGGCGCGGCGTGGCTTCAGATAAGCCGTGTCAGTGAAAGTGATCGTCTCGGTAATCGCTTCGCTGATGGGAGAAACATAGGAATAAGTGACCTCGGCCATGATGACGCTCGACCCGGCTGTCGTGAGACCGGAGGGCAAAGAGACGGTTGAACCCGTCGATCGCGGCGCAATGTTGAGGCCGTCGCTCCATGCCACCTTGGCTATGTTGCTCGAATAGGCCACGACGCTCGTGATCCGCACCTTGAGCGGAGTGGTGCTGAAAGGAGCGAGAATGGCGGAGCTGGCGGCGAAGATGTCGGCAAGATCCGAATTGCTGATCGAGGTTGCCTGGGCGGTAATGTCCGCAGCCGTATAGGCAACCGACGTCACACGCCTGTTGGCTGTGAGCATATTGGTGGTTTCGATCGATCCGAAATAGAACGCGATCATGACGGGAAAGATGAGGGCGAACTCGACTGCCGCGATGCCCGCGCAATTGCGCAGGAAGCGCTTGAGCCCGCGGGCGGTGAGCATTTGCTTTGGTGAAACCTTCTGCTGCATGACCATCATCACTACGTCGTCGGAACGGCGGTGCTGAAGGGCTCGTTGCGAAACGCAACGCTGGCGGCGATAAGGCGGCCGTTACCTTGCACGTTGGAAAGCCCGATAAGTCCGGGGCTCATGACGCCCCAGGTGTAGTAGACACGGACAAGGACGATGTCGCCCGCGTTGCCCGGCTGGAAAACAGTGTTTTCGACGACATTGCCGTTTGCGTCGATCAGAGGCGGAAAGCTGACACCGTTGAAACTGGTGAAATTCCGCACGTCAACGCGAAGATCGGATGCGCAATTGCTGACCAGCGTCATCCGGTCGCAAATGTAGCCCTTGAACTGGGCTTCCGACATTCCGCCCGCCTGAACCTGTCCCGTGCGCACCAGGCGTCCGGCATCCGCGACGACGCTGTCGAGGTTCGAGGTCGCAAAATAAACAATGCAGGTTTCGATCAACGCATAGAGAAGCGCGAAGAAGGGAATCGCGAGCATGCTGAATTCGACGGCGACGCTGCCTTCCTTTGCGCGAATGAAGCCGAACCGCCGTCCTTGCCGTCCCTTTTTGGCATTCATAGCCTTGCCCTCGCGCGCTGAAGATCGTCTTCCGACACGACAGCCTTCTTGATACGGCCCCGCCAGTTACTAAAAGGTAAGCGCTTTCAATATTGCGCGTCTGCTTCATACCTTCTTAACGCCGAGAGCCATAAAAAGCTGTGTGGGTTTTCCTGTCTTATCCGCCCTCGTGGAGCGGCGGATACCGGCGGCTTAAACAGGTCGGATTCTGCGATGCGGCGTATTCAAAAACTTCTCGGAGCTTTGTGGCAAGACCGTCGTGGCAATTTCGCGGCCATCTTCGCCATAGCAATTATTCCGGTGGTTGCGGCAGCCGGCGCCACCGTCGATATCTCACGCGCTTATATCGTCGAAAGCCGGCTCAAGGCTGCGCTCGATGCCTCCGCGCTCGCGGTTGGAGGCGCGACGGGGATGACGACGTCACAGATGCAGGCGATGGCGCAAAGCTTCTTCAACGCGAACTATCCAGCGTCGAAACTCGGCGTTCCAGGCACATTGTCCGTTTCGCAGTCCGGAAATGTAGTCTCGTTGTCGGTGCATGCCCAGCTTCCCACAACCCTCATGGGCGTTGTCGGCATCAATACGCTCAACGTCAGTGCGACATCCCAGGTTACCCGCATGGGAAAGAAGCTTGAAGTCGCCCTCGTACTCGACAATACCGGATCGATGGCTTCCGGAGGTCGAATGACCGTACTGAAGACAGCGGCCAAAAATCTGATCACGACAGTCTCTGCCGCGGCGACTAACCCGGGCGATGTCAAGGTTGCGATTGTACCTTTCAATGTCGATGTCAACATCGGTACGACGAACGAGAATGTCAGCTGGCTTCACTGGGACGAATTCACACCAAGCGGTGGCGGCGGAAACGGCAACGGCAACTGTAACATCATCCAGATACTGCTCGGACTGTGTAACAATAATAACAACTCCAATTCGCATGCCGGATGGGAAGGTTGCGTCATGGACCGCGACCAGAACTATGATGCGCAGAACACTTTTCCGCCACCGAACCCCGGGGGCTCAAACGCGACACGTTATCCGGCGAGCAATAGCGACAGCGACAATAGTAACTGCAATCTGCAGACGATCATGCCGCTTTCAACCAACTGGTCCGCGCTCAACTCGCATATTGATGCTATGGCCTCCGCCGGCAACACGAACACGACAATTGGTCTTGCCTGGGGTTGGAACATGCTGACGCAGGGCGGGCCCTTGTCTTCTGCGGCAGCACCGGCTGCCAATCTGGACAAGGTGATCGTGTTTCTGACCGATGGCGACAATACAAGAAACAGATGGAGCAACAATTCCAATACGATCAATGCGCGCACGACGCTGATCTGCAACAACATCAAGGCGGCCGGCATCAAAGTCTATTCGGTCCGAGTGATCGAGGGAAATGCAACGCTCATCCGAAACTGCGCGACCGAGCCGGGCATGTATTACAGCGTCACGACGGCGAGCGAGCTGACATCCGTGTTCGCTTCGATCGCGCAGTCCTTGTCCAACCTGCGCATCAGCAGGTAAACGGGATGGTGGAGATAAAGAAAGGGCCGCCAAGTGGCGGCCCTTTGCATTTCAGGCTGTAGCAGTTCAGCGTGGCGTATTGTCAGAGATGCTGCCCCCATTGGAGCTCGGGCTCGAGCTGACGCCGGCTCCGACCGCGCCGGAGGTTTGTTTCATGAGTTCGTCAAAAGCCTCGGGACTGTCGCCAATTGTTGGGACGCGCTCGCAGCGAGGCGTGCAATTATAGGTATATTGGCCGCCGCCGCGTGTCAGCGTGACTGTAGATGCGCTTTGCGAGACGACGTTCACATTGATATCGAGGATCGTTTCGCCGCTACTGTCGAGCGCGATGATGTTCGTACGACCATAGCTACGGCCCATGACATAAAGAAGCTTTGACCCTTCCACCGTTACATCTGCAATAGAAGGGTTGCCGACCATCACGGTCGAAGCGGGCTGGCCGAGGTGAAGCGCCTTCGACTTGTTCATCTCTACCTGGAAGTCGGCCGCTTGGGAGGCACTCACCGCCAGCCCGGCACACGCGGCGCCAATGGCCGCAGTGTAAAAGACACGGGAGATGTTCTTGCCAATGCGGGATACGCGCATGTCGTTCACTCTCTTTGGAATTAGGCGCGCCGATGGACGCCAGTTGATCTAGAGGCTAACGGCAAGGGGTAAAGGATCTATTGACCGTAAAGAGCCGTTCACATCGTCCGCTTTAACGAGGGATTAAAAACCCAGACCTAATCTGGCTTCAGTTTATTCGAGGAGATAACAATGACGGGCGGCGCGATGAGCGATCGAACCCGGGCAGCCGACGATGCCCAGACGCTCGCCGGCATTACTGTTCTTGCAGCGCTGCCGCCGCGGGAACTTGCGTTGTTGGCCGTTGAGTGCGAATGGCGAAAAGTCTCGCAAAACGAAATCGTGCTGAACCTCGCTCAAGGCGACAAGCTGGAAGGCGTCTCTTTTGTCGTTCGCGGCGGTGTTCGTCTTGCCCGAAGCCTCGGGCCTGCCGGCCGCATTGCCTATATTGATGTCGATGCGGGCGGCCAGTTCGGCGAGATGGCCGTTTTTGGCGTCGGTGAGGTCGACCTGACGGTCATCGCGCGGGAAGACGGTCTCATAGCTCAGATGCCCGAAGCGCGTTTTGTGGAGCTCCTTTCCCGCGAGGAATCCGTTTCCCGGGCGCTGCTGTGCCAATACGCCCGTCTGCTCCGCGCGGCCGATACGGGCGCCAGGGCTGACAATTACCCCGGCCGCAGTGCTGCCGAAGGAACGGGTGCCCAGCGTGTATATGCCGAACTCCTGGCGCTGGCCGAACCGCAAAGGGACGCGGGAGGCGAAGATTGCCTGTTCATCGCCCGGCTGCCGCGCCATCGCGAGCTTGCATCAAGGGTCGATACGACGGAGGAGGTTGTGGCCCGGGCAATTGCGGAGCTTGTGCGCCTCGGTATTGCGACGCGTGCCTATCCTGGATTGCGCATCGGCGATCAGGCAGCTTTCAAGACGCTATGTGAGCCACATTAGCGAAATTGCAGCGGATGGTTTCCAAATCGGAAAACGCGCCGTCTTCGCGGCCCGGCTCCTGCACCATAATAGGCCAAGTAAATCTCTCCCTGTTCGTTGCCGGTCCGTGCACCCAAATCCGCTTTTCTCTCGGGTTTAACACCGTATTAACGATGCTGCAGCCCGGGTTTCTGGCGTCTGCGCGCGGCTTAAATCATTTTCTATTCAGAGTGCATTTAAATAATACAATAAAAGATGCTTCTATACATGAAACAGCATATTAGAAACGAACATCTTGGCTAAAAATGACAGTAATCGTTAGCGTTTAGGTAACGGAGGTGGCCTAAGCTCAGCGTCAGTCCGATTACGGGCGCCCTATGGATCCAAATGGATGTCTGCGGGCTGGTGCTGTCGACAGTCAAATGTACAAGGAGGCTTGTATGAGCCAGTTTTTGAAGTCTTTCGTGAAGAACGAGTCCGGCGCGACCGCCATCGAGTACGGCCTGATTGCCGCTGGCATCGCCGTGGTCATCATCGTCGCGGTGGACAGCGTGGGTGCAGCGTTGATCACGCAGTTCACGGCTATCGCAACTGCGATCAACTAATACGTCGTGTTCCCCGGTTCAGATCGGGGCCGATCCAAAACCGTCAGACGCGATATCGCGCCTGGCGGTTTTTCTTATGAGGGTACCAGTGCCGCCTGCATGGCTGATGGTGCCAAATCGGGCGATTTCGGGTCCATTCCGGGCCCTCATTTACTCCAAATTTACGGTCATTGCCCAAGATCAGCTTGTGTGGAGAGGCATGGGGCCGCTTCGCGCGCGGGGCTGCATCGCCCTCCGGAAAAACTGGGCATCGTCCGTGATGAACATGCTTCTCCTCGTTGTCTTTCCTCTCGCCATGATCTTCGGCGCCTTGTGGGATCTGACGACGATGACCATTCCGAACCTTCTCTCCATCGCGCTCGTCGCGATGTTCGCATTACTTGTGCCCTTCGTCGGACTGGCCCTTCAGGACATTGCACTTCACGTGGCGGCTGGCCTCGTCATGCTCGCTCTCGGCATGGGCCTTTTTGCGCTTGGCTGGATCGGTGGCGGCGATGCGAAGTTCGTGTCCGCGATTGCGCTGTGGATCGGCTGGTCCGAGCTGCTCGGCTACCTGCTTCTCGCTTCGATTTTCGGAGGGGTCTTGACCCTTCTTCTGCTCGGCTTTCGCAAGATGCCGCTGCCGTCCTTCATGCACCGTGAGTGGCTTCTGCGCCTCCATGATCGCAAGTCCGGCATCCCCTATGGCGTTGCGCTCGCCGCCGCAGCCCTTGTGATGTTCGAGCGGACCGTCTGGTTCAAATTTGCGGCGCATGCCGCGTGATGAAAGGAACGCCCAAGTGAACCCCGTACGTATAGGAGTTCTGGTTCTGGCGCTCGTTGCCGCAGGTCTCGCGGCACTTCTCGCGCGCGGCCTCGTGTCGGGCAATGATGAACCCGTCGAACAGAAGGTCGTCGAGGCGCCAACTACAGAAGTGCTCGTGGCCAGCAGCAATCTGCAGCTCGGCCAACGTATTGGCGGCGGCGACCTGCGCTGGCAGCGCTGGCCTGACACCTCGCTGAACGGAGCTTATATCACTCGCAATCAGAGCCCCGCCGCGCTCGAGGAATACACGGGCAGCGTCGCCCGCGCGAGCCTTCTCAGCGGGGAGCCGGTGACCTCTGAAAAACTCGTTACACTGACGGGCGCCGGCTTCATGTCGGCCTTGATCGAGCCCGGGATGCGCGCGACCGCGATCAGCATCACGCCGGAAACCAGCGCCGGCGGCTTCATCCTGCCCAATGACCGGGTGGACATCGTTGATCTCGCGAAAGGTCAAACGATTTTGCGCAACATTCGAGTTCTCGCGATCGATCAGCGCTTTGACGAAAAGGCCGGAGAACAGGTTGCGGTCGGCAGGACAGCGACGCTTGAGCTGACGCCTGCTCAGGTCGAAGTGGTATCCGTCGCCGAAGCGGAAGGCCGGATCGGCCTCTCGCTTCGCAGCATGGCGGAGCAGGACCTTGCCGGCAGTGAGAAGACCGTGGCCGAGGGCGGCTCGGTTGTGAAAGTTGTGCGCTACGGAACCGCGCAGAACGTGCGTGTGAAGTAAGCGATGGGGCCCGGGATGAGCAATATGTGGAACAAGCTGACTGCGGTCTGCGCCGCGCCGAGGCTGCGCTCGATGCGCATCGCTGCGGCACTCCTGTGTGCGGCGGCGATGGCTGTGAGCCCGGCGGGCGGCGCGTTCGCCGGCGATGCGCGTCTGGTCAAGATAGATCAAGGCGGTATTGGTCAGAGCTCGCGCAGCATTGTCCTTGGGCTCAACAAGGCGGCGATTGTGGAACTGCCGATCGCTGCGCGCGACGTCCTGGTCTCCAATCCTGCGATTGTCGATGCCGTGGTCCGCACGAACAAGCGCACTTATCTCATCGGCTTGGCGGTCGGACAAACGAACGCCTTCTTCTTCAATGAAGCCGGACAGCAAATCCTCAATCTGGAAATTCGTGTCGCACGCGACCTGACGGGCTTGCGCGAGTCGCTCCGGCAATACTTTCCGAAAGCTCGTATCGACGTAGAATCGATAAACGACCACGTGGTGCTTTCCGGAATGGTGGCAAGCGCCACCGACGCCAGCAAGGCACAGGATTTTGCCGCCCGCTATATCGGTGGCGACAAGGAACATGTCCTCAACATGCTCGGCATTGAGGGCAAGGAACAGGTGATGCTCAAGGTGACGGTTGCGGAAATGCAGCGCAACGTCATAAAGCAGCTGGGCGTCGACCTCTCGACAGCCGCGAATTTTGGCGACTTCGCTCTTCGTCTCGCAACGTCCAATTCCTTCAGCGTCCAGGGTGGATCGCTGGGTGGCTTGACGACTGCGGCGGATGCCGCGGATCCGACGCGCTATCAGAGCGGCGACGTTACCGTGGATTCGGCTATCCGCGCCCTGGAGCGCGATGGCATCTTGCGGACACTCGCCGAGCCAAACCTCACTGCGATCTCCGGCGAGTCGGCGAAGTTCCTCGCCGGTGGCGAGTTTCCGGTACCGACATCGCGCGACCGCGACGGCAACGTACAGCTCGAATTCAAACCTTTCGGTGTCGGCCTCAATTTCACGCCGGTTGTGCTGAGCGAGGGCCGCATCAGCCTGAAGATTTCGACGGAAGTGAGCGAACTGACATCCGAAGGCGCGTTCGTATTCCAGAGCACAAGTGCGGACGGCGTCACTGTACCGGGGCTGAAGGTCCGCAGAGCGGAAACGACGCTGGAGCTTCCCAGCGGTGGATCGCTCGTCATGGCGGGCCTGCTCTCGGACACGATGCGGCAGAACATCGATGGGGTGCCCGGCGTGAAAGACGTACCGGTACTCGGCCAGCTTTTCCGAAGCCGCGACTACCAGAAAAACGAAACCGAACTCGTCGTAATCGTCACGCCCTACCTGGTCGACCCCACGTCGCGCAAGAACCTCGTTCTGCCGACCGACGGGTTTGCGCCGGCGAGTGACATGGACACGATTCTCATGGGTCGTCTGAATGCCACATACGGTGCGCGAGGCGCCGCACCCGGGGACCATTCGCTGCAGGGGCCAGTTGGCTTCATTGTGGGTTGAGGCGCGAAGGATGAATGAGATGACAAAGTTGATCGGATCTCACACGGCCAAGGGGTTCGCCCTCGCGCTCGCATTTGGTGTCGCAGGCTGTGGTGGCTTCAATGGTGCCGAGCAGGCCCATTATGATGCGAATTACACGCACCCGATTTCAGTCGAGGCAGATGTCGCTACGCTGAACATCGATGTGGTGCCCGGCCAACCTGGGGTCACGTCGACCGATCGCAACGCCATTGCAGGATTTGCAGCCGGCTACCGTCAGCGTGGCCATGGCCCGCTCACGATTTCGACCCCCTCCGGCTCGCCTAATGCTGGTGCGGCGGCGGTGGCTCTAAGCGACGTCCGCGAGGTTCTGTCCGAGCATGGTGTTGGCGGCAACGATCTTTCGTACACCCCCTACCGGGCTTCTGGCACGGATAATTCTGCGCCCCTGATCCTCTCTTTCAAGCGCTATGTAGCCAAACCGACAGCATGCGGCGATTGGTCGGGCAGCTATTCGTACGATCCGTCCAATGGACTGTTGCCCAATCACGGTTGCTCTACGCAGAACAACCTGGCTGCAATGGTCGCCGATCCGGGCGATCTGATCGCCCCGCGCAATATGAGCCCCGCCGATGCCGCGCGCCGCGGCACTGTTCTAGAGAAATATCGCGCCGGCGAAGCGACGGCCACGGAACGGAGCGACCAGGACTCGGGCGCCGTAAGTGAGGTAAGATAATGAGTAACCTGGCACACAAGCAGACTTCGGTGGAAGCGCCGCCGATGCCTGAACGTCAAGCAGCTCCACAGTCCTTTCCTGTGCCCGTGCAGGAGGCCGATGGTCTCGCCGTCATGAAGCCCGTGCCGAGGATCACGATTCACGCCTTCTGCGAGCAGCCGTCCACCGGCAGCGCGATCCAGCGCGCGGGCGAAGACCGCCGTCTCGCAAAGGCTCATCTGACCGTTCATATGGGAGGCATTCCTGCTGCGATAGAGCAGTATCAGCAGAACGCGACACCAAATCTCATTCTGGTCGAGGCGCGTGTTGCGGGTCAGGAGCTTTTCTCGCAGCTCACAGCACTTGCCGAAGTCTGCGATGCCGGCACAAAGGTCGTCGTAGCCGGGCACATGAACGACGTCTCCCTCTACCGGGAGATGATACGCCAGGGTGTCAACGAGTACCTCGTAACGCCACTTCACCCGATGGGCGTTATCGAAGCCATATCTCGTCTTTATGTCGATCCCGATGCTCCGCCGATCGGTCGCACCATCGCTTTCATTGGCGCCAAGGGCGGAACGGGGTCGAGCACGATCGCGCATAATGTCGGCTGGTGCATCTCGACCGGAATGGACGAGGACGTCATCATCACCGATCTCGACCTTCCGTTTGGCACCGCAGGGCTCGATTTTAATCAGGATCCAGCTCAGGGCATCGCAGATGCGCTGACAGCACCGGAACGGCTGGATGACGTCCTGCTCGATCGGCTTCTCGTAAAATGCACAGAACGGCTCAGTCTCTTCGCGGCTCCGGCCGTCCTCGATCGCGATTTCGAAATGGATGGGGACAGCTGTGAAAGTGTTCTCGACATCGTCCGTGAAGGAGTGCCTTGCGTCGTTGTCGACCTGCCCCATGTCTGGGCGCCATGGACAAAAAAAGTCCTGCTTTCGGCGGATGAGATCGTCATCACGGCCACCCCCGACCTCGCCAGCCTGCGCAACGCCAAGAATATCCTGGATCTCGTGCGCCAGGCCCGTCCGAACGACAGCGCGCCGCATATCGTTTTGAATCAGGTTGGCATGCCGAAGCGGCCGGAAATTCCGGTCAAGGATTTCGCCGAAGCCGTCGGCGCCGAGGCAACGCTCGTTCTGCCTTTCAATCCCGGTCTTTTCGGCACTGCCGCCAATAATGGGCAGATGATCGAGGAGTTGGATCCGAAGGGAAAGACGACGGACGGATTGCGCTTTCTGGCCCAGCAGCTCTGCGGTCGTGATCTGCGCGCGCCGAAGGCAGCTAAGTCATCCCTTTTCAGTTTCCTGTCCCGCAAGGGATAAGCGAGGTAACTAGACGTGTTTGGAAGGCGGACCGAAGGTCAGGCAGCAGCGCCGCGTAAGCCGGCAACAGCGCCCGCGTCTCCCGCGCCGCGGCAGGAGGGGGCTGTTGCCGCTCCTGCAGCGGCTGTGAAGCCATTGCCGCCGAAGCAGGCGCCAAAACCCGCTGCGCCGGCACGGAGCGATCACCGCTCGGAAAATTACTATCAGATCAAAACGACGATCTTCAACGCGCTGATCGACACGATCGATCTCACTCAGCTGGCCCAGCTGGATTCGGAGAGCGCTCGCGAGGAAATTCGTGACATCGTCAACGAAATCCTCTCGATCAAAAACGTCGTCATGTCCATCTCCGAGCAGGAAGCGCTCCTGCAGGACATTTGCAACGACGTGCTCGGCTACGGCCCTCTGGAGCCGCTTCTCGCCCGAGATGACATTGCCGATATCATGGTGAACGGCTGCGAGCGAACCTTCATCGAAGTGAACGGCAAGGTCGAACTCACCAATATTCGTTTCCGCGACAACAGCCAGCTGATGAACATCTGTCAGCGGATCGTGAGTCAAGTCGGCCGCCGGGTCGATGAATCGAGCCCGATCTGCGACGCACGCTTGCCGGACGGCAGCCGTGTGAACGTCATCGTTCCCCCGCTTGCAATCGACGGTCCCGCCCTCACCATCCGCAAGTTCCGTCGCGACAAACTGATGATGAACGACCTCGTGCAGTATAATTCGATATCTCAAGAAGGAGCGGAAGTTCTCGGGATCATCGGAAAGGTCCGCTGCAATGTCTTGATCTCCGGAGGCACAGGCTCCGGCAAGACGACGCTTCTCAACTGTCTTACCGGCTTCATCGATACCGACGAACGCGTCATCACTTGCGAAGACGCGGCGGAACTTCAGCTGCAGCAGCCGCATGTCGTGCGTCTCGAAACCCGGCCGCCAAATCTTGAGGGGCAGGGCCAGGTAACGATGACGGAGCTCGTGCGCAACTGCTTGCGCATGCGCCCCGAACGCATCATCGTGGGCGAGGTTCGCGGGCCGGAGGCGTTCGATCTTCTTCAGGCAATGAATACGGGTCATGACGGCTCAATGGGCACGTTGCACGCAAACAGTCCGCGTGAGGCACTGTCTCGTCTGGAGAGCATGATCACGATGGGTGGCTATGCTCTCCCTTCAAAAACAATTCGTGAAATGATCTGCGGCTCGATCGACGTTGTCATTCAGGCCGCGCGCCTGCGCGACGGTTCGCGGCGCATCACGCATATCACCGAAGTGCTGGGAACCGAGGGCGACGTCATCATCACCCAGGATCTTTTCGTTTACGATATCGAAGGTGAAGACGAGACGGGACGCATTATCGGGAAGCACAAATCTACAGGTATCGCGCGTCCGTCCTTCTGGGATCGCGCGCGCTATTACAACCAGCACCAAGCCCTGGCAGCCGCGCTCGACCGCGCGCAGGGTTGAGGGAGGTTGCAGAGATCGACATGGACCAGTCCACACTAATGATCGCTGGAATTGCCGTTCTTGCCGCCCTCTGCATAGGCGCCATCGGATTTCTGTTTGTAGGCGGTGAATCCCGCTCACAGAAAAGGGTGGCCCGCGTCACGCGCGCAGGAAATGCACGCCTAGTTGCTGTCGATGGTGAAGTCGACAATAGCGAAAAGCGCCGCAAGCAAATGCAGGAAACGCTCAAGGGGCTTGAGGAAAAGCAGCAGGAGCACAAGAAGCGCGTTTCATTGAACACCCGCATCGAGCGAGCGGGACTCGAGATGACAACACGAAATTTCTATATTGCGAGCATCGTCACCGGCATCGCCTTTTTTCTTGTCTTCAAGCTTGTAGGGCTGTCGCTCCTGGTTTCGGCCTTGAGCGGTTTCGCCGGCGGCTTCGGCTTCCCGCGATGGGTATTGTCGTACCTTATCAAGCGCCGTCAGAAGGCGTTTACCGAAGAATTCGCGAATGCTATCGACGTCATCGTGCGCGGCGTCAAATCCGGCTTACCGGTCAATGATTGTCTGAAGCTCATCGCCACGGAATCACCAGAGCCCGTACGGACCGAGTTTCAGGGAATTGTAGAAGGCCAGCGTGTTGGCGTCACCCTGGAGCAGGGTCTCGCCAAGATCTACGAGCGAATGCCATTGCCGGAAGTGAATTTCTTTCAGATCGTGCTCGCCATTCAGCAGAAGACTGGCGGCAATCTGTCCGAAGCGTTGGGAAATCTCTCAAAAGTTCTTCGTGAGCGCAAAAAAATGCGTGGGAAAATCCAGGCGATGTCTCAGGAAGCTAAGGCATCGGCAGGCATTATCGGGTCGCTTCCGCCCGGCGTCATGCTGCTTATCTACTTCAGCTCGCCGGGCTACATGGACGTACTTTTTTCGACCACGGCCGGCAACATGATCATCGTCGGCGGCATCATGTGGATGGCTATCGGCGTTCTCGTCATGAAGAAGATGATCGACTTCAAGTTTTAGGATCGGAAGAGAAAGTGTTTCAAATCGCCGCGAGCATGTTCAGTATCGAAAACGTGGTGACGTTGCTCACGGCGGTAGCGGCGTTTGCGACGATCTTTACGTTGACGGCACCGCTCCTGAACACAGACAAGCTCTCCACCCGCATGAAGTATGTTTCTACCGAGCGAGAGGCAATGCGCGCGCGTGCGCGCGAGGCTCTCGCCCAGGAAAAGACCCGTCTGCGCCATACGCCGAAAGGGTTCATAAAACAGGTGGTCGAGAAGTTTGCGAGCGGCAACATGCTTGAAAATGCTGCTGTGAAGGAGAAACTTCGTCAGGCAGGCTTTCGCGGCCCGGGACCGATGTATACGTTCGTCTTTTTCCGCTTTGTCATGCCGCCAGTGCTTTTCGTGGTGACGCTGCTTTATATGGTGTTTGTCAACGATTTCGGTCTGCAGCCTATGGCGCGTCTTGCCGTCTCGTGTGCCGCGGCTTTTGTCGGCTTCTATTTACCCAACCTTTTTGTCGAGAACGTCATTTCGCGCCGGCAGGATTCGATTCGAAAGGCATTTCCGGATGCTCTCGATCTTATGTTGATCTGCGTGGAGTCGGGAATGTCTATCGAAGCGGCCTTCCAGAAAGTTGCGGCCGAGATAGGTGCCCAGTCGGTCGAGCTTGCCGAGGAGTTGGGGCTGACGACGGCGGAGCTTTCCTACCTTCAGGAGCGCCGCATGGCATATGAGAACCTAGCCAGACGCACTGGCCTGCCGGGGGTGAAGGCGGTGGCGACGACGCTGATACAGGCGGAGCGTTACGGTACGCCGCTTGGACAGGCGTTGCGCGTCATGGCACAGGAGAACCGCGACATGCGGATGGCGGAAGCAGAAAAAAAGGCGGCCGGTCTGCCGCCGAAGCTGACGGTGCCGATGATCCTGTTCTTCCTTCCGGTGCTCTTCGGCGTCATCCTAGGGCCCGCCATCATTAAGTCCTTCGCCAACGTCTGACATTTCTTTCTCATGGAAAAGGCGCCTGCCGGAAGGCCGGCGGCGCCTTTTTATTGTCTGACGATGAACGAAGCTGGGCGTGGAAGCGATCCGGGAGCCTAGTAAATTGAAACGCGGGTCTCCGGCGGCAGCGACGATACCTGGTCTTCCTTCTCGTTACGGCTTTCTTTCGCAGCGGCAGGTTGTTTGCCGGTTGGCTGAGGTGCGGGTGCTGTCGTGTCAGGCTGCCGGTCAAGCTCTTCGAGCTGTTTCCACAATGCCGGTTGCGCAAGCATGGAACGGAGATAGGCGATGTTGCCGTCTGCAACGTTGGCAGGCAGGTCGGCGCGTGCCAGCCGTTCAGCCTCATCGAAGTTTCCCTTGAGGCCGAGAATGATGGCGAGATTTTGCCGCGCGTAAGCGTCGGCGCGGGTATCTGCGACGGCCTTGCGGAGTGTCCGCTCGGCCATGTCGAGATCTCCCGTCAGCGCATAGGAAAGGCCGAGGTTGGTAAGTACGGACGGGTTGTCGGGCGAAAGTTCGAGCGCTTCGTTGTAGCGGCTCTTGGCTTCCTCGTATCGGCCCGTCTGATCGAGCGCTACGCCGAGGGCCGAGCGAATACTCCAGTCTTGCGGCGATTTGCGGGCGGCGGTTTCCAGCATCGCAACCGCCTGGTCCGGCCTGCCGCTCGCGGCCAGAGCCTTGCCGGCTTCGGCGAGCACATCCGCGTTCTCGGGATGTTTTATCTGAGCGCGCTGCATCACGGTGAGCGACTGTGCAATCGAACCTATCTGCCGGAGCGCCTTGGAATAGTTGACGGTCGTAACAGCATCGTCGGGCGAGCGCTCGTAAAGCGCGCCCCAGTACGCGGCGGCGGCGACATAATCCTGAGTCTTTGTGCTTTCGATGGCTGCATTCCGGAGCGCCGGTGTGTCGATCTGAGCCTGCGCGGCTTCGCTGGGCGTCTGGGCGGTCGAGGTGGTGCTGGTTGATGCACATCCTGAAAGCGCGAGGGCGGAGCAGAGCGATGCCGCGGCAAGCCAGCCGCCGCGCTTTGCGCGGAAGGTGAATTGCGGGGTTTGGTCTGCAAAACAGCTCATGATGGTCGGTCCCGGTATATGAGGTCGGGATAGTCCCTGAATCTGGGGCTATGCCCTAAAGTGATCTTGAAACAGAGCGGTCAAGAAAAGATTAATTATAAGAATTGGGGGGATTCGCGGATCATGGGCCTCACAGAGCCATTTTTGCCGTCGCCAGGACAGGGCCCATGGAACTGAAAAAAATCCCGGAAGCCGCCCGGCGGTTGCTTGAGGATGCAAAGACCGTCCTTTCGCGCGTGCCCACCCGAATGATCACGGCAGCTCTGGGCGCCATTATCGTCCTCGCCGCCTTGCTCCTGTTCTATCTGCGTCCACCCACAAGCATGGA
This sequence comes from Parvibaculum lavamentivorans DS-1, assembly GCF_000017565.1. Lineage (NCBI taxonomy): Bacteria > Pseudomonadati > Pseudomonadota > Alphaproteobacteria > Hyphomicrobiales > Parvibaculaceae > Parvibaculum > Parvibaculum lavamentivorans. The sequence continues at coordinate 259,717 of NC_009719.1, forward strand.
GGAAGCGCCTGAAGCGGTTACGTTCTTCCAGATCGGAACCGGGAGCGCGGGCGATGAGTATTTCGCCGTGGGGGAGCGGCTGGCGGCAGCGATCGGGCGCCCGCCTGGAACGCCTCGATGTGAACGCGGTATGCCTTGCGGCGTCGCCGGATTACTTGCAGTGGCGCGATCCTCAGCCGGACCTGTCGCCAATGTCCGCGCTGTGAGCGCAGGACTTTTCGATTCCGCCCTTGTCGCCGCGCCCATTCTAGAACTCGCAGCGCGGGGCGAGACACCGTTCAAGGGCGAGAAGCCGGTGACCAATTTGCGCGCCATTGCCGGCGTGTACCGTGAAGCGCTCTATCTTGTTGCAAGTCGCAACGCCAATATCGGTTCTGTCGCGGATTTGGAGAATATGCGCGTCTCGGTCGGTCCGCCTGGCTCGGGCACTCGGGAAGCGGCATTGCCTGTGCTCGCGGTCCATAGTCTCGGCCGCCGGACTGTACAGATTTCCGAATACGACACAGAGACCGCGATCGACCTGACCCTGCGCGGCCAGCTCGACGCCTTCTTCCTGGTCGATGCCTTGCCGTCTACTGAAATCGCCAGCCTTGCCGACCGAGGTTCGATCAACATCGTCCCTGTAGACGGGGAGGAAGTTCGGCAGCTTACGCGTCCCGGCGAAAGCTTTCAGCCGCTTCTGATCCCGGCCGACCTTTATCGTTTCGTCCCTGAGACCCAAACGCTTGGTGTATCCATGGTCTGGATCGTCAATGAAGAGGCCGACCCGGATCTCATCCACGACATTACCGAAGCGCTTTTTTCCCCAAACAATCGTCCATTGCTTTCGAGTCCGGTTTTGCCGGGGCTGCTGCCGGGAGAAGAAGGAGAGCGGGCGAAATTCGCAACGTCGTCCATTCCCGTTCCCCTCCATGAGGGAGCAAAGCGCTACTACCGTGAACAGGGATTGACCGTGGAAGAGGAGCCCTAAGACGAGGCCGTCTTTTCTCTTTCTTCCATTTCGGCACCCGCGATCCATTCCCGCATCGAAGGCAGTGTGAGCACTGCATTCATATAGGCTCGCGCGGTGCCATCATCGCCCATGGCGGCAAGGTCTACACCGTAGGTCTCGAACCGGGTCACCACGGGTGCATACATTGCATCCGCGACGCCAAAGCGGCCGAAGAGAAAGCCGTGATCGTCTGCAGCTTGCTGCCCGAAGCGGCTGCGTAGTCCCCGCCACATTTCGACTATGCGCCGCGCGCAGGCAATGGCCTCCTCCGTGTGGCCTTCGCCGGGATGACGCTCCAAAACCGCCATGGGCATGTCCCGGCGAAGTCCTTGAAACCCGGAATGCATTTCCGCACAAGCACTGCGGGCGAGCGCGCGCGCAAGCGTGTCCTGCGGCCAAAGCCTCTTGTCGGGAAAAAGGTCGGCCATCGTTTCGCAGATGGCGAGCGAGTCGCCGATCGCTGCGCCCCGCCATTTCAGAGCCGGTATGAAGCCGGTTGGTGAATGAGCAAGGATTTGCAGTTTCGTATCGGATTGGCGGAGCCGGATGGAAGTTTCGATGAACGGGATACCTGCCTGCCGCATCAACAGCCAGGGACGCAGGCTCCAGCTCGACCAGTTTTTGTCACCGATCACAAGCTCGAAATCGGGCGTCGCCATTTGTTCCCCCTGCTGCGATATCGTGGCCGTTGCGGCCACATCGGCCTCTCTATAAGGTTTTGGACCTGCGAAATCACCTAAATCCTGACCCAGGAAGGCGACCGCGTGCTCGATATTTTCATCACCAGGAAAGACGCGGCGGCGACGCCCATCTGGCAAATCCGTTCGGGCGAAGCCGAGGCATGGTGCGGAACCCATGCGGGCCCAGGGGCGGCCTGGGTGGCCACGTCCGGGTTCAAGGGCGAAGCCGGCAAGGTCCTGCTTCTGCCGGATGGCTCGGGGGGGCTTGCGGGCGTTCTCCTTGGATTGGGCGATGGCAGCGATCCGTTTGTGGCCGGCGCGCTCGCCTCCGCCTTGCCAATGGGGGACTACAGATTTGCCGGTGAAAGCCGCAGTGACGCATCCAAGGCAGTACTCGGATACGCGCTCGGTACTTATCGCTTCACTCGTTATTCGGGAAGTCCGCGAGACTGGCCGCGTCTCGTACTGCCGGAAAATGTGGATGGGGAGGAGGTGAGCCGTCTTGCGCGCGCCATCTTCCTGGTTCGAGACCTGATCAATACACCCGCCGCGGATATGAGCCCGGCCGATCTCGCCGCCGCCGCGGAAAGAGTTGCAGCCGACAACGGGGCTTCTTTCGACGTGATCGAGGGCGAAGCCCTGCTGGCTGCAAACTACCCGATGATCCATGCGGTTGGTCGCGCCGCCGCCATTGCCCCCCGGCTCATTGATGTGCGGTGGGGACGAACGGAAGCGCCGAAAGTGACGCTGGTGGGCAAGGGGGTATGCTTCGACACGGGTGGACTGGACTTGAAGCCATCGAATGCGATGCTGCTCATGAAGAAGGACATGGGCGGTGCGGCATGCGTGCTGGCTCTCGCACAGCTCATCATGGAGGCAAAACTCGACGTGCGGCTGCGCGTACTCATTCCGGCAGTGGAGAACAGTGTCTCCGGAAATGCATTTCGGCCTGGCGATATCCTCCAGAGCCGCAAGGGAATAACGGTTGAGATAGGAAACACCGACGCAGAGGGGCGTTTGGTTCTTGCCGACGCGCTCTCGGAAGCCGATAGCGAAGCACCCGAGCTGATCATCGACATGGCGACACTGACCGGTGCGGCAAGGACGGCGCTCGGCCCGGACCTGCCGCCCTTCTATACGGATGACGACACGTTTGCGGAAGAGATGGCTGTTTCCGCCGAAGCCATGGCCGACCCGCTCTGGCGGATGCCGCTCTGGAAGCCCTACGACGCGTGGCTCGAAAGCAAGGTCGCGGATGTGAACCACGTTTCGGACGGTCCGTTCGCGGGGTCGATTACAGCGGCGCTCTTTCTCCGCCGCTTTGTCGAGAAGGCCGCCACTCATGTCCATTTCGATATCTACGGCTGGGCACCGAAGCCTCGGCCAGGCCGGCCCGTCGGCGGAGAAGCCCAGGGTATCCGCGCCCTTTACCACCTCCTTCAACGCCGTTACGGGGCGTGACACTTGCCCCGTTGCAGACTCTCGTTAGACTAATCCGGGCCCGGAATGGAGTGCCGGGCGGGGGATTGGCAGCGTTGGGGGCGTCGATGCCGGGACTATCTCTGACAGGGGCCGTAGAGCTGAAGCCGGTTCAGGCTCTTTCGCTGTGGCACAATGTCGTGCTTCAGTCCGTTCGCAGGGACGGACCGGACCTATCTTCAAGGCAACTCGCCATCATGTTCATCGTCTATCTCGATCCGCCGCCCCACACTGTTCGCGGTCTTGCGGCTTCGCTGGGCGTGTCGAAGCCTGCTGTCACACGCGCACTCGACACCTTGGGCGGTCTTGATCTTCTGAAGCGGACGCGCGACGAGGCCGACCGGCGCAATGTGTTGGTGCAGCGAACCGTAAAGGGGTCGGCCTTCATGCATGATTTCGCCGACCTCATCGTCAACTCGTCGAGAGGCCTTCAGGCATGAGCCGTGAACGCGGCCCGGACCACCGCCTCAATCCCTATCGTGACGATCTGGCAGCGGCGCATTTGCGTGGCGAGGTCAAGGCAACCCGCTTCGTCGAAGGCGTCGACCGGCAGGTGCAGGCATGTTCGCTGCCCCTGCTGCGCCGGCCGGAACTAGCCGCCCCCATGGATACCCAACTTCTTTATGGGGAAGTCTTCCGCGTCTACGAAGAAAAGAACGGATGGGCATGGGGCCAATCTGCACTCGACGATTATGTGGGCTATGTCGAAGCGAAGGATCTGGTCTCCCGTCCTGCAAAGGCAACACATACGGTTGCCGCACTTCGAACATTCATCTATCCAAAACCTGATCTGAAAACGCGTCCGGCCCTGCCTGTCTCGATGAACGCAAAGCTGAGAGTTGTCGGCGCGCGCGGTAATTTCAGCGAAATTGAAAGTGGCGGGTGGGTCTTTTCGGCGCACTTGGCTACAGTCGGGTCTTATGTGCGGGATTTCGTTGCCGTTGCCGAGGAGTTCATCGGTGTGCCCTATCTCTGGGGAGGGCGGGACAGCCTGGGCGTGGATTGCTCCGGACTTGTTCAGATGGCGCTGGAGCGGGCGGGCATCTCCTCGCTGCGCGATACCGACATGCAGGAAGCGACACTGGGCGAAGCGCTACCGGAGCCGATCGATTTTACCGCGCTTCATCGGGGCGATCTCGTGTTCTGGAAAGGCCATGTCGGCATCATGGTCGATGCAGAACGCATGATCCATGCTAACGGATTTCATATGCGCGTCGAAGTGGAACGGCTCGACATAGCGATGTCGCGCATTGCCCGTTCGGACGCGGGGCATGTCACGACGATCAAGAGGTTGCCGGGGCGCTGACTACTCGGAAACGGCCCCTGCCGGCGTGACGGCAAGATCGAATGCCGCCGCCATCAACGCCTTGGTGTATTCGGTTTTCGGCGCATCGAAAACCTGATCGGCCGTCCCCGTCTCTACAACTTTGCCCCCCCGCATGACGATGATGTCGTCCGCAAGCGCTCTCACCACCTTCAAATCGTGGCTGATGAAGAGATAGGCGAGATTATACCGCCTCTGCAGATCGCGCAGAAGGTCGACGATTTGGGCCTGCACGGACATGTCCAGGGCACTGGTAGGCTCGTCGAGCATTACAAAACGCGGCTTTAGTGCCATCGCGCGCGCAATGGCAATGCGCTGTCGCTGGCCACCGGAAAATTCGTGCGGATACCGGTCCTGCATTTCCGGGTCGAGGCCAACTTCGCCAAGAGCTTCAGACACATGCATTCGCAGCTCGGCTGCCGCGAGCCCCGGTTGCTGAATGCGGAGGCCCTCGCTCACAATATCCGAGACGGACATGCGCGGACTGAGCGAGCCAAAGGGATCTTGGAAGACGATCTGCATATCCCGGCGAAGCGGCCTTAGCTCTTTGGATTTCAGCCCCTGAATGGATTTTGCATTGAAGCGAATGTCGCCTTCACTTGAAAGCAACCGCATGAGTGCGAGGCCCAAAGTTGTCTTGCCCGATCCGGATTCTCCAACAACGCCGAGCGTCCGGCCCTCGCGCAGGGTAAGTGAGACGTCGTCGACAGCCTTTATATGTCCTACCGTACGCCGGAGCAGACCGCGTCTGATCGGAAACCAGACCTTCAGATTTTCGGCTTCCATGACGACAGGGCCGTCCTTCGGCGCGCCGAGAGAGCGTCCTTTCGGTTCTGAGGCAAGGAGGTGCTGCGTGTAGGGATGCTTGGGTGTGGTGAATATCTGTTCCGTCGGCCCGCGCTCCACGATCTCACCCTTGGTCATGACGAAGACGCGGTCTGCCATCTTCCTGACAATGCCGAGATCGTGCGTGATGAGAAGTAGCGCCATCCCCATCTCGCGTTTCAAATCCTTCAGCAGCTCAAGAATCTGTGCCTGAACCGTAACGTCGAGTGCCGTTGTCGGCTCGTCGGCGATCAGCAGGTCCGGCTCATTGGCAAGCGCCATGGCGATGATGACGCGCTGGCGTTGTCCGCCCGACAGCTGATGCGGATAGGCGTCGAGTCTTTCCTCCGCATTGGGGATGCCGACTTTCCGCAACAGGTCGAGTACGCGCGCGCGCACGGCAGGACCGCGCATCCCTTTGTGCTCACTCAACACCTCGCCAACCTGCCGTTCGATTGTATGGAGTGGATTGAGGGAGGTAAGAGGCTCCTGAAAAACCATGGTTATCTTGTTGCCGCGGATGCGGCGCATGGTCTTTTCGTCGGCTCCAATGAGATTTTGTCCGCCAAAGAAGATTTCGCCATTTGGATGAAAGGCTTGCGGATAGGACAGGAGCTGCATGATCGATAGCGCGGAAACGGATTTCCCCGATCCGGATTCACCGACCAGCGCTACGGTTTCACCATGCTTGATGTCGAACGATATGCGGTTTACGGCAATCGTTTCTTGGCCGTCCATGCGGAAGCCGACAGAGAGATTTTTCACTTCTACCAGCGGCGCGCTCATCGCAACACCTTCCTCGGGTCGAACGCATCCCGCACCGCCTCGCCGATGAAAATCAGAAGACTCAGCATGACCGCAATGGAGAAAAAGCCGGTCAATCCCAGCCATGGAGCTTGCAGGTTCGATTTGCCCTGCGCGAGCAATTCGCCGAGTGACGGCGAGCCGGGAGGCAAACCGAACCCGAGAAAGTCGAGAGAGGTGAGAGTGGTGATGGAAGAATTCAAAATGAACGGCATGAAAGTCAGCGTCGCGACCATCGCATTCGGAAGAAGATGCCGAAACATGATCTTTGCATTGGACAGCCCCATCGCGCGCGCGGCATTTACATACTCGAAGTTCCGCGCTCGCAGGAATTCCGCCCGGACCACACCGACGAGCGACACCCATGAAAAGAGCAGCATGATGCCGAGCAGTATCCAGAAATTGGGCTCAATCACCGCCGCAATGATGATGAGAAGATAAAGCGTCGGAATGCTGGTCCAGATTTCGATGAAGCGTTGAAAGAGGAGATCGGTCCAACCGCCGAAATAACCTTGAACCGCACCGGCCGCGACGCCGACAATCGAGGAAAGCACCGTCAACACCAGGCCGAAAAGAACGGAAATCCGGAAGCCATAGATAAGGCGGGCGGTTACATCGCGGCCCTGATCGTCGGTGCCCAGCCAGTTCTCGCCGGATGGAGGGGCCGGAGCGGGCACAGGCAGGTTGAGGTTGATGGTACGATAGGAATATTCGATAAGGGGCCAGATCATGGTGCCCCCCGCGTCCCGGATGAGATCGCGCACGAAAGGGTCCCGATAATCTGCTTCAGTCTCGAAATCGCCGCCGAACGTCGTTTCAGGATAGGAAGCGACAACCGGAAAATAGATGCCTCCGTCATAGGTCACCACGAGAGGCTTGTCGTTTGCAATGAACTCCGCAAACAGCGAAAGAACAAACAAGATCGAGAAAATCCAGAGGCTCCAATAGCCGCGCTTGTTGGCTCTGAAATTGCGCCATCGCCGCTGATTGATCGGGCTTAGCGGCCGGCGGCGCAGATCGATAAGGGGCAGGGAGGAGCGGGCCAAGCCTTAGGCCTCCCTTGTTTCAAAGTCGATGCGCGGGTCGACCCAAGTATATGTGAGATCGCTGATGAGCGTCATCGCGAGGCCGAGTAGGCCGAATATATAAAGCGTGGCGAACACCACCGGGTAATCGCGATTGACGATGGATTCAAATGACAGAAGACCAAGCCCATCCAACGAAAAAATTTGTTCTATGAGGAGTGACCCCGTGAAGAACGCGCCGACAAAGGCGCCGGGAAAACCGGCAATGATGATGAGCATGGCATTCCGGAATACATGCCCATACAAAACCTGATGTTCGGACAGCCCTTTGGCACGCGCGGTCATCACATATTGCTTCTTGATTTCATCCAGAAAGGAATTCTTTGTCAGCAGTGTTGTTGTCGCGAACGAGCCGATAACCAGCGCGGTCACCGGCAGAACGACATGCCAAAGATAATCGAGCGCCTTTCCGGCGAGGCTCAGGCTTTCCCAGTTGTCGGATGTGAGACCGCGCAAGGGAAAGATCGACCAGTAGGAGCCCCCGGAGAAAAGAACGATCAGAAACACCGCGAACAAAAAGCCGGGCACCGCATAGCCGACGATGATGATGCCGCTCGTCCATGTATCGAACCGGGTCCCGTCGCGAATTGCCTTGCGGATCCCAAGTGGGATCGAAATGAGATAAGTGAGTAGCGTTGTCCAAAGCCCGAGAGTAATCGACACCGGCATCTTCTCCAGCACGAGGCTGAGAACGCTCACGTCGCGGAAATAGCTTTGCCCGAAGTCGAAGCGGGCATAATCCCAGATCATTTTGGCGAACCGCTCGTGGGCCGGTTTGTCGAACCCAAACTGCACCTCAAGCGATTTGATAAACTCGGGATCCAGCCCTTGGGCACCGCGATATTTGCTGTTGATGGAGCTGTCTGCTCCGGACATCTGCCCTTGCGCGCCGAAGTCGCCGCCGCCGGAGCCGCCGATACGTGCGGTCGCAGAGACATCGGTACCCTGAAGCTGTGCAACGATCCGCTCAATGGGACCACCGGGTGCAAACTGCACGAGGATAAAACTGACAAGCATGATGCCGAAAATAGTCGGGATCATGAGCAGCAGGCGGCGGATGATATAGGCGGACATGGGTGTCAGTCCTCACTGCCCGAAGGGATGGCCTCTTCCGTGGCGGCCCACCAGGTGGCCTCAACCCCGCGGTCATAGGCCGGTTTGACGTCGGGCCATGCAAATACGTCCCAGAACGCGAGATGATGGAGGTTCTTGTGCCATTGGGGAATCCAGTAATGTCCCGCCCGCAGCACACGGTCGAGAGCCCGCGCCGCGACGACCTGGTCCTCACGATTATCCGCCGCGATGATCTTTTCGATCAATGCATCGATTGCAGGATTCGAAATCCCCGAGAGATTGCGGCCGCCCGGGACATTTGCGAAATCGGAATGCCAATAGCTTCGAATTTCGATGCCGGGTGTCAATCCGAGAGAATAGCGCCTTATCGAAGCGTCGAAATCGTAGTTATTCATACGGTCTTGATACTGAGCCGTATCGACTTGTCTGATCCGGGCGTCAATGCCGAGAAGCTTGAGGTTCTTCACGAGCGGCGCGACGATCCGCTCGAACATTGGCTCATCGTCGAGAAATTCGACTGAAAGCACTTCTCCCGCTTCATTGCGGCGAAGCCCGCCTCGCGCGATGCGCCATCCGGATTCGTCGAGCAAGCTTGCTGCGCGCCGGAGCAGCCGGCGGTCCTGCCCGGATCCGTCGCTCGCAGGCGGCGTGATGGCCGCGCCAAATACCTCAGGCGGAAGGTCATCCCGCCACGGTTCCAGCAAAGCCAGTTCCGCGCCGTCGGGCTCGCCGCTCGCTTTCATCGGAGAGTTTTCAAAATAGCTCTCGGTGCGCTTGTACAGGCCGTAGAAGAGATTCTTGTTCGTCCACTCGAAATCGAAAGCAAGGCCAAGAGCTTCCCGCACCCGGCGATCCTGGAACTTCTCTCTCCGTGTGTTGAGGAACCAGCCTTGTGCTCCGGAAGGCGTATTGTCCGGCAACGTCACAAGTTTCACGCGTCCGTCCTTGACGGCAGGAAAGTTATATTCCGTCGCCCAGGTTTTCGATGTGAACTCTTCCCGGAAGAGATAATTCCCCGCCTTGAACGCTTCGAACTGTGCCGTGCGGTCACGAAAATACTCATAGCGCAGGCGGTCGAAATTCCACTTCCCTCTGTTCACCGGAAGATCGCGGCCCCAGTACTCATCCACTCTTTGGTAGTTGATGAAGCGGGAAGCGCGGAAGTCCCCGATGCGGTAGGGGCCGCTCCCCAGCGGCGCCTTCAGCGAAGCAGCCGAAAAATCATTCTCGGTGTAAAACGACTTCGAGAACACTGGCAGCACGCCTGCGATGAAAAGAGGAAGGTCCCGCGTTTGCGCTCCGGTAAAACGGATGTCGAGTGTCGCCTCGTCGCGCGCCTCGGCAGCGGCCATTTCCTTCAAATTCTGCGCAATGAGCGGGTGTCCCTTCTCTTTCAAAAGAGCGAATGAAAAGGCGGCATCTTCCGCTGTGACCTTGGTTCCGTCGTGAAAGCGTGCCCCATCGCGCAGATGGAACGTGTACAAATTGCCATTGTCCGACGCCTCGACACTCTCTGCGAGCAACCCGTAAAGCGCGTCGGGTTCGTCGAACGCGCGCACCATAAGTGTATCGAAGATATGATGCAGACCCTGTGGGGCGTTTCCCTTCAGGATATATCCGTTAAGGGTGTCGAACGTATAAAACGAAGCGTTGAAAGCGGCAACGGGCCCGATCTGCGAAAACACGCCCCCCTTCGGCGCCAACGGATTCACATAGTCGAAGTGCTGGAAATCCGCGCCGTATTTAAGTTCTCCGAAAATCGACATGCCGTGGCTTCGGCGGGCGGGTGCGGCTTGTAACCCGGATGACGGCAGATACGCCGCCACAGCAGCGCCACCGGTCAGTGCAAGCATCTGCCGCCGTGAGACGGAGAGAGGTTTCTTCATCGCGCTTCTTCCGCCGCCGGTTGCGGTGCGGGTGCGGATTGGTCCATCCACCAGATTGTCGGAAAGCCAATGGAGTATGGCGGCATTTTCTCCGGATGCTTCAGGCGGGACCAGTAAGCGACGCGCATATTCGGCGAATACCATTGCGGGATCACATAATGCCCGGCAAGGAGAACACGGTCGAGAGCGCGCGAAGCGGCAACAAGTGCGTCACGGCTTTTTGCGTAGATTATTTTTTCTATCAGCTTTTCAACCGCCGGGTCGCATATGCCTATGACATTGCGGCTGCCCGGCGCATCCGCCGCCTCACAACCCCAGAATTCTCTTTGCTCATTGCCCGGCGAGAGCGATTGGCCAAAGGTTTCGACGATGATGTCGAAATCGCGATTGTCAGTACGGTTCTGATACTGCGGGGTATCGACGGTGCGCATCGTCGACTGGATACCAAGCTTGTCGAGCGATTGCCTGAAGGGGGCGACGACGCGCTCAAAGGTCGGCTGGTCGAGCAGAAACTCGACGGTCATCGGCTGTCCCGTTTCATCGACGAGTTTGCCGTCTTTCACCGTCCAGCCTGCTTCCGCCAAAAGTGCGGCAGCCTTGCGCAAGTTGCCCCGGTTGTTGCCGCCGCCGTCAGTGACGGGATTGCGATATGGCGTGTTGAAGATATCGGGTGTTACGTCCTCTTCCAGCTCCCTGAGCAAGGAGAGTTCGCGCCCTTCAGGCAGGCCCTGTGCTGCAAGCTCCGAGTTTGAAAAATAACTGTCGGCCCGCGTGTACTGTCCATAGAACAGGTTCTTGTTCATCCATTCGAAATCGAAAGCCCAATTGAAGGCTTCGCGCACGCGGGGATCCTTGAACTTGTCGCGGCGGAGATTGAAGGCAAAGGCCTGCATGCCCTGCGGGTTGAGCGATCGCACTTCCTCCATCTTCAAGGCGCCGCGACGAACCGCCGGTATGTCGTATTCGGTGGCCCAGTTCTTCGCGCTGTTCTCCACCCGGAAGTCCACACGATCGCCCTTCAGTGCCTCAAGGGCCACGGTCCCGTCGCGGTAATATTCGTAGCGCATCGCATCGAAATTATTGGTGCCGATATTCACCGGCAGATCCTTGGCCCAATAATCTTCAACACGCCGGTATGTGATGGACCGCCCAGGCGATACGCGTTCGATCTTGTAGGGACCGCTGCCGAGCGGCGGTTCCAGCGTGGTCGCGGAGAAATCCCGCTGTTCGCCCTTTGCGTTCTTGCCGGTCCAGTAATGTTTGGGCAGTACAGGCAGCTGTCCGACGATTTGCGGCAGCTCGCGGTTTCCGGTCTGGTTGAACGAGAAGGTAATCTCGTGCTCGGCGGTTTTCTCCACCTTCACTACGTTGGCATAATAAGCGTTGTAAAAAGGGTGGCTTTTCTTCAGCTGTTCGAATGTCCAGATCACGTCTTCGGGGGTGATCTTCTCGCCATCATGCCAGCGCGCCTGCGGGCGGAGCGTATAGGTGACGGAGGAGTAATCCGCCGGGTGGCGGACACTCTCCGCGACAAGGCCGTACTCCGACGCAGGTTCATCCATGCTGGATGTCATCAGCGTGTCGTAGATCATGCCGAGTCCGGCGGCCGTCTGTCCCTTTACGATGAAGCCGTTCAGGCTGTCGAAGCTGCCGAAGGCGCCATAGCGAACGAGCCCGCCCTTCGGCGCTTCAGGGTTCACATAGTCGAAATGTTTGAAGTCCGGCCCATACTTCAACTCGCCAAAAAGCGAGGAGCCATGTCTGGGAATTTCCGGATTGAAACCTTCTGGCGTGGATGAGGAGGCTATGACCTCGTTCGGCCGCCTGTCGGCATCGGCGGAAGCCGGGCCGTTGGCTGAACTCACACCCGTCCGGGAGGGCGTTTCGCTGGTGTCGCTCGAGGTGGCGTCCCCGGCTACGTTTCGCTCCCCGTCACTTCCGGCAAAGGAAAAAAGCGCCGCCGCCAGCAGGATGAGAATGGCAAATCCGGCCATGGCCGGCCAGGTCATGAACCTACGCACACTATGTCTCCCTCTTGCCCGGCGGTCCGCACCGGGCATGTCGGGCCGCCGTGCCGCGCCCCCTCGCTGATCTTTACTGTGACCTCTTTTACCCGGATATGCCCGTTAAAACAAAGTCATCTCGTCCGCCAAAAGAAAAACGCGCCCGGCGGGTGCCGGGCGCGTTCAATCCAGGCTGGTCAAAGCCCTTAGTCGTGTTCGGGTGTTGACGTCGATTCCACAGGCTGCGCATCCTCTTCGGTAGTCGCATCCTCGGCCGTCGCGTCTTCCACATCTGCTTCCTGGCCATTCTCCGTCGCGGCTTCCGGCGCGGGCGCTTCCGGAAGCGCCACGTTCGAGCCGAGCGAATTCAGATAGACGAGAAGATCGGCGCGCTCCTGCGGCTTTTTGATGCCGGCGAAGCTCATTGCTGTCCCGGGCAGATAGCCGCGCGGGTCGGTTATGAAATGGTCAAGCTCCTCAAAAGACCAAGGCTCGCTGCTCTTGGCTTGCATCGCTGCCGAATAGGCGAAACCCGGCGCATGGGCATGGGTATTGCCTACAATGCCGTAGAGGTTGGGGCCGATGCGCGCCGGACCGCCTTCTTCGAAGGTATGGCAGGCAGTGCATTTCTTGCTGGCCCGTTCGCCACGGCCGATATCCGCGCTCGCCAGCAGCGTGGCGAGGGGCACTTCCTCGGCGGCGGCCGGAGCTTCACCGCTTTCGCCCTCTTCCATCGCAGCGACCGCATAGGCCTGCGGGTTGGCGGCCTCCGGCGCGTAAAGCATGTCGGCAAGGATGGCCACACCGAAAACGAAGAGTACCGAAGCGAGCACTGCGCCTGCGATTTTATTTAGTTCGAAAGAGTCCATCGGCTCCTGCTCCGCCCGGTTCGGTTAAGAGGTCGGCGAGGTGCGGACTGAAGCCCCGCACGGAAAAGGATATTCCGCCTCTTGCAAGGCCCCCGCGAATGGCGCGGAGATTAGCCGCTTCCGCCGCCGTGCTGCAAGCCGTATAAGTGCGCCAAACCCGCGCTTATCAAGGAAATGTATAGGCCGGGTCTGGCTTTACGGTGTGCGTAAGGAGGCTGCGCAGCGAGGGGGTATTATGGTTGCGGCGATCCGCCGCACCGCGCTGTTCCTCTAGCAAACGCCTCTTCCGAAACCTTGTGGAGGGTCCATGGCAAATCTCGCGCAGCCGGCAGCAAAGGAGCTCGCCGGGCACCCCTTGGTGGTGATTCCCGCCCGCATGGCCTCGACGCGTCTGCCCGGAAAGCCGCTGGCCGATATTTGCGGGACGCCAATGATCGTCCAGGTCTGGCGTCGCGCGATGGAGGCCGGAGTGGGGCGGGTGGTGGTGGCCGCCGCCGAAAAGGAAATCGCCGATGCCGTCCGTGAAGCCGGTGGTGAGGCAGTGCTGACCGATCCCGACCTCCCCTCCGGCTCGGACCGTGTCTGGCAAGCCGTGTGTGAAGTCGATCCGGAAGGGCACCATACCGTCATCCTGAATGTGCAGGGCGATCTGCCGACGCTGGACCCGGCTCTCATCCGGACCGCCTATGAAGCGCTTGTTCGTCCGGGTGCCGACATTTCGACGCTCGCCGCGACCATTACGGTGGAGGAAGAGCGCACCAATCCCAATGTCGTGAAGGCGGTGGCGTCGTTCGGCGAGGGTCGCCTCGCGCGCGCGCTCTACTTCACGCGGGCCACGGCTCCATGGGGCGAGGGGCCACTCTATCATCACATCGGGCTTTACGGTTACAGGCGCGAGGCGCTCGCCCGGTTTGTCGCCTTGCCGCCATCGCCGCTTGAAGTTCGTGAGAAGCTTGAACAATTGCGTGCCCTGGAAGCGGGCATGGCCATTGAGGTTGCTCTCGTTGACACTGTTCCTCTCGGTGTCGATACTCCCGCCGACCTTGAAAAAGCCCGCGCGGCGCTTGCCCGGAGATCCGTCTGATGGCGAAAGACGCTGCCCCTCAAAATCCTGCGAATAATACCATCGCGTTTCAGGGCGAGCCCGGGGCGAATTCACATATTGCTTGCCGCGAAGCCTTTCCCGAAATGGTGGGACTTCCTTGCGCGACATTTGAGGATGCGGTGCTCGCTGTGCAGGAAGGCCGCGCACTCTACGCGCTCTTGCCGATCGAGAATTCGCTCGCGGGCCGCATTGGCGATATTCATCACCTGCTGCCGGAGTCGGGACTTTATATCGTCGGCGAGCATTTCTTGCGCATCCGCTTTCATCTGCTGGGTGTGAAAGGCGCAAAAATCGAGGGCCTGAAAAGCGTGCAGAGCCAGCCGCCCGCGCTTGGCCAGTGCCGCAAGATTATTCGCGAACTGGGCCTCGTCATGGTCGCGGGTGCGGATACCGCCGGCTCCGCGCGTCAGGTGGCCGAAGCCGGCGATCCCTCCCGTGCCGCAATCGCAACCGAACTCGCCGCCGAGATATACGGCCTCGATATTATCCGTCGCGACATCGAGGACGAGACCCACAACACGACCCGGTTCCTCATCATGGCGCGCGAGCCGAACGACGCGGAGCCTGAGGACGAACCCGTCGTTACCAGTTTCATATTCCGTGTGCGGAACGTTCCGGCGGCGCTCTACAAGGCATTGGGCGGCTTCGCCACCAACGGCGTGAACATCACCAAGCTCGAAAGCTACCAGCTTGAGGGCACGTTCAATGCCAGCCAGTTCTATGCCGATATAGAAGGGCATCCGGCATCCCGGCATGTCAGGCTTGCTCTCGAGGAGCTCGAATTCTTTACGAACGAGCTGCGGATTCTGGGCGTTTACAAGGCCCATACCTACAGGACGGCGCTGTCCGCAGGCGGCTGACGCAGGCAAAAAGCCGTTAACCGTCATTGAACCGTCACGAGACTGTTATTTTTCCGCAAAAAAGGCGATCCTGCGGCTGCCGGTGTCAGGTCGACGACCGGCGCGGGTGGGCAATGATATTCTAGAAGGTGTTCCAGAAATGGGATTGGGTTATCGCGCCGGCAGGAGCCGCGCCGAACCGTCGCTGTCTGCAAGGGGACATGCTGTTGCCGCGCAGCCGGCTGCGTCCGGATTGACGATCTCCCGGAGGCTGGCCGACTGGCTGGCCGGCATGATCGTCGTGGCGGTCCTTGTGCAGCTCGCGATCTGTTTCGGAGACATTTCCTACTACGACGAAAATGGCCAAATCGAGTTGGGGCAGTGCGCGCTCCTGCTTTTGGCGGTCGGCCTGTTTTTCTGGGCGGCGGTGAAGGCCGCCGACCGGCTGACCGCTGTGAGGCTGTTTGCCTTGTCGATCTTCGCGCTGACTTTTCTGTTCCGTGAAGCGGAAATTGAAATGGAAGGAACGCGGTTTGCGTCGTATCTGGCGATCGCCGAAACGTACCGCCTGAAGTATGTTTTTCTCGGCCTGTTGTGGCTGTCTGTTTTCGCGGCCTCCCTCAAAAACCTCCGTGAGAGCATCGTGTCGGGATGGCGCTGGCTGATGACCGCGCCCGGAAAGGCGCTGTTGGCCGGTATCGCCTTTTACCTGGTGGGCGACCTCTCGGAAAAGAACATTGTCGTCGCCGCCCATGATCTTGGCGTGATGATCGAGGAGAACGTCGAATCGCTCGGTACCCTGGCGATCTTCCTGTCTTCCTTCTTAACCTCGCGCCGCCTGAGCTGACACCTGCGGCTATTTTCCTTCGGCAAACGCCTTGATGAGCTGATGCGCGATGGCGAAGGGCGGGGGGAACCACGCCGTGCCGTCGCCCTTGCCGGCGAGGATCGCCTGCGCTTCGGCCCGTGTGAACCAGCGTCCTTCCGAAAGCTCGATGCCGTCGATGGTGAAATCTTCCGAATCGGCAATGGCGTGGCAGCCGATCATCAGGGATGAGGGATAAGGCCAGGGCTGGGTCGAGTGATAGGTGACGGCGCCGACGCTGAGACCCGCTTCCTCGTGAAGCTCGCGCGCGACGGCTTCCTCGATCGATTCGCCCGGCTCGACAAATCCGGCCAGCGCCGAATGCATCCCCTTCGGCCAGATCTTCTGGCGCCCGAGAAAGCATTTGTCTTCAAAGGTCGCGAGCATGATGACCACGGGATCGGTGCGCGGAAAATGTTCGGCCTTGCAGGACGGGCATTGCCGCTTGTAACCGGCTTCCGCCATTTCGCTTTTCGTGCCGCAGACCGAGCAGAAGCCGTGGCGGCTGTGCCAGTCGATCATCGACTTCGCCTGCGCCATGATCGCGAGCTCTGTCGGCGTGATCTCGCCGGCCATGGCGAGGCCGCGCAAATCCTCAAACGAGCCGAGGCCTTTCAGCGCCGGGTGATTCTCCGCATCCTTGAGCGCGCTCACATCCGCCGCGAAAAGCGCCTTGCCGCGCTTGTTGATGCCGAGAAA
Organism: Parvibaculum lavamentivorans DS-1; assembly: GCF_000017565.1. Lineage (NCBI taxonomy): Bacteria > Pseudomonadati > Pseudomonadota > Alphaproteobacteria > Hyphomicrobiales > Parvibaculaceae > Parvibaculum > Parvibaculum lavamentivorans. The sequence continues at coordinate 276,245 of NC_009719.1, forward strand.
GACCACGATGCCCTCGCCCGCAAGCTGCGGCATCAGGGAACCCGGCAGCCAGCCGATATCCTTGCCTTGCGATGGAGCGGCCTCCGGCAGAACGAAAGGCTCCCAATCGCGCTTCGGCTGACGCCGGAACGGCACGAAAAGGCTTGTCGGCGCCGCGAGCTGCTCCGAGAGCCATGCCTGGTCGGTACGGCGGTAGCTGGCGCGATCGAGAGGATTGTTGGCGAAAATATTGGGATTTTCGGGCAGGGGCATCGGTGTATCCGGCTTATGTTATTGAATATCGGGGTGGCGCAGACTGGCACAGCGCGGGAGCCTGCTCAATCTCCGTCGGAAGAGCCCCCGAATCGGCCTCCCAAGCCTTGCATCGCGCGCCCTTTCCCCTGATATAGTCCTCCTCGGGAGGCTGGCGGCGGACGAGTCCCTCGCCAACCCGGTCAGATCCGGAAGGAAGCAGCCGTAACGAGTTTCGCTCGGGTCGTTGTCCGGTCTCCCACCCTTTCCCGCCTGCAAGCCATGAAGGAGCGCGCGATTTCCATGAATGACAGCGTGGAAAATCTCGCCGCCGAAGAGGACGTGCCCCACCGGCCCGACCCTGCGACGGAGCCGGGTTTCAATCTCGGCGACGTACCGCCTGCGCCTGCCCGCGCGGCATCCTCCGGCTATCAGGTTCTCGCCCGCAAATACCGGCCGACCGTCTTCGAGGACCTTGTCGGTCAGGAAGCCATGGTACGCACGCTTTCGAACGCGTTCGAAACGGACCGCGTTGCCCATGCCTTCATGCTGACGGGCGTGCGCGGCGTCGGCAAGACGACGACGGCCCGCATCCTTGCCCGCGCGTTGAATTACGAAAAGCCCGGCGCCACGAAGGGCGACGGCAGCGGCCCCACCATCCATATGGACGGGCTGGGCGTGCATTGCGAAGCGATCATGGAATCGCGCCATGTCGACGTGATGGAAATGGACGCCGCCTCGCGCACCGGCATCGACGATATTCGCGAGATCATCGACAGCGTGCGCTACCTGCCGGTCTCGGCGCGCTACAAGGTCTACATCATCGACGAAGTGCACATGCTCTCGAAGCAGGCCTTTAACGGCCTGCTGAAGACGCTTGAAGAGCCGCCCGCGCATGTGAAGTTCATTTTCGCGACCACGGAAATCCGCAAAGTGCCGGTAACGGTTCTTTCGCGCTGCCAGCGCTTCGATCTGCGCCGCCTGTCGGTCGAGGAACTGACGGGACTGCTCGGCAGCGTCGCGACGAAAGAACATGTCGAGGCGGAAGATGCGGCGTTGCGGCTGGTCGCGCGCGCGGCTGACGGCTCGGCACGCGATGCCCTGTCGCTTCTCGACCGCGCCATCTCGCATGGCGAGAACGGTGTTCTCGAAAGCGATGTTCGCGACATGCTCGGCCTTGCCGACCGTGCGCGGGTGTTCGATCTCTTCGACCTTCTGATGAAAGGCGATATCGGCGGCGCGCTGACGGAACTTCGCGCGCAATACGATGTCGGCGCCGACCCCGTGGTCGTTCTCTCCGACCTCGCCGAACTCACGCATTGGCTGACGCGGCTGAAACTCGTCGAGGGCGCGAGCGACGATGTCGCCATGTCCGAAACCGAGCGCACGCGCGGCCGCGACATGGCGGAGCGGCTTCCCATCCGCGTTCTCTCGCGCGTCTGGCAGATGCTTTTGAAGGGGCTGACGGAAGTGCAGGGCGCCGCGCGGCCCATCGCGGCGGCGGAAATGGTGCTGGTGCGCCTCGCCTATGTGGCGGATGGCCCGGGGCCCGAAGAACTTGTCGAACAATTGAAGAGCGGCGGTTCGGCGACGGCGCGCTCGTCCGGCCCGGCATCGGGCGCCTCTTCCGAAGGACCGCGCGCGCAATTGCGCTCGGTCTCGACGCTGCGTACGGATTTCCAGCCGGCGGAGGCGACACCCGCCGTCGCGGCGACATCGCCTGCAGCAGTCGTCCGGACGTTCGAGGATGTCGTGGCGCTGGTTTCGAAGCAGCGCGACATTCGCCTGAAGCATGCGCTGGAGGCGGGCGTGCGGCTTGTGAGCTTCGAGCCGGGCCGCATCGAGATCAGCCTCCTTGAAGGAACGCAGAGCACGATTGTCAGCGAGCTTTCCGATACGCTTTCGAAAGCGACGGGAACCAGATGGTTCGTCTCGGTGGCGCGCGGGCCGGCGCCTGCGACACCGACGCTGCGCGAGCAGGCCCAGACGCGCGAGGAAGCGGCCAGGGAAACCGCGCGCGCCGACCCGCTGGTGAAAGCCGCGCTCGCCGCATTTCCCGGCGCGGAGATTGTCAATGTGCGCGAGGCGGGACTTTTGCTGCCCGAAGGCGAAGGCCTTCTGCCGCCCGATCCCGACGCCCTTGCAGCCCTTGAAAATATGGAGCCCGACGAGTGAAGAACATGTTCGACATCATGAAGCAGGCGCAGCAATTGCAGTCGCGCATGCAGGACATGCAGGCGGAATTGAGCGCGGCGGAAGTCGAAGGCCGGGCGGGCGGCGGGCTTGTCTCTATCGTCATGTCGGGCAAGGGCGAGATCAAGAAGGTCTCCATCGACCCGTCGCTGATGAAAGCGGAAGAGCACGAAATTCTCGAAGATCTGATCGTTGCCGCCGCCGCCGACGCCAAGGCGAAAGCAGAAGCGATGGCCGCCGAAAAGATGAAGTCCGTAACCGGCGGGCTGCCTCTGCCGCCGGGCCTCGGGCTCTGAGGAGCATGGCGAGTAACGATCTCTTCGACTTCATGCGACAGGAGACAAACTCTCTTGCGCAAGAGTATCACCGAATACGTGCGCGCACTGTTGAAGACCCAGGCACGGCTGGTGACCAAGGCGAAGAGAACTGGAGAGAAATACTCGACAAATGGCTTTCTCCCACTCATCAAGTCGTTACAAGGGGCCGGATTCTCGGACCAGATGGATCGGCCAGCCCGCAAGTGGATGTGCTAGTTCTGAGCCCCAATTATCCGAAAGCTCTGATCGGCAAGAAATTATATCTTGCTGGAGGTGTAGTAGCTGCGTTCGAGTGCAAGAACACTTTGAAAGCAACCCACATCGCTGAGGCAATGGAAACTTCAGTTAAGATAAGATCGCTTTTGTCGGCGAGATATGGTTCCCCCTATAAAGAAATATTCAGTCCTATTGTTTTTGGCGTCTTGGCGCACTCACACTCTTGGTCGAAAAAAACCGTCGAAGAAACTGTTTCACAAAGGCTTTTTGATGATGATGTGAAATTCGTCACTCATCCTCGTGGGACGCTTGACGTGATTTGTGTAGCTGACACAGCCACGTGGGCATGCCTGAAAGTACCGTTGATCGGGCCGGGGCAGCTTAGGCCTTATGACGAAAACAGTAAGAAACTCTACGGAGAAGAAGGCTCTGTTGTCACAACCTATTCGAAATTCGTTGTCGACGACGGTACACGCAGCGAAGTTTTCACCCCGATTGGCGCGCTGTTGCAGGTGCTGTATCGTCGAATGGCGTGGGAAGATATCAGCATGAGGCCGCTTGCTGATTACTTCCAAGATGTAAACAAGAAAGCCGCAAGTGGTGGCTCAAGCCGATTGTGGCCGCCGTATATATATTCTCAAAACGTTAGAGACAAACTTCGAGATGGAGGACTGACCTCAGAAGAGTGGAGTGAGTGGTCAAACATATTTCGATGATTTTTATTTTTCTCTGGGGTAGTTAGGAAAGTTTGATGGCCGTCACCGGTCCGGAGATCGAGCGCCTGATCGCGCTGCTGTCCAAGCTGCCCGGCCTCGGACCCCGCTCCGCGCGCCGCGCGGTGCTGCAGCTCATCAAAAAGAAAGAAACGCTGCTCGGGCCGCTGGCGGCCGCCATGACCGATGCCATGGCCAAGGCGCGGATTTGCTCGGCCTGCGGCAATGTCGATACGCAGGACCCCTGTGCCATCTGCGCGGATGAGCTGCGCGACCCGCATATTCTCTGCATCGTCGAGGAAGTGGGCGACCTCTGGGCGCTGGAGCGCGCGGGGGCGCACAAGGGCCGATATCATGTGCTGGGCGGCGTGCTCTCCGCGCTTGATGGCGTCGGGCCGGACGATCTCAATATCGGCAGGCTGGTCGAGCGGCTGACGGGTGGCGAGGTGCGCGAAGTCGTTCTCGCCATGAATGCGACGGTCGACGGCCAGACGACGGCGCATTACATCACCGACCGGATTTCCGGCCTCGGCATCTCCGTCTCGCGGCTGGCACATGGCGTGCCTGTGGGCGGCGAGCTCGATTATCTCGATGACGGGACGCTGGCCGCCGCGATGAAATCGCGACGGCCTTTCTGACGGTTCCTAGCTCTTCGACCAGTAATTGCGCGTCATGGCGAAGACGGCCGGCGCGAGGATGAAGAGGGCGATGAGGTTTGGCAGCGCCATCATCGCATTGAGCGCGTCCGCCATGTTCCAGACGAGATCGAGGCTCGTCACGGCGCCGAAGGGAATGGCGAGCACCCAGACGATGCGGTAGGGCCAGATCGCCTTGACGCCGAAAAGGAACTCCACCGCCCGCTCGCCGTAATAGCTCCAGCCGAGCAGTGTCGTGAAGGCGAAGAGCGCGAGCGATGCCGCGACGATGGCCGCACCCCAGGGAAGCACCGAGCCGAAGGCGGCACTTGTCAGCGCCGCGCCGTTGAGGCCCTCGCTCCAGAGGCCCGAGGTGATGATGACAAGACCCGTCAGCGTGCAGACGACCAGCGTGTCGATGAAGACGCCGACCATGCCGACAAGGCCCTGCTGGATCGGATCATCCGTCTTTGCCGCCGCATGGGCGATGGCGGCGCTGCCGAGGCCTGCCTCGTTCGAGAAGATGCCGCGGGCAAAACCCCAGCGGATGGCGAGCATGATGCTGGCGCCGATGGCGCCGCCCTCCACGGCGGTCGGCGTGAAGGCATATTGGAAGACGAGCGCGAAGGCCGCCGGAATGCTTGCATAGTTGATGGCGAGGATGACGAGGGCCGTGCCTACATAAAGAACGATCATCGTCGGCACGAGCGCGCTTGCTACTTCGGCGATACGGCGGATGCCGCCGACCAGCACAAGGCCGACCAGCACCATCATCACAAGACCGGAAACGAGCACGGGGACGCCGAAGCTTTCGTCCAGTGCATGCGCGACCGAATTCGCCTGCACGCCATTGCCGATGCCGAAACCGGCAAGCGCGGTGAAAACGGCGAAGGCCGGTGCGAGAATGAGCGCGAGCGTCGGGAACTTCGCACCGACGCCGTTCTTGATGTAATACATCGGTCCGCCGACATGGTTGCCGAGTTCGTCTACTTCGCGATAAGCGACGGCGAGTACGGCCTCGGTATATTTGGTCGCCATGCCGACAAGGGCGATCACCCACATGTAGAACAAGGCGCCGGGGCCGCCGAAATAGATCGCGGTGGCGACGCCGGCGATGTTGCCTGTGCCGACCGTGGCCGCGAGCGCCGTCATCAGGGCCTGGAAGGGCGAGATGTCGCCGGCACCCCTGGAGGGACGGACCGAGAGGGCGAGGGCTTCCGGCAGCTTGCGCCAGGGAACGAAACGGAGCCCGATGGTGAGGAAAACGCCTGTCGCGGCCAATGCAATCAGCATCGGCCAGCCCCACAGATACCCGTTCAGCGTATTGATGAAATCGTTCACCGCCTGCATCGCCCCGTCCCCTGTCTTGAGCCGCCCCCCGGGGCGTGACATGGAGCGAGCCTAGCAAAGAAAAGGCAGCACGCACCTCAAAAAATCGGCACGGACTTTGACGGATCAATCCGCTTCGGCACGATCAGTTCGTCAGCAGGTCTGTCGTCATCTTCGGGGGGAGGGGCACGGAGGTCTCTTCTTCACCCAGTTCGACTTCCTGGATTTTTTCCCCGCGCCGGGTAATCGAGTCGGTCGATTTCCTGATCTCGCCGATGTCCTTCTCGGCCTGCTCGAAATGCCGCTGCAGATTGCCGACACGGCCGTCGAGTCTCGTGACGTCCTGCATCAGCAGTCCGACATATTTCTGGATGACGCCCGCCTGCTTGCGCATCTCCACATCCTTCAGCACCGCCCGCACCGTGTTGAGCGTCGCCATCAGCGTCGTCGGAGAGACGATCCAGACACGCGCCTGATAGGAGCGGTTCACGACATCGCCGAAATTCGCGTGCAACTCGGCATAGACGGCTTCCGACGGCAGGAACATCAACGCCGACTCCGCCGTCTCGCCGGGCACGATGTATTTTTCGGCGATGGCATTCACATGCTTTGTGAGGTCGCTGCGGAACTGGCGCTGCGCGATGGTGCGTTCGGCATCGTCCTTCGCATTGCGCAGCATGTGATAGGCATCGAGCGGAAATTTCGCGTCGATGGCGATGGAGCCGGGCGGGTTCGGCAGGTGGATGACGCAGTCGGCCCGCGTGCCGTTGGAAAGCGTGGTCTGGAATCCATAGGCCGATGGCGGCAGCGCGTTGCAGACGATGTCGTTCAACTGCACCTCGCCGAAGGCACCGCGCGCCTGCCTGTTCGCGAGGATGTCCTGAAGGCCGACCACCTGCGTCGAAAGATCGGTGATGTTCTTCTGTGCCTCGTCGATCACGCTCAGCCGCGTCGTCAGCGTGCCCAGCGTCTCCGCCGTCTTCTGCGCGGTCGCCTCGAGGCTTTGGCCCATGCGGAGGCTCACCTGCTCCAGCCGGTCGTTCAGCGTCGTGGTGAGTTCGACCCGTGTTTGCGCCTGCGTCTCGGCCATGGCCGCAATCCGGCCCATGAGTTCCGTCTGCTGCCGGGCAAGCGCCGTGACGGCATCTTCCGCGCCGTTCCGCCGGCTCTTGAGAAAGAGGCCCAGGGCGGCGCCAAGGCCGGCCGCGAGCAGCGCGACGAGGGCAATTATCAGGCTTTCACTCATGCTTTAGTCTCCTGTGGGGCCGACTATAGCCGATTCCCCCGCATTGACCGGCCTCCCGAAAATCACCCGATTCCGGAACAATTTCTGCCCGAAGCCGGTCACGGCTTGACCGTCTCCGGCGCGGGGCTTATCTCCACAGCATGGCCATACGCGAAATCATCACCGCGCCGGACCCCCGGCTGAAAGAGGTCTCCAAACCCGTCGAGCGGGTGGACGCGGATCTGCGCGCGCTCATGGACGACATGCTGGAGACCATGTATGCGGCGCCGGGCATCGGTCTCGCCGCCATCCAGATCGGGGTGCCCAAACAGGTCATCGTCATGGACCTTGCCCGCGAAGGCGAGGAGCCGCAGCCGCGCTATTTCATCAACCCGGAAATCCTCTGGACCTCGGAAGACGTGGCCGTCTACGAGGAGGGCTGCCTGTCGGTGCCGGAATTCTATGAGGATGTCGAGCGGCCGGCGCGCTGCCGCGTGCGCTATCTCGACTATCAGGGCGAAATCCGCGAGGAGGAGTGCGACGACCTGCTCGCGACCTGCCTACAGCACGAGATGGACCATCTGAAGGGCATTCTCTTCATCGATCACCTCTCGCGCACCAAGCGCTCCATGCTGCTGAAGAAGCTGATGAAGCAGAAGAAGCTTCAGAAGGAACCGGCTTGAAGCTCGCTTTCATGGGGACGCCGGATTTTTCGGTTCCGGTGCTTGCCGAAATTCTCGCCGCCGGCCATGAAGTCGTCGCCGTCTATTCGCAGCCGCCGCGCAAGGCGGGCAGGGGGATGGCGGAGCAGCCCTCGCCCGTCCATCGTTTCGCCGAAGAGCACGGCATTCCCGTCTTCACGCCGGTTTCGTTGAAGGGAGAGGCCGAGCAGCAGGCTTTTGCCTCGCTCGATCTCGATGTGGCGGTCGTCGTCGCTTACGGCCTCATCCTACCGAAACCGGTGCTCGAGGCGCCGCGCCTCGGCTGCCTCAATCTCCATGCCTCGCTGCTGCCACGCTGGCGCGGCGCCGCGCCCATCCAGCGCGCGATCATGGCGGGCGATGCGGAAACCGGCGTCATGGTGATGCAGATGGAGGAAGGGCTCGACACAGGCCCGGTGCTGCTGGCCGAGCGCGTGGCGATTGCGCCGGACGAGACGGCGGGCGGCCTTCACGACCGGCTCTCCCATATCGGCGCCTCGCTGATGGTGCGGGCGCTTGCAGCGCTTTCGCGCGGCGGCCTCGCGGCGGCGCCGCAGCCGGAAGAGGGCGTCACCTATGCGCGAAAGATCGAGAAAGCCGAAGCCCGCATCGATTGGCGGCGCCCGGCGAATGAACTCGATTGCCATATCCGGGGGCTGACACCCTTTCCCGGCGCCTTCTTCGAGATCGCCCGGGGCGGCGAAACCATCCGCGTGAAAATCCTCCGCGCGAAACCCGTCGCTAAATCCGGCGAGCCCGGCAAGGTGCTCGATGCCGGGGAGAGCATCATTATCGCCTGCGGGGAAGGCGCACTGGAGATTTCCGGGCTCCAGCGCGCGGGCAAGGCCGCCGTCACCGCGCGCGACTTCCTGCGCGGCTTTGCGCTGAAGCCGGGCGAGAGTGTCGCCTGATGCCGCGCTACAAACTCACCATCGAATATGACGGCTCACCCTTTGTCGGCTGGCAGGCGCAGACGAATGGCCGCTCCGTCCAGCAGGTGCTGGAGGAAGGTATCAAGGGCTTTTGCGGCCAGGAACTGAAAATCTTTGGCGCGGGGCGTACCGATGCGGGCGTCCATGCGCTGGGGCAGGTTGCCCATGTCGATTTCGAGACCCCCGTTGCACCGGACACGCTGCGCGACGCGGTGAACGCCCATATGCGCCCGCACCCCGTCGCCATTGTCGAAGCGGAAGAAGTACCGGACAGCTTCGAGGCGCGCTTCTCCGCGGTGAAGCGGCACTACATGTATCGCATCGTCAATCGCCGCGCGCCGCTGACGCTCGATCGCGGCCAGGCATGGCTTGTCCACAAGACGCTCGACGCCGACGCAATGCATGACGCGGCGCAGGCGCTGGTCGGCAATCATGATTTCACGACCTTCCGCTCGGTGCAGTGTCAGGCGAAATCGCCGGTGAAGACCGTCGACGAGATTTCGGTATCGCGCTATGCGGATGAAATCGAGATCGTCTGCCGCGCCCGCAGCTTCCTCCACAATCAGGTGCGCTCCTTCGTCGGCACGCTGAAAATGGTCGGCGATGGAAGCTGGACGAGGCGCAAGGTGGAAAAAGCGCTGGCCGCAAAGGACCGCGCCGCCTGCGGCCCTGTCGCGCCGCCGGACGGGCTTTATCTCTTGCAGGTCGATTACGAGTAGCAGGCCTCAGCTCGGCCTTATATCCACCAGTTCCACATCCTTTGGGCGGATCGTCTCGCCGAAGAATATGCCGCCCACGCGGGCGAAGCGTTCGGCGCTGTCGGTGGCGAGGAAGCGTGTCTTCCCCTTGCCGCGCCGCCGGGACGCCAGCCCCTGTTCGGCAAGCGCCGCCTCAACGGCCTTGGCGGTCGTCGCCGCGCTGTCGACGAGCTTGACGTTCTTGCCCACCACTTTCTTGATGATGCGCGCGAGCACGGGAAAATGCGTGCAACCGAGAACCAGCGTGTCCGGCGCATTGCGGCCCTTGAAGAGCGGCGCGAGGTAACGTTTCGCTGCCGCCTCGGCCACCTCGCCGGAGGTCCAGCCTTCTTCTGCGAGCGTTACGAAGAGGCCGCAGGGCGCCTGCGTTACCTGCGCTTTCGGATCGAGCGCATGGATCGCGCGCATGTAAGCGCCGCCCCGCACGGTCGCTTCGGTTCCGATGACGCCGATGCGTCCGCTTTTTGTCGCCGCGACGCCTGCTTTCGCCCCCGGCTCGATGACGCCGATGACGGGCAAGGGCTTCAAGGCTTCCGTCAGCGGCCCGATCGCGACGGCGGACGCCGTATTGCAGGCGATGACGACCATCTTCACCCCATGCTCCATGAGGTGCTTCGTCGCCTGCGTTGCATAGGCCGTCACGGTTTCGGGGCTCTTCGTGCCGTAGGGCAGGCGCGCCGTATCGCCCAGATAGACGAGGTCTTCATGCGGCAGCGCCGCGCGCAGGGCCTTCAGGACGGTGATGCCGCCGATGCCGCTATCGAAAACGCCGATGGCGCGTTCGCTCTTGTCGCTCATCCGATAGTGCTCCCCACGCCCGGCAGGAAAATCATGCCGATCACCTGATCGACCGAGATGCTGAGCACGAAATCGAATACGAGGATCGCCGCCGCAGCGCCCTTGTCGGCGCCGAGAACCTCGCGCGCGATCTGCCAGCGATACCAGGCGAGCAGGATGAGGGCCGGCAGCGCCAGCATGACCGCGACCTGCGCCGAATAAATGCCGAGCGAGTAGGGAATGAGCGGCAGGGCAAAGGCGATGGCGGTGAGGAGAGAGCCCCAATTATAGGTGATAAGCCAGGCGACATAGTGCTGGCGAAGCGACAAGGCTTGCGCAACGCGCATCATGGCGGCGAGGAACAATCCCCAATAGATGAAGGTGCTGACAATCTCGGCAGTGATGAAGAGCCCGAACGACATGTCGCCCGTCAGGTCGAACTCCGACTGTGCAATGCGCCAGGAGGCGGTGCCGCTGAAAAAGAGAATGGGCACCGAAAGCAGCAATGCCGTGAAGGAGCGCGCCGCACCCGCCGTCGAAAGATCGAAACAGTGCTTTGCCCGCTCGTCCCGCGTGGCGATGCGCCACGCGCCGATCAGCCCGTTGGTGATTTCCGCGGCGTTCAAGATGCCCGCCCGGCGAAGTAGCCGCGCAAGACCGTCTCGTAGATATCGGCAAGCTGTCTTATCTCGCTGACGCCGGTGTTTTCGTCCGCCTTGTGCATCGTCGCATTCGGCAGGCCGATTTCGACCACCGGCGCATAGGCCCGAATGAACCTGGCATCGGAGGTGCCTCCGGTTGTCGAAAGCTCCGGCGTAATGCCTGTCACTTCTTTCGCCGCTTCGGCGATCAGGGCCGAAAAGGCGCCGGGCTCCGTGATGAAAGCCTCGCCCGAAACGCTCGTCTTGAAGGAGTAGCTGCCGCCCATCTCCGCCGTCACCGCATCGAGCACGCCGCGCATCCACTTGTCGAGCGAGGCGCCGGTATGAAGATCGTTGAAGCGGATATTGACGGTCGCCCGCGCCGACCCCGGAATGACATTGGTCGCCGTGTTGCCGATATCGACGGTTGTCACTTCAAGGTTCGACGGCTGGAAATGGTCCGTTCCTTCGTCGAGAACATGGGCATCGAGCCGCCTCAGCATTTCAAGAAGCCGGGGGACGGGATTGTCGGCGAGATGCGGATAGGCGACATGGCCCTGTGTGCCCTGCACTGTCAGCCAGCCATTTATGCTGCCGCGCCGTCCCACCTTGATCATGTCGCCGAGCTTCTCGACAGAGGTCGGTTCGCCGACGATGCAATGGTCGATCGTCTCGTTTCGCGCGGCGAGCTTTTCCAGCATCTTCCTGGTGCCGTTGATGCTAGGCCCTTCCTCATCGCCTGTGATGAGCAGGCTGATCGACCCCTGAAAGCCTTCCCGCGAGATACGCTCGGCCGCCGCGACGAAGCTTGCCACGGCGCTTTTCATGTCGGCGGCGCCGCGTCCATAGAGGCGCCCATCCTTGATGTCGGCGGCGAAGGGATCGACGCTCCACGCATCCGCCTGGCCGACAGGCACTACATCCGTGTGCCCGGCGAAGCAGAAATGAGGATGGCCCGAACCGAGCCTTGCATAGAGATTGTCGACATCGGGCGTTCCCTCCGCCGAAAAGCGCATCCGCTCGCATTTGAAGCCGAGTGGCGCCAGCCATTTTTCCAGCACGCCCAGCGCGCCCCCTTCGTCCGGCGTGACGCTCGGACAGCGGATCAGCTCGACCGCAATGTCGAGCGGATCGTAGGGGGAGGCGGGGGATGAAGCGGGCGCGGTCATGGGTTCACTTGGTACCCCGCGCCCCGCAACTCGTCAAATGAGCGTCAGTCGCGCAGCAACTCGTTGATGGCGGTTTTGGCGCGGGTCTGCGCATCCACCGTCTTCACGATCACGCAGCAATAAAGGCTGGGTGCGGGCGAGCCGTCGGGGTTTGCCTTGCCCGGCAGCGACCCCGGCACGACGACCGAATAAGGCGGCACCTTGCCGATATGGACCTCGCCGGTCGCCCGGTCGATGATCTTGGTCGAGGCCGAGATGAAGACGCCCATGGAAAGCACGGCGCCTTCGCCGACGATCACGCCTTCCACGACTTCCGAGCGGGCGCCGATGAAGCAATTGTCCTCGATGATGACGGGGTTCGCCTGCAGCGGCTCAAGCACGCCGCCAATGCCGACACCGCCTGACAAATGGCAGTTCTTCCCGATCTGGGCGCAGGAGCCGACGGTGACCCAGGTGTCGACCATCGTCCCCTCGTCCACATGGGCGCCGAGATTGACGAAGGAAGGCATGAGCACAACGTTCGGCGCGATATAGGCCGAGCGGCGGACAATGGCGCCCGGCACGGCCCGGAAGCCCGCCTTGCGGAACTCGGCCTCGCCCCAGCCTTCGAACTTCGACGGCACCTTGTCCCACCAATTGGTGTTTTCGCCGGGTCCGCCCGCGATGGTGGACATGTCGTTGAGACGGAAGGAAAGCAGCACGGCCATCTTCAGCCACTGATGCACTTCCCAGGAGCCTTGAAACTTTTCGGCAACCCGCGCCTTGCCGCTGTCCAGCGCGTTCAGGGCCTCGTTCACGGCGTCCCGCACCTCGCCCTTCGTCTGGGCATTGATCTGATCGCGATTTTCGAAGGCGCGCTCGATGACGGGCTTCAGGTCGGAAAGGCTCATGGGGACTGCTCTCTCGGATTGGCGGGGGCAGGGCGCAAGATAGCGCCGGGCACCCCCCTGTCAACCGAGGGCGGCTGGACCTGAAAAAAGGGGGCTGGGCTTCAATCCGCCGCGATGGAAATGCCGGGCTGGGGCTCCTCGCGCAGCACGCTTTCCCGCACGGGGCGCGGCTCGCCGAAGAGATAGCCCTGTCCGAGCTCGACATCGAGGTCGAGCACGTCCACGACCTCGCGCTCCGTCTCCACCTTGTCGACGATGAGCTGGATGCCGCTCCGGCGCAGCAATTCCTTGAGATCCCCGGCATGAATGTCGCCGGCCGTATGGCGGCCTTCGAGCATCGTCGCGGCGGAGACTTTCACGTAGCGGAAGTTCCGGTCGTGCAGCGCCGCCACGTCGAAGCGCAGATTGGTCACCTGATCCATCGAGAAACGGAAGCCAAGCGCGGCGAGCGCTTCGAGGCTTGCGCGCTCCACGGGGCCTGCGCCGTTCACCGTCATCTGGCTGAATTCGAAGATGAGGTGCTGCGCAAGATCGGTGTTGTGCTGCATGTAGTCGATGAACTGCGGGAAGAAATCCTCGTCCAGCAGCGAGAAGGCGGAGATGTTGCAGAAGACGCCCGCCTTGCTGTTGCGCTGGGCGAGCTTGCGCACCACCTGGATGCAGCGGAAGAGCAGGATATTGTCGACCGTCGGCATCATGCCGGCGGGCTCGGCCACGCGCATGTAGTCGCGCGGCATGATGAGTTCGCCCTTGTCGGTGCGAAGACGCGACAGGCCCTCGTAATACATCACCTTGCGCTGCGGCAGGCTGACCACCGGCTGCAGATAGAGATCGACGCGGTTCGTTTCGAGCGAACGGCGGATCGTTTCCAGCAATTCGGAATCGTTCATTTCCTCAAGCCGCTTTTCCGGCTTCGGCGGCGGTACGTCGCTGTCCGGCGCGGGCGAGGCAAGTTCGAGCGCGGGTTTCGAGGCTTCGATTGCGGGTGGTTGCGCGGCGGCAACGACGGCGCCGGAGAATTCGCGGGTCTCGGCGAGGCGTTTCACGAGGCTTTCGACCACGCGGATTTCGGAGAAGATGCGCTCCATGCGTTCGGCGGTTTCGCGCTCGAAGCGCTCTTCCAGTTCGACGATCTTGTCCGCCGCATCGTCGAGATCCCGCGACAACCCGGCCGCGAGGCTCGTCAATTCCTGCAATTCCTTGCGGACGGCCTTGCGCTCGACGCTGCGCGATATGGCGGCATGGGCTTCCGCGCCGAGCAGGCAGGCGATGAGACCGCCCAACGCCGCCAGCTTCGGATCGAAGCCGAACAGCGCAGTGGCCCCCCAGGCCAGCGCGACCGAAGGCAGCGCATAAAGCATAGTTGCGGCGAGATGTTTGATCGGCGATGGCATGTCCGAACGTCCCTCGTCTCGCGAGCCCCCCAAGGCCCACCGGTAAATTCACATCTTCTTCACCCTAAGCGGGAAGCGGTTGCGAAACGGTTAACCAAAAGGGGGCGGGGCTTACGCCATTCGCGCCTGACGGTCGAGGCTGCGCCAATGCGCCGTCATGAAGGGCGAGGGCCGGTGGGCGGGGTTTTCCGGTACTTTCAGCACCTGCTCCAGCCAGTGCGCCTCGGCCCGGTCCGCCTCCCGCCAGATGGCGCGGGAAAGGGCGCCTGCTTCCTCCGGGCCGCCGCCCCGGGCGAGGAAGGCTTCGACACGGGCGACGAAACTCGCCTCCAGCCTGTCGCGCTCCTCCCGGTAGGCCGCGAGCCGGGCCGGGTAATTCCGCAGCACCGCCCGGTGCAGCCGCTCATGGCGCCACCAGCGCGTCTTCGCATTGAATAGATCGGTGGGCGCTGGCCCGAAATCCGGCAGGGCGGCGGCTTCGAAGCCCGGGCCGAAAAACACCGGTTTGAAGATGCCGGTATCGGGGGCTGCTGTTGCGGTGAGCCAGTGGACCGCCCTCTTCGAACCATCATGGCCCTCGCCGAGCTCCGCCACCCAGGATGCCGTCGTCTGGCCGAAGCGCCTGACCGGCCCATAGGTCGCATGCGCCGAGACCGCGCCGCCGAGAATGCCATCCGGCCGCCAGCCGGCGCTGCGCGCCGCCTGCGCGCCGTGGTCCCGGAGGAAGGCCATCATGTCGGCTTGCGTCAGGCCGCCCGCCCGCGCATTCAGCAGCGCGCTCGTCCGGCACCAGCGTTGATGGCCGCTCGCGAGCGCCGAGCGTTTCCGGTTCGCGAAGGCGTCGGCGAAATGAAATGTATCGCCCTCTTTCAGAAATCCATGCGCCGCCGCCAGCGCCGCCGCGCCCTGGCTTGCGCGGTCGATCCCGCTCCCGATCGTGTAGCTGTTCGAAATGCTGCGCTTCGCGGCAACGCGCTCCACCGCCCATTCGCGCCCGACCGTTTCAAGCACGAAGGCATCACCCGCCGCATCCGCGACGATGAAGGAGTTGTGATATTCGAAGCGGCCCTTATGGGCGCAATTGCCGCCTTGCCCATGTGTTGCCAGAAGCGCGGTGATGACGTCGACGGCCTCTGCCGCGCTTGCGCCGCGCTCAAGGCCGAGCCGCAGCAGGTCCATGCCGATCAGCGCCGGGGCCGCGCCGGGTGCGATCTTCGCATGCACCGCCTCATTGCCGATGACGACGCCATGCTCGTTCGCACCCATCTCCGCGCCCCACATCCAGAAGGGGCGGGACAGCAGCACCGCATGGGTGGCGGCTGCCTGCGGGATTTCGATATAGGTGCAGCGGAGGGTGGCGTCCTTCGGATGCGACGCGGCCGGCACGAAGAGCGGATATTGCGCCTCGTTCGCCTCCCGGTCGGAATTCTTGGCAAAGAGCAAGGCACCCGTCGCCGTCGCTCTCGGCCGCGCCACCAGCGTATCGCACATGTGAAGCCGCTCTCCCTCGCCGTCTCTCGCGCCCATGCTATAATGAGCGCCAATGAAAAGGCGAGGAGCCATCCGATGTCCGCCTATGAATTCGAATTCCGCACCATCAAGGGCGAGGCGCTGCCGCTGTCGCGCTTTTCGGGAAAGCCCATCCTCATCGTCAACACGGCGAGCCGCTGCGGCTTCACACCGCAATATCGCGAGCTGGAAGGCCTGTGGGAAAGGTATCGCGCGCGCGGCCTGACGATCATCGGCGTGCCGTCCAATGATTTCGGCGCGCAGGAGCCGGGCACCGAGGAAGAGATCGTCGAATTCTGCGAGGTGAATTATTCGATCACTTTTCCGCTGACCGCAAAGCAGCAGGTCGTCGGCGCGGAGGCCCATCCCTTCTATCTCTGGGTGAGTGAAGTGGCGGGCGAGGATGCGCGGCCCCGCTGGAACTTCCACAAATATCTAGTCGGGCCGGATGGCGCGCTTGCCGGAATTTATCCAAGCAAGGTGAGCCCGCTCGACAAAATACTGGTGGATGAAATCGAAAGACTGCTTGCGTGAGCGGCTACGCGCCCATCGCTATCGAACTCTCGCGCTACAACCAGTGGCAGAACGAAAAGCTCTACAAGATCGTGGCGGCTCTGCCGGAAGGCGAGGCGTCGCGCGGACGCGGCATGTTCTTCGGCGACATCGTTTCGACGCTCGATCACATCCTCATGGTCGACACGCATCTCTTCGGCTACATCCAGGGCATTACGCCGCCGCCCTTCGATCCGAAGCGCCGCATCGAAACCGAATTCGACAATCTTCGCGCCGCGCGGATCGGCCTCGATGCCCGCCTCCGTCTTGCCTGCGAAAGCGCGTTGCCCTCATGGTTCGACGAGACGATCGTGATGCCTTCGGGCCGCCGCCTGCCGCGCAGCTTCTGGTGGGAGCAGCTCTTCAATCACGGCACGCATCACCGCTCGCAGGTCACGTCGGAACTGACCCATATGGGCATCGACTACGGCAATACTGACCTTCCCTATAATCCGCTGACGCAGTTTCCCGCACCCTGACAAAAAAGGCCCGGCATCGCTGCCGGGCCTTTGATTTTCCGTGTGGAATAGATCAGCTCGTCGTCAGCGGCGACAGGCGGATTTCCACGCGGCGATTCTGCTCGCGGCCCTGCGGCGTGTCGTTCGTCGCGATCGGCTGGCTCTCGCCCGCGCCGACGATATAGAAGCGGCGGCTGTCCACGCTTTGGCCGATCAGATAGGAGGCCACGCTCTGCGCGCGCTTCTGCGACAGTTCGAGATTGTACTGGTCGGAGCCCGTCGAGTCCGTGTGGCCCGTCACGTCGATCAGCGTCTTGTCGTATTCCTTCAGCACGATCGCGACCGAATTCAGCACGTCGTAGAACTTCGCGTTGATGTCGGAGGAATTGGTGGCGAAGGTGACGTTGCCCGGCATGTTGAGGATGATGTCGTTGCCGACGCGGGTGACGCTGACGCCCGACGCGCGCAGGCGCTGTGTCAGTTCGGCTTCCTGCTTGTCCATGTAGTAGCCGACGCCGCCGCCGGCCAGAGCGCCGATACCCGCACCGATCATCGCCCGCTGGCGCCGGTCGGTTGAATCGCCGCCGCCGATAAGCGCGCCGCCAAGCGCACCGATCACGGCGCCGCCAAGCGCGCCATAGGTCGCCTTGCTCGTCTTCTGTTCGCCCGTATAGGCATCCTGTGTCTGGCAGGCAGCGAGGCCGAAGCTCGCGGCGAGCGCGAGAGCGGCAAATTTTTTCATCAGCATGTAGTGCTCCGATCGGTTGGTCCGGACGCCCGGATGGGCGCCCGCCTCATGGCCCGCATAGCAAAACCGGCTTGGACCGAGAGAGTTCCCGCCTGTGGTTTGCTGTCGGGTAGTGTACTAAAGTCCCGTACCCCGCTGGTTCGGCAAGACTACCAAAGGGCGAACCCGGCGAGAACCGGAAATCGATTACGGAAAACCCACAATAAGATTAAGGGGAGGCGACACATGACATTGTTCGACCTGAGCGGAAAAGTGGCCATCGTCACCGGCTCGACCAAGGGCATCGGCGAGGCCATCGTCCATCGCATGGCCGAGCACGGCGCGAAGGTCGTGGTGTCGAGCCGCAAGGCGGATGCCTGCGAAAAGGTGGCGGGCGAGATCAACGCCAAATATGCGGGCCAGGCCATCGCGGTCCCCTGCAACATCTCGGAAAAGTCCGACCTGCAGCGCCTGGTCGACACGACGATGAAGGAATGGGGACGCGTCGACAGCCTGGTCTGCAACGCGGCCGTGAACCCCTATTTCGGCCCCTCGAAGGACCTGCCCGATGACGCCTTCGACAAGATCATGGGCGCCAATATCAAGTCGAACCACTGGCTGGCGCATATGGTGCTGCCGCAGATGGTCGAGCGGAAGGACGGCTCGATCACCATCGTCTCCTCCATCGGCGGCCTGCGCGGTTCGCCGATCCTCGGCGCCTATTGCGTCTCCAAGGCTGCCGACATGCAGCTCGCGCGTAATCTCGCGGTCGAATATGGCCCCTCGAACATTCGCGTGAACTGCATCGCGCCGGGCCTCATCAAGACCTATTTCGCGAAGGCGCTGTGGGACAATCCCGAAATTCTCGAACGTTCCACCGCCGGCGCGCCGCTGAAGCGCATCGGCATGCCGGATGAAATCGCCGGCGCCGCCGTCTTCCTGGCGAGCCCGGCCGGTGCCTTCATGACCGGACAGACCATGGTCATCGATGGCGGCGCGACCGCCTCCTGACGCATATGGAAAAATCGCTCCGCATCCGTCCCTTCGCCGCATCCGACCGCGCCGCCTGGGATGCGATGTGGGGCGGTTATCTTGCTTTCTACAAAACCACCCTGCCGCCTGAAACGAGCAACGACACATGGGCGCGCTTTCTGGCGCCCGCGCCGAACCATATCGGCCTCATCGCGGAGGGAGAGGGCGCGCCGCTCGGCTTCGCCCATGCGATCCTCCATCCAGGCACCTGGAGCCCGAAGCCGGTCTGCTATCTCGAGGACCTCTTCGTGAATGAAAACGCGCGAGGGCGGGGTGCCGGCCGCGCGCTTATCGAGGCACTGGCGGAAAAAGGACGCGCCGAAGGCTGGCTCCGCCTCTACTGGCAGACGGGCTCGGACAATGCCACGGCGCAGGCCCTTTACGATAAGGTCGCTTCTCGCGGGAATTGGGTCAGATACGATCTTGACCTTTGAGAGAACATGACCATCTGATCGTTTCCGGTCATTGGGGGAGCAAGCCATGAAATCCATCGTCATCACCGGCGTATCGACCGGCATCGGTCACGCCGCCGCAACTGTTGCCGCGAAAGCGGGCTTCCATGTTTTCGGCTCCGTCCGCAAGGAAGCCGATGCCGCGCGCCTCAAGGCGGAACTGGGCGACCTCTTCACACCGCTTCTCTTCGACGTGACGGACGAAGCCGCCGTGAAGCAGGGCGCCGCACAGGTCCGCGCGGCGCTCAAGGGCGAAACGCTCACCGGCCTCGTCAACAATGCTGGCATCGCCGTCTCCGGTCCGCTCCTTGAGGTGGACCCGGACGATTTCCGCAAGCAGATGGAAGTGAACGTCACCGGCCCCTTCCTCGTCACGCAAGCCTTCGCGCCGCTGCTCGGCGCCGACAAATCGCTGAAGGGCAAGCCCGGCCGCATCGTCAATATCTCGTCGGTTGGCGGCATTCGCGCCATGCCCTTTATCGGTCCCTACGCGGCGTCCAAATTCGCGCTGGAGGGCTTCTCCGAGGCGCTGCGCCGCGAGCTGATGCTCTTCGGCATCGACGTCATCGTGATCGGCCCCGGCCCGGTCAAGACGGCAATCTGGGACAAGGCGGAAGAGATCGACATCTCGCGCTACGGCAATTCGCCCTACCTGCCGATCCTCGAAAAATTCCAGAGGGTCTTTATCGGTCAGGGCCGCGAGGGCCTGCCTGCCGAAAAGCTCGGCCAACTGATCCTGAAGGCGCTGACGACGCCGAGCCCCAAGGTCCGCTATGCGGCCGTGAAAGGCCGCCTCGCCGAAAAGGCCCTGATGCGCTTCGCCCCCAAGCGCACGCTCGACAAGGTGATCGCCAACATGCTGGGGCTCAATCCGAAATAGAGACGGCTCGCAGGCTCGCGCATGAATTCCGCCTCATGGAATTCCTGCGCGAGCCTGTCGACAATGGCCCTGCTTTGCCTGACCTTTGCTGAAACCAACAGGGGGCAATGATGGCCGATCTTCTCGCGCTTTCCGCGCGCTACATCGACAATGACATCTATGAAGGCGCGGGCCTCGTGAACCGTCCGACGACGGAACTCTCCGAGGTTGCGCCCGGCATTGCCATGATCGAGGCTTTCTCGCATGTGGTCGCCTTCCGCACCGGCGACGGGATCGTGCTTTTCGATACCAGCCTCGAAGCCTTTGCGGGCGGCGTCATGAAGTCGTTGCGCGGCTGGACGGACGAGCCCGTCTCCCATGTCTGCTATACGCATGGCCATGCCGACCATGTCGGCGGCACCGGCGCCATTCTCTGCGAGGCGTGCGACCGCAACAGGCCGCGCCCGCAGGTTATCGGCCATGAAAATGTCTCGCCGCGCTTTCGCCGCTACGAACTGACCAATGGCTACAACTTCACCATCAATGCGCGCCAGTTTGCGCCCGCGACCGAACTCCGCATGGGCAGTGGCGGGCCCGGCGGCAAGCCGGCCGCCCGCCGCTTCGGCCCCGACCCATGGGTCCAGCCCGACACAACCTTCCGCGACCGCATGGAATTCCGCGCTGGCGACACGCGCTTCGAGCTGCGCCATGCAATCGGCGAGACCGACGATCATCTCTGGGCGTGGGTGCCAGAACACAAGGCGATCTGCTCCGGCGATTTCGTCACCTGGGTTTTCCCGAACGCGGGCAACCCGCAAAAGGTCCAGCGTTTCCCGCTCGAATGGGCGCGCGCGCTTCGCGAAATGGCGGCGATGGAGCCGGAGCTGCTGCTGCCCGCCCATGGGCTTCCGATTGCAGGGAAGGCGCGTATCGCCGGCGTGCTCGACACCATTGCGTCGGCGCTCGAAATTCTCGTTACGCGCTCGCTCGAAATGATGAATGCGGGCGCCCGCCTCGACGATCTCATCCACGGCATCAAGCTGCCGCAGAGCTTCATGGACAAGCCCTATCTGAAGCCCGTCTATGACGAGCCCGAATTCATCATCCACAATATCTGGCGGCTCTATGGCGGCTGGTATGACGGCAATCCCTCGCGCCTGAAGCCGGCGCCGGATGCGGCGCTCGCATCCGAAATTGCCGCGCTTGCGGGCGGCGTCGCGAAACTCGTTGCCCGTGCGGAAACGCTCGCCGCAAGCGGCCGCGAAGAGGACATGCGCCTCGCCTGCCACCTTGTCGAAGCCGCCGCCCTCGCCGAGCCGGAAAACCGCGATGCCCACATGGCCCGCGCCAATGTCTATGGCGCGCGCCGCAAGGCGGAACTGTCGCTTATGTCCAAAGGCATCTTCGGCTGGGCCGAACGCGAAAGCGCGCAAAAGGCAGGGAAGAACGAAGTTTGACGCCTCGCATAAAAAAGCCCTCCCTGCTTTCGCGGGGAGGGCCAAGAGATAACTGACGGGCCCTGTCTGGGGGGAGGGAGGGAGAGGGCCCGAGCCATCAGAGGGAACAATAGGGAGATAGGAAGAGGCTTCGCGCCTCGCAAGGAGATACCCCTGCGACGGACGGTCGCGCCCGTTGGGCGTCATTTTTCTTTTTATATGCAGGGGCTTAGAAGCTTGGCGGTGTACAGGCCGAAACGACCACGCAGTCTATCGTGCCCGGATTATGGAAGCGGTGGGGCAGGCGGCTGTCGAAATAATAGGCGTCGCCCGCGACCAGGCGGCGAACCTCTCCGCCCACGGTAAGCTCCAGTACGCCCGAGATGACGATGCCGCATTCCTCGCCCGCATGGGAAAGCATCTCGTCGCCCGTATCGGCATCCGGCGCATAGCGTTCATGCATCATCTGGATGGCGCGGCCCCGCGTATCGCGGCCGAGCAGGCGCAGCGACACAGGTCCGCCCGCGATCTCGCGCAGTTCCTTCGCCTGATAGAAAACCTTCGCGCGCGGCTTCATGTCGAGCGTCAGGAAATCGGCAATGGAAATCGGAAAGCCGTCCAGCACCTTCTTCAGAGAGCCGACCGAAGGGCTGATCCTGTTCTGCTCGATGAGCGAAATCGTGCCGTTGGTGACGCCGGCGCGCTTCGCGAGTTCCCGCTGCGAAAAGCCATGCATCACCCGCAGCTCCCGCAAGCGGGCGCCGATATCCGGGCCTTTTTCTTCGCCCTCAGGAGCGTCTGCCCCGGGGGCGGAGCGGTGCGCGCGTCGTGCATCTCCAGCCATTCGTTTAAGATACTAAACGGATTTATAAGAGTCACGCACGGAGCCGCTTGCTTTCGCGCCCGCGCCGACTTTCAATCGCGAAAAGTTTTCCCAAGGAGCAATGCATGAGTGCCGCCGACGCTACGCCGAACGATCTTGAATCCTTCTGGCTGCCCTTTACGCCGAACAGACAGTTCAAGCGCGAGCCGCGCATCGTCTCGCGGGCGAAGGACATGCATTATTTCAAGCCGGACGGGACGCCGGTGCTGGATGCGACGGCGGGCCTCTGGTGCTCGAATGCGGGGCATTGCCGGGAGCCCATCGTGCGGGCGATCCAGGAACAGGCGGCGGAACTCGACTTCGCGCCGTCCTTCCAGTTCGCCCATCCGAAAGTCTTTGAGCTCGCAAGCCGCGTCGCCTCGCTTGCCCCCAATGATCTCGATCATGTCTTCTTCTGCAACTCGGGCTCGGAAGCAGCCGACACCGCGCTCAAGATGGCGATCGCCTATCACCGCGCGAACGGCGAGGGCACGCGCACAAGGCTGATCGGCCGCGAGCGCGGCTATCACGGCGTCGGCTTCGGCGGCATCTCGGTCGGCGGCATGGTGGCGAACCGGAAATTCTATGGCCCCCTCCTCGCCGGCACCGACCATCTTCCGCATACATATAATCGCGCCGAGCAGGCCTTCACCATCGGCGAGCCGGAATGGGGCGCGCATCTGGCGGATGAACTGCAGCGCATGGTCGATCTGCACGACGCCTCGACCATCGCGGCAGTGATCGTCGAACCCATGGCGGGCTCGACCGGCGTGCTGCCGCCGCCTGTCGGCTATCTGAAGAGGCTGCGCGAATTATGCGATAAACACGGCATCCTTTTGATTTTCGACGAGGTCATCACCGCCTTCGGACGGCTTGGCCATGCGACGGCATCGGAACGCTTCGGTGTCACGCCCGACATCATGACCTTTGCGAAGGGCATCACGTCGGGCACCGTGCCTATGGGCGGTTGCGTCGTCAGGAAGCATGTCTACGACGCCTTCCAGACGGGCCCCGATCATGTGATCGATCTCTTCCACGGCTATACTTATTCAGGACATCCGCTTGCCGCGGCGGCAGCCCTTGCGACGCTCGATCTTTATCGCGAGGAAGGCCTATTCGAGCGCGCCAAGAAGCTCGAACCCTATATCGCGAAAGCGGCGATGAGCCTCAAGGGACATGCATTGCTGCAGGACATCCGCACCATCGGCTTCGTTGCGGCATTCGATCTAGCGCCTGTCGAGGGATTGCCCGGCAAGCGCGGTTTCGATGCGATGCGGGTGGCGTTCCACGAGGAAAACATGATGGTTCGCGTCTCGGGCGACACCATCGCCGTGTCGCCGCCGCTGATCGCGGAGGAAACGCATCTCGACGAGATTTTCGAGAAGTTCGGGCGCGTTCTGGACAAGGTTTCCTGAAGCACCGTAGAAGGACGGTTAGACCTTTCGGCCAGCGGGGACAAGGCATACTTGTCCCCGCTTTTGCGTCCACTGTCATCGAACTGTCATGAAACCGTCACGCGGCTTTTCGGAGAGGCGATGAGAGGGCGAAGGGCGGGCACGCTGAAATCCCCCGCGCCTATTATTTTCAACAGGCGCAACCATCTCGTCCCATAATACCGGGGATAAACCGGCGGCGCCGCGCGCGGCCGCCAGGGCAGGGGCAAGCCCGCGAAATAAATCCGCATACAGATGAAATGAAACTTATGGAACCTAACTCCCGCACGCGCCGCCGGGAGACCGGAAAATGCACCCCGGCAAGGGTGCGGGGCGAGATTTTAGTTTTCTGTTAACCACGCGCGCTCCTAGATTGATACCGGAGCCGGGCTCAGGGGCGGGAACTTCTGCGCATAGCCGGACCACCTTACAACCCGATGATGCGAAGGGTCGCGTCATGACGATATTTGTGCGGCGGTTCCGCGCTGTCATCTTCCATGCGCTAGTTTGCGGGGCTCTGTGCGGGCTCTTTTCGATGCCCGCCCATGCCGCTTTCCAGGGCACTCCCGACGCGGCGATTTTCGCCGACCACTTTGCCGTGCTCGAGGATCATGAACGCGCGCTGGAGGGCGCGCCCGCGGGACGGCCGAAGCCGCCGCCGATCTCCACCATCGTTTTCAAGCCGCCGGTAAAGTCGCTGCCGCCGCTGCCCGACATTCACGAGACGAAGGGCATCACGCAGCGCATCCTGATCGAGAAGTCCCGCTGCCTCGGCTGCGCGCCGGACGCCGCGGCGGCAGCCACGGGCCTGCCCATCGGCGTCTTTGAAAACGCGCTGCGCCTTGCCATCGAGAAAGGCTGGCGCGCGGGCTATGACGAAATGCGCGCAGCAGCACCGCGCGCCACACCGCCGCATCTCGACGAGCCGGAAGCGCGCCGCGATTTCTACCTGCGCTATATCCGCCGCATCGTTCATGGCTGGCAGGTCGCGGTCGTTCATACACAGCGCGCGAACAACAGGATCGGCGAGGCGGAGGCCGACCGCTTCAACGCGGTGCTGCGCCGGACGCTGCCGCCTTCCGGCATCCGCCCGCAGGCGCCGCAGCGGATGCGGACGGGCTGGGTCTCCGACAAGGAGATGGACTGGCTCGACCGCCGCGCGGGCAAGGTGCGGCAACCGAAGAAGCGCCTCGCCGACAAGGACGCGAAGCGGATCGCGGAACGCTTCGTCCAGCCGGCAGGGAAGCCGGTGGTCGAGAATGCGGGAGTGGAAGGCGACAGCAACATCATTCCCTTCGCGCGGATCGCGACCGGCTATGCCGACGACATGCTGCTCGGCAGCGCGCGCGCCTTTCTGCCGGAGGGCACACAGGTCTGGAGCCGCACCGGCGGGCAATGGACGCTGGAGGCGCTGAAGCAGCGCGTGGCGGTAAGTGGCGGTGCGGCCTGGCCGCTCGGCGAGGCGACGAAACTCGGCGCCACCATGACCTGGGGGCGGGGCTGGCGCGATGGGGCGCGGCCCTGGGGCAGCGAGTCCCTGCTCGTCTCGCCCTTCATCTCCTATGCGATGAGCGAGAATGTAAGGCTGCGCGCCTATGGCGGCGCGGGCTACCGGACGGATCATGTCGAGACGCGCGACCAGTCCGTCGCCTATGGCGGCAGCAGCCTCTTTTCGGGGGCGAGCATCGAGGGGATGTGGGAATTCGGCGCGCTGCGCTTCCGGCCGGCCGGGCATCTGAGCATGAGCCGCTTGCAGGTGACATCGGGCGAGGCGGCGGGCGAGGCGCGCTCGCGCGGCCGCGCCACCTACAAGAACGGCTTCACCTACAGTCTGCCCGAAACGCACTTCTTCTCGAAGGTGGAACCCTTCGCCAGCGTCGCGACGCACTGGACCTTCGACCGGATCGACCGCGAGGCGCGCTTCGCCGATGTGCCGCTCAAGAGCGAATTCGGCGGCGACGTGGAAAGCGGCATATTGCTGAAGGCGCTGGGCAATCTGATCGACGCGCGGCTGGCGACGGGGATCGAGGATATCGGCGAGACGGGTTTCACGAATTACATGGTGACAGGACGGGTGAAGTTTTCGTTCTGAGCTTGCGGCCGCGCTCCGAAAGTCACCCCTCCCCGAAAAATTCTTCGCTACGCTCGAATTTTGTCGACCCTCCCGCAGGGGGAGGGTGGGAAGAGGCGTTGGCTATCTTCCTTCCTTCTTCCTTCCTTCCACTCTCCCCTTGGGGGAGGGTCAAACGGCTGAAGGCCGTTTGGGGCGGGGTCGCGGCGGGGCGGCATTTTCCATCGATAGCGGGCCGGGTGCGGCGGGGCAGTGACCCCGCCCCGAAATTTGTTTCGCTTGCGCTCACAAATTGTCGACCCTCCCCCAAGGGGAGGGTGGGAAGTGAAACCTGTCATTCCGCAAGGGGAGGGAGGAAGAAATTCGTCTCCGGCCTTACGCAGCCGCCGGCTTGTGGAACTGGATGTTGGTGGGCGGTTTGGAGAAGGCGGGTTTTTCGGCGGTGAGCGCCCTCAGGGCTTCTTCGCGGTCGGCATCGCTGAAGCTGCCGGTCGTCAGGCAGAATTCAACGAAATTGCCGTTCGGGTCTTTCGTGTAGACCGAGTGGCACCAGTTGTGGTCGATCTCCAGCACGTCGAGCCCGGCATCGAGCCAACGCTGGCGGCGGCGTTCGAGGTCGGCGCGGTCCTTCACGTCGAAGGAGATGTGGTTGATGTGGTCGGGCACGCCGGCGGCCTTGGAGAGATTGGTCTCGAAATTCTCCGTTCCCGGCATGTCGTGCATTTCCCAGAAGGCGATGAACTTGCTGTCGTCTTCCATGCGGTAGAAGAAATGCTTGGCCCAGCCGCCTTCCGGCGAGGGGCCGATTTCGACCTTTACTAGCTCGAAACCCATCACGCCTTCGTAGAACTCGTGAATGGCCTTCATGTCGCGCGCGGCAAGCGCCAGATGATGATAGCCCATGCTTCAATCCTTCCCTTGCTTGTCGACCATGCTCATGACGTCCGCCGACGCGCCTGCGGGCGCGGCGATTTCCACCACGCGCTCGTCCACATCGTCATATTCGAGGCGGAGCGCGCGCGACATGGTGGCGTGCATGTCATAGGTCGCGGTGATGTAGGTGAACTCGAGAATCTCTTCGTCGGAGAGGTGCTTCTTCATCGCATCGAAAATCGCTTCCGGCACGCGGCCGCCCTGCAGCACGAGGCAGTCGGTATAGGCAAGCAGCGCGCGCTCGATGGGCGCGTAGCAATCGGCGATCTGCCAATGCGGGATCGCCTGTATCTGTTCCTCGGTGAGGCCGACATCGCGGCAGGCCTTGCAATGCTGCGAGAAGACGAATTGCGAGCCGCGCGCGAAACCGGCACGGATCTGGCCGAGTTCGCGAAGCTTCGGATCGAGCTTGCGATTCTTGCTCCGGTAGAACTGGAAGCCTTCGGTCGTGTGCTTGAAGGCGTCCGGCACCAGCGCGAAGACGGTCCACCAGTTGCCGGGCGTGCCCGTGGCGGTACCGGGCTCTTTCACCGGGTCGCGCTCGCCGAACAGCATTGTGTAAATCTGCTGCGCCAGCGGGCCGGCATCCGCCTTGCCCACTTGTCTCAGTCTCGGCATGCGTTTCCTCCCGTTGCATGACCGGGAAGAATGTAAGATAAACTGACGAATGGCTCAAGCGGGGATTCCGATGACGCAAAGACAGCCCGGCGTGTTGATGGCGCAATTGCTCAACCGCTTCATGTGGTTCGACGGCGCCTTGCAGAAGAACCTCGATGCGCGCGGCCATGGCGGCGTGCGCCGGCTCGAATCCATGACCATGGTCTATGTCCATGCGGGCGTGCGCCGCCCGAGCGAACTGGCGCGGCTGCTCGGCGTCACGCGGCAATCGATGAACACGGCGCTGCGCGAGCTGGAGGAAAAGCGGCTTGTCTATATGACGCCGGACCCCGAGGATGCGCGCTGCAAGCTCGTGACCTTCGCGCCGGAGGGCGCGGGCGTGAGGGCGGAGGCGCTGGAAATCGTCAGCGGCCTCGAAGCGGAACTCGAAGCGCGGCTCGGCGCGAGGACGGTGGAGAACCTGGCACGCATCGTGAGCGCGGAATGGGGCGAGGCGCCGGTGATGGCGAAGCCGGTACAGGGAAGAAAGAAGAAAAAAGCATGACGAGCCTCGGCGATCTTCTGGCGGCGCCCGGCATTCTGGTCGCGCCCGGCGCCTATGATGCATTGTCGGCGAAGCTGGCGGCGAAGGTGGGCGCGCGCGTGGTCTACATGACGGGTTTCGGCGTTGCGGGCGCGAGCTTCGGTGTGCCGGATATCGGGCTTGTGAGTGCCACGGAAATGAGCGAGCGCGTGCGCGCGATTGCGGGCGCGGCGGCGCCTGTGCCGCTGATCGCCGATGGAGACAATGGGCATGGCGGGCCCTTGAACGCGGCGCGGCTGACACGCGCCTATGAGGCGGCGGGCGCGGCCTGCATCCAGATCGAGGATCAGGTTTTTCCGAAACGCTGCGGCCATATGGAAGGCAAGGAAGTCGTCGCGCTGGAAGAAGCAGCGGCGAAAATCCGCGCGGCGGCGGAAGCGCGCGGGAGCCGCGACTTCAAGGTGATGGCACGAACGGATGCGCGGGCGACGCATGATCTCGACGAGGCGCTCCGGCGCGGCGAGGCTTTCCTGAAGGCGGGCGCCGACATTCTTTTTGTCGAGGCGCCGCAGGGCGAAGACGAGTTGCGGAAGGTCGCGGAGACCTTCAAGGGTGTTCCCCTTGTCGCCAATATCGTCGAGGACGGCAAGACGCCCTATCTCGGCGCGAAGGCGCTGGAGGAGTTGGGATTCAAGATCGCGCTTTTTCCGGTGTCGGCTTTGCTAGCCGTCACCGCGCGGCTCGAAGGCGTTTACGCGACGCTGCTGAAAGGCGAGGGCTTGCCCGCGGGCGAGGCGCGCGTCACCTTCCAGCGCTACAATGAATTGATCGGGCTGCCGGAGATGCTGGCGGATGCGGCGGCGATAACCCGGGACACAGAGAAATAGACGGAGACGTGATGCCGAGCTGGGGGAATATTCTGAAGCGGATCGAAGCGGGCGAGATGGAGAAGGCGCCGCCGCATGTTGCCGCGCTGAAGCTTTATGCGGGCAAGCTGACCGTGCTGGAGCCGGGCCGCATCCGCTACGACTGGCCGGTCGATCCGTCCTTCCTCAATCCGGTTGCCGTCTTCGGCGGCTATCTCGCGACG
The DNA here is from genome assembly GCF_000017565.1 of Parvibaculum lavamentivorans DS-1. NCBI lineage: Bacteria > Pseudomonadati > Pseudomonadota > Alphaproteobacteria > Hyphomicrobiales > Parvibaculaceae > Parvibaculum > Parvibaculum lavamentivorans. The sequence goes on from NC_009719.1 coordinate 304,921, forward strand.
CTGGCCGACCAGACCTGCTCCTTCGCGCTGATGACCATGCTGAAGGACGACCAGAATTTCACGACGTCCGATCTGCAGATGCATTTCTTCCGTCCTGTGACGGAAGGTGTTTTGTCCTGCGAGGGGCATGTGCTGAATGTGTCGAAGACGCAGGCCTATGTGGAGGCGGTGTTCACGAACGCGGAAGGCAAGCTGGCGCTTAAGGCAAGGGCGGTGGAGCGGATTATCGCGGGGTGAGGCTCGGGCTTCATGCTCCCACCCAAAAATATGTCACCCCCGGGCTTGACCCGGGGGTCCAGGGTTCCGGGTGAGGCGCATGAAGGACTACTATGTCTACATTCTTGCGAACGGACGAAATGGAACGCTCTATACGGGCGTGACCAACGACATTCAGCGCCGCGTCTCCGAACATCGAGAGGAAATCGACAAAGGCTTCACCAGCCGTTATGGCGTGAAGCATCTCGTCTGGTACGAAGTGCATAGCGAAGCACTGACGGCGATACAGCGGGAGAAAAATCTAAAGCACTGGTCACGCGCGTGGAAGATCGCGTTGATCGAGGAGGCGAATCCAGCCTGGCACGATCTCTATCCGGGGCTCTTTTGAGTCTTGCGAAGGGGGACGCCGCCGATGGCGGCTTCTGGACCCCCGGGTCAAGCCCGGGGGTGACATAGTTTTTATGGTCCGACTACTCCACCCACTTCCCGAAAATTGTTGCCTTCTCTCCGCTCGCCTCCATCGCTGCGAGCCATTCATCCACGCGCGCTTTCCAGGCTTCGTCCTGTGGTAGCAGGTAAGCCTTCTCCGAACGGTCGAAGGGCTCGTCGGGATGGATCGCGCAAAGCGCGGGATGCTCCTTCGCCATGATCCGCGTTTCGATGGCGTCGGTGATCATCAGGTCGGCGCGGCCTTCGGCGATTTCCTCGAAGATGGTCGCATTGTCCTTGTGGAGGATGATCGCCGCCGTCTTGATGTTCGCGCGGGTGAATTTTTCGTTGGTGCCGCCGGGATTGACGATCAGCGTCACGCCTTCGCGGTCGATCTGATCCAGGGTCTGGAAGCGGGCGGCGTCTTCGCAGCGGGCGATGGGCGTCTTGCCGTCGGTGAGGAGGGGCGTGGAGAAGAAGGCGGTGGTCCGCCGCTCCTCCGTGACGGAGATGCCGCCCATGCCGATGTCGAATTTTTCGGCGGCGAGGTCGTCCATCAGGCCGGGCCAGCTTGTGGGGACGATTTCGAGGCGGAGGCCGAGGCTGTCCGCGAGCGCCCGGGCCATGTCCACATCGAGGCCTTCGAAATGGCCTTGGGGCGCCTCCCAGGAGAAGGGCTTGTAGTCGCCGGTGAGGCCGACCCGGAGCGTGCCCGCGGCCTCGATGCGGGCGAGCGTGTCCGCCGCCGCCGGGACGAGGCCGAGAAGGAGGGCGAGGGCCGAAAGGGCGAGAAGGCGGGGCAAATGGCGCATGGGGTGGGACTATAGGGCGCCCGGAGCGGGGCCGGAAGCGGCGCCTTTACTGGACTGTAAAGGGTCCTGCTGCTAGAAACCCGTCCCATGAGCACGCCCGATTTTCATTCCGGTTTCCGGGGGGTCCGCCCCGGCATCATAGCGCGAATTACAGGCCCGGCCGGCCGCTGAGGGACCGCACAGGTTCCGCGCGGGCTGAGCCGGGTGTTTCTGTTCGAGTATCGCGCAACCCCAATATCCGGGACCATTCATGTCCACCGAAGAAAACCCCACCGGCCGCGACTATCGCGACACGCTTTTCCTGCCCACGACCGATTTTCCGATGAAGGCGGGGCTTCCCGCCCGCGAGCCCGAATGGCTGGCGCGCTGGCAGAAGCTCGGTCTTTACGAGCGGCTGCGTGAAAGCGCGAAGGGCCGCGAGACCTTCATCCTGCATGACGGCCCGCCCTATGCGAATGGCAACATCCATATCGGCCATGCGCTGAACAAGATCCTGAAGGATGTCGTCGTCCGCTCGCAGCAGATGATGGGCAAGGACGCGGCTTACGTGCCCGGCTGGGACTGCCACGGCCTGCCGATCGAATGGCAGATCGAGGAAAAATACCGCAAGCAGGGCAAGAACAAGGACGAGGTGCCGGCGCTCGAATTCCGCCGCGAATGCCGCGAATTCGCGCAAGGCTGGGTCGATGTCCAGAAGGAAGAATTCAAGCGGCTCGGCGTTTCCGGCGAGTGGGACAATCCCTACCTCACCATGTCCTTCGACGCGGAAGCGGGCATCGTCCGGGAATTCCAGAAATTCCTGATGAACGGCTCGCTCTATCGCGGCTCGAAGCCGGTGATGTGGTCGGTAGTGGAAAAGACCGCGCTGGCGGAAGCGGAGGTCGAGTATCACGACCATGTGAGCCACACGATCTGGGTGAAGTTTCCGGTTACGACTAGTTCGCCCAAAACAAACTTCCCGATTGGACCGGTAAATATTGTTATCTGGACGACGACACCCTGGACCATTCCGGCGAACCGTGCGATCGCGTTCAATCCCCGCATGGAATACACATTCTTGGCGCACAACGCTCCGGATGGTCAGCAAGTTTATTTGGTTGCTGAGGCTCTGCGCGAACGGTTTCTAAGTGAAGCTAAGCTTGATCCAGAGGAGTGGAAGGTGCTCTGGTCCGTTCCGGGATTCGAGTTGAAAGGAACGGTCTGCGCCCACCCCTTCCGTGGCGTTGAAGGAGCAGGCGACTACTTTGATTTCGATGTGCCGCTTCTCGCGGGCGATCATGTGACGGAAGAGGCGGGCACGGGCTTCGTGCATACCGCGCCGGGACATGGCCAGGACGACTACATCATCTGGGTGGAAAATTTCGGCTCGAAGGACATTCCCGAGACGGTGAACGAGGAAGGCATCTATTACGATCACGTTCCTCTTTTCGCGGGCAAGTTCGTGCTGACGCGGCAGGGCAAGGAAGGCACCGCCAATGCGGCCGTGATCGAGGAACTGGAAAAGGCGGGCGCGCTGCTCGCGAGCGGCAAGGTCAAGCATTCCTATCCGCATTCATGGCGCTCCAAGGCGCCGCTCATCTTTCGCAACACGCCGCAATGGTTCGTGGCGATGGATGCGAAGGTGGAAGCGGCGGGCGGCAAGCCCTTCCGGCAGGTGGCGCTGGAAGAGATCGAGAAGGTGCGCTGGGTGCCTGCGCGCAACCGCAACCGCATCCATTCCATGGTCGAGACGCGGCCCGACTGGGTGCTGTCGCGCCAGCGCGCCTGGGGCGTACCGCTGACGCTCTTTGTACGGAAGGATGACGGCACGCTGCTGCGCGACGAGAAGGTGAACGCGCGCATCGTCGATGCCGTGGCGAAGGAAGGCGCGGATGCCTGGTTCGAGCGCCCGGCAAGCGACTTCCTCGGCAATGAGCATAATGCCGACGAATATGAGCGCGTGACGGATATTCTGGACGTCTGGTTCGATTCAGGCTCTACCCATGCTTTCGTGCTGGAAGCGCGCGGCATCCCCTCGCCCGCCGATCTCTATCTCGAAGGCTCCGACCAGCATCGCGGCTGGTTCCAGTCGTCGCTGCTCGAAAGCTGCGGCACGCGCGGCCGCGCGCCCTACAAGCAGGTTCTCACCCATGGCTTCACCATGGACGAGAAGGGCCGCAAGATGTCGAAGTCGCTCGGCAACGTCATCGCGCCGCAAAAGATCGTGGAACAGAACGGCGCGGATATCCTGCGCCTCTGGGTGGCTTCCACCGACTATTGGGAAGACCACAATATCGGCAACGAGATCATCAAATCGAACGTCGAAGCCTATCGGAAGCTCCGCAACACGTTCCGCTATCTGCTCGGCAATCTCGCGGGTTTCGACGAGGCGGAGCGCGTCGCCGTTGCCGACATGCCGGAACTCGAACGCTCGATCCTGCACCGCCTTGCCGAACTCGATGATCTGGTGCGCAAGGCCTATGCGGATTACGACTTCAAGCGCGTGACGCATACGCTGTCGAACTTCATGAATGTCGATCTCTCGGCCTTCTATTTCGACATCCGGAAAGACACGCTTTATTGCGACGCGCCGTCGAGCTTGCGCCGCCGCGCCTGCCGCACGGTGCTGGATGAACTCTTCTCGCGCCTGACCGCATGGCTCGCGCCGGTGCTCTGTTTCACGACCGAGGAAGTCTGGCTGACGCGCTTCCCCGGCGACGAGGCATCGGTGCATCTGCGGACCTTCCCGGAGACGCCGGCCGAATGGCGGGACGAGGCGCTGGCTGCCAAATGGCGCAAGGTGCGCGAGCTTCGCCGCGTCGTCACTGGCGCGCTCGAAGTCGAACGCCGCGAGAAGCGCATCGGCGCGAGCCTCGAAGCGGCGCCGGATGTCTATGTCTCGAAGCCCGACTATGTCGCCGCGCTGAAAGGCGTCGATCTCGCCGAACTCGCGATTGCGAGCCAGGCGACATTGATCGAGGGCGAGGGCCCGGCGGATGCCTTCCGCCTCGACGATGTGCCGGGCGTCGCCGTGGTGGCGAAGCTGGCGGAAGGGCGCAAATGCGCGCGCTCCTGGCGCATCCTGCCGGAAGTGGGCACCGACCCCGATTATCCCGACCTGTCCTTGCGCGATGCGGCGGCGGTGCGGGAATATGACGCGCGCGGCTGAACACGCCGCAAGGGAGGAACGATGGAGCGTCCGACGCGAGAGACCTTCTGGGGCCCGTTTTCGCTTTTCGGCGCCCTGATCGCGCTGGCGGGCTTTGCCGCCGACCGGCTGCATAAATGGTGGATGCTGGACGTCTATGGCATCGCGGGGCGCGGCCGGGTGGAGGTGACGTCCTTTTTCGACCTCGTCATGGCCTGGAATAACGGCGTCAGCTACGGGCTCTTTCAGGCCGAAACGGCGACGGGGGTCGCGATACTGGCGGGCTTCGCGCTGCTGGTGATCTGCGGCCTCGGGCTCTGGCTTGCCCGGGTTGAGTACAAGGTGACGGCGCTCGCCATCGGCCTCATCCTCGGCGGGGCCATAGGCAACGTCTATGACCGCATCGCCTACGGCGCCGTGGCGGACTTTTTTAGTTTTCACGCCTTCGGTTTTTACTGGTATATCTTCAACATTGCCGATGTGTGGATAGCTTTGGGCGTCATTCTCATCATCCTTGAATCGGTATGGCCGGGCCTTGTGGGCGCCGGCAAAAAGAAAGACGGCCCGGACGGCGAGACGGGCGGCACGCCGGTCTGAACGGCATATTCTCGCGATCAGCCGCCATCGTTAAGGAGACTGCGGACGTGAACATCGAAGCGAATATCTCCCGGGTCGCAGGCTGGGGCGCGAAAGCCGGGCTTTTTGCGGCCCTCTCGGTCTCGCTCGCTGCCTGCGGCGGCGAAAGCCTCCGGGACACGCTCGGTTATGGCAAATCCGCACCGGACGAATTCGCCATCGTCACCAAGGCGCCGCTGGTCATTCCGCCCGATTATTCGCTGCGCCCGCCGCAGCCCGGCGCCCCCCGGCCGCAGGAAATGGAAATTCAGCCGAGCATCGGCGCGCAGCGCGCCCTGATGGGCGATGCCTCCGTGGCCTCTTCCGGCAGCAGCACGCTTTCGGCCGGCGAACAGGCCCTGCTCAGCCAGAGCGGCGGCGCCGAAGCCGATCCGCGCATCCGCCAGGTCGTGAACGCCGAAACGCGCTCGCTGGTGGAAGAGGACAAGACCTTCGTGGACAACGTCATCTTCTGGAAGCAGCCGGGCACGCCGCCCGACGAGCGCCTCGTCAACCCGACGGAAGAGACCCAGCGCATCCAGCAGAACGAAGCCGAGGGAAAGCCCGTGACCGAGGGCGAGACCCCGACCGTGAAACAGAAGAAAGAAGGCTGGTTCTCCGGCATCTTCTGAGCCGGACCAAGCCGACATGAGGGCCGGCGGCGTAACAACCGCCGGCCTCATTTCGCGGGAAGCCTGACGGCGCTCTCGCCCCGCGCGCCTTTCTCCCCCGGAGGGAAGATTTGTTCCGTTCCCGCGCTCTCGTCGCCCTGCCTTTCGCCCTCTTGATCCTTGCCGTCGGCCTCGGCCTGCTGTTCGGCCGCGGCGGCGAGACGCTCACGCCCGCGCCCGTGCCGGAAAGTTTCACGCTTTCCAACGGCATGAACGTCCTCGTGATCGAGGATCACCGCGCCCCCGTCGTCACCCATATGGTCTGGTACAAGATCGGCGCGGCCGACGAGACGCCGGGCAAGACCGGCATCGCGCATTTTCTTGAACATCTGATGTTCAAGGGCACCGAAAAGATCGCGCCCGGCCAGTTCTCGCGCATCGTGGCGCGGAATGGCGGCCAGGATAATGCCTTCACCAGCTACGACTTCACCGCCTATTTCCAGGTGATCGCGAAAGACCGCCTGCCGCTCGTCATGAAGATGGAGGCGGACCGCATGATCAATCTGCAGCTCACCGACGCCGAAGTGCTGCCGGAGCGCGACGTGGTGCTGGAAGAGCAGCGGATGCGGATCGAAAACAACCCGGTAGCGATGCTGCAATCCGAAATGAACGCGGCGCTTTATGGCGACCATCCTTTCGGCCGCGACATCATCGGTTACAAGGAAGAAATCGCCGCGCTCGGCACGGCGGACGCGCTTGAATTCTATGAACGCTTCTATACGCCGGGAAACGCCACGCTGATCGTTGCGGGCGACATCACCGCGGAAGAGTTGCGGCCGCTGGCGGAAGAATATTACGGCCCCATCGCCGAGCGCGCGCCGGTGTTTCACCGCGAGCGCCCCGCTGTCGTCTGGCCGGAGGAGAGCAAGCGCATCGTCCGGCAGGATGAGCGCGTGCGCGAACCGACATGGCTGCGCTTCTATCCGGCGCCGAGCTATTCGGCCGCCGAAGGCCGCGATACGGCCGCCTTCGACGTGCTTGCGGAAATTCTCGGCGGCGGCACGACAAGCCGCCTCTACCGTTCCGTCGTTGTGCGGCAGGGCCTCGCGGCCGGTATCCAGAGCTGGTACGAGGGCAGCCGCCTCGACGCAGGCAAGTTCGGCCTCTATGCGTTGCCGCGCGTCGGCGGCGACCTGGCCGAAGTGGAGAGCGCCATCGAAGCGGAAGTCGCATTGCTGCTCGACAAGGGCGTGAGCGACGACGAGCTCGAACGCGCCAAGACAGTGATCGTGGCGAGCACCGTCTATGCGCGCGACAGCCAGCGCAGCATGGCCTACAGCTATGGCGAAGGGCTGATGACGGGGCTGAGCGTCGAAGAGATTCACGAATGGCCGGAACTTGTGCGCAAGGTCACGAAAGACGATGTGATCGACGCGGCGAAGATCATCTTCACAGGCACTCCCTCCATTACCGGGGAATTGCTGCCGGAGGACCGGCCATGACCCGGACTTCTTTTGCAAAGCCCGCCATGCTGGCGGTTTTCATCCTGCTGCTGCGGGCCCTGCCCGCCAGCGCGATGGACATCGAACGGGTGGTGAGCCCCGGCGGCATCGAGGCCTGGCTGGTGGAGGAAAATTCCGTACCCATCATAGTGATGAACGTCGCCTGGCGCGGCGGCGCCGCGACCGACCCCGCCGACAAGGCCGGTCTTGCCAACATGGTGTCCGGCCTTCTCGACGAAGGCGCGGCGGGGCTCTCCTCGGAAGAATTCCAGCGCCGCATGGACGAGACGGCGACGCAGATCTCCTTTTCGGCCGATGGCGACTATTTCAGCGGCACGCTGAAGGCGCTGACCGACAAGAGGGACGAGGCATTCAATCTGTTCTCGATGGCGGTTTCGGCGCCGCGCTTCGACGGCGAGGCGGTGGAGCGCATCCGCGCGCAGATAGACACCATCGTGGCGCGCAACCGGGAAACGCCGGGCTGGCTTGCGAGCGACGCCTGGTACAAGGCGGCGCTGGGCAGCCACCCCTATGCGCAGAACACGGAAGGCACGCCGGAAACGATTGCCGCCATCACGCGCGAAGACCTGCTGGCCTTCACAGGCAATGTGCTTGCGCGCGACAATCTGAAGATTGCCGTTGTCGGGCCCATCTCGCCCGGCGAACTCGGACGGCTGCTCGACAAGACCTTCGGCACGCTGCCCGCCGAGGCGTCACTTCCCGAGATTCCCGACGCGACGATCGACGCAAAGGGGGAGGTGATCGTTACGGTGCGGAATTATCCGCAAAGCGTGGTGCTGTTCGGCCTTCAGGGCATGCCGCGGGACGACGAGGACTTCATTCCCGCCTTCGTGATGAACCACATTCTCGGCGGCGGCAGCTTCTCCTCCCGCTTGATGGAAGAGGTGCGCGAAAAGCGCGGCCTCGCCTATTCCGTCGGCACCTATCTCAATCCGATGGAGCATGCCTCCATGCTGATGGGCGAGGTGGGCACCAAGAACGAGCGCGTCGGCGAGACGCTCGCGATCATCCGCGATGAAATGAAACGGATGCGCGAGAAGGGCGTGACGGAAGAAGAGCTGAATGACGCCAAGACCTATCTGACCGGCTCCTATCCGTTGCGCTTCACATCGAACGCCTCGATTGCGGGACAGCTTCTCGGCATCCAGCTGGAAGATCTCGGCATCGATTATGTGGACCGGCGCAACGCATTGATCGAAGCGGTGACGCGGGAAGACATCGAGCGGGTGGCGCAGCGCCTGCTCCATCCGGGCAACCTGCTCGTTTCGGTGGTGGGGCAACCCAATCTCTCGCCCAAGCCGGAAGGCCTGCCGCCGACCGACGACATGGCGCCGAAGCCTTCGACGCACCCCTCCGAGGGGCTTCACTGACCATAAGGCCGGAACCGCCAAGGCTGGCCGCGCGTTTTCGTTCTTGTTACGGTTTCTCGCTGCCCCGATTCCGGCGGGCAGGGGTTTTTCCTCAGGTGGATTTCGCACATGGCCGATATTGCGCTGCCCTATAGCCAATCGCTCGACAACTGCTTTTCCGACGCGATCGGCGAAGGCGGGCTGACGAAGAAAGCCTATGACGCCGCGCTTGGCGAGGCGGAGAAGGCACTCGACTGGCTGCGCGCCGCCTACAAGAGCGGCGACCTGCCGCTGCTGCGCGTGCCGGAAAGGACCGACGACATCGCCCGCATCGAAGAGGTGGGCGAGGGGCTGCTCGACAACACGACCGATATTTTCATTTTCGGCATTGGCGGCTCGGCACTCGGCGCGCAGGCGCTGGCGCAGCTTAAAGGCTGGGGCACACAGGCGAACATCCAGAAGGGTGTGCGCATTCACATTCCCGACAATCTCGACCCCGTGACGATGGATGCGGTGTTTTCCAATGCCGACCTGCGGACGACGCGCTTTCTGGTCGTCTCGAAATCGGGCGGCACCGTGGAGCCCGCGATCCAGACGCTCTCGGCCATGAGCGCGCTCGAAAAGGCGGGCGGCGGGAAATACATGAAGCAGCATTTCGCGGTGCTGACCGAACCGGCGAAGAACGGCAAGCCGAACCCGATGCGGGCGCTCGCCGAAGCCCATGGCTTTCCGACGCTGGAGCACGATCCGGGCGTCGGCGGGCGCTATGCGGTGCTGACCAATGTCGGCCTGCTGCCGGCTTATCTGCTCGGCCTCGATGTGGCGGCGGTGCGGGCGGGCGCGGCGGCGGCGCTGAAGCCGGTGCTGAAAGGCGCGCCGGCGAAGGACGTGGCGCCTGCGGCGGGCGCGGCGCTTTCGGTCGCCATGGCGCGCGAGAAGGGCGCGGCGATGTCCGTTTTCCTCGCCTATGCCGACCGGCTGGAACGCTTTCTCGCCTGGCATTGCCAGCTCTGGGCCGAAAGCCTCGGCAAGGACGGGCAGGGCACAACGCCGGTGAAGGCGCTCGGCCCTGTCGACCAGCACAGCCAGTTGCAGCTTTGGCTGGCGGGCCCGCGCGACAAGCTTTTCACGGTTTTCATGACGGAAGCGAAGGGCAAGGGCCCCGAGGCGCTGGAAAGCATTGCGGGTGCGAGCGAATTCGCCTTTCTCGGCGGCCGCAAGGTGGGCGACCTCGTCGATGCGGAGCAGCGCGCGACCGCCGATACGCTGGTGAAAAACGGCAGGCCGGTGAGAATTTTCTCGCTGAAGGAGCTGAACGAGGAGACGCTGGGCGCGCTCTTCATGCATTTCATGCTCGAAACCATCATCGCGGGCCGCATTCTCGGCGTCGATCCTTTTGACCAGCCGGCGGTGGAAGAGGGTAAGATACTGGCGAAGAAGTATCTGGCGGAAACGAAAGCCTGACCCTGACATGAGCCGTATCCGGCGCCTGAGCGAAGGGACGATCAACCGCATCGCCGCCGGCGAAGTGGTGGAACGTCCCGCAAGCGCGGTGAAAGAGCTCGTCGAGAACGCGCTCGATGCGGGCGCGCGCCATATCGACATCGTGATCGATGGCGGCGGCCGCGACCTCATCCGTGTCACCGATGACGGTATCGGCATGAACGCGGAGGAACTTGCGCTCGCCGTCGAGCGCCACGCGACCTCGAAACTCCGCATCGATGCGGGCGGACAGGAGGATCTTCACGACATCGCGACGCTCGGCTTTCGCGGCGAGGCGCTGCCCTCGATCGGCGCGGTGGCGAGGCTCTCGATCGTCAGCCGCACGCGCGACGCCGACAGCGCCGAACGGATCTCGGTGGAAGGCGGCCGCGTGACAGACGTCGAGCCTGCCTCCGGCCGGGCGGGTACGCAGATCGAAGTGCGGGATCTCTTCTATGCAACGCCCGCGCGCCTGAAATTCATGAAGAGCGAGCGCGCCGAAACGCTGGCGGTGTCGGATGTGGTGAAGCGGCTCGCCATGGCGCATCCAGAAGTCGGCTTCACGCTGACAAGCGCGGAGCGGAACCTGCTGCGGCTTGAACCGGAACTGCCGGGCGATGCCGGACGGCTGATGCGGCTCGGCGCCATCATGGGCCGCGACTTCGCGGAGAACGCCATCGCCATCGACGCCATGCGCGAGGAGATAGGGCTCGCCGGTTTTGCAGGACTGCCGACCTATAATCGCGGTACGGCGCAGATGCAGTATCTCTTCGTCAATGGCAGGCCCGTGCGCGACAAGCTGCTGGTCGGCGCGGTGCGCGGCGCCTATGCGGATTTCCTTGCCCGCGACCGGCACCCGGCGGTGGCGCTTTTTGTCACCATCGATCCGCGCGATGTCGATGTGAATGTGCACCCGGCCAAGGCGGAGGTCCGCTTTCGCGATGCGGGGCTCGTGCGCGGGCTGATCGTCGGCGCGTTGAAGCGGGCGCTTGCGGAGGCAGGACACCGCGCCTCGACAACGGTGGCGGGCGCGACGCTCGATGCGCTGCGGCCGGAAATGGCGGCGGCATCGCCTGCCTATACGGGCACATGGCGGCCCGAGCCGCGGCCGGGCTTTGCCGAAGAACGCGGGGCCTGGCAGGGCGCCTTCGCGGGCCTCGCCGCGCAATCGGCCCGTGTCGAGCCGCTGCCGGAAAGCGGCGCGGAGACGGCGGCGGGCTTCGCGCTCGGCGTCGCGCGCGGGCAATTGCATGAAACCTATGTGATTGCCCAGACGGCGGACGGCATCGTCATTGTCGACCAGCACGCGGCGCATGAACGCCTCGTCTATGAGCGGATGAAAAAGGCGATGGCGGCGCAGGGCGTGTCGCGGCAGATGCTACTCATTCCCGAAGTGGTGGAGCTGGACGAGGCGGAGGCCGAGCGCCTGGCCGCACGCGTGGGCGAACTTGCCGAACTCGGCTTTGTGCTCGAAGCCTTCGGCACGGGCGCGGTGGTTGTGCGCGAGGTGCCGTCGATCTTCGGCAAGCTCGACGTGCAGGCGCTGGTGCGCGACCTCGCAGACGACCTCACCGAACTCGACGAGGCCTTGTCGCTGAAGGAAAAGCTGGAGGAAGTCTGCGGCACCATCGCCTGCCACGGCTCGGTCCGCGCGGGGCGGCGGCTGACGGCGGAGGAGATGAACGCGCTCCTGCGCGAGATGGAGGCGACGCCCCATTCCGGCCAGTGCAATCACGGCCGCCCGACCTATGTCGAACTGAAGCTCTCCGATATCGAGCGGCTATTCGGCCGGCGCTGACGGCGCGATCCCTTTCAGGAAGTCGGCGAGATTGTCCGTCACGTGATGGACATGCGGCCCGTCCGCGCCCTCATGCGACAATTGCTGATGGCGCTCCGGCCCCGGCAGGCCGGGCCTCACCCAGACCGTGGTCATGCCGAGCGCATGGGGCACTTCGAGATTGCGCGCGATATCCTCGAACATGGCGGCGCGCGCGGGCTCGATGCCCGTGGCCTCGATCAGGCATTCATAGGCGCGAAGCCGCGGCTTCGGCTCATACTGCGCCGTCACGATGTCGAATATGCCGTCGAAGACATGACCGATGCCGAGCTGGCGCACGACATTTTCCGCATGTGCGACCGAGCCGTTGGTGAAGACGATCTTCCGCCCCGGCAGCCGCGCGATCGCCTCGCCGAGACCGGCATCGGCCATCACCGCCGAGACGTCGATGTCATGCACGAAATCGAGAAACTCCTTCGGCTCCATGCCGTGAACCGCCATCAGGCCGGACAGCGTGGTGCCGTGCTCGATGTAGAAATCCTTCTGGATGCGCCGTGCCTCGACCGGATCGACGCCCAGATAGCGCGCGATGAAGGCCGTCATCCGCTCGTCGACCTGGGCAAAGAGATCGCAGGCGGGCGGATAAAGCGTGTTGTCGAGGTCGAAGATCCAGCTGTCGATATGGGAAAACCCGCGTGGCGCGGCGGGTTTTGCTGAAGGTTCGGCGGGGAATGAAGTCTTTGTCGGCATGTTTCATATGTGCCCTGCGGGCGCGCATCTGACAAGCCCGGGCGGTTGCATCAAAACCCTCTTCCGGGATTAAGCGAGTGTTAACGGCATGGCTCCGAAACTGGTCTCCGCGTTCCTTTTACCGCCCTTCCACGGATCAGCCATGGCGCCCGGTCTGCTGTCGAGACTGTTCGGCCGGCGAAAGCTCCCTCCGGAGCTTCGCTATGAAGACGCGCGCCAGGTGCTCGAAAGCCATCAGAGCGCGATGAAGCGCGAACTGGCGGGCCGCGCCGACGCGCCCCCGGAGGCGCTCTACTATCTGGCCTGCGACGACGATTTGAAGGTGCGGAGCCTGGTGGCGGCGAACCCCGCGGCACCGGCCCAGGCAAACGAGTTGCTGCGCACCGATGGCGACGCCGAAGTGCGCGAGGAACTGGCGCGGAAAATCGCGCGGCTGATGCCCGACATGCCGGCGACGGAGCGGAGCGCCCTGCAGCAGCGCACGGTGGCACTTCTCGACCGGCTTGCCGAGGATGAGTTGCCGCGCGTGCGCGCGATCATCTCGTATGAACTGGCGCATTGCCCGACGATTTCCCGCAGGCTCGCGCGGCGCCTCGCCGACGATGTTGAAATCGCGGTTTGCGGGCCGATGCTCAAATACTCACCCCTGCTCTCCGATGAGGACCTGATCGAAATCATCGCGACGAGCCGCGTCGAAGGCGCGGTCGAGGCAATCGCGCAGCGGGAAAACCTCAGCATGCGCGTTTCGGATGCGGTGGTGGCAACCCTCGATATACCCGCCGTCGCGCAACTGCTCGCCAATCCGAGCGCCGAGATACGCGAGGAGACGCTGGAAAGCGTGATCGCGCGCGCCGCCGGCATCGAAGCCTGGCACCGCCCGCTGGTGATGCGCACGGAACTGTCGCTGCGTGCCGTGCGCCGCATCGCGACTTTCGTGTCCCGTTCGCTGATCGACGAATTGGCGAACCGCCATGCGCTTGACGAGGAAATATCGCTCTGGCTGAAGCTGCGTGCCAAGGCCGCGATCGACAGGGACACCGAAGGCGCCGAACCGCAGGTCGCACGCGACACTATCCGCGAGGCATATGATGCAGGCCGCCTCGGGGACGAGCAGGTGGTCGAGGCCGCCACCATGTCGCAAAAGCCATCGGTGGTGCTGGCGCTGTCGCTGCTCTCGGGCGTGCCGTCCGCCAGCATCGAGGCGGTCATCGCCGCCCAGAGCGGCGGCGGGATTACCGCCTTGTGCTGGACGGCAGGTCTGTCCATGCGCACCGCGCTTGCCATCCAGACCTATATTGCACATGTGCCCCGGGAAACTGTCGTGCTGCCGCGAGACGGTATCGACTATCCGATGGACGAAGCCGAGATGCGCTGGCACCTGCAATATTTCGGCATCGAGATGGCGCGCCGCAGGCAACGCTAGTCGAGATCGACGGAAAGCCGGGCCGCGCCGCCGGTGTCGATCCGCATGAAGCCGCGCTGATCGAAACCGCGTGAGGCGCAGCGGTCTCGCCCCCTGATTTCAAACCGGGTCGCCTTGGTGCAGAAATTTTCCGTGCCGCCCCAGATCATGGGTTCGCCGTTCCGCCGCGCGACCGCGCCCGTCTCGTCGATGGCTTCGGCATAGGCGAAATAGGTGTCGCCCGAGAGCTTGCCCTTGATCGACTTGCGGCAGGTGCCGGGTTCGATGCGTATCCAGCCGCTCGACATGTCGTCGCCGCTGTCGAGGTAGCCGACGGCGGCCCAGACCAGTTCCTCCGTCTTGTTGCAGAAGCTGAGGCCGACTTTTTCGTGCTCCGCCAGCGCCCTCTCGACCAGCCGCCCGATCAGCGCCTCGTCGATGCGGCCGGTGACGGGTGCATTCACCGAACGCTGGAAAGCCTCGACGGCGCGGAGCGTGTTGCGGGCGGCGATACCGTCGATCCTGGTGAGCGGGAAACCGATATCCTTCAATAGCCGCTGCGCGCCTGCGATGCGTGCCTGCTCACCGGTGTAGTCGCTCGCTTCGGAGAAAGTCGTCGTCCATTCCTTGCCGGGCTTGGTCGCTACCTGCAGGAAATCGGCGGAGTCGTAGCCTCGCATCGCGCATTGCTCGCGGCCTTCAACGGCGAATTCGTCTTCGACGATGCAGAAGCGTTCATTGCCGGAAAAATATTTGACGCTGCCGAGATGCGCGTCGATCGTGCGCGCGTAGACGTAATATTTCTGCTCGACGATATCGCCCTCGAGCATGACGCCGCATTCGCCGGGCTGCACGCGGAGCCAGCCACTGCTTGTGGCTGCAGCGCCGGCTTCGACGGCAATGGCGCCGTCGAGCACATAGCTCGTCTTGTTGCAGAAGCGGTAATCGGCATGGGCCGGCGCGGAAAACGCGAGACATGCAAAAAGGACGGCAGCGGCGATCTGCAGGCTCTTTCTCATGCGTCTGGCCGCCCCCCGATCCGGCCAAGTGAACCATAGCCCGGGGGGACGCATGAAAAAACCTTTGAAATCGTTGTCCGTCTACTTCTGGATCAGCGTGCCCGCGCCCAGCTCCGTAAAGAGTTCGAGCAGGACAGCGTGACGCACACGGCCGTCGAGAATGACCACCGCCTCGACGCCGCCCTCGACGGATTCGATGCAGGTTTCGAGCTTGGGGATCATGCCGCCCGAAATCGTGCCATCCTTCATCAGCGCCTTCGCTTCGGCGACGGTGAGCGCCTCGATGAGCTTGCCATCCTTGCCGAGAACGCCCGTCACATCCGTGAGGAGGAGGAGGCGCGCGGCACCCATTGCGGCTGCGATGGCGCCTGCGACCGTATCTGCATTGATGTTGTAGGTATGTCCGTCGCGCGAGACGCCGACGGGAGCGATGACCGGGATGATGTCGGACTTCTGGATGACGTCGAGGATCTCCGGATTGATCTTTTCCGGCTCTCCGACGAAGCCGAGATCGAGGAGCTTCTCGATATTCGATTCCGGGTCGTGAACTTTCTGATGCACCTTGCGGGCGACGACGAGGTTGCCGTCCTTGCCGCAAAGGCCGACGGCCCGTCCGCCCGCCTGGTTGAGCTGCGCCACGATCTGCTTGTTGATGGAACCCGCAAGTACCATCTCGACGATCTCGACCGTTGCCTTGTCGGTGATGCGGAGCCCGCCGGAAAATTCGCTCTTGATGCCGAGCCGGTTCAGCATCGCGCCGATCTGCGGCCCGCCGCCATGGACGACGATGGGATTGAGCCCGGCCTGTTTCAGCAACACGATGTCGCGCGCGAATTCGGCGCCGAGTTCCTCGTCGCCCATCGCGTGGCCGCCATACTTCACGACGACGGTGCGCTTGTCGTAACGCTGCATGAAGGGCAGCGCCTCGGAGAGTATCCGCGCCCGTTCGAGCCTCGAATCGTCCTGGGGCTTCGCGCCCTTATCGGTATCCGGCATGAGCTTTCGATCGCCTCCGCTTTCCGCCAGCCGCTGAATTCTATTCCGCCCGCTTATACCCCAGCGCCGCCGGATCGGCCAGCGAGGCGATCTCGGCGCGCAGCTCGGCAATGCCGGTGCCTTTCTCGCTCGAGGTGGCGACGATCCGGGGATGGGCGGCGACGTGGCGGCGGATGCCGGCACGGACTTCATCGAGCCGGGTTTCGAGCTCGCCCGCCTTCAGCTTGTCGATCTTGGTGAGGACGATCTGGTAGGAAACGGCCGCCTCGTCGAGCAGCGTCATGACCGAATGGTCGTTATCCTTCAGCCCGTGGCGCGCATCGATCAGCACGAGCACGCGCCTGAGCGGCACGCGGCCGCGCAGATAGGCCATGATGAGATCTGTCCACTGATCGACCCGCGTCCTCGTTTCGCGCGCATAGCCATAGCCCGGTAGGTCGACCAGCATGATCGCGGGATTGCCGGAGGTGCCGAGCGCGAAGAAGTTGAGTTCCTTGGTGCGGCCGGGCGTGTTCGACGTGCGCGCCAGCGTCTTGCGGCCGGTAAGCGCATTGATGAGGCTCGACTTGCCGACATTGGAGCGGCCCGCGAAGGCGACTTCCGTGATCGTCGTCGAGGGCAACCCGTCCATCGCCACGACGCCGCGAACGAAGTCGCAAGCCTGCGCGAAGAGCCAGCGGCCCGCCTCGACATTCAGCGTATCGCTGTCCGTATCGGGGGCCTTGCCGCCGGGCGCCTCATCCGCCATCGGATCAGGATTTCGGCTTGTTGCCGGAGAAGACACCGGCGAGCTTTTCGAGACCGAGATTGGAGAAGATTTCGATCTTCACACCCTGCCGCTTCATGATGACGCCCTGCTGGATCACCGACAGCGTGTTGTTCCACGCCCAGTAGATCACGAGACCGGCTGGGAAGCTCGCCAGCATGAAAGTGAAGATGACCGGCATCCAGGTGAAAATCTGTGCCTGGATCGGATCGGCCGGCAGCGGGTTCATGCGCTGCTGCACGAACATGGTGAAGCCCATGATGAGCGGCCAGATGCCGATCATCAGCATCGAGGGCGGATCCCACGGGATCAGTCCGAACAGGTTGAAGATCGAGGTCGGGTCCGGCGCGGAAAGATCGTTGATCCAGCCGAAGAAAGGCGCGTGGCGCATTTCGATGGTGACGAACAGAACCTTGTAGAGCGCGAAGAAGACGGGGATCTGGATCAGGACGGGAAGGCAGCCGGCAAGCGGGTTCACCTTCTCCTTCTTGTAGAGCTCCATGATCTCCTGCTGCTGCTTCAACTTGTCGTCCTTGTAGCGCTCGCGCAGCTTTTCCATTTCCGGCTGCAGCTTCTTCATCTTGCTCATGGCCACATAGGACTTGTTGGCGAGCGGATAGAAGACGAGCTTGATGAGCACGGTGATGACGAGAATGGCGATGCCGAAATTGCCGACATGCAGCGCAATGAAGTGCAGCGCGTCGAACATCGGCTGCGTCAGGAACCAGAACCAGCCCCAGTCGATCAGCAGGCTGAACTTGTAGATACCGGCGTCGCGGTAGCTGTCGATGACGGTGCTGACCTTTGCGCCCGCGAAAAGCCGGTTGTTGAGCGTGATGCTTCCGCCGGCCGGCACGGTCTGTGCGCCATAACGGAAATCGGCCTGGTAGTTCACGATCGCGGGATCGGGATGCTCGCTGAAATTCGCGACGAAGTTCAGGCCCGATTGCGGCACAAGGGCTGCGGCCCAGTATTTGTCGGTGATGCCGAGCCAGCCTTCGGTGTCCGTTACCTGTACGGGATCGTCTTCCTCGGCATCGTCATAGGTGATCGCCTTTTCGCCGACGCTCGGAAACTCGCCGATGAAGCCTTCATGCAGAATGAAGAAGGAGCTGCCCGCCGGGCGCCCGGTGCGCGAGATGAGGCCGTAGGGATAGAGCGTCACTTCGTTGGCCGAAAGATTCTCGATCCGGTCGGTGACGGTGAAGAGGAAATGCTCGTCGAGCGCGATCTCGCGGTGGAAGACGAGGCCCTGGCCATTGTCCCAGCGCAGCGTCACCGGCGTCTGCGGCGTCAGCCGGTCGCCCGCTTCGAGCTCCCATTCGGTGGCCGATGTCGGCAGGTTGATATTGGCGCCGGGGGCGGCGATGAAACCGAACTCGGAAAAATAGGGCCGCTCGGTCCGCACCGGCGAGAAGAGTTCGACTTCCGGGCTCTCCGGGTCGACGGTCACATTGTATTTGAGAAGTTTCAGGTCGTCGAAACGCGCGCCGCGCAGCGAAACCGATCCCTGAAGTTCTTCGGAAAGGATCGGAACGCGCGCGCTCTGGGCCAGGGCTTCGTCGCGGGCAACCGCGCCGGAAGCTGCAACGCCGGGCGCGCGTGTTGCCGGGGCATCGACGCTGGGGAGACGCGCATCGCCGGGAGCGGAAGGTGCGGCGCCGGGTGCCGGCTCCGCCGTTCCGTTATCGGCCGCAAGCTGCTCCTGCCTGGCGCGCTCCGCCTCCATCTGCGGTTCGATGAAGAAATACTGCCAGCCGATAAAGACGAGGACCGACAGGAAGATGGCGATGATGAAGTTGCGGTTGTCACCCATGTGGATCGTCTTTCGGAGATGCAGGCTTTGGGGCGGCGGAGGAAGCGCGCGTGCCGCCGCCGTTTTTGGCGTGAATGGTGCGCAGCGCAAGGCGCAAATCGTCGAGAAGATCGGACCAGCGCCGCGTGAGAGTGGCCTGCCGTCCGATCAGGACGTAGTCGTATCCGTCTTTTGCGGCGAGTGGAAGGATTTCGGCTGCTGCTGCGCGCAAGCGCCGCTTCGCCCGGTTGCGGACAACCGACGAGCCGACCTTGCGGGTGACGGTGAAGCCGACACGGGGAGGGGCGATGTCGCCGCGCTCATTCGCTTGCAGCACGAGGCCGCGCTCGGCGCGCTTGGATGCGCGGGCGGCGGCGAGAAAGTCGCGGCGTTTGCGTAGGCGCTCGATCTGGCTCATCGCGGCCAAGCTCCGATGCGCGTCCGCTGGTAATGCCACGACGTTTGATGTCAGGCGGAAAGCCGCTTGCGTCCCTTGGAACGGCGCGCGGCGAGAACCTTGCGGCCGCCCACGGTCTGGGTGCGCGCGCGGAAGCCATGGCGGCGCTTGCGGACGAGTTTGCTCGGTTGGTAAGTCCGTTTCACGTCTCTTCTCCGGCGGTCTGGGCCGAGCCCGCTACCTGCCAGTCCGCTGGCCGGTGGGGCTCCGGGCGGGTCTGGAACCGCCTCGTCTGTGCCAATAAAAACAAGAGCCGCAGGCGTTGCCACCCGACGGCTGTCTGGCGGGGTGTATAAGCGATAAGACCCGCGGAAGTCAACGGTGACGGGGCATTTCCCGCTTCCTTCACCGGGCCTGAATTTGTCTCACAAATGAGTGATACCCCCTGTCGCTGCCGCCGCTTATGCGTAATGTCACGGCCGGACGAGGAAGATGGGCTGAACCGCGTGAAACAGGGCCATAACAGGGTAAATTACATGAGGCGGAGTGGCCTGAAGGCGGGCCCGGCACTCATTGTATCCGCTTTGTTCCTGTTCTGCATAGCGGGGACGCCCTTGAAGGCGGAACAAGCGACTATGCCGAACCATGGCGAGTGGGGCCGATTGCTGGACCTCTATCTGACGGAAGGCGAGGGCGGTGCGCCCAACCGGGTCGATTACGGCGCGCTGAAGGCCAATGCGGCGGATCATGCGGCGCTCAAGGCCTATATCGCCGCGCTGGAGCAGGTGGAGCCGGAGAGCCTGCCGCGCGACGAGCGCTTCGCCTATTGGGTCAATCTCTATAATGCGCTGACCGTCGACGTGGTGACGGATCATTATCCCGTCGCCTCGATCCGCGACATCTCGATTTCGCCCGGCCTCTTCTCCAAGGGCCCCTGGGGCAAGAAGCTCGTGACCGTGGCGGGCCGTGAACTGTCGCTCGACGATATCGAGCACGGCATCCTCCGGCAGGAATTCGGAGACCGGCGCGTCCATTACGCCGTGAACTGCGCCTCATGGGGCTGCCCCGACCTCGCGCCCCGGCCCTATACGGGCGCCGGGCTCGAAGAGATGCTTGAGGGCGCGGCGCGGGGCTTCATCAACAGTCCGCGCGGCGCCCGGATCGAGGATGGCGGCCTCATCGCCTCCAGCATTTTCGATTGGTACCGCAAGGATTTCGGCGGCTCGGAAGCGGGCGTCCTCGCCGAAATCCGCAAATATGCCGATGCGGCGCTGAGCGCCGGACTGGAAAACATCGGCGCCGTGTCGTCTTATCGCTACGACTGGTCGCTCAACGACGCGAACCGCGAGGAACCGCAATGACCGAAACCGATCCCTCCGCCGGCCGGTTTTCGGCACGCCGCCTCCTGCCGCTCATCGTGCTGGCGGCGGGGCTTGGAGCGTTTTTCGCGCTCGGCCTCCACCGCTACCTGACGCTCGACACGCTGCGGGACAACCGCCAGGCGCTGTCCGATTGGGTGGCCGCCAACTGGCTGCTCGCGGCGCTGGCCTATGTGCTCGCCTATATCGCCATTGTTGCCTTCTCGCTTCCCGCCGCTCTTGTCGCCACGCTGACAGGCGGCTTCCTGTTCGGCACGGTGTTCGGCGGTCTGCTGACGGTTGTCGGCGCCACCATCGGCGCGACTTTGCTCTTCCTCGCCGCCCGCACCGCCCTTGGCGACATGTTGCGCGCGAAAGCGGGGCCGAAGCTCCGCAAGCTGGAGGAGGGCTTCGGTGAGAACGCTTTCAGTTACATGCTGGTGCTGCGCCTCGTACCGCTCTTTCCGTTTTTCCTCGTCAATCTCGCGCCCGCCTTTCTCGGCGTGCCGCTTCGCACCTATGTCGTGGCAACCTTTCTCGGCATCCTGCCCGGCACCTTCGTCTATGCGAGCCTTGGCAATGGGCTCGGCGCAATCTTCGACGCGGGGCGCGACCCCGATCTCGGCCTGATTTTCCAGCCGCAGGTGATCGGGCCCATTCTCGCCCTCGCGCTGCTGGCACTTGTGCCTGTTGTCTATCGCCGCTTCTCCGGGAAGGCCCGGACAGGCGCGGCGGAATAAATCATCCCCGCCAGCGGCGGCGGGACATTCTCGAGAGGGCTCATGGCCAAACGGATCAAGGCTGACATCTGTGTCATCGGCGCGGGCTCGGGCGGCCTCTCTGTCGCGGCGGGCGCCGCGCAGATGGGCGCACGCACGGTGCTGATCGAACGCGACGCGATGGGCGGCGACTGCCTCAATACCGGTTGCGTGCCATCGAAGGCGCTGCTCGCCGCCGCGAAACAGGCCTATGGCATGGGCGCGGGCGAACCCTTCGGCATCGCGCCGGCAAAGGCGCAGGTCGATTTCGGCAAGGTGCAGGATCACGTTCACAGCGTCATCGCCGCCATCGCGCCAAACGATTCCGTGGCCCGCTTCGAGGCGCTAGGCGTCACCGTGATCAAGGATCATGGCCGCTTCAGGGACGCGAGCACAGTGATCGCCGGCAATGCGGAAATCACCGCCCGGCGCTTCGTCGTCGCCACCGGCTCGCGCGCCGCCGTGCCGCCGATCCCCGGCCTCGACAAGGTGCCGTTCTATACAAACGAAAATCTCTTCGAGAACCGCGATTGTCCGAGCCATCTCATCATTGTCGGCGGCGGCCCCATCGGAATGGAAATGGCTCAGGCGCATTGCCGTCTCGGCGCACGCGTGACGGTGCTGGAGGGACAGCGCGCCTTCACCCGCGACGACCCGGAACTCTCCGCCATCGTCATCGACCGGCTTCGCCGCGACGGCGTCGAAATTCTTGAAGGCGTGAAGGTGTTGAGCGTGTCGGGCGAAGCGGGAAAGATTTCCGTCACCATCGAGGACAAGGACGAGACGCGAACCATCGAGGGTTCGCACATCCTTATTGCGACCGGCCGCCGCGCCAATGTCGAAGGGCTCGATCTTGAAAAGGCGGGCATCGAATATGACGCACGCGGGCTGAAGCTCGACGACCGGTTGCGCACGACGAACAAGCGCGTCTTCGGCGTGGGCGATGTCGCCGGCGGATTGCAGTTCACCCATGTTGCGGGCTATCACGCCGGCATCGTCATCCGCAACGCGCTCTTCCGCGTGCCCGCGCGCGCCGACCACAGCGCGGTGCCATGGGTGACCTTCACCGATCCCGAGCTTGCCCATGTCGGCGAGACCGAAGCCTCGGCGCGCGACCGCAACATGAAGATCAACGTGCTGCGCTGGCATCTCGGCGAAAACGACCGCGCCCAGGCCGAGCGGCAGACCGAAGGCGTCATCAAAGTCATCACCGATACCCATGCCCGCGTCCTTGGCGCGACGATTGTGGGGCCGCATGCGGGCGAACTGATCCTGCCCTGGGTGCTGGCGAAGTCGCAGGCCCTCAAACTGAGCGCCATGGCGAGCGTGATCGCGCCTTACCCGACGCTCTCCGAGATCAGCAAGCGCGTGGCGGGCAGCTACTACACGCCGACGCTGTTCAGCCCGAAGACGCGGATGCTTGTGCGCTTTCTCGGCCTCTTCGGTTAAGATCGCCCCGGAGCCCCATGTTTCGGAGAGCGGCCGGATAATGAGAGCAACGGCGGAAGGCGAATGCAGGATCGGGGAGGGCTGGTGGCGGCGCCTCTCGCGGCCGCTGCGCGGCTCGCTCTCGCGCCGTCTCCTCGTGCTCACGATCCTTTTCGTCATGCTGGCCGAAGTGCTGATCTTCGTACCGTCGGTTGCGAACTTCCGGTTGAACTGGCTCGATCAGCGGCTGGCGGCGGCGCAGATCGCCTCTCTCGCGCTCGAGGCGCGGCCCGACAACATGGTCTCGCCTGCGCTCCGCGAGGAACTGCTGAAGAATGCGCAAGTCTATGCCGTGGCGCTCCGCCGCGACGACGCCCGCCGCCTGGTGCTGAGCGAGGATATGCCGCCCATGGTCGACACGAGCTTCGACCTTCGCGATGCCATGGCGATGCGGCTCGTTATGGATGCGTTCGAAACGCTGCTGGCCGGCGACGGGCGGATCGTCCTGGTGACCGGCAACCCGCATTTCGGCGCGGGCGAGTCCATAGAAATCGTTCTCGACGAGACGCCGCTTCGCCGCGCCATGCTCCGCTACAGCAAGAATATTTTTCTGCTTTCATTCGTCATCTCGATCATCACGGCGAGCCTCGTCTTCGTCGTCCTTCATTTCGTGCTTGTCCGGCCGATGCGTCGCATCACCGAAAACATGGTTGCCTTCCGCGACAATCCGGAAGATGCGCGGCGTGTCATGGCGCCGTCCTTGCGCGCCGACGAGATCGGCGTTGCCGAACGCGAACTGTCGGTGATGCAAAAGGAAATCAGGGCGACATTGAGCCAGAAGGCGCATCTCGCCTCGCTCGGCGTTGCAGTCAGCAAGATCAACCATGATTTGCGGAACATTCTTGCCAGCGCCCAGCTCATTTCGGACCGCCTCGGCGCGGTGGACGATCCGACCGTGCAGCATCTGGCGCCACGCCTCTTTGCTTCCATAGACCGCGCAATCGATCTTTGCACCAATTCGCTGAAGTTCGGGCGGGCGGAGGAAACGGCGCCGCAGCGCCGCCGCATCCCGCTCGCTTCTTTCGCCGACGAAGTGGCGGAAGCCGCCTGGCCGGACCATGAGCTTGTGCGCTGGGTGAACGACGTGCCCGCCGATCTCGAAGTGGATGCGGATCCCGATCAATTGTTTCGCATCCTGCTCAATCTCACGCGCAACGCGGCACAGGCGCTGACCGATGGCCAGGCGGGGCATGCGCGCGGCGGCGAGATGCGCATCGCCGCCCACCGCGCTGCCGATCACATCCATATCGACTTGTCGGACACCGGCCCCGGCCTGCCCGCCAAGGCACGCGAACATCTTTTCGAGCCTTTCTCGGGCGGCACGCGCGCGGATGGCACCGGACTTGGCCTTGCTATCGCTGCGGAACTTGCGCGCATGCATGGCGGGCACATAGAACTCTTGAAAAGCGATGCGTCGGGAACGACCTTTCGCATCTGCATTCCGGATGATGCCGGAACACCTCACGAATGCGCCGAGGCCGAAGGTCTTGCCGCCGCATTCCCGCAGCGAAATTGATGCGCATCCGCGCAGCGGAATTAATGGAAGTGGAATGGATTCGATGAAGGAAGACGGGCTGCCCTTGCCCGCCCCCCAACCCGGCTGGGCCCTGTTTCTCGATTTTGACGGTACGTTGACGGAGCTGGCTCCCTCGCCGGATGCCGTCGTTGTCGATCCGGCCATGCCGCAGGTTCTCGCCGGTCTTCTCGAAGGTCTTGGCGGTGCTGTCGCCGTCGTTTCCGGCCGCAGCCTTGCGGAGGTCGACCGGCTGCTGGGCGTTGTCCTTCCGGGCGCCGGTGTGCATGGGCTTGAACTGCGGACGCATCGCGACGCCGAAATCCGGCCCCCCGCCGAGGCGGAGGGGATTGCCGTAATCGCAAGTGTGCTCACGCCACTCGTCGAGGCCGATCCGCGGCTTATCCTGGAAACAAAGCCGGGTGCCGTCGCGCTTCACTACCGCCGCGCGCCTGAACGCGAAAAGGAGTGCCGTGCCGCCATGAAAGCGGCAGTCGCAGGCACGACCGGTATCCATGTGATCGACGGCAAGATGGTACTGGAGGCCAAGCCCGACCATGTGAACAAGGGCTATGCTATCGAAAATCTGATGCAGGTCCCGCCTTTTGCAGGCCGGGTGCCGGTCTTCGCGGGCGATGATCGCACCGATGAGGACGGCTTCGGGGTCGTCAGGGCGCTGAAAGGCGTTACGATAAAGATCGGGCCGGGACTTTCCCGTGCCGAATACCGGGTGGCTTCGGTCGAAGCCTTCATTGATTGGTTGAAAGAGGTGGCGTCGGTGTTGTCGGACACCGGCTGAGTTTTTGAGACAGAAGACAGGAGTGGTTTTGTCGTCACTTGATCTCGGAATAATCGGAAACGGCACTTATGGTGCCCTCATCGACAAATGGGCCCGCATCGTCTGGTGCTGCCTTCCGCGGCTGGACGGCGATCCGGTCTTCTACGATCTCCTGAACAAGGGCCCGGACGGCAGCGAACCTCCAGACGAGAACGCCCCGGACCAGGGCTTCTGGTCGATCGAAATCGAAAACGCCGCCTCCTCGCGCCAGTTCTATCGCCCGAACACGGCAATCCTCGTTACCGAACTGACAGACCGCGACGGCAATGCCATCGAGATATGCGATTTTTCGCCTCGCTTCACCCGGCGGGAACGTATCTTCCAGCCGATGACCCTTGTGCGCCGTGTCCGCCCGCTGGCCGGTTCGCCCCGCATCCGCATCAGGCTCCGGCCCGGCTTCAACTACGGTGCCCAGGCGCCAAGCATCACGCGCGGCAGCCATCATGTGCGCTTCTTTCACAGCGGCTTCGCCCTGCGCCTGTCGACCAACGCGCCTCTCACTTATCTGCTCGACGAAACCATCTTCAATCTGACCAACCCCTTGAGCTTCATCATGGGCCCGGACGAGACGCTGACCGGCGGCGTGGAGGAAACCGCACGCGAATTCGAGGAGCGAACGGAGGACTATTGGAGGAGATGGGTACGCCGTCTTGCCCTGCCGCTCGAATGGCAACAGGCCGTCATCCGCGCCGCCATTACTCTCAAGCTCTGCTGCTACGAGGAAACCGGCGCCATAGTCGCGGCACTGACGACCAGCATTCCCGAAATGGCGGATAGCGAACGAAACTGGGACTACCGCTTCTGCTGGCTGCGCGACGCCTTTTTCGTGATCCGGGCGCTCAACTCGCTGGCCGAGGTCGAGACGATGGAAAATTACCTTCGTTATCTCGGCAACATTGTTGGCTCGGCGGAGGAAGGCCATCTCCAGCCCGTCTATGGCATCGGCCTCGAAACCCGCCTCGACGAGCATATTGTCGAAACGCTTCCGGGCTACCGGGGCATGGGCCCTGTCCGGCGCGGCAACCAGGCCTATGAGCACTTCCAGCACGACGTCTATGGCAATGTGATCCTCGCGGCGTCGCAATCCTTTTTCGACGAGCGGCTGCTGCAACGCGCCACCATGGCCGACTTTGAACGCTACGAGAAAGTAGGCGAGCGGGCCTATGCGATGCATGCGGAGCCGGATGCCGGCATGTGGGAGCTGCGGACCCGCGCCCGCGTCCACACATCATCAAGTGTCATGTGCTGGGCGGCCTGCGACCGGCTTGCCCGGATTGCCGAGCATCTCGGCCTGATGGAACGCGCCCGGCACTGGCGGAGGCTCGCCGACGAGATTCACGCAACCATCTGTAAACGCGCCTGGAACGAGGAACTGGGCGCGTTTACGGAAAGCTTTGAAGGCGACCAGTTCGATGCCGGGCTCTTGCTGATGGCGGAAGTCAACTTCATCCGGCCATCCGATCCACGCTTCCAGTCGACCCTGCTGGCCATCGAGAAGTCGCTCCGCCGGGGGCAGCACATGTTCCGTTATGCGACCGCTGACGATTTTGGGGTGCCCGGGAACGCATTCAATATTTGCACGTTTTGGTACATAGACGCCCTCGCCCGAGTCGGCAGGACGGATGAAGCAAGAGAGATTTTCGAGTCAATCCTGGCGTGCCGCAATAGTTTGGGTTTGCTCTCCGAAGATATCGATCCGGCCACCGGCGAGCTTTGGGGAAACTATCCGCAAACCTATTCCCTTGTCGGCATCATAAACGCAGCGATGCGTTTGAGCCGTAAATGGGAAGATCAGGTATGAGTCGGCTAGTCGTCGTTTCCAATCGTGTCGGGCCGGTCAAGGATGCAGCGCGCGCGGGCGGTCTCGCCGTGGCGCTGGTGGACGCACTTCGCGCCCGCGGTGGGCTCTGGTACGGATGGAGCGGCAAGACGGACAAGCGCGCCGTCGATTACGCCTCGATAGAGGATGCCGAAAGCCTTTCCCTCGCCACCGTCGATCTGACCCCTGAGGAATACGAGGACTATTACAACGGCTTCGCCAACCGCTGCCTGTGGCCGCTTTTCCATTACCGGATCGACCTCACGGCCTTCGACCGCCGCTACTATGAAGGCTACCGCCGGGTGAACGCCAAATTTGCCCGCGTCCTTTATCCGCTGCTGCGGGCCGACGACACGATCTGGGTGCACGATTATCACTTCCTGGCCTTCGGCAACGAGCTCCGCCAGATGGGTGCCGAACAGCCGATCGGCTTTTTCCTTCACATTCCGTTTCCCGCGCGCGAAGTACTGGCGGCCCTGCCGCACCACGACGCCATGGTGCGGGGCCTTTTCGCCTATGATGTGCTGGGCTTCCAGACGGAACAGGATTGCGAACGCTTCCGCGACTATGTCGTGCGAGAGGCGCACGGTATTGCGAATGGCGACAAGCTCCACTGCTTCGGCCGCACCGTCACCATTAGAGCTTTCCCGATCGGTATCGATACGGAGGGCTTTGCCGATATCGCCGCCAACGACAAGGATGCGCGCCGGCAATTTGACAAGGTGACGAAGGGGCTTGGCGATCGCACCCAGATCGTTGGCGTGGACCGGCTCGATTACACGAAGGGTATTGCCGAACGCTTTCAGGCCTATGAGCGTCTGCTGCAGGAATATCCCGATACACGGCGGGAGGTTTCCTATCTTCAGATCGCGGCGGCATCGCGCGGCGAGGTGCTGGAATACCGCCAGATGCGCGAGGAACTCGATGGTCTGTCGGGCCATATCAACGGCACCTTCGGCGATTTCGACTGGACGCCGCTGCGCTATCTGAACAAGCCGCTGCCGCGCCGGGCGCTTGCCGGCCTTTACCGCGCCAGCAAGATCGGCCTCGTGACACCGCTCCGCGACGGCATGAACCTTGTCGCGAAGGAATATGTCGCGGCGCAGGACCCGGAAGATCCGGGCGTTCTCATCCTTTCGCGCTTCGCCGGGGCTTCCTATCAGATGCCGGAAGCGGTTATCGTGAACCCTTACGACAGCAAGGGAGTGGCGGATGCCCTGCAGATCGCGCGCTATATGAGCCTGCAGGAACGCCGCGAACGCTTTGAGGCGCTGATGAAAAGACTGAGGGCCGAAGATGTCGCCCAATGGCGCGACGACTTCATGTCGACGCTCGCTACCGTGACGCGACGGCGGACGATCTCGGCCGTATCGTGAGCCTGGCGGGGGAGGCATCGCTGCTGGTCGCCGATATCGGCGGTACCAATGCACGCTTTGCGCTGGCGGCCTCGCGCAATGGCCGTATCGAGGTTTCTCCCCCCATCATCTTCCAGACCGCGGATTATGCGAGCCTCGAGCTGGCGCTCAGCCGCTTCCTCGAGGAGGCGGGCCGCCCGCTCATTGGCGGCGTTGCAGCCTGCGCCGCCGGGCCCGTGCAGGGGACGGGCGCAGCCGCGCATATCGCCATGACGAACTGCCCCTGGGACGTGACGGCCGCAACGCTGACGCGGGTGACGGACATTAAGCATCCGCGCCTGATGAACGACTTCGCGGCGCTGGCACTCTCGATCCCGGCCCTCACGGGGCCTGATCTTCATGCGGTCGGTCCTGCACGCGATGCGGTGGCGGGAGCGCCTGTCGGCATTCTCGGCGCAGGTACCGGCCTCGGCGTCTCGACGCTTGTGTTCGACGGCGGCCGCGACATTGTCGTGGCAGGCGAGGGCGGACATGTCGACCTTGCGGCTTCGAATGTGCGGGAGGCGGCGGTGCTCGCGCATCTCCAGTCGATCTATGGGCATGTTTCGGTCGAGCGCGTTCTGTCCGGTCCCGGCCTTGTCGCGCTTTACACCGCTCTTGCCGCACTGTCGGGCGAGGAGGCGACGCCCGCCCCATCGCCGGTGGAAGTGGCGGCGCGCGCGCGGGCTGGCACATGCGTCCTGGCGGAAGAAGCGGTTCGTCTGTTCTGCGGCTGGCTCGGCGCCGTGGCCGGCGATCTTGCGCTCACGGTCGGCGCCCGGGGCGGCATCTATATCGGCGGCGGCATCGTGCCCGGCTGGCTGGCGGCGGGACCCGGCCTTTTCGACGAGGCGCTTTTCCGCGCCCGCTTCGAGGCGAAGGGCCGCTTCGACGCTTATCTTTCCGATATCCCTGTCTTCGTCATCCGCAGGGCAGACGCGGCGCTTCTCGGCCTCGCTCGCGCCGCGCGCGCGCCTCTCTAGCGCAATTCCGAAACCACATTGCCATCGCGCCGTGGGTCGGCGCCACCGGCTAGCCCGTGCGGCGTGACCAGAATGCCGTGCAAGCCGCTCATCAACGGCTTTATTTCGACCTTGTGACCGAGTTGTTCAAGCTGCGGAGCGATCGTCACGAGAACGGTATCCGCCTCGATCTCCAGCGCACCGTTCCGGTCGAGAAAGCGCGGCTGGGAAATCGCTTCCTTCATGCCCATGTTCCAGTCGATCACCGCGATCAGCGTCTGCGTCACATAGCCGATGATGCGGCTGCCGCCCGGCGACCCGACAGCGGCGTGGAAGGCGCCGTCCTCGTCGAACACGATGACGGGCGTCATGGAGGAACGGGGCCGTTTGCCGGCGGCCACGGCATTCGCCACGGGGCGGCCGTCTTCTTCCGGCGAGAAGGAGAAATCGGTGAGTTGATTGTTCAGCATCATGCCTCCCGCCATCAGATGTGAGCCGAAGGGCCCCTCGATGGTGGTGGTCATGGAAACGACATTTCCATCGCTGTCGATGATGCTGAAATGGCTGGTGGAGGGCTTGTCGACCGGCTGGTTCAGTCCCCAATTGAAGGCGCGCTCATCCTTCAACTGCCCGGCCACCGCCTTGCCCATCGACAGGCTGGCGTCGATCTGGTCTGCCCGAGATTTGAGATAACCGGTGTCGAGCATCGCCTCTACCGGCACGTCGACGAAATCGGGATCGCCGATATATTTGTCGCGGTCGGCATAGGCAAGCTTCTCCGCTTCGGCGATGAAGTGCACCGCGGTCAGCGACATCGGCTCCATGCCCCGCAGGTCGAAGTTCTCAAGTATGCCGAGGATCTGCAGCGCCGTGAGGCCGCCTGATGTGGGCGGCGGCATCGAGCAGACGCGGTATGTTCGATAAGGCGCGCATATCGGCTCGCGTTTCTTCGCTTCATAGGCGGCAAGATCTTCAAGCGTCAGGGTGCCGGGCCTCGCGGGCGCATTCTGCACCGCCGCCACGATTTCCTCGGCCACCGGACCTTCATAGAAGCCCTGCCAGCCCTTCTCCGCGATGAGCTTCAGCGTCGCCGCATAGGCGGGGTTCGTCAGCGTTTCGCCTTCGCCATAGGGTACGCGTCCGCCGTCATTCTCCCGGCGGTAGAAATAGTCCTGCGCCACCGGCATCTGCATCAGCACCGGATCGCGCGCAATGGCTTCCGCAAGCTTCGGCGCGACCTGGAAGCCTTCTTCCGCAAGCTTGATCGCGGGCTGGAAGAGCCTCGCCCATTCAAGCTTGCCGTGCTCGCGATGTGCGAGCCACAGCATCTTTACGACGCCAGGCGTGCCGACGGAACGGCCGCTGATCATCGCATCGAGAAAGGGAAGGGGCTCGCCGTTTTCATCGAGGAAAAGATCGGGGCTCGCGCCTTTGGGCGCCGTCTCCCGTCCGTCATAGGCAGTCAGATCATCTTGTGCGGCGTTGAAATGGAGCATGAAGGCGCCGCCTGCGAGGCCGGAGGATTCAGGCTCCACCAATGACAGCACGGCCTGCACGGCAATGGCCGCATCGACGGCGCTGCCGCCCGCGCGCAGGATCTCGGCGCCCGCCTCACTGGCATAGGGGCTCGCGGCGGCGACGATGAAGGGGGAGGGCTCCTCGTCCTGCGCCCAATAGGTGAAACCCGCGAAGAGAAGCAGCAAAACGACGGTCAACGCGCCCAATGCGGCCAGAATTCGCGTCAGCTTCATCCCTTCGTCTCCCTTTCACGCTGAGGTTCCGGCCGCAGGGCCGTCCGCCATCCTAGAGCATGCACCAGAAAGTTGCAGACTTTCCGGTGCAAATCATGTTCTGGATTCTGCATCTTGCCGCAACGGGTCCGCTTCCCATGCGGCACAGCTAACGCGAGAGGTTACCCCATGCTCTTTGGCGCCATCAGGAAGGGACCGCGCAACCACCTCTGCGATGTCGGCGGGCTGCTGGTGGGCAACGCGGAGGATGAGGATGCTCGCACCGGCGTCACGGTGGTCCTGCCGGAGACGCGCGCTGTGGCGGGCGTCGATATGCGCGGCGGCGGCCCCGGCACACGCGAAACCGATGCGCTCGACCCGGCTTGCCTCGTCGATCAGGTGGACGCCGTGGTGCTCTCCGGCGGTTCTTCCTACGGCCTTGATGCTGCGTCCGGCGTGGCGGGGTGGCTCGGCGCGCGGGGCCGCGGCTTCCGCGTCGGCTCGAGCCCCCTCGTCTCGCCCATCGTCCCCGCTGCGATCCTGTTCGACCTTGCGAATGGCGGAAACAAGAAATGGGGCGAGGAGCCGCCTTATCGGGCGCTTGGCCGAGATGCCTGCGAGAAGGCCACCGAGGATTTGAAGCTCGGCAATGCAGGCGCCGGCCTCGGTGCGACGGCCGGGCAATATAAGGGCGGCCTCGGCTCATCTTCCGCTCTCACCGAAAGCGGCCTTGCCGTCGCCGCGCTGATGGCGGCCAACCCCTTCGGCGCGGCGGTCATGCCCGGCAGCGGCTGCTTCTGGGCCGCGCCGTTTGAAATGGATGGCGAGTTCGGCGGCCTCGGCTGGCCCTCGCCGATGCCGAATTTCGCGGCGCAGGACCCGATGACCGGCTCCAAGGCGGATGTGGCGCCCGGCTCCAACACCTCGATCGGGGTCGTGGCGACAAATGCCGATCTGACACCGGCAGAGGCCCGCCGTGTCGCCATCATGGCGCAGGATGGGCTCGCCCGCGCGGTCCGGCCGATCCACACGCCCGTCGATGGCGACACGATTTTCGTCCTCGCCACAGGGGCTTACCCGCTGGGACCGGAATTGCGGCACCGGGCCGTGATCGGAATCGGCGCGCTTGCGGCGGATTGTGTGGCGCGGGCCATGGCCCGGGGCGTCTACGAGGCAGAATGCCTCGGCGCCGCGGTCTCGTGGCGCGCCCGGCACGGCCGCTCATAAGCGGCGGATAGGGCCATCTTTTCCGTTCCTCAGCCCTCTTGCCTTCGACGCCTCAACGCTTTAAGAGTGGCCCGCCTTCGCTGAGGCGCGGATTACAGCCGCCCCCGGAAGTGCACGCGCCCGTAGCTCAGCTGGATAGAGCATCAGACTACGAATCTGAGGGTCGGACGTTCGAATCGTTCCGGGCGCACCATTTCTTCCAAAGGCTTACGGTGTTTTTGAGAATTCCTCTAAAGACTTAGGCTCTCCCTAGGCTCTCTACTTCCCTATGCCTTTGAACATAAAGGGAAATTCCGCGAGTTCTCAAGACCTTGGGTGCAATTGGCTTTACGGAGCGATGAGTCTCTGGATTTGCCGGAGCAGCGGCTTCTCATCGCCATGAAAACTCGCGATCATCGCCTTCAGGAATCTTTCCGGCTCAAGCCTTTGCAGATCAATCGGATGACCGGCTTGATCGGCGATGAGCGCCAGAAAGGCTGTCTGCGTACGGCCGTTGCCCTCGCGAAAGGGATGGATGGCGTTCAGTGTTGCGAGGAACGTCGTCGCCGCTTTCGCAAAGTCGTCGGCTGTTAGATCGCGAAAATAGCGCTGCTTCTTCAGATCGTCGAAGAGCGCAGACATTTCCCGCTGAATATTTTCGGGATAGCAGAAAGCGCTGCCGTCTTTGGATATCCTGACGGTTCGGAACTTGCCGGCCCAGGCATAGATATCCTGAAACAGGTGGTGATGAAGCGCGCGATAGTGCGTGGCGCTCAGCCGACCTGAAGGCAGAGGTTCATCTGCGCGTTGCGTCGTGCTTGCTGTCTCGAACGCATCGAGCGCGGCTTGCGTGCGCAGGCCGGGAATATTCATGAGGACGGTCGTGCCAGGATAGCAGTAAGGATCGGCGACCGCGTCGTACATGGAGGAGGCGGCTATCGCGTCTTGCCGTATTTGGCAGCGATGGCCTTTCGCCGCTGTTCCGGAGAGAGCCCTTTCCGGTCGAACTCCCGGAACTCGGCATCCATCGCCCGGGACATCTTGATACCCTCAACGGCGCTGATTTTCGCAAAGCTCTGCCGGCCAAGGGTAAAGCCCTTGGAAGGACGCTTGCCGGATTTGGTGGTCGTTCCGCTCATATGATAATTATAGCACGAACCATTTCCTCACAAAGCCTAACTTTATCCCTGAATTGCCTTCGTGCCGCCCGGCGAAAGTGTCGTCGCGCTGAAAGGCTGCGACGGCATGCCGTCGATCATCAGCTTCAGATAGATGCGGTGGTTGGGGAGATTCATCAGATCGAGCATGTCGAATCGCGGCGCGAACTCACGGGCGAGGAGTGCTGCGTCATGCGGCCCGATACGAAACGAGACCAGCGTCCCGGCATTGCCGAGAACTGAATGGGCGACATCCGGGTCGAGCTGGTGGAGATGCTGGTTCGCGAGCACGAGCCCTACCCGGTATTTCCTCAGTTCCGAGATCATGCCGGCAATGCTCAAGGTCGTGAAAGTCTGAAACTCATCCATATAGAGGAAGAAGGGAAGGCGCTTCGCTTCCGATATATCGGCCCGACTGAAAGCTGCGAGCCCGATCGTGGTGACGAGCAGACTGCCGAGAAGTGCCGCGCTGTCGTCGCCGATCTTGCCGCGCGCGAGATTGACGACGACGATCTTGCCATCGTCCATCAGACGCCGGAAGCGGAGCATCTCCTTGGGCTCAGTCAGGATACGCCGAAGTGTGGGGTCGGCGAGAAAGGCGCCGATCTTGTTTTGGATAGGCGCGGTGGCGTCCGCCCTATAACGCCAGGAATATTGCTCGAATTCCTTCTTCCAGAAATTGCGCACCGGCTCATTGACGAGTGCGCCCGCAACCTGCTGCCGGTAGGTCTTGTCGTTCAACATGCGCAGGACATCGTCGAGCTTGGCGTGGCCATGTTCGAGAAGCGCAAAAAGGACGTTCCGGAGCACATGCTCCATGCGGACGCCCCAGGCATCCGACCAGTGCTTCTTCAGAGCTTCCATAAGGCCTGAGACCGCAAGCGGCACACGGTCGAGCGGCACACGCTTCAGCGGATTGTAGCCGAAGGGCTGCGCCGGATCGGGCACATTGAGGTAGACGAGGTCGCCGGGACGCACATCACAAGCATAGGCAGCAACCCGTTCGGCGAGGTCGCCATGCGGATCGATCAGGGCAAAGCCCCGGCCGGCATCGATATCGCCGCGTGCCAGCGTTTCCAGGAAGGTCGTCTTGCCAGTGCCGGTCTTGCCGATCGCATAGACATGCGAATGCCGGTCATCCTGTTTGATGCCGAAAGCCCGCCGGTCGTTCCGGAAGTTCGTTTGCGCGAAATACGAGATGTCCGGCGAGCGCTTCATGAGCGCATTGTCCGGTACAGGCAGCGGCACCAGTAGGAGTGCAATCTTGCACGTGCCGCATGGCGCGGAAGCTCTCCCCGGCATGAACCTGCGTTATCCCCATGCCGTTGCCGGATCGGCAAGTTTGCACGCCTAGGTGAGCATCACTTTCTCCGGGACGATAGAGCGAGACCTGTTCCTTTTGATCCAGGTCCGCATCGCGTCCGCGGCTGGTTCACGGCCGTCGGCGCAATTTTCACCATCATCATCGGAGAACTTCCATGAGCGAGAACCTCATGACGATCCCGCTTTGCCAGTTGAAGCGGGCAACCCTCAATGTGCGCAAGACCGGCCGCAAGGCCGATATCGCGCAACTGGCCGCGAGCATCGAAGCGCACGGCCTCCTCGAAAATCTCGTGGTCCGGCTGGTCCGGGTCGGGAGCGAGGAAGCGGAACCACTTTACGAGGTCGTGGCGGGCGGCAGGCGCTATGACGCGCTAAAGCTCCTCGCCAAGCAGCACAAGATCGCGATGGACTATCCGGTCCCGTGCCGGGTGCTCGGCGAGACGGAGATTGCGACCTATGTCGAAGTCTCACTTGCCGAGAACATCGTCCGCTCGCCCCTGCATCCGGCCGACCAGTTCGACGCCTTCGCGAAACTGCAGAAGGAGGGGCTTACGGCCGAGGAGATCGCCGCCCGTTTCGGACTGCCGGCGAAAGTCGTCATCCAACGGTTGAAACTCGGCGCCGTCTCGCCCCGCCTGATGGCGGCCTACCGGGCGGAAGAGCTGACGCTCGACCAGCTCATGGCCTTCGCGATCACCGACGACCATGCGGCCCAGGAAGCGTTCTGGTTCGACACGCCGCATGGCCATCGCTCGCCCCAGGCGATCCGGCGGCACCTCACCAGTGCCCTTGTCGAGGGTGGGGATCGTCGGGCGCTCTTCATCGGCATTGATGCCTATGAAGCGGCTGGCGGCACTGTGATCCGGGACCTCTTCCAGCCGGAATCCGAAGGCTATTTCGCGGACAGCAAGCTTCTCGACCGTCTCGTGGCCGAGAAGCTCGACACCGAGGCCGCGAAGGTTCGGGCCGAAGGCTGGTCCTGGGTCGAGGTGATGTCCGAGACCGACTATGGCGCCCTTGCGAAGTTCGGCCGCGTCAAGGCCGGCGAGATCGCCCTGTCGGAGGAGGATGAGGCCCGGCTTGTCGCCCTCTCCGAACGCTATGACGAACTCGTCGCGGCGCTCGAAGACCAGGAAGACGAAGCCAAGTCGGCCGAACTCGACAAGATCGTCGAGGAGATGGAAGCCCTCGAAGAGCAGCATCTCCAATGGTCCGACGAGGACCGGAAGGCTGTCGGCGTCATCCTGAGCCTCACACCCGACGGCGAGCTTGAGGTGAATGCCGGTCTCGTCCGGCCGGAAGACCGGAAACGCGAGGAGACGGACGACGAAGACGGAGAACCGTCACGTCCCGCTGAGCGGAGAGAGAAAGGCAATGGACGCCCCGAAGGTTATTCCGACACGCTGCTGACCGATCTCTCGGCGCACCGCACCGCGGCGCTTCGGGAGATGCTGGCAGGGAACCCGAAGGTGGCATTAGCCGCTCTCGTCTACCGACTGGCGAAGCATCTCTTCTTCGAACGCTATGCCTCGCCTTGTCTCCACCTCCAGCCTTCCTTCATCGATCTCGGGAGCTTCTCGAAGACGGTGGGGGAGAGCCGGGCGGCGGCCACTCTGCTCGCGCGCCATACGCAGTGGTGCGAGAGGCTGCCGGAGGCAGAACACCTCTGGTCCTGGCTTCTCGAAACCGAGCAGGAGGTGTTGCTCGATCTTCTCGCCTATTGCGTCGCGCTCACGCTCGACGCCGTGCATCGGAAGAACGAGAGCCCCGGCCGGCGCATGATCGAAGCCCGAGACCTCGCGACGGCACTCGCCCTCGACATGACCGACTGGTGGCAACCGACACGGGCACAGTTCTTCGATCACCTGACAAAAGGTCAGATTATCGAGGTGGTCGGTGAGGCGACTTCGGCTTCAACGGCGAAGTACCTCACGGAGCTCAAGAAACCCGACATGGCCCAACGTGCGGAAGAGCTTCTTCGGGACAAGCGCTGGCTGCCGGTGCCGCTTCGGCGCGAGGCCGAGGAAGTCAAAACAGAACCCGTCGCCGATGTGGCGGCGGAATAAAACTACTCAGGACCGGGAGGAATCCCGGTCCTTTTTCTATGTGCACGGAATCAGGAACGATAGCGCCACAACCAACTGTGAATCACTACAGCTTACGATGCGGCCGGACGACCTTGTTGGGCGGGTGCGGAGACCCATTACAAAGTTGAGAGAGTTGAGCGTATAATCTCACCATGAACGAGCTGCTGACAAAAATATCGTCATATAATTTATTCAACTACCTGCTTCCGGGCGTACTTTTTGTTGTTCTCGCAGAGGCGTGGACTGACTATTCCTTCGCGCAAGACAACATCCTGGTTGCCGCTTTCGTCTATTATTTCATCGGGATGGTGATAAGCCGGCTAGGCTCGCTGATTATCGAGCCCATCCTGAAGTCCGTCGGTTTTGTAAAGTTCGCCGAGTATGCCGATTTCGTGAAGGCCTCATCGGCCGATCCCAAGATTGAGATTCTCTCTGAGGCCAACAACTCGTACAGAACACTCTGCGCCGTGTTCGCGGCACTCTGCCTCATCAAACTTTACGCTTGGATAGAAGGTCTATGCCCCATCTTGTCCGGGCACGGCGGATTTGTTCTGATACTGCTTCTTCTGTCGCTGTTTCTTTTCTCATATCGAAAGCAAACGGCGTACATCACGAAGAGGATTCGAACTAAGGATTAATCTCTACCGAAAAATCTTCTCAACGTCGTGCGCGGACAAATAGCTACACAGGGGCATGCGGTGTCAGCTCGTAAAAGCCTGTCGCCGTCACGAAAGTCACATGAAGTCCAGATGGGAAGCGCTGCTTGCCAACAACAATCAGGATGAACCCGGGAAGACTGTGCTCGCTTCTCGTGACCATATCCTGAAAGTTGGAAAGGTCAGTATCAGACGGCGATGGCATGCCTTGCGGATGCGTATGCCAATCGCCAACAAAATGTAGGCCGGCAGCATATCGATCTTCTATCTCTCTCTTCTCAGCAGTTCTGTCAGGATGGTAGTGGTAGCGACCTCGTTTGTCCGTTGGCCGTGGCCCCGTCGCTTCGACAATACAAACCGCGTCTGCGTCGATTGCAGCGAAGAGTTGACCACCAGCCTCTCTTTTGAGGAGATTTGTTTGCCGATGACGCCACATATGCTTCAACGCCGTGGTCTCGATTTCCAAGCGTCCTAGATTGTTCGGCAGTTCGAAGGCGAGCGGAGTGTCAATCATGGACGGGATTGCATAATGGACATTCGCTTGAATTTTCAATTGGTCGTTGAAATTGCAAGCCTCCCTCGAAGTGACCGCGGAATTCCTTATGTGCCTCACTCCAGTCACCGCCTAGCTTCTTCAAGCGATGTGTCGAAGTTGCATGGACCCGATGTACGTTCTCGGCAACACGCCCGGTTAAGATGTCGACCGCTAGCTCGGCAGCAATTCCCTCAGCGTAAGCGATATCAACTGGACCAAAGGGCTGGAAGTAGGCACCACAAGCAGGCTCTGAAACCTCCTCCGCGCCGTCATTCCAAATTGTCTCCGGCGCAGCTGTATTCCCAGTTTCGTTGAGTAGACATGCGATGCAGGAACTTTGATTGACTATTCCTACGGCGTGGGCTGCCGTGGCATGCTCTTCCATCCAGCAATAAATAATGGGTGGGACACCACGCACTCGATGTTCCTCGTTCAAAAGCCCTTCGCTCGACCAGTCTCCAATTGCACAGATGATCAAGTCGGACGCCCATATCTTCTCCCGAACTTCATCTGATGCGTGTTGCCACGCAGTGTGATGTCCCTCGACCGTCAGGTGGGGAAAGCGTCGTCGAATTTCGTTCGCGAGATCTAGACTCTTCGATCGTCCAACGGATCGCATTCCCAACACATGCCGACCTACATTTGCCGCCGCAAGTGTCTCCGGATCACAGAGCATCAGCGAACCAACACCGGCTTGTGCAAGCCGCACCGCCACATGAGACCCTAGGGCGCCGCAGCCCAAGATCGTGACTTTCTTAGTCAAAGTCTCGGCCAATTCCTCATTCTTGTCACGACCATGGATCCATGCCGCATCGGCTCGATTGACGATACTGTGGTTTACGGTCGCATTCTGATACCAATGGGGAATTTTAAAATTCCGGGGAATATGTTTGGGGCGGAAGCCGTTTAACTTCCGCAGAATACCACCTTCAATGATGATTCCAGTAAGGCCGGTGCCCGTTTCAACGCTTGCGGCCATTACGACGACGCAGCGCTCGTTGTCGATCGCATGCGTTTCAAGCTTACCCGGCACGTCAGGGTCTACTGCTCGGAGCTTGTCGACGACCAGCTGAAGCGATTCCGGATACGGAGGAACCCATGGCGCATCGAGACGAATGAAAATACCTTGCGTGAACTGAACCTCAGCGGTTGACCCGCTATTTCTAAGCCAGTGGGTCAGCTGTTCACCGTTCTCGGCAGCTACGATTTCGTCCTTTCCCCACCATACGGCGATTTCGCCGGCACTTCTTGTCGGCTCCAAGAGTGATTGGATTTTTCGGACAGAAGTATCCACGGCCCGATTCCAATAGGAAATAAACTCCCGAGAAAGTTCGGTCGTGCTTGGATCCAGATGAAGGGTTCCGTCGACTAA
This sequence comes from Parvibaculum lavamentivorans DS-1, assembly GCF_000017565.1. Lineage (NCBI taxonomy): Bacteria > Pseudomonadati > Pseudomonadota > Alphaproteobacteria > Hyphomicrobiales > Parvibaculaceae > Parvibaculum > Parvibaculum lavamentivorans. The sequence continues at coordinate 344,183 of NC_009719.1, forward strand.
AACACACGCATCAGCCAGCGCTACTCGCACTTTCTCGATTGGATCGGTCCAGGAAACAGAGTTCTTCGGCAGACAGAGGACGCCATTCTCCTCCACATGCGGCCACTTCAGATAGCAATCTCCTGATCTGTAAGCCACGCGGGGTGGAGAGTATGGAAAATCTGAATCAAGCAGTAGGTGGACTATTCCTTCGCGCGTCTTAAAACCTATGGTGACTTCCCATCCCTTTCGAATATGAAGCGCCTTGTAGGCAGCACACTCTGTTGGCGACAAAGTTCGCGCCGCATTGCACGTAGCAAGCAACCATTGCTCAACATCTTTCGCGGATTCGTCAAAATTCATCTGGCGACTAAGTAACTATGCGTATCGTCCGCCCCCGCGTTTTTCCGTACGCGAAATACTGCCCGGGCCAAAGGCCGAGGGGTTTGTGGGCCCGTCCCCTCCGCCGTCACTCTTTTTTGCCGGTCCATCGCCGCAGATCTCGAAGAGAAGCACCGTGGAATCTTTGCCGTCATCCATGGTGCAGTAAAAGTCTCCTCCGACAGAATCGACAATTTTCTTGTACTCTCGTTCAGCGCGCACGCACGGAGGATCGGAGTCATCATCGCTAATGGCTTTTGAGCTCGAAACGATCACCGCATTGTCGTGCGCTTGACTTAATGCGCTCAGAGCATCCTCAGAAAGTACTGCGTCTTCGCCGTTGTCGGACCAACTGTCGTACGACAGTGCGTGCCAAGAGCAGTGATGAGGGGCGAGAAGAATATCGAATTCGAGCGAAGAAGGGTCGCCTGACCGCAATTCCCACTGTCGTTCCCAAATCGCGACTTCCGCGTCGCCGCACGTCAGAAGAAGACATGCATTGTCCACGCCGTCCGCACCAATCGACATTTGCATAATTACGCTAGAACGATTTTTCGCAAGAATTTCTTCTGTGTCTTCGTCATCAGATGGGGGGAGTGGTCCAAGGAGAAGAGACGAAAACGACGTATCCTCCTCCCCGCAGATGTACGAGAAATGCTCATCAATCGCGACGTGTATGTCGTCGATGCCCTCGGTTTTCCCGTCAATATCGTCACCAAGCACCAAGATACGATCACCATCTTGGATGCCGGCCGGGTCGGCTGCGTTCTTGAAGAGGTTTACACGACGACGCGCTTCATCCCGCCAGGCAGCCGCGTCCTCACACAGAGATTCAATCCTGTCTTTCCGACGAAAAACGATAGGGGAAGACCACATCTCGCGGATGAAAATCTTGTCTTCGCTCTCGTCCCAGTCATCCGAAGGACCAATATGGAAATGCTTTCTCAGCCCCCGGCAATGATCTTGGTCAGGATGGGTGAGCAGAAACACATCGATATACGAGCGCCCCTGACTGTCTGTTGGCAGCCTATCTCGGAGCATCGTCGCAACATCAGGTACCTCGTCATCATTTTTGTCGTCGGCGGATGCCCTAATGTTGGCATCAATTAAAATGACGCGACCGCTTTCGAGCGTTACGAGGGCCATGTCTCCGTTATCTACAGGAAAAAACTCAATTTTTGCCGCCATGGGGTTTCCTAATAAGTATGTTTTCTAATTGTGGCTCGCAGATATCTGCTTAAAAACGCGCACTAAATGACAAACAGAACAAACTAACATCACTGAATTATATCACAGTTGAGGGCCTGCCAGACACCGTAAGTGAATAGTTTCTATGCGGACTGGAGGACTTGGTGGACTTTGTTCCGAACCACATCACTCATCACATCCCAGTATTTGCAGCATATTTTTAGGAAGAGTTCGAGCTCGTCTTCGTGAAGATGGACGTGGGGGACTTAGTGGACTTTGTATTGAGGCATACTGACGTATCGACAACCGAAGGCGTCTTCACATTCTTGATGCCAAGACGGCAAGGTTCCACTCCGAGCATTCTCTGAGGATGGCGCTATGATGCCTAGCATGCAATTTTCACCAGAGCGTCTACAGGAACTAATCCAGATTCATAAAGAAGAGCACGACGAAGATCTGACGATAGACGAAGCAAGTGAGATGGGTGCACGCCTCGTCGAACTTTTCACGCTTCTCGCACAACCACTGCCGAGCGAACGTGCCGCACGAGAGGGGAAAGCTACGCAGCCTCCTTCTCCTGACTCTTCCGCTCCATCATCTCAATAACTTCTTTGACGAGCTCTATTGTTTCGATCATTTCCGGGTCGCGTGCATCGTATAAAGTTCGAACCTCATACAACCGCGCGCACAGGCTTGAACGACAGACGATATTCGACAGGATGAGGAACGGTTTTCTGGCTTGAAAGCTCAGTTTTTTGTCTGTTAGCACAAGGTTCAAACCGACCGCCCGGACAATTCTCTGTTTTATTTCGTCGTCACCTTCTTGAAGCCAGAAAATGGCTCTATTGCTAAACGAAATGAGCAAGCGGTCGGGTTCAAACCGATCTTTTCCATTGTCAGCTTGATGCAGGCGTTCCTTAAGAATCAGCTTTCGCACCTGAAGCCGTTGACGCTCCGTAATGAACTCCGTGTCATCGATTGTCTCGCGCGTGCGCAGCATAAGCAACGTTGAGAGCATTCTTTCAACTTCTTCCAATTCTCCTTCCGTTGCCTTTGTCTGCAGTGATCTCTCTTGGTCGCGCCTAGCCGCCGCAGATTGGCGCTCTGCATCTGCCCATCGCTCATACTTTTCGGGCAGCGCGAGGCGGCCGACCTCATTTTCGATCATCGTCTGGAGATGGTCCGCAGGCACGAAGGGTTGCCGGCACCGGTAGTTCGGCCGACGCTTGGTGCAGTGATAGTAGGAATACGCGCTTCCATATCTGTTGGTCCGTTCCTCGGCGGTGACCATGAAGCCGCACTCACCACACCGAATAAGGCCGGTAAAGGGGAAGCTGCGCTTTTGGATCACGGGTTTTGCTCTGCCACTCAGGATATCCTGCACCCGTTGGAATTCCTCCACGGTGACGAGCGGCGCGTGCGCGCCCGGATGAGTTTGTCCCTCCCAGACAACGAGGGCCGCGTAAAAGGGATTTCGCAGTATGTGATGAACGGCGCTGACCGTCAGGTATCGGCCACCGATACGCTTCTTTTGTACCGTTCGCAGACCCCATTTCTGAGTTTCGCGGCTCAGCGCCCGCAACGAGTAGTTTCCTGTGAGCGCCAGCTCGAAGAGACGGCGTATCAACGGGAAGCGATCGGGATCCGGGATCGTCGTCTTTGTTGATCGGTCATTCAGATAACCGATCGGCGCCATGCTCGGCCGCCCACCCCGTTGAACCTTGGCGCGATTTCCGCGCTTCACGTTCTCGCTTAGATTGTCGACATAGTATTTCGAGTATCCAAAGATGATCGACAGCATGAACTTCCCTTGCGAGTTGTTCTCGAAGGTGAAGGTGGCGAATTTGAGGTCCTTGAGCGCTTGCCGGTCGAGCAAATAGATGATGCGGCCGCCATCGATTGAGTTGCGCGCCAGTCGATCCGGATGCCAGGTGATGATGCCTTCCGCCTCGCCGCGCTCGATGCGCCGGAGCATGTCGTCGAAAACCGGCCGGCCGGGCGCCTTTGCACTGAATGCCTCCAGAAGGACATCGATAATTTCGACACCTTCGTGCCTCTGAAATTTCCCGAGCAATTCATCGCGCTGGGAGTCGATGGACAGCACCTGGCGATCCTCGGCTTCCGAGGATTTGCGGCAATAGACGAAATATTTCATATGCGGAAAAATGTGGCGCCCTTGAGCGTCTCGCCGATACGTCCCCCAAGTCCACGGTTCAGCTGAATACGAGGCAGGTACTGACACCTTTTCGAGGTGCAACTCAAAAAATGGAAGACATCGTTCGGTCGACTCGAATCTACCCCATGAGGACGAAACGCGCGAATCGGCGATGTGGATTTCTCGATAGTCACGCTGTCATTCTGAGACCGTCGATACTCTTTCGGAAGGTGTGCGGTCTTGCCGGGAAAGCACGAACTCACGCCGTTTCAAACCGCTCATCGACGCTTACAATCGTCCGATGAACGAGCATCGAACATCGGCTACCAAGTCTAAGGAACGATCAAAAAGTGGCGTCCCGACGATTTCCCGTGCCTGCAAGGACGGGACAATCGTCGAACTTGTCTATGACGCCGGCGAGCGCAAGACAGCCCTCGTCGTCTCGCGCCATAACGGTCTCTGGAACATCGAGCAGGAAGTTCGTATCGAGACCGGCGAGCGGCTAGTGCCGTATTCGCCGTTGAACAACCTGATCGCGAACGAATGCGTCCTACTGCCCTCGACCGTAACCGACTATGGGAGCAAGGAACGGCTGCTGGAGGAGATCGCCGCCTTCATCCACCGCTATACCGACCTCTCTCCGCAGTTCGAGAAATTCGCGACCTATTACGTGCTCCTGACCTGGGTCCATGATGCTTTCAACGAACTGCCCTACCTCAGATTCCGTGGCGATTACGGGACCGGCAAGACCCGGGGTCTCATGACCATCGGCTCGATCTGCTACAAGCCCTTCTTCGCGAGCGGCGCCTCCACGGTCTCGCCGATATTCCATACCCTCGATACCTTCGGCGGCACGCTCGTCTTCGACGAGGCGGATTTGCGGTTCTCGGACGCGAAGGCCGATATCGTGAAGATCCTCAATAACGGCAATGTCCGGGGCCTGCCCGTCTTGCGCACGGTCGTGACCCGTGCCAAGGAGTTCAACCCGCATGCCTTCCATGTCTACGGGCCGAAGATCATCGGCATGCGCGAATCTTTCGAGGACCGGGCGCTTGAGAGCCGGTTCCTGACCGAGGAGACGGGGCAGCGACCTCTCCGCGCCGGCATTCCGATCCATCTTCCGGACAGTCTGAAGAGGGAAGCGCTGGAGCTCCGCAATAAGCTGCTGCATTTCCGGCTGGTGAACCGGTTTTCGGTCGCGACCGACCCGAGCGTCGTCACACCCGAAATCGAACCGCGCCTCAACCAGATGGCACTCTCGCTCCTCAGCCTGGTCGACAGCCCTGCCCTCCGGGCGGAAATGACCGATGCCCTTATCCGGCAGCAAGCAGACCTCATCAATGAACGGAGTCAGACCATCGCCGCCCAGGTGCTGCAAGTGACGATCGAGGCCTTTGAGAAGAGCGATGGCGCATCGATCCCGCTGCGCGAGATCGCGGATGGCTTCAATGCGCGTCATGCGAGCGACTACAACCGTTTCCTCTCGAACAAGGCGATCGGCACGGTACTCAGGAAGCGGCTGCGGCTCCAGACACAGAAGAGCCGGGGCGTCTATGTCATCCCGGTATCGGAGCTACCGAAGATCGATGTGCTCGCGAAACGCTTCGGTGTGGATAGACTGGGGACAACATCGTAATACACAGCGGTTTTCTTCATGTTTCCGTTACAATGCGGGGGCATCGGCGCTGCAAGTTGTGACCGAATGACAAATTTTCACGTCTACTGACGACCGACCCTCCGGGTGAAGATGCAAAGCGACTGTCCTGGCCGCTGAGATGCATCTTTATCCATGTCGCCTTTTCTTCATTGCTATCTCGCAACGCATCGCCGGCGCTGGGGACTGTCCCAGCCGGAGCTTGCCTCGCTGCTCGACCAGGCTTCGCCAAGCGCGGTCTCACGCTGGGAGGCGCTGCAACGTGCTCCGAACCTTTCGACCGCGCTTCAGCTCGAGCTGATCTTCGGCGTGACGCCGCAAGACCTTTTCCCGGCCCTCTACCGGGAAGCCGAGGATGTTGTCATGCGGCAGGCGAAAGCGCTCTACGAGACGCTTGAGGGAAAGACCGACGCCAAGTCACGAGAAAAACTCGTCCTGCTCTCGCTCATCATCGAGCGGGCGAAGGGCGACACCGATTATGTATGAGAACCACCATCAGCCCGCGCCGCGGGCTCGTCATCGCTATTCATCCTACCTCACGAGGGTTCGGCTGGGTGCTCTTCGAAGCGCCCGGCGCTATCGCCACCTGGGGCGTCGTCGACGTCTCGAACTACAAGGAAGACAAGAACCGGCGTGCGCTCGCCCGCATCGGAAAGCTTCTCGAACGCTACAGCCCCTCCGTCCTCATCCTCGAAGACTTCGAGCACAAGCCCGCGCGGCGCGGCGCCCGGATAAAGCGGCTCTGCCGCGCCATGCTCCGTCTCGCCGCGCATCGCGGGATAGAGGTTCGCGTCTACCCGCGCGCGGCCGTCAACGCCTGTTTCCGGTCCGTCGGCGCAAAGACGCGCCATGAGATCGCTCAGGCGGTCGCGCTCCATGTCGACGCGCTCCGGCACATGCTGCCGGCACGGCGGAGGCTCTGGGACCCCGAGCATCCCCGCATGGGGCTCTTCCAGGCGGCGGCGCTCGCGATCACCTATTACACGCTCGCCGGTGCGGAGGAGCCACCATGAGCGATCCGGCCAACAGGCGGTCCGCCTTTGGCGGCTGGGCCTCAATCCTGGGACCCAGCCGACAGAGAAGGAACATCCCATGACTTCACGGGAAGATGTGCTGGTCATTCGCCGGCTGAATGACGAGTTGAGACAGAAGTGCCGGGACGGCAGGGTCCTGATCACGCAGGGGGTCCTCTCCTTGCCCCAGGACCTTATCCGGAAGGTGCTCACGGCGATCGAGGCGTTCGATACGTTCACGCCGGACAACGACCCCTATGGCGAGCACGATTTTGGATCGGTGAAGGTCGACGGCACGCTCGTCTTCTGGAAGATCGACTACTACGACCGGACGATGGAAGCAGGCTCCCCCGACCCGAGCGACCCCGACGTCACGACCCGTGTCCTCACCATCATGCTTGCCGAGGAATATTGATCCTCCGCACAAAGCCAAACACCCCGCCAACCGGCGGGGTGTTTTTTGCTAGTTGGCCTCTTTGCGCGGCGAATAGACCGTGTCCTTGCCTGCGGGTGCTGTCGGGAGCGGCCGATTGGCGCTCGATTGCGTTTCCACATGGGCGAGTGATGAGCCGCCCATGCCATAGGTGATGAATACGCCCCAGCGGCCGTCGTCGAATGCAAGAAGATGCGCAGGCGTCTGCAGGTGTTTGGCGTCGCCATAGAGGACCATGTATTTGGAGCAGGTCTCCCTCGTCACGCCCCAGATGACTTTAGCGGGTGTCTTGGAGCTTGTTGCCGCCCGTGCCTCGCTGAGGGCCTGTAAGACATTCTCGTCCGATGGGCGCTTCGGGCAGTTCTCCGCTGCCGAGGCGGACGGGTTGTCGCAAGCGCTCGCGATGCCGCTGAGCGCCACGAGCAGGACAATTCTGAGAGCTTTGGCGACCTGTGGGTGTTCGCGCATGACGCTTCCTATTACTCCATGGCGTTTGGGGTAAATCTGTCCCGGCTCATTGGGCAGAGCTGTCACCTGGCGGTGGGGAAGTGCGGCTAGCCTGAACCAGACCCGCGACCAGAAATGCGATACCGACCAGAAAGGCGAGTGCCCCGAGACCGGCGACCCATCCGGCAAGGAGATAGGTCTGGTCGACCTTCCCGAAGAAGGCGTTCATCGTCGCCATGGGCCGTTCCGTCCGGTACTGCACGCCCCAGACGACGGAGCCGGCTGAAACCAGGAGAAGCGGCAGCGCCACTTTCAGCATCGTATTCATGCGGGAACCCGTTTGTTGCCGACGATCCGTTGGTCTGCCAGTCCTCAGGCCTTGCTTGCGGCAGGCACGCTCCCGAGTAGCCGGTCCGCCCAGGCATCGCCCGCGATGCGCGCGATCTCGCCTTCGGGCGGCGCGCTGCCGGCGACCTCTACCTTGACGTTCATGCGATCCGTCCAAGTGATGCTGTTCGTCTTGCAGGAGAAGGCCGAGAGGTCGACCACCCGCGTGTTGTTGGCGCGCTCGAGCGACCACATGTTTTTGTTGAAGTTGATCCCCTGATCGGCGGCAAAGAGGACGAGATCCGCTTTGGTCGCCTTGCAGATCGAGCCGTAGAACGCCGACTGTTCCTGGGCGGTCATGAGACCGCCAACGGGCTGTCTCCCGGTCTTGCTGAGCGCCTCGGCGGTGGCGTTCGGCGACAACACATCGAAGCGGCCCGTCGAGTGCAGCCGTTCGGTCAGTTGTATCTCGCGAACGCCATTTTGCCAGACGGCAATCCGACGAACCTCCGGCGTGAGGGGCGTTGTGGAGCCGCCCGTCTCGAATGCCACTTCGGCGGTGCCACCGGTCGTTGTCTGGAAGGTTTTGTATCCCTGGAAGCCGCTAACGGCAGCCATGCCGACGGTCATCGGGATCAAAGCCGCGGCGCATCCGCTGAGAAGGAGGGAAGCCGCCGTCGCGATCACAAGAGAGGGAAGCGGCCTTCCCCTTGTCCGGTATCCTTCAGCCCCACCGGCCCGAACTGTGTCGGAATCCTCACAGGTGCCCACCCATCCACGCATCGAAACCCCCCGATTGAACAGAATGAGCAATTCTGTTCAGCCAGCCGTCGGGACCTATAGAAGCCGATCCACTGCTACGCCCGTGATGTTGAATCTGGATCTTCTGTGTTATGATTACTTATACGTGTTGAATGAAAAAGTAATACTTCTGGCGCGGCACGGGACAACACACTGGACACAAGAAGGGCTTTACAATTCGCATACAGATGTACCTCTTATTCCAGCCGGAAGAGACGAAATATTGCGGGCTGCCCATACGGTCATAGGCCGCAATGTGAAAAACATTCTCTGCTCACCGTTGCGAAGAACACGAGAAAGCGCCGCGATATTTTCCGATACATTGGGGGTGGCGGTGGAAACTGACGAGCGACTCCGAGAGCTCAACTTCGGGCTATTTGAAGGCCAAACGCGTCGTGACCTGTCCGCTCCTCCATTTGCAGACGAATTTTTCCGCTGGACCGACGAAACAGTTCCGTACTCTCCCCCAGGAGTAGAAAGCTTCTCCACGGCCAAAGAGCGTATCGTTGATTTTATTCGGGATACCATCGAAATTCCGGGCCCGACCCTTGTTGTGTCGCATGGTGTGATTCTGAGAATTCTACTCTGCGTGTGCGTTCTTGGGATAGAGCCGCATCATTTCCGTAGGCTGCAGATAGACGTCGGTAGCATTTCTGAAATCCGTCTAGATCGGTCCCGGTTACAACTCTGGACTCTAAACACTACGACGCCTCGCGACCTTACATGACGACAAGGACGGAACTAATGGAGAGATACCAACATGGAGCTGCCCGAGAAGATAGCGGCGATGCATGCCGATCTTGATTCGATTTGGCCCACCGGTCGCAATCCTGAGTGCCTGCCAAATGATGGCGGACACTTTACGCTTAAGGGATACACTCGACCCGTTTCAATTGGGCGCATTGAAGCGTTTCTTCTGTTCAATCTGGTTCGAGTGCTGAACATTCGCACAGCTTTCGAGATCGGGACCGGCTTCGGCTATTCCAGCTTCTGGATTGCTGCTGGCGTGATCGAGAACGACAAAGGGGGATGGGTCGGAAGCATTGACAGTCAGCAAGAAGGTGGACTTGGGGTACATGGTCTCGATTTCGCCAGACGATGGTCAAACATCATCGGGTTGGATTCGGTTCTGCATTTCTTTACTGGCAAGTCCCCCGATGACCTTTCTCACGTTATTCGAGAGCCACTGGGCCTTGCGTTCATTGATGGCAATCACTACGGAGAGCAACCTGTACTAGACTACACGGGATTGCAGCCTCATCTTTTGCAAGATGGAATTTTAGTTTGGCACGACATTGAAAAGAAATACGGGGTTAATGCCGCGATAGCCGCGTCCATCAAAGATGGTTGGTCTCTAGTGACATTTCCAACCAGCTGCAGGATAGGCGTCTCCTATCGCACCCTGGCCGGATGGCAGGCGGCAACCGAAGCGTTTTCGGCGGCAAGAAACCTCCAAATTATCCACTAGGGTGCGGAGGGACCTATGCCTGAGGCGATCGCACAAACCGCAGCTTTCCTCGTGGGTATTGCTTCTAGCGTTGTAGCTGCACTCCTCTTTACCGCAATCTCGACGAAGTACAATGCACGCTTCAGTTTCCGGCGCATCGTGGCTTTGGTACTCGAACTAGCGGAACAACTCCAGAATGACGGCTTCACTCCCGACTTCATCGTTGCGATTGACCGAAATTCGACAATAACCGGCGGAATATTGGCTGGAAATCTCGGTCTTAAAACAGTGATAAGTGTGGCAACAATCAGCTGTAGGCGGAATGACGGTTCGCGAGAAACCATTGTTGCTCAAGGCTATACCTTGGACGCTGACGCCCTTTCGGGAAAGAAAGTGCTAGTTTATATATGCTTTAACGACTCCGGGACATCGCTCGATACGGTTGCACGTCAGGTAATGTCGACGGAGAAAAGTCCCTCCGATGTCAGAACAGCTGCTCTCTTTACGACTTCGTCACCTCGCTTTATGCCGAAGTATTTTGCGAGAAAAGTAGGGACGGACCTTCGAATCCCAATTCATCTCATCATGCAGAGAATGCCTTGGGTCACTCCAACGTGGAAACACGTGCTGGGGAGCGAACGACTACGCCGGTAGGCATTTTTGTCAGGTTAAATTGTGCCACAGTCTGCTTGCGAATTCCCTCTCTTCGTCGCCAACAGCGTCAACGTAGATAGCAGTAGTCGACAGACGGGAGTGCCCCAACCATTTCTGAACAACACTCAGAGGCACATTCCGCTGGGTTGCTTCGATACCGAATGCGTGGCGCAGCGCTTTTGGCATTGCATGACTACCCACGATGCCGGCGCTTTCCATAGCCTGCTTTACCCAGCTCCAAGCGGTGGTTCGTCCGATGCGCCAGACGCGATTTTCGCCTCTAGTGGTACGCGGGCGCGCCCGCGAAAGCTCATGGATCTCGTTCAAATCCCGCAGAAGTGCTCTTGGCACCGGAATCGATCTGAACACGCCGCCCCTCCTCTTCTTGAGACTTTCGATGATCACAACGCCAGCATCGACATCTACCCGCTCAGGTGTGAGGGCCAGAATCTCCGAGATCCTTGCGCCGGTGTATGTCAGAACTAGGCAGAAAGTGCGTGCGCTAGGATCCAACCCAGCAGCTGCGGCCACAAACGCCTCTCTCTCGGCAAGCGTCAGGTACTTTCGACGCCCTTTCTGATCATAAATCATAACCTAAATTGACTTTCGACACTCAAAGCTGAGAGAAGAAAGAGGTTGACCTGATTACTATTAAGTGAACAGAATTGCTCATTCTGTTCAAACTATATTGAATTATACTTGATCAAGCACGCAAACGCTAAACGCGTTGGCGTCAACGTATGATTTGAAGAACATCAGCGAATGTTGGGATTCATTTGTAGAACGAAGACGTATCTGCGGTGACCTGAGAGACCGTGATAGTTCCGCCATCGTCGCTTAGTTCGCCTTCAAATTTTCCTGGGAAACTCTCTGATATCGTAATTCCACCATCGTCGTCATCGTAATTTAGCGTGACGTGCCACAAGATAGGGCCGAAGAAGTGTTTGTCCGTGACGAATATCTCATCCTCAAACGTCTCCAATGAGTCTACGACCGTATTGAATGACAAGACGGATAGGTCTTGCCAAGCATCAGTGGTGGAGACATCTGTCGCGCGTAATATACGGACGATACGCTCCTTCAAGTCTTGCGCTTTTTCCTCGTCAATCTCCGACATCGCCACTATCCAATGATTGTAGACCCAATGCCAATCCGTGCCTCATAACGCCACTTCAGCGTTGCACAGAGACCGTCGAGATCTGCCCAAATGTGACTGTCATCGATTCCAAGGCGAAAAAGGCGCCTCCGAAAGCGTGCACGTAGATGATCTGGAATGGTGAAGCTGTTCTTTTCGAACGCTTCCGGCTCCCAAGGAACATTCGGTTCGGGGTGGACGGAAAAAAGGCCTCTTTGACTGATGATACGAGGCACACTCTTGGCAGGTAGAAGAAACTGCAACCTAGTCAGATCAAATGGATCCGTTTGCACCTTTGTGTCGACAAGCTCTTCGTCGCTCAAACTGTGCGCGTAGATGACGGAGCCATCCTTGGCGCTTTTGGCATCGACAGTTGATACCGCGAAGAATGCGGCAACTAGAGGATTGGTCGTCCAGTCGAGCAGTCGGGTAGGGAGACCATGATGCTGGGCCAAGGCGAGCCATTCCCAGTCGTCTGTAGGTCTCACGGTTAGAAAAAATCCTGCAGATTTCTGAAAGGCGCGAAACACCCTAATTTCGTCTGTTAGGTCGTAATTTGGCAGGCGCCCTAAACTGGGAATGCACTTGTGCAGCCGCGAGGCACATCCGCGAAATATCCACCTCGTATGACTCCGTTCATCTATGAATTTCAGGAAGTTCATCCAGACGTCCCTAGCTTCCTTGGCGGTGCTAGCGAGCTCCGCGGTAGATTTGGGGGCGTGTTGACGTGGTCGCCGGTCGGCGCCACGCCGTCGTCTTGAGGCAGATAAATGGGGCAACGTCTTCATTGGTCGAAACCCCGAAGCGTAAGGTAAAGTGCTGTTGTGTAGTCGGTAGTTATATGTGCGTTTGGAAGGATGTTCTGAACACCGCCCGGAGCGTCGGGCCAGTATACAACCGTTGGTAATCCCGACGTGATCTCGGAATATCTGCCAATCATATCCTGATCCCAGCGAGGGCCGACCAAAATCAGGAATGACGTTGTATCTTCGGTTCCTCCGGTGAAGTCTCCAAATAGGTCCACCGTAGCCTTGCCGCCCAGCTCGACGATCCAGTCGGCCGTGTGCAGTAGGAGCGTCTCGAACTCCAGCATGCCCTGCCCCAACAAACGTACGACACCTGCCTGCGGCATCCCTGGCGTTGCCTTCGGAAGTCGATCTTTCGGAGGTAGGGGAAGTCGAGGACCGTCAACGAAGTACGCTACGCACTGTGCTGCATATTCTGCCGCGTTCATTGGCGAACTCTTCTCTTCGGCCCATGCATGCGCAAAGGCCGCGGCAAAAACATCCCCGGAGCCGATCCTGAAATAACTCTCTGCTGCGACTGGTGGTATTCTTAGAGGATTGTCGTCGCTGGTATAAAGTCGAGCTCCACCCAGCCTATCCTTGAGGAGAAGAAGAAATTCACCTCGTGGTTTCGTGTCAAATAACTCGGTGATTGCCTCTCTCAATGAGCTAGAACGGTCATCTTCATCGCACTGCAGCCCGGCTAGCGAGAATAGCTCCCGCTCTGTTAAAATGAGAGCGAGGTTCTCTGCCTCTGACCCGTTGGCCGCAAAGGGTGCTGGCTTGGGTGACTGTGGATCATAGACCACGCGATTACCGCTTACTCGGGCATCTCCCTCAATTAATCCGAATCTGAGAACGGACTGTCCTTCAACTTCGAGTCGCTGCGCGGCCTCAGTTGGCTCAGTGCAGGCTGCAAGCTCGAATGGGTGGAGATAGTCAAACGTCACGCCCTTTTCAATTTGTGTTAACTGTCGCGCGATACCAAAGGAGTCCAAAGTTGCGACAATATCGTTGTGCCAAGGCTCTGCAGCATAAGCATGCAATTCCACATTGATTGTCACCGAACTAAGCGCAACTGCAGAGCGCAGTCCGGACCCGTAAAGTTGATTCCACCGAGGAAAGCGGCACCTTTCCGCGTATATGCCACCGGCAATCAGCATAGTCATCTTCTCCGTACAAAGACCATGCATCGGGTTGGGGACGCCGCTTGTACGACCGCGACGTATGATTCCCCTTGACGAAGGCAGCCTATTAGTCGAGCCAAGCCACGAAAGGCAGCTAGTGTTCCGGCGACTTCTCCTCTTTCGTCCGCGCAAACAACGCTAGTCACCGCGCCATTCGTCTTCAGGGTGACTAGCAACTCGTCTCCAAAAGAAAGGGAGGAGGTGATCTCGGGTTGGACACCAACCAAATCCACGGTGAAAGAGAGGTCACAATCGTCCGCTCCTTGGGGATCTTCTGGTTGGTAGGGGTTCCTGTTGCCCTTGTTAACAGCGTACCCGCCCATGAGTTACCTCCGCCGATATTGCGCTAGTTCTGGCTTCGCACCAGCTAAGATGTGCCTTGCGGGAATGCCTCGTCGACTACCTCTCTGTGCTTGATACAACCACTGCATTGGCCACAAGCATATCTGTGCAAGTGACATGAGAACGTCACTCCAATTAGTTCTCGTGGAAAACTCGATAGCTTGAGAAGCTCGGTGCTGGTGAGGTTCTGGGCCGGAGCGGTTACTGTGACACAGCCCTCCTGAAGCCGCATTAGGGCATTCAATGTTTGAATAAAGCGAACGCTTCCGTCCGCGTGGAGATCGGTGGCAACCGTCCCTATCATGAGTTCTCTGAGGCCTATCGGCTGCAAGAGCATCGCAGCTAGTGTGACAAGCATCTGGTTCCTATAAGGCCAAAACTCCGGCGCTGCGCCCCCAAGGGCTGTTTCCCGTCCTGCCATCGATCCGGAGCCCAAGGAGGATAAATCCACGCTTATAAGTTTATGTTCGAGGTGAAGTTCGCTACAGATAGCCCGAGACGCTGCGGCTTCGCCAAGTGCCGCTTGTTGACCATAGTCCAGGGTCACGCAGATGTCTGGGCGCGTCCAGTGCGCCAGCGCAGACGAGTCGATTCCGCCCGAAAGTAACAAAGCTTTCATCGCATGGCCGCCCACATGGCGTGATAGACCGCCGTGCATATGTCGCCGACAATATGACAATCTGTTCCTTCGAGCATAGTGAGGCTCTCCGGTCTGGGCAGTTCAGATAAGATAACAACCGGGATTTTGCAGCGGCGCGCGTATCCAATCTCAAAGAGTGTGCCGGCATCTTCGCCATCCAAGACTGCTAAAATCGAACCAGCCTCCTCAAGACCCTTCAGATCGCGGGTGGCGATATCTTTGGACGTTCCTGACGAACCAACATTGTGGAGGGGAGAAAAGACGCGACCGCCTACCGAACGCAGCCCGTTGCGTATTTCTTCTACCGCCCACCGCTGACCGAGGTTGAAAAATGGTGCGGCTACATAAATATGCCGTCCCTTATATTCACCGAATACAGGGGTTTGGGGCTGGCAGTCCGCAAGGGAAATTTGGGCGGCACGGCTGCCCACATAGTGAGACACTGCGGAGGAAGCCCGATGGGCTGCCTCAACCGGAGAGGTGCGTTGTTCGGCCCAGAGTGCTGCAAATATCGCAGAGAAGATGTCACCGGAGCCGATTTTGAATACGTCACTGGACCGATAGGAGGGAATGGGTGTTGTTGTCCCTGCATCCCAAACGGTGGCCCCATGTGGTCCACGTTTTACTACTATGACTTCTGCGCCAGATATATCACAGAGTTTCTCGGCTGCAGCGTCACCATTAGTCCCGGTGCTCAACTCCAATTCAGTTTCGTTGAGGACGATGGCAAGCTTGTTCGCTTTTGAACCATTCTTGCTGAAGTTGAGCGCCTCACTCCAGTGCTGAGGATCGTAGACAGCTCTATCAGCCTTGACGATTGCATCACCCTCAACAAAACCGAAGCGTAAAACTGCTGCTCCTTCGACTCGATGGGGAGTTGCTACGTGGGCGATTGGGTGCGGTGTGAGGACCGGTACCGAGAGTGGATGGAAATAGGAGAAGGTGATGTCTGCCTCGATCTCAACGAGATGAGGATCTACTCCGAAGTTGGTCATTGAGATGCGTACATCTTCGGCCCATTCTCGTGAAGCGTATGCATATAAGGCGCTGCCGGGTGAGATTCTTGATATCGCTGCCGCTGCGCGACCCCCAGAACCAAAGATGCGAGACCAATTCGGCCAAACGCATTCTTCGCGATATACGCCCCCCGCCACTATCATCGAGAATTCCTGCCGCCTGCCACGTGGCAGTAGGTAGGCCCCAGCCTGGTCACTACGACAGTGTATGACTCCCCCCGTTCCAAGCAATTGATTAGTGCGACTAAGCCTGGGAACGCGGTTAGCGAGCCGACAATCTCGTCGTCACGCGAAACACATACCGCAGAGCGTATTTGCCCGCGTCGATGGATTGTCACGTTGAGGGAATCGCCGATATGAAGGTTCCGAAGGACATCCACATTCACCCCCTCAAGATCAATGTCGATCTCGATGTCGCACGGGTCTACGTCTTCGGGAGGGGGACGACGAGGTGTCGAATCGGGTGGAAGTTTGCCTGACAACGAATCTATCTCCCCAAGTAAAGGAGATCTGATTATGGCTACAAACTGCGGCTGCGAACAGTAGAGAGTGTTACCGTGTTAGTGTGCGCATTTCACGCCACATCAACGCATCCAGCAGCGAAGCGGGGACTTGGAGAGCGCTCGCAAACTCAAGGAAGCGCATCTCAAGGCTTTGGTAATCACGAGGAAGTGTCACTTGTGTTGGGAACAGACCGATGATCTGCCCTGCTCGAAGGACGTGTATGTCCAAAATTGCCACCTCGTTCGAACCTGTCCAATTGCGAACAATCCAAGACGCTGTCTTGGGGCCCACCCCGGGGAGTGACATCAGCTCTGATCGTAGTTCTAGGGGCGCCTCAGTTGAAAACGTCCGCGAGCCCAGAAATGCAATAGCCGCCGCAACTCTAGCCGCGCGCTGACGAGGAAATCTGTACCTAACTTGGCGGCCCGCAACTGAGAGAGGCTTCCTTAGAAGGAGCTCAATTTCCTCTGCCGAAGGAGAGCTCTGGGGGGCCAGTACATCGGCCCGTTTCAGGCGATTCCATGCGGCGCGGTTGATTTCCATCTTCACGCCGTAACCCCCAAGTAGGCAGAAAACAACATCTTCAACTAGCGGCGTGCCAGTCGGGCTGACGTAGTTCTCTGCAAAGGGACCTTCCTGCAGCGCTCGTTCAGCCCAAAATGCAGGGCTTGGCACCCATTCGGGGCGACCGAATTTAACACCCGGGACAACCTCATCATCAGGAGCAAATTCGGAGCGGTAGAAAATGGTGGCATGCTTCATGTTATGCATTTATATGCATTTATATGCAAGAAGGCAACGGGAAATCCTTGATTGAAGCGGTGCGGGCACGCAAGCGTGAGTTGGGTATCTCCCAGCTCTCGCTTGCCAAACGTCTTGGTGTAAGCCAAGGGCATCTCTCGAAGGTGTTGTCAAAAAAAGCCCTAGTTTCCGACAAAATTAATGGAAGAATGCTCAAGTTTCTCGAGAGGATTGAAGAGGGAGAGCATGTGACCACGGATCAATTGGAGCAGGAAATCCTTTCCGCGCTTAGGGAGTCTCCAACCTTCCGGACGCTGGTAATAAGTGCATTAGAAATGCATAAAAAAGCATAGTTGGCTCTGTGCCGACAACACCGTCAGTACTCGGATATCTCGCTCTGGAAGGTGGAGTTCGTTTATCATGAGCCGCCCACTGGTGCGGCTTCGCCAACCTGGGGCGTCGACGCTCCCTTTCCAAAGGGAGTTGTTCGATGGCTCAGTACCAAAAGCAGGTCGTATCCAAAAAGGAGCTGAAGACTGTCTGTGGCATCCCGTATTCCGGCCAGCATATTGCGCGGCTCGAAGCGGCCGGGGCGTTCCCCAAACGGATCAGACTCGGCCAGAATCGTGTTGTGTGGTTGCTGTCGGAAGTCGAGGCATGGCTGGACGCGCGGATCGCATTGCGAGACGCGCAAACTACCGCTGACACTTCCTTCTGAAGGGTCCTTGGGGACCGGGTCGCTCCCGGTCCCCATCTTTTTTAGGGCACCAGCAGTCGTCTGCCCGGGCGATAGGCTGGGGGATACAGAGGGCGATACCGTATCGCCCTTCCGCCCACGGAATTCTTCCAAATATCCAAACAGAATCAATCCGTTGCGCCTGCTGCTGTCATTTATCCGCAGTCCGACTTATTACTCCGTATCCTGCCTAATAACCCACCCCTGCCACCCAATCTCCTTGACTCTGCGGCCTTCCTTCCGCTTCGATCTTTTCCGTATCCGTGACAGTGCGACGTCGAGTGATCTCTTCAGACAAACAGGGGGGGGAGCGCCCATGCGCGTGGCGATCGAGCATAGGGAAGCGGTATCGGGTCTCATCAAAAAAGTGCCGCAGGTCGAGGTGACGGCGGTGGTCCAGTTCTCGGAAGAGGAGCGGGCGATCATCAACAGCTGGAATCTCGGCGACGTGATCGTCGTCGAGCGGCAGATGGATGCGCAGCGGGCGGCCAAGCATAAGGGCGATCAGTATGGCGCCCAGGCGCCTTACGAGCATCTGCGGATCGGGCAACTGACCCAAGGCCCGGACCGGTATCTCTTCGACACCCCGCATGACGCCAAACTCTACCAGGAACAACTGGTGGAGGGCCTCAAGACTATCAAAGCCTATCTCGCGAGTTGCGCGAGCCTTGCCGAGCCGCAAGTCTTCGAGATCTGAGGGGTGAGCGGCCTCGATTTCACGAAGCCGGAGAATGTCGTTCTCGGCGCCATCGTTGCGGCGTTCTGGCTTTTCGCGCTGATCTTCCTCGCGCCCTTCGCGATCCTGATTGCGGTCGCAGGCCTTGGCTACTGGCTCGTGACCGCGATCTATAACCGGCCGGCGGCCCGGATGGCGCGGGGCCGCGCGGACGCCGAGCGGCTTTACGAGGCGGCGCTCGCGCTCCAGAAGGCGAAAGGTTTCCCGGAGACGGAAGCCTTCCGCTCGCGGGTCTGGGGTCGGCTCTACGAGCTTCTCGACGAGCGCTATCCCTCGCTTGGTATCGCCGCGGAAATGGTGACGCTCATCGAGGTGCTGTATCGGGCGGAGGGCTTCACCGGCGAGATTCCGAAGCCGCCTGAGGAGGTGGGAGAGATCGAGCTTGCGCGTTACCGCGACCGGATCGGGTATTTGACCGCGAAGTTCGGCCGGCCGGAGGTGATCGAGCGGGCCTATGAGACGCTGCTGCTTGCGCTTTGGGATTTCTGTCGGCTCCTGCCACCGAACGCGCTCCAGACCCATGACGAGCTTCTGGAAGCCGCCGAAGCCGGCCGCATGACCGGCCCCTTCGCGATCCGGCTGATGGAGGCACTACCCAAAACAGGCGAGGCGGTCGAAGCGCTCGCGTTCTCGTTCTACCGGCGGGACGCAATCGAGGCCGGGCTCTTTGCCGGGCTCCGGGAGCGGCTGTCGCGGAACCAGCATGGTGCTTCGGGCCTGCCTTATGAGCCCCGCTTCTACGATTCCCCGAAGCTCGTGAACCCCTCGGACCATGAAGGCAGCCCTCACGAGATCGTCCATGCCTATTTGAAGGAGACGCCTTTCGAGGGGCTCTTCTCGGCGGGCATCCCCCTGGAGATCCCGGACAGCGCCCGGTTCGAGCATCACTGGATCGTGGCGGGGTCGGGCCATGGCAAGAGCCAGACGCTCCAATACCTCATCGCCCATGACCTCGACCGGGTCGCGCGAGGGGAGGGGAGCGTCGTCGTCATCGATTCCCAAGGCGACCTCATCCGCAACATTGCGGGTCTGAAGATATTCGCGCCCGGCGAGCCGCTTGCCGGCAAGTTCTGCCTGATCGATCCGACCGATATCGAATATCCGCTCGCGCTCAATCTCTTCGACGCCGGTATGGAGCGGATCGGCTCCTATCCACCGCTTGAGCGCGAGCGCCTCGTGAACGGGATTCTCGAACTCTATGATTTCGTGCTGGGGTCGCTCCTTTCGGCGGAGCTCACGCAGAAGCAGAGTGTTATCTTCCGCTATATCACGCGGCTGATGCTCCATATCCCGGATGCGACCATTCATACGTTCCGGGAGTTGATGGAGCCCAAAGGCTACGAGAAGTATCAGGGCCATATCGAAAAGCTCGACGGCACGGCCCGGGCCTTTTTCGAGACGGAATTCAACAGCAAGCAGTTCGAGGACACCAAGCGGCAGGTGGTGCGCCGCCTCTGGGGCATTCTCGAGAACCGGACCTTCGAGCGCATGTTCTCGCATCCAAGAAACAGGCTCGATCTCTTCAGCGAGATGAATGAAGGCAAGGTGATCCTGATCAATACGGCGAAGGACCTCCTGAAGCAGAACGGCACCGAAATCTTCGGCCGCTTTTTCATCGCGCTCATCGCGCAAGCCGCGCAGGAGCGCGCGACGCTCGCCCGGGGCGACCGGCTGCCCACCTTCGTCTATGTCGACGAATGCGCCGACTATCTCGACCAGAATGTCTCGGTGATCCTCGAACAGGCGCGGAAGTTCAATGTGGGCATGGTGCTCGCGCATCAATATATCGGTCAGTTGTCCCCGAAACTGCAGGAGAGCTTCGCCGCGAATACCAGCATCAAGTTTGCGGGCGGCGTTTCGGAGAAGGATGCCCGCGCCTTGGCTCACATGCTCCGGACAACGCCAGAGTTCATCACCGCGCAGGGCAAGGGGCAGTTCGCCGTCTCGATCCGCAATATGACCCAGGGCGCGATCTCGCTCGGCTTTCCCTTCGGCCATCTCGAAGCCCTTCCACGCATGACTGCGGCAGAGGCCGAAGCCGTCCGCGGCGAGATGCGGGCGCGCTACGCCGTTCACTGGGAGGAGGTCGAGCGGGAGAGGGAAGAGAAGGAAACATCGAAGAAGGATGCCGAACCGGTGACACCCGCAATCCGATCCGCTCCGATCGACACGGCGCCGTCGAGCGACTGGTAGGGAGGCAGTTTACGGCTATGCGTTTTCGGTAGCCCGAAAATTTTCACCCTCACCTCGGGAAACGTTCTCGAACATAGTGGTTCGCTCCTGAACATGGTGCACGTTTCCGGAGAAGACAAAGAGTGCTACCGCTTCGGCCATGGACCGGTCGAAACGCAGATCTCGCATGAAGCGGCAGAAGAGAGGAAAGCGCCTTGCTTTGACTCCCCGCGATCTCAATATTTTCATTTTACTCGAACGCTATCGCTATCTCCGCTCCACGTTCATCCATGCCTTTGTCGGTGGACGATCGGTCACACGGTTCAAGGAACGGCTCGGCAATCTCTATCACGAGGGCGGATATCTGAATCGACCCGAGCGGCAGTGGGAGACAGCGCATTCCCGCTACCTGCCGGTTGTCTATGAGAATGCCGACCTCGCCGGAAATATCCTGGCCGAAGATGGTCTGCTGGAACCGGCCGTCCCGCACATGCCCTATGGAGCAAGCGGGGAGGGCCGGCAATTCTCACATTCCCTGATGATCTGCGAGACGCTCGCCTCTATCGAGTTGCAAACGATTGGACGCCCGGATGTGCGTTTCGTTGCCTGGCCGGAAATTCTCGCCAAGGCGCCGGAAGCGACGAGACACTCGATCTTTCCGCTTCGCTTTCCGATTCCCTGTTCATCCCCGGATCAACACAACAAAGGAATTCCGTATAGAGGCTATATCGTTCCGGACGCCGTTTTCGGGTTGGAATATCTCATTGGAGCGTCGAAATATTATCGGTTTTTCGCTCTCGAAGCCGATCGAGGGACAATGCCCATTGTCCGGGCGAAGGCTGGGCAATCTACCTATCTCGCCAAGCTTTCACTCTATGAAGAACTTCTTGCTACCGGCGCGCTTCGGTCCCATTTGGGTATCCCGAATCTCCTCGTTCTGACGGTCACCGCGTCTGAGGGTCGGAAGAGACATATTATGTCGGCATTGTCGAAGCGCACCGGCGAACATGCGCCGTTTCTGTTCAGCGTCGCGACGAGGAAGCTGCCTTACGAAGATGGCTGTCCGCCGGAATCTCTCTCTCGCGAACCGTGGCAACGCATCGATCATGCTCCGTTGGATATTCTGGACGCCGGAGTGTGATACGGCTCCCGTATTGAGCTCTGGTCGATCAACCGGCGCACTCAAGTCTCGACCCGCCGACGTTACCGATGTCCATCGCCAGGACCGCGAAGGCAGACCACGACGTTGCTCGCAACAAAAACCCGATCAAATGAGCGCGAATAGAGACAACGCAACGAATATGATGCCCGCAAAGCCTTCGAGAACCTTCAGACGAAACTCGTCGACACCTCTCCGAGCCCCTGATCGAATCGGCATACGAACTCGTCGTCGGCCTCGATGGGAAGCACGCGCACGAAGGAGCCGGTGAGGATCGTGTCGCCCGGTTCGAACGAGGTGCCGAACTCGCCGAGCTTGTTCGCAAGCCAGGCGACCGCGGTGACCGGATTGCCGAGCACGGCGGAAGTCTCGTCCTCCAGTTCCTTCGTACCGTTGCGGCTGATCTCGCCCTTGACGCGCCGGATGTCGATCTGGTCGAGACGGCGCGGGTTGGCACCGAGCACGACCGCGCCGCAAAAAGCGAGGTCTGCGATGTTGTCGATGACGCTAAGACCGGGCGCGCGCTCGACGCGGAAGTCGACAATCTCGATTGCCGGCAGGACGACGTCGGTCGCGCGGATGACGGTTTCGGCCCGGCGCATTGAACTTTTCATGTGTCAGTAAGCGCATCGGGCGGTACAACAGCGTAAACTAGGCCTCTTGAAGGTTCGCCAAAGCCCGGTAAACTATTGACTACGCTGACAAATAAAATCTCTATCGCGCCCATGATCGATTTGAGCGAGTGGCTTTTTATCTCAATGACTTAGACTGCGTCGTGTGTTCAGCGTGTGCAGTGACAGACGTGATCTTGGTTAGTATGACCTGTCTCTTGTCCGTGGTGCTGCGGCAAACTACCCGTGTGCGATTTGCTACTTGACCTTCCCATGGTGGAAGGTCGCATTATAAAAAGATGAAACGGTTCCGGGCCCCTGTATCGGCTTTGTATGTCTTGAGCGTGATCTTCGTCGCGCTCGGCCATTGCTGGCCCGCATCCCCGGCGAACGCCGCCCCGGCGCCGGCGGCCTCCGTCTCTCACGAGCACGATGAAGCTGTTGCACACGGGAGCCACGGGCAGCCGGACGGCATCTCCGCCGAAGGATGCCTTGGCGACGAAACCGCCTGCGCCATCGCCATCTCGTCGCCGGCGCTGCTGCCCGCCCCCACGAGCCTGCCTGATCCTCTGTCGAAGATCGTCGTATTGACGTCGGCGGCGACGCCAGCGTTCGCCGCGCCGGCGGGCGCCTTCACCCCGCGCGGGCCGCCGGACCGACGAACGCATTCCCTCCACAGCTATGCCGAAGCCTTCGCCCGCACCGGGCGCCTGCTGATCTAGAGTCGCTATTCTCTGGAACGGGACGCCTTTGCGTCCTTTTTGCCATTGAATGGAGTGCTTCACGATGTTTCCGAAAATTTTCTCCGGCCCTGCGCCTCTCATGCGTGGACGGACAATTGCAATCCTCGGCGCCGCGCTGCTCTGGGCGCTGCCCGACGCCGCGCCGGCTGTCGCCGGTGAATATCGCCTGACCGTCGAGACGGCGGAGCTCGAGGTCGGCGGCCGGATGGTCGAGAAGATGGTGATCAATGGCGGCGTTCCGGGGCCGACATTGCGGCTTCGCGAGGGCGAGGACGCGACCATCACGGTCGCCAACAAAACCGATGAAGCGACATCGGTACACTGGCACGGCATTCTTCTGCCCGGCATCATGGACGGGTCCCCGGGTTTCAACGGCTTCATGGGGATCGCGCCGGGCGCTTCCTATACCTACACCTTCCCGATCCGCCAGAGCGGCACCTACTGGTATCACAGCCATTCCGGCACGCAGGATCAGACGGTGCTCGGCGCGATCGTCATCGAACCGGCAAAGCCGTCGCCCTTCAGCGCGGACCGCGACTATGTCGTGCTTCTCGGCGATGCCACGCCCGAGGATTCCGATCGGGTCCTGCGCAATCTCAAGGCCGATCCGGGCTACTACAATTACAACAAGCGCACGCTGCTCGACTTCTTCGCGGATGTCGGCGAGGAGGGCGTCGGCGCCGCCGTCCAGGATCGCCTCGACTGGGGCGCCATGCGGATGGATCCGACCGATCTCGCGGATGTGACCGGTTACTCTTTCCTCGTCAACGGCAAGACGCCCGAACGGAACGAGACTTTTCTCTTTCGCAAAGGCGAGCGTATCCGCCTGCGCCTGATCAACGGCGCGGCGATGACGCTTTTCGATGTGCGGATTCCGGGCTTGAAAATGACCGTCGTCGCCGCGGACGGCAATGATGTGAACCCTGTGCCCGTCGACGAACTCCGGATGGGTGTCGCCGAGCGCTACGACGTCATCGTCGAGCCGAAGGAAGACATGCCTTACACGCTCTTTGCCGAGTCGATCGACCGCGCGGGCTATGCGCGCGCGACGCTGGCGACGTCGGAAGGCAAGGTGGGGCCGATCCCCGAGCGGCGTCCGCGCGCGCTGCTCAGCATGGCCGATATGGGTATGGCACATGAGGGGCACGACATGGGAGCGATGGATTCCAGCGCCGCCGACTCCGGAACCACGGACGCAGGCGCGGTGGATCACAGCACCATGGATCACAGCACCATGGGACATGCCACCGCAGGCAACGCCGCGGAAGCGGACGCGCCCGAAACCCGACCGGTCGGCTGGGCTTCGGGCTTTCCGCCGGACGCGAAAGTGCTGGCCTATAGCGACCTGCGCGCGCTTCGCCCCAACGCCGACAACAGCGAGCCGACCCGCACCATCGAAATGCGCCTCACCGGCAACATGGAACGTTATGTCTGGACGCTCGACGATGCGCGCTTCGTCGAGGCCTGGCCGGTCCGCGTGCGCTATGGCGAGCGCGTTCGTCTCACCTTCGTCAACGAAACGATGATGGCGCATCCGATGCACCTGCACGGCATGTTCTTCGAGCTCGAAACTGGCAGCAAGGATCGCCGGCCCCTGAAGGATACCGTCATCGTGCCGCCGGGGCAGTCCGTCTCCGTCGTTCTGGCGGCGCGCGAGGTCGGCGGCTGGCCGCTTCACTGCCATCTGCTCTACCACATGGTCTCGGGCATGATGACGACCTTCATCGTCGAACCGCCCGGGACGGCCGATAGCGCGATCACGCCGGATGGCGCGGTGGTGCCGATTGGCGTCACGAAAGACGGGCCGGCGCACGGGGCGCATGCCGGACATGGAGGCACGTGATGAAAAACACTCTTGCGCTCGCTCTCGTCCTCGCTGTCGGCGCCGCCTCGGCGTCGCACGCGCGGGAAGCCATGCCAGACGACCACGGCCCCGATCTCTTCAACATGATCAAGCTGGAAGCCGATTATGCCGATGCGCATGACGGCTTGTGGAACTGGAACCTCGATGGCTGGGTCGGCGGCGATGTCGATCGCCTCTGGATAAGGTCGGAGGGCGAGATTGCCGACGGCGATGTCGAGAAGGCGGAAGCCCAGATCTTCTACGGCCGGAATGTCCACCCCTTCTGGGACCTGCTGCTCGGCATCCGGCAGGATTTCGAGCCGGACAGTGAAACATATCTCGCCGCCGGCGCCGTCGGCCTCGCGCCTTACTTCTTCGAAACGGAAGCGACCGCTTTTCTCTCGACGGAAGGCGATCTCTCGGCGCGCTTCGAACAGGGTTTCGATCTTCCGATCACGCAAAAGCTGATCGCCGAACCGCATGTCGAGCTGAATGTCTTCGCGCAGGATGTCCCCGAGCGGGGGATCGGCGCCGGCTTCAGCAGCATCGAGGCGGGCCTTCAGCTCCGCTACGAAGTGGTGCGGAAATTCGCGCCTTACGTCGATCTCGTCTGGGAGCGCGAACTTGGCGAGACGGCATCGCGCGCGCGCGCAAGCGGCGAGGATGTCGAGGACACGACCCTGCGCGTCGGCGTGAGAGCCTGGTTCTGACGGCGCATCATTCAAACATCAAGGAGCTTTGAAAAATGAAACACGCAATCCGGAAGTCACTGTTGATGGCGGCGGCCTTCGGCCTGTTGACGGGCCCGGTCATCGCCGCCGGGACCGGTCACGACCACGGATCGATGCCGGGCATGACGGGCGACATGACGGACATGATGGGCGAGATGGACCGGCAGATGGCCGACACCTCGGCCTTCGGTCACAAGGACAGCGCGGCGAAAGCCACAAGGACCGTCGAGATCGAAGCATCCGACATCAAATTCGACACGGCCGGATTGACCTTCGAGGCTGGCGAAACGGTACGTTTTGTGGTCGTCAACAATGGTGAACAGCCGCATGAATTCACCATCGGCGACGCGGACTATCAGGAAACGGCGCGCAGGATGATGACGCACATGACCGAAATGGGAATGGATCCGGTCGCGCCGGAGCATGCGGCGATGCACGCCCCGGCCGGCAACACCGTCACGCTCGATATCGGCGAGACGAAGGAGATCGTCTGGACGTTCACCAAAGCGGGGACGTTCGAGTTTTCATGCAACATACCCGGCCATTCGGAAGTGGGCATGAAGGGAACGATCGCAGTGAACTGACGGGAGAGGTAGCAAAGATGAAGATGGCCGGTTTGATCTGAATCAAAGCTCTCCATCTCCGCCTGGCGCAAGTGAGGCGGGGTTGGAGAGGTTCGAAAATCGAAAGATGCCCACGCGGAACCGGTGCCATATCGATGGTGTCGAGACAAAGGAGAATGGCTATGGACAGGACAGGACGTACTGCAATCGTTCCGCTGGGGATGACCCTCGGCACATTCCTCGTCGTTACCTACATTCTGTGCGTGCTTTACGGTCTTCTGGTGTCGGATGCGGGCATGCACCGGCTCCTGTCCGACCTGCTGCCCGGTTTCACATGGATCACATGGCCGAGCTTCTTCATCGGCCTTGTCTGGTCCTTCGTTTTCGGCTGGTACATCGCGGTCGTCTTCGCGCCGATCCATAATTTCTTCATCGCGCGCGCCGGGAAATCCGGGACCGTCTGAAGATGGCGAAAGATGGCAATGCGCCGCCCGATCACGACCACAGGGAACCCGCCGGCGCCCGAAGACACCGTCACGCTCCAGGTGGGGTTGTGATAGTGGCGGCGGCTGGATCTTCTGATGCGGAACACGCTGGCCATGATCATACGGCCATGGTCGCGGATTTCCGGCGCCGGTTCTGGGTTGCGTTGACCCTGACGCCGCCCGTCCTGTTGCTCTCGCCGATGATCCAGCGCTGGTTCGGCCTTGCCGAAACGCTCGCGTTTCCCGGCGATGGGCTCGTGCTCTTCGGGCTTTCCACTATCGTCTATCTCCATGGCGGCTGGCCCTTCCTCATCGGTTTCGTGTCCGAGCTGCGCAAGAGGCAGCCCGGAATGATGACGTTGATCGCGTTGGCGATCTCGGCGGCGTACTTCTTCTCCGTCGCGACGACGTTCGGCTTTCCCGGCGAACCCTTCTATTGGGAGCTGGTAACGCTGGTCGCCATCATGCTCCTCGGCCATTGGGTCGAAATGCGCTCCGTCATGGGCGCGTCGCGTGCTCTCGAAGAACTCGTGCGGCTGTTGCCGGATAGCGCGACGAAGGTCGACGCCGATGGCGGGATGCGCGAGGTGCCGATCTCTGCTCTGCGGCCGGGCGACAGGGTCCTTGTTCGGCCGGGTGCCAGGGTCCCTGTGGATGGCGCGATCGTTGAGGGATCTTCGGGTTTCAATGAAGCGATGCTGACGGGCGAATCCCGCCCGGTCGCCAAATCGACGGGTGACCGTGCGATCGGCGGCGCGATCAACGGCGCGAACGCGGTCACGATCGAGGTAACGGCCACTGGCGATAAAACCTACCTCGCCCAGGTCATAGATCTTGTCAGGAAGGCCCAGGCGACACGTTCGCACACCCAGGATATCGCGAACCGCGCGGCATCCTGGCTGACATATATCGCCTTGATTGTCGGTTTCGGCACGCTTGTTGTCTGGCTCGCGCTCGGACAGTCGCCCGAATTTGCTCTCGAGCGCATGGTGACGGTGATGGTCGTCGCTTGCCCGCATGCCCTCGGCCTGGCCGTTCCGCTGGTGGTCGCCGTCAGCACGTCACTCGGTGCCAGCAACGGCCTTCTCATCCGCGACCGGGCCGCGTTTGAGCGCGCGCGCAATCTGAACGTCGTGGTTTTCGACAAGACGGGCACTCTGACCGAAGGTCGGTTCGGCGTGAGTGACATCGTCATGCTGGACGATGGCGACGAAGCGAAGGAGCTAGCCTTCGCGGCAGCCGCCGAAAGCCAGTCCGAGCATCCGATAGCCCGTGGGATCACGGCGGAGGCCGAACGGCGGAAGCTGATTGTCCCCCGGGCGAGCGACGTCCGCAATATCACCGGTGAAGGCATCGCGGCAAATGTCGAGGGAGAGGATGTGCGCATTGTCAGCCCCGGGCATCTTGCGCGGCAGGGCAAAGCCGCGGGCGGCGAACGGCTGAAGCAACTCGAGGCGCAAGGCAAGACCGTCGTGGTGCTGACGCGCGGGGGACAACCGCGCGCACTGATTGCGTTGGCCGATATCGTCAGGCCGGAGTCGAGGGAAGCCATCGCCGAACTGGCGAGTCTCGGCCTCAGGTCCGTCATGCTGACCGGGGATGCCAGGGGCGTGGCACAATCGGTATCGGACGAACTTGGCATCGCCGAGTATTTTGCGGAAGTGCTGCCCGACCGGAAGTCGGACAAGATCAGGGAACTCCAGGACCGCGGGCTTCAGGTCGCCATGGCCGGCGACGGCGTGAACGATGCCCCAGCGCTGGTGCAGGCCGACCTCGGCATCGCCATCGGAGCCGGCACGGACGTGGCGGTGGAATCGGCCGACGTCGTGCTGGTCAGGAGCGATCCGCGCGACGTGGCCGCGATCCTCGGCCTGTCGCGCGCGACCTATCGCAAAATGGTCCAGAACCTGATCTGGGCGACGGGATACAACGCCATAGCCATCCCGATGGCGGCCGGTATCACTTTCGGAACCGGTTTCATGATGACGCCGGCCGTTGCCGCCGTCTTCATGTCGGCGAGCACCGTCATCGTCGCCATCAACGCACAATTTCTGCGCTTCTACAGGCGGCGCGGATGACGCCGGTCGAAACACGGCCGGCAAGCGAGCCTGCCGCTAACAAAAGAAGGCGTCACATGTTTGCTCTGACTTCGCTGGGCGGCGCGGGCACCGTTACGGGCTCCAAACATCTGCTGACGCTGGACGGTCACCGCATCCTCATCGATTGCGGCCTGTTCCAGGGGTTGAAGAACCTGCGCGAGCTCAACTGGGCGCCGTTCCCGGTCGATCCCCGCTCGATCGATGCGATTGTGCTCACCCACGCCCATCTCGATCATTCGGGCTATCTGCCGAAGATCGTCCGCGAGGGCTTTCGCGGCCGCGTCTTCGCAACGGACACAACGTGCAATGTGGCAGCGCTCATTCTGAAGGACAGCGGCTACATCCAGGAGAAGGACGCCGATTACGCCAACCGGAAGTCCTATTCGAAGCACAAGCCGGCATTGCCTCTTTACGGCGTTCGCGACGCCGAGCGCGCGGTCGAGGCCTTTACCGCCGTTCCGTATCACAAAACCGTTTCGCTTCCCGGCGGCGCCACGCTGACCTTCCGCCATGCCGGCCACATCCTCGGTGCCGCTACGGCAGAAATCGGTTGGGGCGGGAAGAAAATCCTTTTTTCGGGCGATCTCGGCCGCTATGGCGATCCGGTGATGGTCGACCCCGAAACTGTCTCGAAGGCCGATTATGTGGTGGTTGAATCGACTTACGGAAACCGCAGCCACGACACGGCCGACCCGGTCGAACAACTCGGAGCCGTGATCGAGAAGACGGTGGCGCGAGGCGGCACGGTGGTGATCCCTGCCTTTGCGGTCGGCCGGGCCCAGTCGCTTCTGTATTACATTTGGGCCCTCAAACAGGCTGGCCGCATCCGGGATGTGCCGGTCTATCTCGACAGCCCGATGGCGATCAATGCGAGCGAACTCCTTTGCGCCCATCTCGACGACCACCGCCTGTCGCCGCCTCTGTGCAAACAGGTCTGCGACATTGCGACCTATGTGCGCGAGGTTGAAGACTCGAAGGAAATCACCGCCAATGCCCATCCAAAGATTATCATCTCGGCGAGCGGCATGGCGACCGGCGGCCGTGTCCTGCATCACATGAAATCCTTTGCGCCGGACCGCAAACACACAATCCTCTTTTCCGGTTTTCAGGCCGCCGGCACGCGCGGACGCGCCATGCTGCAGGGTGCCCGCGAAACGAAGATCCATGGGCAGTGGGTGCCGGTCCGCGCCGAAATTGCAGAATTGCCAATGTTGTCGGCTCATGCCGACGGCGATGAAATCATGCGCTGGCTCTCAGCCCTCCGCCGCCCGCCGCAACAGACCTTCGTCGTTCATGGCGAGCCCGATGCCTCCGAAGCCCTGCGCGTCCGCATCGGCCGGGAACTTGGCTGGCATGTCGCCGTTCCCCGCCAGGACCAGGTCTTCACGCTGTGAGGCGGATGCCGATGTTCAACGACGGCCGGAACGACTGGCTCCCTTTCCTGCGGCGCTACATCGCGCTGATGGCACTGGGCAATCTCGCCTGGGAGTTTGCGCATATGCCGCTCTACACGCTCTGGGAGACCGGAACGCGAGGCGAGATCGTCTTCGCCGCGCTCCATTGCACAGGCGGCGACATCCTGATCGCGCTTGCCGCGCTGATGGCGGCGCTTTTCCTTTTCGGCAATGGCCGTTGGCCGGCGCAGAGCTATGGGCGCGTTGCGATTGCGACGGTCGTCATCGGCCTCGCTTACACCCTGTTCAGCGAATGGTTCAACATCGAGATTCGCGCCGCATGGGCCTATCGCGACTTGATGCCGGTGATCCCCTTCGTCGATGCCGGTCTCTCGCCGGTCGCCCAGTGGATCGTCCTGCCGGGACTGACCTTCTGGTGGCTGGGGCATACGATGAAGAAACGCTGATGCTTCTTCATCGATCTAGTCGACCTGTTTTCGCCCGGTACACTGGTCGCTTTGAAATACCATCAAGCTGAACGGCAATGAGATCGCAGGTTGGCCTTGTTCGATGTCTTGGAACCTGTTTCCGAACCGAAAGAGAACTTTGAACCGGTGGCTTCGGTACGCCGATGTCGTGAGGTGGCCGTAAACTCTCCTGTCGTCAGAAGGAGGTTGGGAGGGGCCATTTTCGATGACTTTTTTTGTGTAGCCCTCCGTAAAGATGTCTGTGTTAGCCTGTTGTCATGAAGAGGACGTCCATCAGCTGCCGAAGCATAAAACGCCGCCATCGCTGGCTTGCGGCGGCGCTGGCGGTTGCGTTTCTTCTGACGACGGTTGTGGCGCCATTGACCGATCTCGAAATGGTGGCATCGGCACAGGCGATGGCCAGTGAGGACGCCCATACGCATATGGCGCATGGCGCGGGCGATATGGCGGGCCCCTGCTGCGACGATTGCGACCGCGCCGACGCGACAACCTGCGACCGTTCGGCCCTCTGCATGACCGCTTGCGGCAAGCTGCCGCTTCAACTCGCTGCTGCGTCCGGATTTGTCCCGGCCGAGCATGCAATCAAAGCGGTTCGCGATCCGGATGGTAGCCGGGCCGATCTTTCCCCCTCTCCCTTGCGACGACCTCCCAAGCCGGTGTGACGGACCGGCGCGGCCCTTTCGGCTGCGCGTCAACTGTCACATCAACTTCAGGAGAGTCTTATGGTTCGCTTGCCCAAAGCGTTCGCGATCGCTGCGCTTGCGGCGGTCGTGGCGGCGATCGGCGTATGGAGTATCGCCGGCGCCCAATCTCAGACCTACAAGTTCGAGGCCGTGTCGGAGGAAATACCGGTCGGCGAGCGCGTCCGGATCGAGGTCCGGCTGCATGACCCGAGCGGCAAGCCCGTGCCGGCCGGGGATATCGACATCGTCTCGACGCGGCTCGACATGGGCCCCGACGGCATGGCGATGATGGATACGCCGCTCAAGCCGGTTCCGGCCGACGCGCCGGATGTCATCGTTTTCGAAACGAAGATCGTGATGGCCGGTCGATGGGCGCTCACGATCGAGGCGGAAATCGACGGCGTGCCGGCGCCCGTCAAGGGCATCGTTATCTACACAGCCGTCGAGAAAAAGGCCGACGCAACCCCTGCCACGCCAGCGGCAGGGGAGCGCAAGATACGTTATTACCGCAACCCGATGGGCCTGCCCGACATATCGCCGGTGCCGAAAAAGGACTCGATGGGGATGGATTACATTCCCGTCTATGAGGACGATTTCGCGGGCCCCGCGGGCACCGTTCGCGTCGGCCTCGAAAAGATGCAGCGCGCCGGCGTCAGGACGGCGCCGGTCGAACGCCGCGACCTTGTCCGCGCGGTCCGCGGCGCCGGCACCGTGATGGCGGACGAGGCCCGCGTCGCGCTGGTAACGGCTCGCTTCGACGGCTTCGTCGAACGTCTCGATGTCCGCACCACCGGCGGCACGGTGACGGCCGGCGAGCCGCTGCTGACAGCCTGGATCGAAAGCGACGAGCTGCTGCGCAAACAGGCCGACTACCTCTCGGCGCTGTCGCGTGGCGGCAGCGATGTCGAACGTGCCGCGAAAAATCTTCGCCTCTTCGGCATTTCCAGCGCCGTCATCGCGGAAATGGCACGCACGCGCGCGCCGGCACGGGTGGTGACTTTCGACGCGCCGCTCGGCGGCACCGTCATCGAAAAGCCCTCGCTCGACGGCATGCGCTTTTCGGCCGGCGATACGCTCTTCAAGATCGCCGATCTCTCGGCGCTCTGGGTGATGGTTGAAATCGCCGAACAGGATCTTGCATTTGTCAGGCCCGGCCAGACCGCGCGATTGTCGATGCCGGCAATGCCCGGAGATACGCGCGAAGCGATTGTCGATTTCGTCTATCCCGATATCGGCATGGCGACCCGCTCGGGCCGGGTCCGGCTGGTTGTGCCGAATGCGGATGGGCGCCTCAAGCTCGGACATTTCGTGAGCGTCGAGATCGACACACTGGTCGGCGGCGGACCGGCTCTTGCGGTACCGGTTGCCTCGGTCATCGATGATGGCACCCGTCAGGTTGTGTTCGTCGCGCGCGGCAACGGGCTCTTCGAACCGCGTGATGTTCGTCTCGGTGCCCGCGCCGGCGCCGATGTCGAAATCAGGGAAGGTCTAGCCGCCGGTGAGGAGATCGTCACTTCCGGCATCTTCCTGATCGATGCCGAGAGCAATCTCCAGACCGCGCTTTCGGCCTTCACCGCCGAACCGGTGGCGCCATGATCGCGGGCATCATCGGCTGGTCGGCGCGCAACAGCGTTCTGGTGCTGATCGGTACGCTCTTTGCGATCGTCGCCGGCATCTATTCGATTGCGCACATTCCGCTCGATGCGATACCGGACCTGTCGGACACGCAGGTCATCATCGTCACCGATTATCCCGGCCAGGCGCCGCAGGTCGTCGAGGACCAGGTGACCTTTCCGCTCACAACCGCAATGCTCAACGTACCGCGCTCCCGTGTCGTGCGCGGCTTTTCCTTCTTCGGCGTTTCCTTCGTCTATGTCGTCTTCGAGGACGGCGCCGATCTCTACTGGGCGCGAAGCCGTGTCCTCGAATATCTGAGCGCGGCGGCGGAACGCCTGCCCGACGGCGTGACGCCCTCGCTCGGGCCGGACGCGACCGGCGTCGGCTGGGTCTATCAATATGCGTTGAAATCCTCGGAGCTGAACCTCGCCGAACTCCGTTCGCTGCAGGACTGGCAGGTTCGCTTCGCCGTCTCGCGCGCCGACGGCGTCGCCGAAGTCGCAACGGTGGGCGGCTTCGTCCGGCAATATGCGATCATCGTCGATCCGTTGCTGCTGAAAAGCACGGGGCTGACGCTGGCCGATATCGCCGCTGCGGTACGCACCAGCAACATGGATGTCGGCGGCCGCACCATCGAGCTTGCCGAAACCGAATTCATGATCCGCGGCCGCGGCTATCTCGCCGGCATCGAGGACATCGAGAAGATCGTGCTCCGCGCCGAGGGCGGCACGCCGCTTCTGTTGCGCGACGTGGCGCGCGTCGAACTCGCACCCGACGAGCGGCGCGGCGTCGCCGAAATGGGCGGCGAGGGCGAGGCGGTTTCCGGCATCGCCCTGCAGCGCCATGGCGCCAATGCGCTCGACGTCATCGAAAACGTCAAACGGGAGCTTGCGGCCGTTGCGCCGAGCCTGCCCGGCAACACCGAAATCGTCGAGGTCTATGACCGTTCGGCGCTGATCGGCCGCGCCATCGACACGCTGGTGCGCACGCTCGTCGAGGAAAGCATCGTCGTGGCGCTGGTCTGTTTTCTCTTTCTCTGGCACGCGCGCAGCGCGCTTGTCGCCATCGTCACGCTGCCGGTCGGCATTCTGATGGCGCTTGCCGCCACCCATGTGCTCGGCATCCCCTCCAACATCATGAGCCTCGGCGGCATCGCGATCGCGATCGGCGCCATGGTCGATGCGGCGATCGTGATGATCGAAAACGCCCACAAGCGACTCGAACATGCGCCGCCCGGCGCCTCGCGCACCGCCGTCGTCATCGAGGCGGCGCAGGAAGTGGGCCCGGCACTCTTTTTCAGCCTGCTGATCATCACCGTCTCCTTCCTGCCGATCTTCACGCTGGAGGCGCAGGAAGGCCGCCTTTTCAAGCCGCTCGCCGCCACCAAGACCTTCGCGATGGCGGCAGCCGCCCTTCTCTCGATCACGCTGGTGCCGGTGTTGATGACGCTCTTCATCCGCGGCCGGATCGTGCCGGAGGCCGAAAATCCGCTCAACAAGGCGCTGATCTGGCTCTACCGGCCGGTGATCCGGCTGGTGCTGCGCGCCCGCGGCGCCACCATCCTCGCTGCCGTCGTCGTGCTCGCCGTCACGGTGGTGCCGCTCAGCCGCATCGGCTCGGAATTCATGCCGAACCTCAACGAGGGAACGCTCCTCTACATGCCGACGACGCTGCCGGGCCTTTCGGTGACGAAGGCGGCCGAACTTCTGCAGACACAGGACCGGATCATCGCCTCCTTTCCCGAGGTCGCCTCGGTCTGGGGCAAGGCGGGCCGCGCCGACAGCGCGACCGACCCCGCGCCGATGGAAATGTTCGAGACCATCATCAACCTGAAGCCCGAAAGCGACTGGCGGCCGGGCATGAACCTCGACAGGCTGATTGCCGAAATGGACACCGCGCTCCAGTTTCCGGGCGTCTCCAATGCCTGGACCATGCCCATCAAGGCCCGCATCGACATGCTCTCGACCGGCATCCGCACGCCGGTCGGCGTCAAGATCTTCGGGCCCGATCTCGTCGAGCTCGAACGGATCGCCCGCGAAATCGAAGCCACCCTGCGCGCCGTTCCCGGCACCTCGTCGGCCTATGCCGAGCGCGTCAATGGCGGCTATTTCCTTGACATCAAGCCCGACCGCGACCGCATCGCCCGGCACGGCCTCTCGATGGAGACGGTACAGGAGACGATCGCGATGGCGCTGGGCGCGAAAGCTCTCACCACCACGGTCGAGGGGCGCGAGCGCTATGACGTGGTGCTGCGCTATCCCCAGGCCTCCCGCGTCGATCCGGACGCGATCGCGCGCGAGGTTTTCGTCACGACGCCCGCCGGCGCCGCAGTGCCGCTCGGCGAGATCGCCGACATCGCGCGGGCGCGCGGCCCCACCATGGTGCGCACCGAAAGCGGCCAGCCGGTCGTCTATGTTTTTGTCGATATCCGCGACCGCGATCTCGGCGGCTATGTCGGCGAGGCGCGGCGCGTGGTCGCAAGCGAAGTCGCGCTGCCGCCCGGCTACACGGTGGCCTGGAGCGGCCAGTTCGAATATCTGGCCCGCGCGCAGCAGCGTCTTGCCGTCGTCATCCCGGTCACGCTGCTGGTGATCTTCCTGCTCCTCTATCTCAACTTCAAAGGCCTGACCGAGACCTTCATCGTGATGTTGTCGCTGCCCTTCGCGCTGGTCGGCGGGCTCTGGTTGATGGCGGCGCTCGATTTCAACATGAGCGTCGCTGCCGCCGTCGGCTTCATCGCGCTGGCGGGCGTCGCTGCCGAAACCGGCGTCGTGATGCTGCTCTATCTCGACCACGCGCTTCGCGACGCGAAGGCGCTCGCCGCGGCCGAGGGCCGCGCCTTCACCCGCGCCGATCTCAACGGCGCGATCATGGAGGGCGCCGTCGGGCGCGTGCGGCCGAAAATGATGACGGTCATCACCATCATGGCGGGCCTGCTGCCGATCCTCTGGGCGACCGGCACCGGCGCCGAGGTGATGCAGCGCATCGCCGTGCCGATGATCGGCGGCATGGTGTCCTCCACCATCCTCACCCTCGTCGTGATCCCGGCGATCTACGCGATCGTCCACGGCATGGGGCTATTGAAAGGCGATGCCGGCACTGCCGGTTGAACGACAACGACGATCACACAAGGGAACAGCTGCAAGAGATATCTCGCGGAAGCTCAACGCTCATCTGGACAAAAAGGGGCGACGGCGCGGGATTGCGTCAGGCCGCCTCCACTTTGAGACCCACAGCCTTCCATTCCGGAAATCTGTCTTCGAGCCGCCGTACATGAAAGCCTCCCGCCCGCAGCAACGCGACGGCTTCGAATGCCAGAACGCAGTAGGGGCCCCGGCAATAGACGAGAATCTCGCGGTCCACCGGCAGGCTCGAAAGCCGGGCATCGAGTTCGGACGGCGGCACATTGACCGCACCGGGCATATGCCCCGCTTCGAACTCGTCGCGCGGGCGGACGTCGAGGACCAGGACACTGTCGTTACGCAGGCAGCGTTTCAACTCCGCGCGCGACACCGGCTCGAAGGTGTCAAGCTCACCGAAGCAGGTCGCCACGATTTCGCTAACTTCGGCGATATTTCGTTCGGCGATACGCCGGAAACCCCACCGAACCTCGATCAGGCCGGTTCGACATTGCTATTGCGAGCGCAAGTGCAGTTCCCATCGCTCTATGGCATCGCGCATCTCGTCCATATAAGCATGCCGTTGATAGACCGCGACGATCCCGCTTGTCGTTCCCGAAATATGATTCAGGAGCTTCTCGGTTACATGAACGGGAACGCCGAGCGCGGCAAGATTGGTCGCGCATGTACGCCTGAGATCGTGTAGCGTCCAGTGATCTATCGGGCATCCCTTGTCGAAGTTCGGCTTTCCCTTTGACCATCCGTCGAAAGCCGTATGCTTTCCGCGAGCAGGGAAGAGGAGGAGAGCCTTCTCGTCCGCGTCCTCGTATTCCCGGCGCTCTTCTCTTGATTGCTGCGCTTGCAATAATGCACGCTTCAGAATTACTTCCGCCATCTCACCGAATGGAAAAGCATGTTGACGCTTGTTCTTGGTAACCGTGGCGGGCAGAGTGATCGTTCGGCTGTCAAAGTCGATCCAGTCCGCCTGAAGTGATGCGATCTCGCCCCTGCGCTGTCCGGTCAGCAGAAGCAGCTGAACGATACTGTTGAATGTCGTATCCCTTTCCCTGGCGTGACCGAGAACGGTCCTGATTTCGTCTTGGGTAAGGACGCGGTCTCGTGGCAGCGATTGTTTTGGCGCCTGAAGTCGTTCGCACGGGCTGCGATCAACATAGCCTCGCCGGAATGCCCAGTTGAAGAACAGTCGGATCACAGCAAACGCATGACGGGCCTCACCAGGAGTTTTGTGCATCTTGTCGATGATCCGGGAAATTTCCCGCGCCTGAATATGCTCCAGCTTCTCGTGACGAAGAGATGGAAGAAAGTGCTTTTCGAGCTGGCGTTTGGTTTCGGCCCGCGTTCGCGGCTTTGGATAGTTCTCAGGGAAATGTGCCGCGAGGAACAGCTTGAGGCCGGCTTCAAAATCAATCGGCGGAGCCTCATGTTTGCCGAGCGTGCGTTCGGCAAGTATCTGTTTTGCTGCCTTCCTCGCATCTTGGAGACTGATCGTAGGGTAACGGCCGATCGTCGTCCGCTTGCGATTGCGTCCGTGAACGACAACGAACGATTTGACGCCGCCCTGCGATACCCGCACACCGAAGCCGGGCAAGGTGTCGTCGGCATACGTCACTTGCCCCTTGACAGGAGGCTGCAAAGTCTTCAGCGAAATGTCGGTGAGGCGCATTCTTAGGCTCCGCCTAGGCTCTCACATCGGCCGTGTAGGGACGATTTCGTATGTTCCAGTATATTCTTATAACTATCTGATTTTCAACAAGAAAATTCACTTGTGGCGACACTATGTTCAGTTATGAAAAGCGCCAAAATCTTTCTACGAATCTGAGGGTCGGACGTTCGAATCGTTCCGGGCGCACCATTTCTCCCGCCTTTTGCTCGCTGCCCCCGTAATCGGGAACATGATTCCTTCGACAAAATCCCACGGAACGGTGGGTTTTTTCTTGGGTATACTGGCGGTTTTAGTGCAAGCATATGGCTTGGCTCACGGTGCCGCCTGTGGAAGCGCGCGCCGGAGGCATTCAGAACATTTTCAGTCTCGTAGCATTAGGAAGCGGAGATGATTTCCGACGGCAATTTGCTCCAGGCTCTCCCTGTAGCGGTCTATACGACCGACGCCGAAGGGCGCATCACCTTTTATAACGAAGCGGCCGCCGCCTTGTGGGGTCACAGGCCCGAGCTCGGCACCAGCATGTGGTGCGGATCCTGGCGGCTCTTCTGGCCGGATGGGCGGCCCTTGCCGCATGATGAATGCCCGATGGCCATTACTCTGCGCGAGCAGCGCGAGGTGCGCGGCGTGGAGGCCGTCTTGGAGCGGCCGGACGGCACGCGCGTCCTCTTCCTCCCTTATCCGACACTGCTGAGAGATGAAGCCGGCCGCGTCACCGGCGCGATCAACCTGCTGGTCGAAGTCGCGGACCGGAAAGAGGCTGAAGCGGAGCGCGCACAATTGGCCGCGATCGTCTCCTCTTCGGACGATGCGATCATCAGCAAGACTCTGACCGGCAAAATCACCTCCTGGAACGCGGGGGCGACCCGGATTTTCGGCTATGAGCCGCAGGAGATTATCGGACAGTCGATCCTGCGCATCATTCCCCCCGATCTGCAGGACGAAGAGAAGGACATTCTCGCGAAAATCCAGCGCGGTGAACGCATCGAGCATTACGACACAGTGCGCGTCGCGAAAGACGGCACTCTTTTGAATATATCGCTCACCGTCTCACCGCTGATCGACGGAAGCGGAAAGGTGGTCGGCGCCTCCAAAGTGGCGCGCAACATCACCGAACGAAAGCGCGCCGAGGAAATGCAGCGGCTGCTCTTCGATGAGCTGAATCACCGCGTCAAGAATACGCTGGCGACCATTCAGGCAATTGCCAGCCAGTCGCTTCAGAAAGCCGCCAGTCCGAGCGATTTCGTCACGAGCTTCAACGGGCGCGTGGAAGCCCTCGGCCGTGCGCATGAGCTTCTCGTGCAAGGTCAGATGTCCGGCGCGGACGTTGCCGGTATCGTGAGGGAGCAGGTCGTGCTGGGCGATACCGAAGGAGCGCGCGTCTCCTGCTCCGGGCCTTATGTGAGGCTTGAGCCGCGGGTCGCGGTGCAAGTCGCGCTTGTGCTGCATGAACTTGCCACCAATGCCCGTAAATACGGAGCCTTGTCGATCGCGGACGGACATCTTTCGATCGAATGGAGGCTAGACATTCAAGACGAGCGAAAACTTGTGCTCGAATGGAAGGAAAGCGGCGTCAGGAACGTGCGGGTTCCGACATCGCATGGATTTGGGACCATCCTCATCCAGCGTACCGTCGAAGCGCATGGCGGCGAGGCGTCGATCCACTACGGCGCCGACGGTATTTCCTGTCAAATCGGGTTGCCTCTGCCGCAGTCCGAGGAGGCGGGCCGGGCCGGCTCCGTGGTAGCCGCCTTCATGGAAGAGGGCCACAGGCGGACAGCAGCTGAGGCTTCGAGCCGCGACCTGAGAGGTACGCGGGTACTGCTCATAGAAGACGAGCCGCTCATCGCAATGGATACGGAATCGCATCTTGTTTCGGCGGGCTGTGAAGTTGTCGGTCTGGCCGCCACGATAGAGGAAGCCCGGCAGCTCATCGCGGACAAGGTCTTCGATATTGCTCTCGTCGATGCCAACCTGTCGGGCGAACCGGTTGATGAAATAGCCGTCGCTCTGGCCCGCAAGGGGATCCCATTCGCCTTCGCCACAGGCTACGGCGCTGAAGCATTGCCTCCGGCCTTTCGGGATGCCCCCATACTCACCAAGCCGTTCAGCCCGCAAGCGCTGCTGGCGGAAGTAGCGGCGTTGCGTGCCCGAAACGCAAGGCCTGGCATCATCCCGTTGCGTCCGAAAGCAGGCTAGATCTGCGCCTCCGGCCCGCTTTGCCGGAGAGAGGGCCCGCGATGGCATGGGGGGCGGGATGCCCGGTCCATCGGTGAACTCTCGATGCATGCTTTTTGTACAAGCGTCCGTCAACACCTCTCCCCATATTGACGAGGGTATTTCCATATCGCGGGTCAAAGGAGTTTCCCATGCAGGATGTCTATTTCTCCTCGGGTTTGCGTACTCCCTTCGTCAAGGCCGGAGGCGCCTTCGCCAAATATACCGCGCTCGATCTCTCCCGGCCGGTTGCCGCCGCGATGGCGGCGAAGGCGCGGCCGGATTTTCTGATCTGGGGTCAGGTCATCCCCGATCCGACGATTTCGAATATCGGCAGGGAGCTTGTCTTTGAAGCCGGCCTCGACCCGGAGATCCCGGCCTTCTCTACTGTGATGGCCTGTTCGACGAGCTTCGGCTCGGCCATTCAGGCGTCCGGCATGGTCGGTCGCGGCGGCACGCATCTCGCACTCATCGGCGGCGTGGAAACGATGAGCCATGTGCCCCTCGCGCTGAAATCCTCCGTCGCCGATACGATCTTCGCGCAATTCCCGAAAGACCCGGAAGCCGCACTGAAGACGCTCTCAAGCGTGACGCCCGACGACTACAACCTTCCAGTGCGCGGCTGGGCCAACCGCATCAGCGGCCGTTCCATGGGCGAGCACACCGAAGACACGATCAAGCGCTTCGGCATCACGCGCGAGGAGCAGGACAGGATCGCGCTCTGGAGCCACCAGCGCGCGGTCGCGGGCCAGGATGCGGGTTTCTTCTCCGATCTCGTTCTGTCTTTCGGCGATGTCGACCACGACACCTTCCCGCGCCGCGACACCAGTGCCGAACGCCTCGCCGCCCTGAAGCCCGCCTTCGATCCCGTGAACGGCTCGCTCACCGCCGGCAATTCCTCTCCGCTGACGGACGGTGCGTCGTCGCTCTGGGTGGCCGACAAGGAAGGCCTCGCGCGCCTCGGCGGCGCCTATGCCGCGAAGCTCGTCGACTGGGAAATCGCCGCGATGGATTTCCGTCTCGACGAAGGCATCCTCATGGCGCCCGCGCGCGCGATCCCTCGCCTCCTTGCGCGTCACGGTCTCAAGTTCAAGGACATCGCGCTTTGGGAAATTCACGAAGCCTTCGCCGCGCAGGCCGCCGCGAACGTCAAGATGGCGTCCGATCCCGCCTATCGCCGCGAGAAGGCCCGCGTCGATGTCGACCTCGGTGAATTTCCGTGGGACCGTTTCAATCCGAACGGCGGCTCGACGGCCATCGGTCATCCTTTCGCCGCGACGGGCGCGCGCATTCTCAGCCAGGCGGTGAAGGAGCTATCCGCCATGGCCAAGGGATCGCGCGCCATCGTCTCGGTCTGCGCCGATGGCGGGCAGGGCACGGTCGCCCTTCTCGAAGCGGTCTAGTCGCGTAGGGCCTCAGCCCGGCCAGTAGATATATTCGTCGTCTTCGGTCACCGGCTCTTCCAGCGTCTTGTCGACGGTCACCGGCATTTCGGCCACCGCCGGGAAAAGCGGTTCCCGCTGTGTTGCGTTATGCGCCTCGACCAGCGCCTTCAGTTCGGCGACCTTTTCCGGGTTCTCGTCCGCGACATTGTTCTGCTCGGTCGGATCGGTTTTGAGGTTGAAGAGCCAGGTCTTGTTCGGCCGCTCCGCCATCTGCAGCTTCCAGCCATCGGCTTGGACCGCCTGATAATGACCGTCGCGCCAGAAGATCGGACGCGGCGCAGGTTTTTCGCCCCGCGCGGCATAGGGCAGGAGATCAATGCCGTCGATCACGCGGTCTGCCGGCAGCTCGCCCCCGGCCGCCGCCACGATGGTCGGGAACATGTCGAGATGTGCGACAGGCGTCGTGCGCTCGGTACCGGCCGGAATGCGCGCCGGCCACTTCGCGAAGAACGGTACGCGGATGCCACCTTCGAAGAAAGTCAGCTTCCAGCCGCGATAGGGCTTGTTGACATCCGGCAGGCCGATATATCCCGGCGCGCCGTTGTCGCTGGAAAAGATCACCAGCGTGTTCTCTTCAAGCCCGTTCTCCTTCAGCGATTGCAGTACTCGGCCGACACTGCGATCGAGCGCGACGATCATCGCCGCATAGACCCGCAGGCGCTCGTCCTCGATATGCGACAGCGCGTCGTAATCCGCCTTCGACGCCTGCAGTGGCGTATGCACGCCCCAATGCGCGAGATAGAGGAAGAAGGGCCGGTTGCGATTGGCCTCGATCGCCTTGATCGCCTCGTCCGTATAGAAGTCGGTGAGATAACCCTTCGGCTCGAACCATGCACTGCCATTGTAGGATGTCGCATACTGCATGCGTGCCCACAGGAACTGGTCGATGGGATCGAAGGGCAGCTTGGCGTTCACGACGTCCGGGCTGTCTTCCGGCAGGAAGAGGCCGCTCTCCAGCATGACGCTTTCGTCGAAGCCCTGCGCGTTCGGCAGAAACTCAGGCGCATTGCCGAGATGCCACTTGCCGATATGGATGTTGTGATAGCCCTTGGGTTTCAGTGCTTCCGCCAGCGTGATCTCCGAGCCCGGCAGGCCCTGTTCCCTGAAGGGCGGGGCCTTCGCCGCCGCTTCGCGGTCGACGAGCATCTCATGGGTTCGCGTGCCGTCATTGTAGAACATGTCGACGATGCGCGTCATGCCGGGCGGCGTGGGTGTGAACTCGAAGCCGGTGCGCGTGCCGTAGCGGCCGGTCATGATCATTGCGCGTGAAGGCGCGCAGGCGGCTGTGCCGGAATAGGCGGAGGTGAAGTTCGCGCCGCCCCTGGCAATGGAATCGATGTTGGGCGTCGGCACGATGCCGCCACCGAAATGGCTGATGTCGTTGAAGCCGAGATCGTCGGCGAGGATGACGACGATATTGGGCGGACGGTTGCCTGCGGGCTCCGCCGCGACCGCCGGTCCCTGATCCCAGACGATTTCACGATTGGGCTCGACGACAGTCGCATCCCGCGCCCGCGTCGCCACGAAATAGAGGACCATGTCCTTGCGGAAGGCATAGGCCGTTCCGGCAATCGCCACGAGCGCCACCACGCCCGCCAGCGCATAGGCCTGCCACTTCTTGAGCCCGTTCATTTCCCCACCCCATTTTCGCTGTTAAATTATTGGCACTATGTGTGACATAACATGCAGGGTCAAGACCGGGTGCTATTCGGTAAGCTGGCCGACGGCCGCCCGGATCGCTTCCGCGGCCTCCCCGGAGCTCAGATCCTGGTCCTGCCGCAACTGGCGCCATGTCTGGAAGCTCGCCAGCAGCAGCAGCGTTTCCGTGAGTTTTTTGTTTCTCGCGACGCGCGCGGGCAACACCTCGTAAAGCGTCTCGCGCTCCACCTGCAGATAGTACTGATAGTCCTGCATCAGGAAGGACGATCGGAACCGGTAGATGTCGCCGGCCATCTTGATTGGCAGCATCTCCTCATAGATGCCGAAACGCCGCTCGAGCAGCTCGTCCAGCCGGCCGCGCCAGGTGCTGGCAGTGTAGGGCGCCCTCACGACCGGCAGGATGCGCGCCGCGGCCTGCTCCGACATTTCGCTGTAAAGACTGTCCATCTCCTCGAAATGACGAAAGACCGTGCGCACGCCGACGCCGGCCTTCTCAGCAACCTGCGCCGCACTCGGTGCCATCGTTCCGGAGCGCGTGATCTCGAACAGCGCTTCAACGATCTTGCGCCGGCTTTCCTCGCTGCGAAGCTTCCGCCCGTCTTCCGCCTTGGGCGTATGCACCATCAGCGATTTCCCTTCGTGATGCCTTTCATCATAGCGGCAAGCGGCGAGTCGAAGCCCTGCTGCAACACCGTCTCGATATTGAGCTGGCCCGCGAGCCCCGCATCGCGATGCACCGCGATCTCCTGCCACTCGGCGGACATCGACATTTCGATCATCGCCCGCCGGTTCGGATAGGTGGCGATGGCGATCTCGTCCCACAATTCCTCCGCCTGTCCCAGCGCGAGGAATGTGACATCGGCCGCAAAAACGGGCCCGCCGCCGAATTTTGGCAATAGCTCGCTCACCGCCCGGCCATAGATCATATAGGCGTCGCGCCCGCTGAGGTCGCTTGCCCGCCCGTCCTTGTATTCCGCCCGCTCCTTGAACTTGAGCAGGTTGACCATGAAGATCGGCCCTTCGGGTCCCGGCTCCATCATCTGCTTGATGTGCTCCGGATCGGTGGGGAAGACCTCGTTGATAACTTGCATGCTGGCCGCTCCTGCCTTTGCGTCGGTTAGTGCCCGGCACAATATTGACACTCACCATGTCAATACTCAAGACAGAGAAACCGGCATTCTTCCGTTGCGGCAGGTGGCAAGGTCCGTCACCCGGTTGTTCGCTTTTGAACGAGAGATTGCCTCGGGACGAGTTCCACCGTCGCGCCGTTAGGG
Organism: Parvibaculum lavamentivorans DS-1; assembly: GCF_000017565.1. Taxonomy (NCBI): domain Bacteria; kingdom Pseudomonadati; phylum Pseudomonadota; class Alphaproteobacteria; order Hyphomicrobiales; family Parvibaculaceae; genus Parvibaculum; species Parvibaculum lavamentivorans. The sequence goes on from NC_009719.1 coordinate 388,467, forward strand.
CTATCGTCCGGGCAGAACGCAAACCAACCCGTTTCGGCGCATCGTCACGCAGCCAGGGGCACCCGGGAGAGAATGATATGAAGACGCGCATTACAGAGCTTTTCGGCATCCAGCACCCGATCATCCAGGGCGGCATGCATTTCGTCGGTCTCGCCGAAATGGCGGCGGCCGTGTCCAATGCGGGCGGCCTCGGCATCATCACCGGCCTCACCCAGCCGACGCCGGAAGCGCTCGCGAAGGAAATCGCGAAGTGCAACAAGATGACCGACAAGCCCTTCGGCGTGAACCTCACCTTCCTGCCCGGCTTCGCCAATCCGCCCTACCCGGAATACATCAAGGCGATCATCGACGGCGGTGTCCGCATCGTGGAAACGGCGGGCCGCAGCCCCGAAGCCTACATGCCGGCGATGAAAGAAGCGGGCATCAAGGTCATCCACAAATGCACCTCCGTCCGCCATTCGCTGAAGGCCGAGCGCATCGGTTGCGACGCCGTCAGCGTCGACGGCTTCGAATGCGGCGGCCATCCGGGCGAGGACGACATCCCGAACATGATCCTGCTGCCCCGCGCGGCGGAAGAACTGAAAATTCCCTTCGTCGCTTCCGGCGGCATGGGCACCGCCTCGCAGCTCGTCGCCGCGCTGGCGCTCGGTGCCGACGGCATCAACATGGGCACGCGCTTCATCGCCACGAAGGAAGCGCCGGTGCATGAGAATGTAAAGAAGGCACTGATCGCCGCCAGCGAACTCGATACACGTCTCATCATGCGCCCGCTCCGCAACACGGAGCGCGTGCTGACCAATCCGGCGGTCGAAAAGATTGTCGAGATCGAGCGCGAGAAGGGTGCAAGCCTCGGCATTGAGGATATTCGCGAACTCGTGGGAGGCGTCTATCCGCGCGTCATGCAGGAAGGCGACATGGACGCCGGCGCCTGGAGCTGCGGCATGGTCGCCGGGCTCATCCATGACGTCCCGACTTGCAAGGAACTGATCGACCGCATGATGTCGGAAGCGGAGACGATCATCCGCAAGCGCCTCGAAGGCCTGCTGGCGGCCTGACAGGGAACATGACCTGGCGCCTTACACACCGTCGCATCGCCGCGCATGTCCTCACATGCGCGGCGGGCGCGGCGCTGGTCGTGGGCGCGGAAGCGTTGCTCCGCCTCGCGGGCGTGCCGCTTCCCTTCGATGCCGAGTGGGTCTGGCTCGATTTTCTCGGCATCGCGCTCGTCATTGGCGTGGTGACGGCATCCTTCTTCTATCGTGACGTCGGGGAATAGGCCGGTCTGCGCCGCGGCCTTGTATTCGTCCGCCGGCCCGTTATGACTCTTGCAACTGAATACGAAAAACAATCGGGAGGCTCGGCTCATGGAAGATCGCATCAGGACGACAATCACGGACGGCGTCGCCGATGTGCGCCTCGTGCGCAGCGACAAGATGAACGCGCTGGACGACGCGATGTTCATGGCGCTGCTCGAAACCGGCGAAAAGCTGAAGTCCGACAGCGCCGTGCGCGCCGTCGTCATCTCCGGCGAAGGCCGCGCCTTCTGCGCCGGCCTCGACATGAGCAATTTCGGCCGCATGGCCAGCAGCGAAAGTGCACCCGCGAAGGAATCGAGCGTCACCGGCCGCCTCGCGCCGCGCACGCACGGCATAGCGAACCGGGCGCAATATGCGGCGCTCGTCTGGCGCGACATTCCGGTTCCGGTCATCGCGGCCGTTCATGGCGTTGCCTTTGGCGGCGGCTTTCAGGTCGCGCTCGGTGCCGACATGCGCTTCGTCGCGCCCGGCACGCGCTTCTCGGTCATGGAAATCAAATGGGGCCTCGTGCCCGACATGGCCGGCATGTTCCTGATGAAGGGCCTCGCGCGCGAGGACATCATCCGCGACCTCACCTATACGGGCCGCATCTTCGAGGCCGACGATGCGCTGGCTTATGGCTTTGCGACGCGGCTCTGCAACGACCCTTATGCCGAGGCACTGAGCGTCGCGCGCGAAATTGCCGACAAGAGCCCGTCCGCCATCCGCGCCGCCAAGCGCATCCTCAACGACGCGCCGGACAATGACGCCGCCGCGATCCTGCTGGCCGAATCCGTCGAGCAGGACAAGTTGATGGGCGGCGCGCATCAGAAAGAAGCCATCATGGCCAATCTCGAAAAGCGCCGCCCGAATTTCGGAGGCTGATCCTCACGCCACTTCGAAATCGTCCCATACCGGCTCGCTCATATCCTCCTGGAACTTCTCGAACGTCCAGGGCCAGGAGGCTATGTTGCCGAACTTGTCGATGTACCAGCTCTTGCAGCCCGTTGCCCACACCGTGTCGGGCAGCTTCGCGCGCACGGCTTCGTTGAAGGCTTTCGCGGCTTCCGGTTTCGGCGCGATTTCCGATATGTTGCCGTCGCGCAGGCGCAGGATCAGCTTCAGGGCGAAATTGAACTGGTTTTCCGCCGTCAGCAGCCATGAAAAATTCCCGATCGGGCTGTTCGGCCCGCCGATCATGAACCAGTTCGGAAAGCCGGGCACGGTCACGGCGAGATAGCCCTCGTTTCCCTTCTCCCATGTTTCGTTCAGCGTCTTTCCGTTGCGCCCCGTCACTTCCATGGGCCGCATCAGCTGGTGCGTATTGAAGCCGGTCGCCAGCACGATCACATCGAGTTCATGAAGCCGCCCGTCCGCCGTGCGGATGCCGCCGGCCTCGAAGCGCTCGATCCGCTCGGTCACAAGCTCCGCATTGGGTTTCTGTATCGCCTCGTAGAAATTCTCCGAAAGAATAAGCCGCTTGCAGCCGACGCTGTAATCCGGCGTGAGTTTCGCCCGGAGCAGTGGATCGCGCACCGTCTCGAGATAGTCCCGGCACACTTCCACAAGCTTTTCATAGGCGCGCGGATTCGCACCCACGATGGCGGCGGCGAACTTCGAGTTATTCTCATGCGAAATGCGCTCATATTCGGATTGCATGAGCTCGGGCCTCGCGCGGAAAAGAGCCTTCTGCTCCTCGGGTATCGGGCCCTGCGGCAGCGGCGCGATCCATTGCGCGGTCCGCTGGAAAAGCGTGTAGGACGCAGCTTCGTCCACCACCGCGCCGGTAATCTGCGTCGCCGTGGAGCCCGTGCCGATCACCCCGATGCGCTTTCCCTTCAGGTCCACGTCGTCTTTCCAGCGCGAGGTATGAAACGCCTCGCCCGCGAAATCCTCAAGGCCCGGAATGTCGGGATAGGACGGATGATGCAGCACGCCCGTCGCCGTGATGACGGCATCGAATGCGCCCTGCGGTCCCTTCGACGTTTCGATCTGCCATTTGCCGTCACGGTAGTCGGCGCGGACAACCTCGTGTCCGTATCTGATCGCGGCTTCGACATCGTGTTTGCGCGCGACATACTTCAGGTAATCGAGAATTTCCGCTCCCGGCGCGCAGACGCGGCTCCATTCGGCATTGGGCTCGAAGGAATAGCGATAGCCATGCGAAGGCACATCGCAGGTGACGCCGGGATAGCGATTGTCGCGCCACGTCCCGCCCAGCATGTCCGCCTTCTCATAGATAGTGACATCGCCGATCCCCGCTTCCCGCAGCTTGATGAGCGCCATGATGCCGGAAGCGCCGGCGCCGATGATGGCAATCCGCAGTTTCCTGGTCTCTGTCATGCCGCTTTCCTTGCTGTTCAATCGGGAAGAAGGTCGAGAGCCCTCGTATCGAGCACATGATCCGCGCCGCCGCGCATCATCTGGAAAAACATTTCGTCGCCGCGTTCCGTCCGCTCGACGATCATCGAAGCGGTAAAGGCCATGTTGAAGAGGGAGAAACTGTAAAGCGCATAGTGCTTCATCATTTCGTCGAACGAGTAGCCGCTAACCCCGAGCTCTTCCAATCGGCGGTGATAGGCCGTGAGAAGCTCGTGCTCATGCGCCTTGCGGTCCTCTCGCTTCATCGCGCCGCTCAGAAAATAGGAAACGTCGGCCATGCAGCAGCCAAAACCGACAGATTGCCAGTCGACCACGGCCACCGGATAGCCGCCCTCTGCTGTCCCGAACATCATGTTGTCCGGCCGGAAGTCGTTATGCGTGAGGCATTTCGGCCCGTCATAGCCGTCCTTGAAATGATGGAAGTTCCGGGTGATTGCCTCGCCGATCTCGACGCAGTCGGCGGGAATGCGCGCGCCGTAGCGCTCGCGAAAGCCTTTCCAGAGAAGGCCGATCAGGTTCGGTTCGGTGCGGCGCGGCGCTGCCTTCGTTTCGAAGAGCCACGGGATGTCGTCCATCGCATTATCGTTCCAGTGCGAGGCATGAAATTTCGCAGCTTCTTCCAGCACAAGTTTCGTCTCGGCAAGCGACGTGCCGCGCAGCTGGTTGCCGGGCTGTGCGGGCGCGAGGTCTTCCATGATAAGCACGAAGTCGCTCGTCTCCGGGTCCACATCGGCATGCAGGCAGACAGGCGTGGTCAAGCCCGCGCTGTCCGCAAGATGCCGATAGAAATTCACCTCACGGATATAGTTTCCGAAATTGACGCCGGTCGCGCGGCTTTCGGGGTCGGGCGAGGGAAACTTGCCGACCACCGTGGCGGGAGCGCCCTTCGCATCCCCATTGTAAGTGAGCGCGAAGCGCACGCTCTCGCCAACCTGGCCCGTGCCCACGCGCTGACCGGAGATTTCCGCCACCGTCGCCTCGTGTCCCGCCCCGCGCAGCACAGCGGTCATCCATTCCGGCGTGATCTTCGTCCAGCCGACGATCGGCAGTTCCGATACCTCTCCCATTGGGACCTCCAGGTTTCTTATTATTCGGGTATCGCCGTCACATTATGCACATAGACCTCGTTGAGCTTTATCCTGTCGCCTTCCAGCACCACGAGGTCGAAACCGCGCATCAGGCTCTTCGTCCCGTCAGGCGCGGAGATCGTGCAATACCAGCGGCCGCAAAAGCCGTTCGCCGTCTTCCATGTCTCGTGCGGTGCGTAATGCATCGGCGGTGTGTTGTCGAAAAGCTGCTTGAGATAGTCGCCCAGCGCCTTCTCGCCTTTCAGCCCGTCCGGCACCTGCGGATCGCGGTAAACCGTATCCGCCGAATAGAATTTCAGCAGCCCGGCCACATCCTTCTCGCTCCACTTTGCAAGCCAGCTTGCGTTGAAGCTCTCGATATCGACACTCATTCGACCTCTCCCTTCACGCGCGTGCCGAGCACATTTGCGCGGTGCTCTTCGGTGAACATCTCGGGCGGCAGCGTCTCGGGCCCCGCCATGATTGCGAAAGCATGTGCGCCGAGCGCCGGGTTCGCCGCCTTGCGCTCGTCGTAGCTGCGGCGCCGCTCGCGCGCCTCCTCCCCGAATTCCGCGTCGAGTGTCGCCTGCAGCTGACCGGCGAAGCGCAACCGGCGCATCCGTTCATAGCGCTCCTCGCCATAAGGCTTGAAGAGCGCGGGGCCCCATTCTTCGTTCTCCTTCAGCAGCTCACTCACCATCCGCACATCGCGGTAAGTGATCGAAAGCCCGAGCCCGTTGATCGGATCGTTCCACCCCGCCGCATCGCCGACAAGTACCGCGCCCTGCACGAAAGGAGCATCGGTCCAGGAATCATTGTTGAAATAGCTGAGCAGCGGTCCGGCCGGCTTGGCATCGGCGAGATGTTTGTTCTCCGGTGCGCATTTCATGCGGAAAGCTTCGAGGAAGTCGCGTGCCCCGTTCTCGCCGGCAAAGCGCCGCCGTTCATTCAGCGAATAGTTGCCATAGACGCGTACGCGGCCTCCGCCTTGCGGAAAGGCGAGAAAGGCGAAGTCGCCTTCCGTGCCGATCGCCTGTTTCGTCGCGTCCCAGCCATCCGCGCCTTCGACCAGCAATCCGCCGAACATGTGATGCGGCTTGTCCTGATGAAGCTCGATGCCGCAAGCTGCCCGCACAGCCGAGGCCCGCCCGTCCGCACCGATGACAAGCTTCGCCTCCGCCTGCCGCGTCTGGCCGTCATGCACGAATTCAACGCGCGGCTTCATGCCCGGTTCGGTCTTCGTCACGTTCACACCGCGCAAGCCCGTCGCGCCCGCGCGCAGCGCCTCGTCATAAAGTGTCTGGCAATGTTTCGGATGGCCGAGACAAAGCGGCCCCGGAACGCCCGGCACGAACATGTCGAGCGGTAATGGTTCGGCCTCCGCTGCTTCCGGCGCGCGCGTCTCGTCATAGCTGACATGCTTGGCGAGGTGATGTCCGCCCGAGCCTACGAGTAGATCATAGAGTCCAAGCCGCTTTACCTCCGCAACGCCCCACGGCGCAATCCATTCGCCGCGCACGTGATCTTCATAGACGGTGCTTTTTTCGAGCAGCAGAACGCGGTGGCCCGCTTTCGCCATCGTCGCGGCAAGCGCGGAACCTCCGATGCCGCCTCCGACGACGATCAGGTCGTATGTCTCGTTCATTTCGCCGGCCTCCCTGCTGTCCTTCTTTATCTTTTGTCCGATGTTGGAAGCCGAAGCGGTTCTCCGCAAGTGTCTCGAACTATTTGTTGCATAATCGGTGCGCTTTTCTCGGTCGCGTTCCGCGTCCGGTATCTCTTTCCGTAGCGTCCTTGCGCCGCGCGGGCAGGCGTCTTGCTGCCCTGTTGGAGAAGTGCGGCGGCTTATGATAAGTCCGGATCGGCCGATGCCGGGGAGGTGACAGGCTATGACCGAAAAAATGCCGGTCGATCTCGACGCGCTCGCGCGCTGGATGGATGGTGAGGAGCTGGGCTCGGGGCCCATCGAGGATGCAAAGCTGCTCGGCGGCGGCACGCAGAATATTCTGCTTCGCTTCGTGCGAGACGCCCGTCCTTATGTGCTCCGCCGCCCGCCGCCGCATCTTCGCAAGAACTCGAATGAAACCATGCGCCGCGAGGCGCGCATGCTCGCCGCCATCGCCGATACGGATGTGCCGCATCCGAGGCTGATCGCGGCCTGCCCTGAAGAAGATGTCATCGGCGCCGCCTTCTACCTGATGGAGCCGGTCGAGGGCTTCAATCCGACGGTCGCGCTCCCGCCGCTCCATGCGGGAGATCCCGCCATCCGCCATCGCATGGGCCTCTCCCTTGTCGAAGGCATAACCGCGCTTGGCGCCGTCGATTACGAGAAAGTGGGGCTGACAGGCTTCGGCAAGCCCGACAATTATCTGGAGCGCCAGGTCGCGCGCTGGCAGGCACAGCTCGAAAGCTACCGCGAATTTCCGTCATGGCCGGGGCCGGGCGGCATTCCCGGCGTTGGGAAAGTTGCGCGCTGGCTGGAAGAAAACCGCCCGGAAACATTTCGGCCCGGCATCATTCATGGCGACTATCACCTCGCCAACGTCATGTTCCGCAAGGATAGCGGCGAACTCGCCGCCATCGTCGATTGGGAGCTGACGACGATTGGCGATCCGCTGCTTGATCTCGGCTGGCTCATGGCGACCTGGCCGCAGGGCGATGCGCCGCGTGGCGGCGGCGCGGTGGGTGTCACGCCATGGGATGGCTTTCCGTCTGCGGATGAACTTGTCGCCCATTATGCGGCCCGCACCTCGCGCGACATGAGCCACATAGGCTGGTACGGCGTCCTCGCCTGCTACAAGCTCGGCATCATTCTCGAGGGAACCTATGCGCGCGCCTGCGAAGGCAAGGCACCGAAGGAAACCGGCGACCAGCTCCACGCGAGCACCATCGGTCTGTTCGAACGCGCGCTCCGCTGGATCGGCTGAATATTGAAAGAAGAGGGAAACGGCATGAAGGATCTGGATTTCTCGGGCAAAACGGCGCTCGTCGTTGGCGGCTCCAGCGGCATCGGCAATGGCATCGCCCACGCCTATCGGACGCGCGGCGCCGAAGTGCATGTATGGGGTACGAGGCAATCCGCGAAGGATTACGAAGGCAGCGAAGGGTCGGACATGACCGGCCTCCATTATGCCCATATGGACGTGGCCGATTTCGATGCCATCGAAGCATATCGGCCGCCCTTCGCGAAGCTCGACATTCTTGTGCTTTGCCAGGGCACGGTCATCTACAAGCGCGGCGAATTCAAGATGGATGGCTTTCAGAAGGTGATGGACGTCAACCTCAACAGCCTCATGGCCTGCGCGATAAAATTCCACGACATGCTCGCCGCCGCGAAAGGCGCGTTGATTACCGTCAGCTCCACGGCCGGCTTCCATGCGACGCGCGGCAATCCCGCCTACAACGCCTCGAAGACGGGCGCCGTCGGCCTCACGCGCACGCTGGGCGAGGCATGGGCGACGGATGGCATCCGCGTGAACGGCATCGCCCCCGGCCTCGTGGATACCAAGCTCACCAAGGTGACGACTGAAGACCCGAAGCGCCGCGAAATGGCAATCCGCGGCATTCCCGCCGGCCGCCTCGGCACGCCGGAGGACATGGCGGGTGCGGCGCTCTTTCTTGCCTCGCCGCTTTCTTCCTATATTTACGGACAGACGCTCATCGTCGATGGCGGCCTCATCCTTTCCTGAACTGGAGCAACGACATGAAGGCGCTCGGCTATCACGGTGAAAGAGACATCCGCTACGACGACTTTCCAGACCCCGTGTTGATGGGTCAGGACGGCGCCATCGTGAAGATGAAGTCCTGCGGCATCTGCGGCAGCGACCTCCACATCTATCACGGCCACGGCTTCTCCAAGGACACCGGCTATTGTGTCGGCCATGAAGCAGTCGGCGAGGTGGTGGAGGTCGGCCGCGACGTGCGGACGCTGAAGGTCGGCGACGAGGTGATGATGTCGGCAGCCGTCCGCTCCGGCGGCTGCGGCCGTTGTCCCGCCTGCCGGGCCGGCACGCCGGCGAAATGCGCGAAGCAGATATGGGGCTGTTATGGCCTCAGCACCAACCTTCAGGGCTGTCAGGCCGAAGGCATCGCCATTCCCTGGGCCGACAACAATGCAACGCGCATTCCGGAAGGCATCTCCACCGATCAGGCGCTCCTGCTGACGGATAATCTGCCTACCGCCTATATGGGTGCGAAGAACGCCGATATCGGGCCCGGCAAGACGGTTGCGATTGTCGGCCTCGGTCCCATCGGTCTCATGGCCGTGCAGTCGGCCTTTGTGCTCGGCGCCGCGCGCGTCTTCGCCATCGACCTCGTGAAGGAGCGCCGCGATGCGGCGGCGGCGCTCGGCGCAATCCCGCTTTCGCCCGAAACCGCCATCGAGGAAGTCCGCGAGGCGACGGACGGCGCGATGGTCGAATGTTCGGTCGAAGCCGTCGGCATCGACAAGACGATTGAACTCGCCATCGCCGTCGCCGGCCGAAATGCCAGCATCTCCGTCTTCGGCGCGAACCAGAACCAGGCCTTCAAATATCCGCTCTGGACCGCCTTCAACAAGTCGCTCACTTTCCGCGTCGCGGGTTGTTTCGTTCAGAGCCACTGGCCGGAATTGATCCCGCTCGTGCAGGCGGGCCGCCTCACGCCGGAAAAATTCATCACCCACAGAATGTCGCTGAAGGATGGCGCGGAAGCCTACCGGATTTTCGACGGCAAGCTGGACAATGTGATGAAAGTGGTGCTCGCGCCCTGAGCCCGCGTCAGTTCAGGTTGAACACCACAGGCACGCGGAAGCTTTTCGTCTTGCCGGGAATCTCCGCCGGCAGAGCGGGCAGGGGCTCGGCGCGCTTCAGCATCGCCAGCACTTCCTCATCGAGCAGCACATGGCCGGAGCTCGCCGCCAGCCTGTATTCGATCACGCGGCCCTCGCGGTCCATTTCGAAATAAAGCTGCGCCGTTCCCTCCTGCGCCCGCCGCCTGGCGTTGCGCGGATATTTCTTGTGGCGCTCGAGATGCGCCAGCAGCAATTGCTGGAAGGTCGGCATGGCGCGCATTTCGGCGGCGCTGGGCGGCGCGTTGACGGGCGCTGCCGCTGTCTCCGCCTTCGGCGCGGGCGACGATTGCGGCGCAGTCGTTTCGAGTTGCACCTCGCGCACCGGCTCGGGCTTTTCCTCGGGCGTCTTTTCCGGCGGCGGCGGCAGCTCGGCGGGTTCGATGCGCGGCAGCGGCGGGTCCGGCAGGATTTCCGGCTCCACCGTTTCCTCCGGCGGCGTTTCCTCCATCTGCGGTCCGGGCGGCGCTTCCGTCGGTGGCTGCGGCGGCGCGCTCACCACGGGCGCAAGCTCGATGCTGATCGCCGAAGCGACTTCGGGCGGCGCCTGATGTCCGAACGGCCAGAACACCACAGCGGCGGCAACGCTCGCATGAGCCGCGAGCGCGAATATCGCGCCGGCACGCCATGCCGGCCTGACGCCTGTCAGGCCTGTGCCCTCCGCTCCGTTGGCTGCCGTCATGGCGCTTCCGAAGCGTCGAGCCCCACAAGTGCGATCTTGAGATAACCGGCGGCGCGAAGATCGTTCATCACCTGCATCAGGTCGCCATAACCAACGCTCTTGTCGGCGCGGAGAAACACGCGCTGCTCGCGGTCGCCCTGCGTCTGCGCGTCGAGCGCGGCGCCGAGGCTGCCCGGCGGCACCGTTTCCTCGCCCAGCGCCACGCTGAGATCGGACTTCACCGAGAGGAATATCGGCTCGGTCGGGCGCGGCTGCGGCTCCGCATTCGCCGCCGGCAGGTCAACCGGAATGTCGACGGTCGCCAGCGGTGCCGCGATCATGAAGATGATGAGCAGGACGAGGATCACGTCGATGAACGGCGTGACGTTGATTTCATGCGTTTCGGCGAGGTCGTCGTCGCCGTGATCGAGACGGACAGCCATGGCTCAGTCCGCCGCCTTGGCGAGCCGTTGTTCGCGGCCGTGGTCGAGGTCGCGGCTGACGAGGCGCAGCAGCTCCGCCGAACTGTCGGCAACGATGGCGCGGTAGCCGGCAATGGCGCGCGAGAACGAGTTGTAGATCACAACGGCGGGAATGGCGGCAACAAGTCCGAGCCCCGTTGCGAGCAGGGCTTCCGCGATGCCGGGCGCCACCACCGCAAGGTTCGTCGTCTGAGTATGCGCGATGCCGATGAAGCTGTTCATGATGCCCCAGACGGTACCGAACAGCCCGACGAAAGGCGCCGTCGCGCCGATGGTCGCAAGCACGCCCGTGCCGATGCCGATTTCACGCGCCGTGTTCGCCTCGATGCGCTGGAAGCGCCATGCAATGCGTTCCTTCACGCCTTCCTTGTCGGGCGCGGTGCCCGAAAGCTGCATTTCGTGTATCGCCGCCTGCGCCAGTTGCTGCACCGGGCCTTTCGCCGAGCGAAGTTTTTCTCCCGCCTCGTCCAGCGTCTTCGAAGCGGCAAGCGCGGCAAAGCCGCTTTTCGCCCGGCTGCGCGCCCGTGCAATCTCCGTGTTCTTCGCCAGCCAGATCGTCCAGGTGACGATCGAAGCGAAGACGAGCCCGATCATCACTGCTTTGACGACAATGTCGGCGGCGAGGAACATGCCCCAGGGCGAAAGATCGTCGGGCAGCGCCTCCGTCTCGCCCATCGCCGCCAGCTCCTCGGCTGTCAGGTCTTCGGAAATGCCGATGGCGTCTTCCGTCGCCGCGCCGTCCAGCGGCGTCAGGCTCTCTTCCTGGCCAAATCCGTCGCCCGCAGGCGCCTCCTGCGCATGCAGCGGGGAGGCCAGCACAAAAGCGCTCAGAAGTGCGGCGAGAGAGAAGTGGAAAAATGTCGCGCGCAGCTTGCCCGCAGGCCCATTGGTCATTCTGTTACCCATCTACTCACGGATGCCGGATTTCACGGCCTCTGCCCACTCGGCGCAATGCCAAAACAGCAGCCGCGGCGAAATGCGCTTCGCCGGCTCGCTCCTCTGGCCCTTGTTCGTATTTATCTATGGCTTCTTCAAGCACAAATAATAATGCCTCGCAATGTCATTCTACATTTCCCGCTGTTCCCCTTGACCGAATCCCCGATGAAATCAGGTCGTGACATATGGGCAACATTGCGACGCATTCGCAAAATCCGGGGCAATCCTTGCTTTCCGATTGTCTTCCCCTCTTTTAAGAGTGCTTCTCAAACTCAAGGCGGGGAAAACTCACATGACACGAACCAAGCTGCTCAAATCATCGGCCTCGCACCTGGCCCTTATGGCCGGGTTGGCCGTGTCCATTACGTCGTTCGCGGCCGTCGCCCAGGAACCGAAGCCCGCCGTTCCGCAAAGCGAAGCGGAAGCGGATGGCGCCACGGTAACGGCCCCGATCAATGTCCAGGGCAACACCGAGGGGGATTACAAGGTCGACGACCTGTCCTCCGCCAAGCAGACGGCACCGATCCTCGACACCCCGCAAACGGTCACGGTCGTTCCGCAGGAAGTCATCCGCGAACAGGCCGCCCGCAACCTCACGGAAGTCCTGAAAAGCACCCCTGGCATCAGCTTCAACGGTGGTGAAAACGGCTTCGGCACATCCGCCAACAATTTCTCGCTGCGCGGTTTCGATACCAGCGGCAGCGTCTTCATCGATGGCGCGCGCGATAGCGGCAGCTACACGCGCGATGTCTTCAACGTCGAGCAGGTCGAGGTCTTCAAGGGCCCGGCTGCGGATAATGGCCGCGGCGGCGCGGGCGGCTATGTGAACATCGTCACCAAGTCGCCGCAGCTCGACGACTTCATTGCCGGCACCGTCAGCTACGGCTTCGACGAATATGACAGCGAAGATCGCAAGCGAGCGACGGTCGACGTCAACCAGCGCATCGGCCAGAATTCCGCCATCCGCATCAATGCATTGATGGAAGACAGCGGCATTCCGGGCCGCGAAATCGCCGAACAGAAAGCATGGGGCATTGCGCCCTCGCTCGCTTTCGGCCTCGGCACGGAATTCCGCGCGATCTTTTCCTATGAGCATGTCGAGCGCAACGACCTCCCGGAATGGGGCGTTCCCGGCGCCGCCTATTCCGACATGAACGCCAATAATCCGGATGGACAGGCCGCCTTCGATCCCGCGCTCGCGGGCATGTCGCGCGACGCCTTCTTCGGTCTCTCCTCCGACTTCGACGATGTCGACAGCGATGCCGTGATCGCGCGTTTTGAATATGATCTCGCGCCGACGGCGACACTCAGCAACCAGACGCGCTGGTCGGTCACGGATCGCACCGCGCGCTACACGCTTCCCACCGGCAATGCCGGCGGCGGCGTCATCAATACGCAGACGCAGTTCTACGATCGCGAAAACACGAGCCTGAGCAATCTCACCGACCTCTCGCTCCGTTTCACCACAGGCATGTTGCGGCATCATGTGTCGGCCGGTATCGAGCTGACGAAGGAAGAATCCGAAGCCACCCGCTTCGGCGCCGTCAACAGCACCACCAGTGCCTTCAACCCGGATCCGAACCGCGCGCCGGGTGCGCCTTTCGTGCCCGCCTCCACGGCGGATGTCGAAGTGAAGACCATCGCCGCCTATGCGTATGACACGATGGAAATCGACCCGAAGTGGCAAGTCACCGGCGGCGTGCGCGCCGAGCGTTACGAGGTCGAAATCGTGTCGTCGGATGCATCGATTGCAGGCGGCAACACCTATGACGACAGCGAAACGCTTCTCGGCGGCAAGATCGGCCTGGTCCACAAGCCCGTCTCCAATGGCAGCGTCTATGTCTCCTTCGGCATGTCGGAACAGCCCTACGGCTCGTTCCTGTCGAACCCGGATATTTCGCGCACCGGCGCAAACGCCTTCCCGGGCTTCGTGCCGGGTGCCAAGCCCATCACGGCCTATAATTACGAAGTCGGCACCAAGTGGGATCTCTTCGGCGATCGTCTCCTCGCCACCGCCGCGCTCTTCCGCACGGAGAAGAAGGATGTGGCCTTCTCCTCGGGCGGCGCGCTTCTCGGCTATGGCCAGCAGATCGTCCAGGGCCTTGAACTCGGCGCAACGGGCAAGCTCACCGAGGAATGGAACGTCTTTGGCGGTCTCCTCCTCATGGATAGCGAGCGTAAGCACGATCCGGCCTTCGACGCGGTTCTCCGTGCGGCGAATCCCGGCGACTATGGCACCGCCACGACCACCAATGGCGATGAGCTGGCTTTCACGCCGAACGTCTCCGCCAGCCTCTGGACGACCTACCGTCTGCCGGTCGGCCTCACTTTCGGCGGCGGCATGCGCTATGTCGGCTCGTCCTATCTCGGCCGCCCGGACGATGCGCTCCGCGTCATCGCCAACAGCCGCTACGGCGAAGTGCCGAGCTACACGGTCTTCGACGCGATGGTGTCCTATGAAGTGACGGAGAGCATCGACCTCCGCCTCAACGTGGAGAACCTGACGGACCGGACCTACATCTCCTCCTCCAACTGGAATGGCCGCCGCGTCATGCTCGGCAATCCCCGTACCTTCATCGTCAGCACCAGCTTCAAGTTCTGACATCGGGTCGGCATCGTCAGCGCCCCGGCTGCAAAAGCGGCCGGGGCGTTTTGTTTTCCGGCGCGCTGGACGTCTCTTGCCTCGCCTGTATCATGGCCGCGCCCGCGCGCGGCACCGATGGAGTGGTCAGACAATGATGCTGGAAATCCCCGATGTGCTGACATCGGCGCAACTGCGCCAGTGCCGCGAGGCGCTGGAAAAGGCGGCATGGCAGGATGGGCGCCAGACGGCGGGCCACATGGCCGCGCAGGCGAAAAACAACCAGCAGCTCGCGCAGGACGATCCCCTCTCGGTCGAACTTGGCGAATTCCTTCTCGACCGCCTCGGCAAGACCGATCGTTTCATCGCCGCCGCCTTGCCGTTGAAGGTTCTGCCGCCGCGTTTCAACCGCTATAGCGGCGGCGGTAATTACGGCAATCACGTCGATGCGGCAATTTTCAGCGTCCCCGGCACGCCGCACCGGATCAGGTCCGATATTTCCGCCACGCTCTTTTTCAGTGAGCCTGATGAATATGAAGGCGGCGAGCTGATCGTCGAGGACACTTATGGCAGCCACGCGATCAAGCTGCCTGCGGGCCATATGGTCCTCTATCCCGGCACGAGCCTCCACCGTGTTGCGCCGGTCACGAAGGGCGTGCGTCTCGCTTCCTTCTTCTGGGTGCAAAGCCTCGTGCGTGAAGACAGCCAGCGCGCCATGCTCTGGGAGCTCGATGGCGCGATCCAGCGCGTCACGCTCGACACACCGGAAAGCCCCGCCCTGCCGCAGCTCATGGCGCTCTACCACAATCTCCTGCGGCGCTGGTCGAACACATGACGTCCGCGCGCAAACCGCCGCTTGAGCGCATCCCGCCGGAAATTGCCTGCGCCGCCGACTACGAAGCCTTCGCGCGCGAGCGGGTGGAGGAGGGCGCCTGGGCCTATCTGGACGGCGCCGCCGCCGACGCGCTGACCCATGCCGAAAACCTGAAAGCCTTCGCCCGTATTCGTCTCGTCAATCGCGTCCTCGCCGATCTTGCCGGTGGTCACACGCGGCTGGAGCTTTTCGGCTGCGCCTTCGACCATCCGGTCATGGTCGCCCCGGTTGCGTTTCAGAAGCTCGCCCACCCGGACGGCGAATTGGCGACGGTCACGGCGGCGGGCGTATTGAAGGCGGGCATGGTCGTCAGCGCCCAGGCGAGCATGGACATGGAGGAATTGGCGCGTCAGGCGGCGGGCCCGCTCTGGTTCCAGCTCTATATCCAGCCCGATCGCGACTTCACGCTCCAACTGGTCAGGCGTGCCGAGAAAGCGGGCTACCGCGCGCTCGTTCTCACCGTCGATGCGCCGGTGCATGGCGCGCGCAACAGCGAGCAGCGCGCCGGCTTTTCCCTGCCGCCGGATGTCGAGGCTGTGAACCTGAAAGCCATGCGCCCGCTTCCGCCCTACATGGCGGGGCCGGGCGAGAGCGCCGTCTTCGCAAGCCCGCTCCTCGCCGCCGCGCCGGGTTGGAAGGATCTGAACTGGCTCGCCGCTCATACAAACCTCCCCATCCTTCTGAAAGGCATACTGCATCCGGCCGATGCCGCCCGCGCCGTCGAGGCGGGCGCCTCGGGCATCGTCGTCTCCAATCACGGCGGCCGCACTCTCGATACGCTTCCCGCCGCCATCGAAGCCTTGCCCGGTATCGTCGAGGCCGTGGCGGGCCGCGTGCCGGTGTTGATGGATGGCGGCGTCAGGCGCGGCACCGACATTGTGAAGGCGCTCGCGCTCGGCGCGAAGGCCGTGCTGGTCGGCCGCCCGGTCATTGACGGTCTCGCCGCCGCCGGCGCGCCGGGCGTCGCCCATGTGCTCCACATGCTGCGCGCCGAACTGGAAGTGGCGATGGTGCTCACGGGATGCCGGACCCTCGCCGACATAGACGCCTCGATCCTGTGGCAAGATCGTTAAAAATGATCATTTTGCCATTTTGCGGCACTGGTACTACGATTCACACGGGATTGGAGATGTCGAAATCCGGGGGGAGCTGGAAATGTCCATTGGTCGAGCTGCAGCGCGGCACAAGAGCATTGTGTTGCCCCCCATCGATCTCGACGTAACGCTGGCCTGCGAGGCACCCGAGGTTCAGGCGGGGCTTGCCTACTGGCGCGAGAAAGCAGCCGGACGGCCGATGCCGCTGCGTTCCGACGTCAAGCCGGAGGAAATAGCCCGCCTCCTTCCCCATCTCTGCCTTTTCGAGCTCCGTAAAACGCCGGCCGGCGTCGAACTTTTCCCCCGCCTCGCCGGGGCGAAATTCGAGGAAGTCTTCGGCCCGATCCACAACAAGCCCCTCGCCACGGTCCTCGCCCCGGAAATACTGGAACGCTGGCGCGGCGGCGCCGCCGCCGTCGTCGAGCTCGCCGCGCCGCTCCGGCTCACCGGTAACGTGCTGCACCAGGACAAGACCTTCATCCGCTTTGAAATCATCATGGCGCCCTTGAGCCATGATGGCAGCGAGATCGACATGTTCTTTCTCGTCTCGCATTTCGAGATGGAAGAGCTCTCGTTCTAGCGCTGCCGGGTCTTTGTGCCGCGGCGTCAAGCATGTACTCTCCCCCCTCGCGCCCGGCGCGGAAAAGAAAAAGCCCTTGTAAAGAGGGAGCAGGGGAAAGATGGAACAGCCAAAAGACGCCACCGAAGCCACGCGCCGCGCCCATGCCGCCCTCGCGCGTCAGTTGCCGCCGGATACGGACGAGGACATGGGCCTTGTCACGCGCGGCTTCATGGGCACGATCCCCGATGCGAAAATCCTCAACGAAGCGGGCCATGCCGTCTGGGACATGAGCGCCTTCGCCTTTCAGGGCGACGGCTGCGGCTGCCCGGACACGGTGAACCCCAGCCTTTGGCGTCAGGCGAAGCTCAATCTCGTCCACGGTCTCTTCGAGGTCGTGCCCGGCATCTATCAGGTTCGCAACTTCGACCTCTCCAACATCACCTTCATCGAAGGCGAAACCGGCTACATCGTCATCGATCCGCTGATCTCCGCCGAGCCAGCCGCAGCCGCCCTCGCGCTCCTGCGCGAGCATCGCGGCGACAAGCCCGTCACCGGCGTCATCTACACCCACAGCCATGTTGATCACTACGGCGGCGTGCGCGGCGTGCTGAGCGACGAGGACATAAAAAATGGCCTCCGCATCATCGCCCCCGAAGGCTTTCTGGAAGAAGCCGTCAGCGAAAACGTGCTGGCGGGCAACGCCATGGGCCGCCGCGCCACTTATATGTATGGCGCGCTCCTGCCGCGAAACGCGAAAGGCCATATCGATGCCGGCCTCGGCAAGACCGTGTCGATGGGGCAGGTGAGCCTTGTGCCGCCGACGACAAGCATTTCCGAAACCGGCACGAAGCTCGTCGTCGACGGCGTGGAAATTATCTTCCAGGTCACGCCCGACACCGAGGCGCCCGCCGAGATGAATTTCTACTTCCCGCAGTTCAAGGCGCTCTGCATGGCCGAGAACTGCTCCTGCCACCTCCACAACATCTACACGCCGCGCGGCGCGCAGGTCCGCGACGCGAAATCGTGGAGCTGGTACATCGACGAGGCGATCGACCTCTTCGGCAAGGAAGCCGATGTCCTCTTTGCCAGCCATCACTGGCCGCGCTGGGGCAGCGAGAAGGCGGTCGCCTTCCTGAAGAAGCAACGCGACCTCTACAAATATATCCACGACCAGACACTCCGCATGGCGAACCATGGGGCGACGCCGCTGGAGATCGCGGAGGAACTGACGCTCCCGCCGACGCTTGCTTCCGAATGGTACACGCGCGGCTATTACGGCACGCTCAATCACAACGCCAAGGCCGTCTACCAGCGATATCTCGGCTGGTTCGACGGCAACCCCGCCAACCTCCACAAGCATCCGCCGGTGGAGGCGGGAAAGCGTTATGTCGATCTCGCGGGAGGCGCCGACGCGCTGCTGGAAAAGGCACGCGCCGCCTACGAGCATGGCGACTATCGCTGGGTGGCCGAACTCGTGAACCATCTCGTCTTCGCCGACCCGGACAATGCGGACGCCCGCCATTTGCAGGCCGACGCGCTGGAACAGCTCGGCTATCAGGCGGAGTCCGGTCCGTGGCGCGGCTTCTATCTCACAGCCGCGATGGAGCTTCGCAATCCGCGTCCGCCCGCCGCCGAGCCACGCCAGGGTGCGGCCGGCCAGATGCGCGCGCTTCCCGCCGAGCTGCTCCTCGATTCGCTCTCCGTCCGCCTCAACGGCGAAAAGGCGGGCGCGCGTGAAATCGCGCTCAACATCCATTTCACCGACACCAACGAGCAATTCCTTGTGACGCTCGAAAACGCGGTGCTGCATCACTACCCGGAGAGGAAAGACCCGAAGGCGCCTTCCGTCTCGCTCACCCGCGCCGTGCTGGCCGAGCTCGTCATCGGTGAACGCGCCTTCGCCGCCGCGCTTGCCGACAAGTCGATGACGATCGAAGGCGCGCGCGAGCCTTTCGCCGATCTCCTGTCGATGCTCGACCGCTTCGACTTCTGGTTCGAAATCGTAATGCCGTGAGGCCCGTGGAGAAAAAACATGAAGAACGACGTCAACCGCCAGTTTCGCCTGAAGACGCGCCCCACCGGCCGCATCGAAACCTCGAACTTCGATTTCGTCGAGCAGCCGATCCCCGAGCCCGGCCCCGGCGAGGCGCTCATCCGCGTCCTCTATCTCAGCCTTGATCCGACCAACCGCATCTGGATGAGCGACATGGATCAATACATGCCGCCCGTCGAAATCGGCGCGGTCATGCGCGGCGGCGGCATCGGCGTTGTCGTGAAGTCGAATTCCGCCCGCTACAAGGAAGGCGATCATGTCAGCGGCCTCACCGGCTGGCAGGACTACTGCATTGCCGACGAAGGCATGAATGCGATGGGCGTGCTGCCGAAGGGCTTGCCCGTCGGTCTTCCCACCATGCTCGGCGCCTGCGGCATGACGGGCCTCACCGCCTATTTCGGCCTGCTGGAGCTTGGCCGCCCTGAGCCCGGCAACACCGTCCTCGTCTCCGCCGCTGCCGGCGCCGTCGGCTCCATCGTCGGCCAGATCGCGAAGATCAAGGGCTGCCGCGCCGTCGGCATTGCGGGCGGGCCGGACAAGTGCCGCCACATCGTCGAGGACTTGGGCTTCGACGCGGCGGTGGACTACAAGCGGAAGGACTGGCGCGAACAGCTCGCCGCCGCAACGCCGGACGGCATCGACGTTAACTTTGAAAATGTCGGCGGCGAGATCATGGAAGCCGTCATGGCACGGATGAACCTCTTCAGCCGCATGCCCCTCTGCGGCATGATTTCCGGCTACAACACCGGCGACCCGGCCATGCGCGCCGACTTCTCGCCCATCCTCATGCGCCGCATCGAGGTGCAAGGCTTCATCGTCGTGGATTTCATGGCGAAGTTCGCCGAAGGCGCAACGCAGCTCGCCACCTGGGTCGCCGAGGGCAAGCTCAAGCACCGCGAAACCATTGTCGACGGCCTCGAAAACGCCCCCGTCGCCGTCAACAAGCTTTTCGACGGCGGCAATATCGGCAAGCTCGTGGTCAAGGTGGCCGAGGCTCCCTGAGCCTCGCTCCGCCCTGCGCCCCGGTTCGGATTCAAATCCGAGTGCCGCTCTCCCGGCTTTCCTGTATAGTTCCCTTTCGGCGGGTCCTTGGCGGGTCTTGCGTTGCAGAAAGATGGTGTGGTTATGGCCGGAACAGTATTTCCCTTTCCCGAAGCCGGAAAATGGGCTCTCGGCGCGTTCTTCGTTCTGGCGCTCGCCGCCGCCCCGCTCCATGCGCAGGACGCCGAGGATGCCGCCCCCGCCGAAGCGGGCGACATCGTCTATGAGCTGTCGGACCCGGTCGACTCTCCGCCCGTCAATTTCCGCTCCGATGTCGATGCGGATTTCGACACGCCCCAACTCAACGATGCGGAAATGTATGCCGAGGAATATGAGCGCCGGCAGCGCGAGGATAAAATCCGCAAGCGCGATCAGATCGAACGTATCCAGAATTTCAGCGCCGGCGCGGTAACGACGGATGGCGTGACGACGGACACTTTCGGGCGCTGACAGGCCTCAATAGTCCCACTTCCAGTTGACGCCGACATCGCTCGACGCGTCATTGCCGAGTTTCGTGTCGACGCTGATATTGTCGGTGATGTCGATCTCGACTCTCACGCCGCTGTCGCTCGCCAGCGCGCCCTGCTCGACACCCACATAAACGCCCTCGCGGATATATTTCCCCGCCGAAACCATGGTCCCGCCGGAGCTGCCCTGGTCGAGGCGCAGCACGTCGAGGCCGAGCGTGTTCTGTATCTCGTTCAATATGCCGAAGCCGCCAAAGCCGCCGCCGGAAAGTTCGGCCGCTGTGCTGGCAAGTTGTGCCGCCTCCAGCGCGCTCAGTTCCCCCACACCATTTTCAAACAGGATGCGCGAGATGATTTCGTCGCGTGGCAGCGACGGGCTGGAGCTGAGCCCGATCTTCGGCGCCGAGCCGCGTCCCGTCACGGAGATGGTCGCGTCGAAATCGCTGCGTGAATAATCCAGCGCAATATCGAGCCTCGGGTCGATCGGCTTCTCGCCGGAGAAAATCACCCGCCCGCGCGACAGCACGAAGGTCTTGCCCGCGAAGTCGAGCGTGCCGCGCTCGCTGACGATCCTTCCGTTCACGGTCGGGTCTTCGGCAAGCCCCGTCAGCGTCACCGAACCGGTCCATAGCGAGTTGATGCCGCGCCCCGTTACCCGCGCCGGCGGATTGCCGATGGCGAGCCGCACGTCGAGCATCAGCGGCAGCGGCGGCGCTTCTTCCGGCTCTTCCACGATGTCGGCCTCGCCCGGCCCCCGCACCAGGATGACGTCGATATGCGCCACTCCGCCCGGCAGTTGTTCCGGCACATGGAAGCGCGCGGTCGTCGTCGTCAGCTCGCCCTCCAGAAGCATCGGCTGGTCGAGGCTTGGCGGCAGCGCCGGTGCCGTCAGCGCCAGCGCGCCGTTCACCGCGAGTACGAGGTCCTGCCGCCGCACCACCTGCATATCGGAAAATTGCGTGCGGATGTCGACCGCGGGCGAGGCATCCGCCGCCAGCGACACCGTGCCTTCGCCCGTCAGCCGCCCGTCGCCGCTGTCCCGCGCGCTCATCGTGAAGCTCATCGCCTCGCTTCGTTCGCCGCGAATGACGACCTCGAGGTCGCGCATCGCCGTTCCCGTCTCGAAATTCTCGAACGTGCCGTTTGAAATGCGTGCCTGCCCCGAGACAAGCGGCGCGGAAATGTCGCCTTCCGCCGTCAGCGCAATTTCCGCCTGGCCCGTCAGCCTTTGCCCCGGCAGGTCGGCCAGTGCCATCAGCGTCTCGATCGGCCCTCGCCATGTCAGGCTGCCGTCCACCGCGCCGCGCTCCGGCAGCATCGGCCATGCGCCTTGCGGGTCGCGGATCAGCGGCAGCGAGGCCTGCAGAAGAAACGGCTCCTCCGAAACGCCCTGCGCGCTCACGCGCAGCGCCAGCCGCCGCCGTGCCCAGCTCGCATTCACTTTCGTGTCGAAATCGGGCCGCGCCTCCATCCCGCCTTCGACAAGCTCCAGGTCTGCAATCTGCAGGTCCACTTCGGCCTGTTCTCTGCCGGTATCCATCTCGATGGTGCCGGAAGCCGTGCCGCCCGTCGCCTCGAGCGGCAGGAACGGAACAAGCAGTTCAAGCGGCAGGCGGTTCACATCAAGCGATACCAGCGCCGCCCGCTCGCGCAGTGTCAGCGATCCGGTCAGCCTCCCCGGTCCCGCCTTGCTGTTGAAGTCGACCGCGAGATCGCGCAGCCGCATCGGCCCGCTGCCCATCTCCAGTCGCGCCGGCTCGGTCAGCCGCGCCGTCGCCTCGCCAAGCGCGGCATCAAACCGTTGAAGGGTCAGCGCCTCCGGTTCATAGAGCGCCTCGATGTCGAGCGACACCGGCTCCGCCTTCAGCGTCAGCCGTTCGCCCGCCAGATGCGCCTCGATTTCCATGCGCTCCAGCGGTCCCGCCGCCTTCAGGTTGAGTGTGGTGAAGCGCGTATTGCCGGAGCCGCCGCTCGCCGCTTCCGCGCCTGCGTCAATGCTCGCTTCTCCGAAGAGATCGCTCAGCGCCGCCCGCACCTCCACCCGCTCGATGGTCAGGCTGTCCGTCAGCTCCATGTCGATCCGCCGCGAGCCAAGCGTCAGCAGCGCATCCTGCTTTCCGCCTTGCGCGCTCAGTGTCAGCGCCATGTCGGCGCGCCCTTCAAGCGGCAGTCCGGCCAGCACGCCCAGTGGTTGCAGCGGCACGCGCTCTCCGCCGATCTTGCCGCTCGCCAGTCCCTCCGGCGAAACCGCCAGGTCGCCGGTCAGCGTCGCGCCGAATATATTCGCGTCGATTGCGGTGAGCCGCACGCCGCCTTCCTCCGGCAGCGTCACTTGCATATCGAGCGCGGCGCTTCCCTCCCGCCCGTTGAGACGGAAGGAAGCCGGGCCGCTGCCATTGCGGAGCGTCGCGTCAAGCCGCGCCTGCCGCGCGTCGAAGCCGGCCAGCCTGCCGCCGCTCAATTCGGCGGTCAGCGTCACATTCGCCGTCTCCAGCGGCCCGTCTATTGCCGCATGGGCCGTCAGCGCGCCGCTTGTGTCGGCATCCGGCAGCAGTCCGCTCACTTCCGTCACCTGCAACGACGCCACGCCTCTCGGCATGCCATCCGCCGCCAGCGCCCCGTTGCCTTCAAGGCTGAAGCCTTCTCCCGCCGTAATCGAAAAGCCGGGCAGGGCGATGGTGCCGCCCTCTCCAAGTTCAAACCGCGCTTCCCCCTCGACGCCGCGGGCCAGCAGCCGGTCGAGCGCCGCATCGTCGGTCTCGATGGCGCTGGTCGTCAGCGAAATCTCGCCGCTGCCCGTCTCGCCCTCCAGCGTGAAATCCGAAAGCGAGAGCGTCGCGGTCCCGCGCAGGGGCTGGCCGAGCAGGTCGCCGAGCGGGCGCAGGTCGGAAATCTCGGCCCCGCCTTCGCCCGATACCGAGAAGACATCGCCAAGCGAAAGCGCACCGCTGAATTGCGCCGTGCCCGCCGCCGTCGTCACTTCCGCTTCGTCGATCGTCACCGCCGTGAAGCCGCTGTCCACATCGCCCCTGATCCGCCAGCCCGCCGTCGCAAGCAGTTCCGCATCCTCCGCGTCGAGCAGCCGGTCGAGACCGCTCAGCGTTCCCTCGGCCTCGATGCCATATTGGTCGGCGGTCAGTTGCCGCGCCGTCGCGGCGCCCGCAAGGCGAAGCTCGCCCGCCTCGGCCGTCATCGTCTCAAGCGTGAATTCGCCGTTCCCCGTCTCCGTCAGCTTGCCCGACAGCGTGATCGCTTCGGGCGAACCGATGGCTTCGAGTTCGCGCCGCACAACTCTGCCGGAAGCGTCGGCCTTGAAGGTGATGTTGAGCCGCTCGCCGACGGCGCCATGCGCGTCGATTTCCGTTTGCAGGTAGTCGCCCGCATCCGCTTTCAGCTCGCCGGTGATCAGCCCGGCCAGGCTCTCGCCCGTCGCCTCGATTGAAAGCCGCTCGAATTCGCCACCCATCAGGCCCGCCGCGATGCCGGGTTTTCCGCCGCCGCCATCCACGATCCGCGCCCGCAGCTGTCCGCGCTCCGGTCCCGCGACATAGCGAAACGAAATTTCCGCCGTACCGGGCACGTCGTCTCGCCGTTCGGCATTGATCTGCAACGCCGTCAGGCGCCGCGAAATCCCCGCCTGGCCGGAAGCGTCGAACAGAACCTCGTCGCCGATGAGCTCGCGTCCGAGCCGCGTCTGCCTGATGTCGAAACGGTCGAGCTGTATGGCGAAGGGCAGGGCAGGCATCGAGAAGCCGCCATCGTCATCGGCGGCGCTCTCCTCGCCGCCCGGCGCACGCTCAACCTCGAGCCCCGTCACATCGAGCGCGGTCACATGAAGCTCGCCGCTCCAGAGCGCCAGCGGCCGCCATTCGAGTTCCGCGCGCTCCAGCCGGAGCCACGTCCCCTCCGCGTCGGAAATCGAGAAATCGCTGAGCCGCAATCGTCCGGGCCAGGTCCCGCCTATATCGCCGATCTCGATCAGCGTCTCCCCGGTATTGATCGCCTCGAGCGCATAATCGAGCAGCGCCTGCCGTGCCGGGGAGATATTGAGCACCGCAATAACGGTCACGATGAGGAGAAGCACCAGCCCGAAAAACGCAAACACCGCCCCGAGTGCGATCCGCCCCAAAGCCGGAACCCATGCCGCCGCGCCGTTTACTCTGTCCTGTCCCGCCATCAGAAAGCCTGCCCCAGCGACACATAGATCTGGAAATCATCATCCACGCCCTGCCGCTTGTTCAGCGGTATCGCGACATCCGCGCGCACCGGCCCGATAGGCGTGTAGTAGCGCACGCCCAGCCCCGCGCCCCAGAGCAGCGGGTCGCCGAGCGAGGGGGTCATATTCTCGAAGGCCTGGCCGCCATCGATAAAGGCGACGAGGCCGATCGTTTCCGTCGCCCGGTAGCGCGCTTCCACATTTGCTTCGAGTACGGAGCGTCCGCCCGTCGGATCGCCCTGCGCGTCGAGCGGTCCGGCCATCTGGTAGCCATAGCCGCGCACGGAGCCGCCCCCGCCTGCATAGAACCGCGTAGAGCCCGGAACATCCACCGTTTCCTCCGCCGCGATCAGGCCATAGCGTCCGCGAAGAGCGAGCACCAGTTCGTCGGCGAGGCTCAGATAGGTCGCCCCCGATGCTTCGAGCTTGGTGAAGGTCGTCGGTCTGCCGTCGCTGCTGCCGAAATAGGGCGTCGCGCCGAGCGTCGCCCTTATGCCCTCCGTCGGATTGAGCAGATCGTTGGAACTGTCATAGCGCAGCGTCACCGGCACGCCGAAAAGCTGATAGGTGATGCGCCCGTTGGAATCTTCCGTCTCCGTCACCTGAAAGGTCACGCCCGCCGTCCCCGTCCACCGCTCGCTCAGCACGCGCTCCAGCGACACGCCGGTCTTCACGCGGTTTTCGTCATAGGCGTCGCTTTCCTCATGCGCGATCTCGAAGCTCGCCAGCAGGCTCTGGTCCGGCCGCAGGAAATCCGGCTTGCGGAAATCCGCCGTCGCCGCCTGCAATATCTGCGCGATGGTCAGCCCGAGCGTCAGCCGCTCCGCCCGTCCGAAGAGATTGCGGTGCTCCCAGCTCCCGCGCACGCCGGGCCCCTCGCTCGAAGACCATCTTGCGCCGAGCCGCACCGTGCGCGGCGCCCGCTCCGTCAGCTCGATCCGCTGCGGCAGCGTTCCATCTTCCGGCTCGGCGGATGAAATCGAGATGCCGCTGAAAAGTCCCGTGTCGCGCAGCGCCTCCGTCGTCTTGTCCACTTCGCTGCGGTCATAGACCTCGCCGCCCTCGAATGTCGTCAGCTGCCGCACATAATCAGGGTCCGTCCGGCCCTCATTCGTCACCAGCACAGGTCCGAAGCGGTAGCGTTCTCCCGCCGTCATGTAGAGCGTGACATCCGCCTCGCTCGACGTCAGGTTGACGGTGACGCGCCGCCGGTCGAGCTTGCCGTTCGGATAGCCATTATTGTGGAGCCGCCGCACCGCCTCGCCGGTCAGCTCGATGATGCGCTCCGCCCGCGCCGCCTTGCCGGGTTCGAGCCCGAGTTCCGCGCCCGTTCGCGGCAGTCCTTCGCCGCCCTCCGGGTGCCCGCTGTAAACAATGTCGAAATTCCGGATCATGCTGCGCTCGCCGAGGATCACGAAATAGACCACCTCGAACGAGCCGCCCGCCGCCTGCCGTACCGAATGCGCGACGCTGCCATTGTAGTAAGCCTCGGAGGCCAGCACCTCTTCCAGCCGCTTGGCGTCCTCGGCCGCGCGGCGGCGCAATTGCGACAGCGTTGTCGGCGGCGGCGGCCCGTCCTGAACATCGGGCCGGACCTGGCGCGCATCCTCCAGCAGGTCGCGCAGATAATCGGGTATCCGCCGCCCGCGCACCTCGGTGGTGAAGTCGAGCCCCGCCTCTGTCCGGTCCCATGAATAGGCCGAAGCCTCGTCCTCGTCCGCCGCGCGCGTCGCCGTCGGCTCAAGCCAGAGCGCGCCGGCTCCCAGCGCCAGGAGCATGGCCAGTGCGCGCCGCGATACGCCTCTCATGCGCATCCCTTGGCCGCGTCGCCCGCTCGTCTTCCTGCCGCCATCCGGACACACTCCTCATGGGCTTCCGCGCACGCCCCCCGTTTGGCCCCCTCCAAGCGAAGTGCCAGCCCCGCGCCGGGGCGTCAAGCCTTTGCGGCCTTGACCTTCCCGTTACTGGAAGCCCCATATTCGCCTCACAGGCAATTCGCAAACAAGCTGGAAAGCTCCGGAGCCCCGATGAACACCGAAAACGCCCCCGCCTCCTGCTGCCACACCCATGGCCATGCCCACGCCCACACGCCGAAGCCCGCCGCCCCCGGCAGCAAATATACCTGCCCCATGCACCCGGAGATCGTGGCGGACGGTCCCGGTTCCTGCCCCATCTGCGGCATGGCGCTGGAACCCATGACCGTCTCGCGCGACAAGCCCGAGAATGAAGAGCTGAAGGACATGACGCGCCGGTTCTGGGTCGCTGCCATCCTCGCAGCTCCCCTCTTCGCCATGGAAATGGGCAGCCACCTCCTCGGCCTCCACATCCCCTTGAGCCCCGCCGCCTCCGGCTGGCTGCAACTGGCGCTGGCGACGCCCGTGGTCCTCTGGGCGGGCTGGCCCTTCTTCGTCCGTGGCCTCGCCTCGCTCCGCACCATGAACCTCAACATGTTCACGCTGATCGCCATGGGCACCGGCGCGGCTTATGTCTATTCGCTCGCCGCCATCCTCGCCCCCGGCATTTTCCCGCCCGCCTTCCGCGATGCGCATGGCGCCGTGCCGCTCTATTTCGAGGCCGCCGCAATCATCACCGTCCTCGTCCTGCTCGGCCAGGTGCTGGAACTCCGCGCCCGCGAGCGCACCGGCGACGCGCTCCGCGCCCTTCTCGACCTTGCCCCCCGCACCGCCCGCCGTGTCGTGAATGGCGCGGATGAAGAAGTCCCCCTCGAAGAAATCGCGAAAGGCGACACACTCCGCGTCCGCCCCGGCGAGCGCGTCCCCGTCGATGGCGAACTGATCGAAGGCCGCAGTGCGGTCGATGAATCCATGATCACCGGCGAACCGCTCCCCGTCGAAAAGGAACCCGGCGCCCGCCTCATCGCCGGCACGTTGAACGGCTCCGGCAGCTTCCTCATGCGCGCCGAAGGCATCGGCGAGGAAACCATGCTCGCCCGCATCGTCGCCCTCGTCGCGGAGGCAGGCCGCTCGCGCGCGCCCATTCAAGGATTGGCCGACAAGGTCGCCGCCATCTTCGTCCCCGCCGTCATCGCCGTCGCCATCCTCGCCTTCGCCGCATGGAGCCTCTTCGGCCCCGCGCCCGCCCTCGCTCACGCGCTGGTCGCCGCCGTCTCGGTCCTCATCATCGCCTGTCCCTGCGCGCTCGGCCTCGCCACGCCCATGTCCATCATGGTGGCGACGGGGCGGGGCGCCTCGCTCGGCGTGCTGATCCGCAATGCCGCCGCGCTGGAGCGCCTGGAAAAGGTCGACACGCTGGTCATCGACAAGACAGGCACCATCACCGAAGGGAAACCCGTGCTCAAGGCGCTGGAGCCCGCGCCCGGCTTCACCCGCGCGGAGCTTCTCCACCTCGCCGCCAGTCTCGAGCGCGGCAGCGAACATCCCCTCGCCGCCGCCATCGTCTCAGCCGCTGAAGCCGAAGGCCTGAAACTGACGGACACGGAAGATTTCGACGCCCCCTCCGGCAAGGGCGTCGTGGGCACTGTCGAGGGCCGCCGCGTCGCGCTCGGCAATCCCGTGCTGATGCGCGAGCTGAACCTGGACACATCCCCGCTCGCCCCCCGCGCCGACGCGCTGCGCGACACCGGCGCCACCGTGGTCTTCCTCGCGGTCGATGGCGCGCTGGCGGGCCTCGCCGCCGTCGCCGACCCGATAAAGCCCACCAGCGCCCAGGCCCTCGCGGGCCTCCGCGCGCTCGGTATCCGCATCGTCATGCTGACAGGCGACGGCCGCCGCACCGCCGAAGCCGTGGCGCGCGAAATCGGCATCGCCGAAGTCGAAGCCGAAATCCTGCCCGAGCAGAAAAGCGAAACCGTGAAGCGCCTTCAGGCCGAGGGCCGCATCGTCGCCATGGCCGGCGACGGCATCAACGACGCCCCCGCGCTGGCGGCGGCCGATGTCGGCATCGCGATGGGCACGGGAACCGACATCGCCATGGAGTCCGCCGGCGTCACGCTGGTGAAGGGCGACCTGACCGGCATCCTCCGCGCCCGCGAGCTCAGCCAGGCCACCATGCGCAACATCCGCCAAAACCTCTTCTTCGCCTTCGCCTACAACGCCGCCGGCGTGCCCATAGCGGCCGGACTTCTCTATCCCGTGTTCGGACTATTACTGAGCCCCGTCTTCGCGGCAGCGGCCATGTCGCTGTCGTCCGTGTCGGTGATCGGGAATGCGTTGCGGTTGAGAAGGGTGAGGCTCTAAGAACCGTTGAAATTAAGCTTTTTGCCGGCGCACCTTGAACACAACATAAATGTTGTGTATAGCTTGTCCATGGCTATCGGTATGATTCTCAACGAACGCGAACTTAAAGAAGCGCGCGCAAAAATTTCCGCCCTTAATGAGGCGTTGTCCTCGGAGCGGGCTTTGGAGCCTATGGTTGCAGGGCTTCCACCTGAAGTTGTGCTTCAGGTGACGCACGCCCTAAAGGCTGAGCGCAAAGAACTAACATCCTCCGTAGAAGCTTATGAGCAAGCTAAGGACGACGGAAATTATAAGAACATGCGCCAAAAGGCCGGTGGTGATCCCGGCCTGGCCTTAATTGTTGCGCGAATTGCTAGAGGGCTAACTCAGCGTGATTTGGCGTGGAGGCTTGGCCTTAAAGAACAGCAAGTACAACGGTATGAAGCTGATCGGTACAGTACTATTAGCTTGAAGAATTACACCAAGATTGCCCTTCTGCTTGGTGTCCAGTTGCGCGCCGACATTCAGGAATTTGGCGGTCTCGACCAAGTGATAGAGAATGTTTCAAAACAAAGTATACGGAAGATTCTTAGTCACGGGCGCCAACACGGATGGTTTTCTGAGGAAAATGACGAACAGGAACTTCGTAAGCTAATCGCGGAGAACCGCATTGATTTTGGCAGCCCGTCCTTGTTGCGCACAGGGTTAAACGTCAAAGACTACAGCGAAGATATTTTGCTTCATGCTTGGCGTGCGCGGGTCTCGAATAGGGCGCAGGAAATAATTGATGCGAGTCGTCCAGAGTTTGAGCCGTTAGAGCTGACTTGGCTCTCCGATTTGGTGAAGCTAAGTGTTCATGAAGCGGGGCCACTAGAAGCGCAGAACATGCTCTTGCAGCATGGAATAATTCTGGTGGTCGAACCGCAGATTCCCGGCCTTGCAATTGATGGAGCCGCTTTTTTGCAAGGAGATGTTCCGGTCATCGGGATGACCATCCGAAAAGACTCCATTGACAATTTTTGGTTCACGCTTCTGCACGAGCTGGCACATGTGCTTCTCCATTATCGAATGGGGTTGGCGGTTGGATTTTTCGATCAAATAGAAGCGGAATCAGTGGATGCTATGGAGGCAGAGGCTGATGCATTCGCGTCAAGCATCTTGATACCGGACGAACTATGGCGTCGATCATCGGCAAGAATAGCTCAGTCACCTACAGTGATTGAGAAATTTGCAGCTGAACTTGGGATACACGCTTCAATAGTGTTTGGCAGAATTAGAAAAGAAAGAAACGACTACTCAATTTTTTCACAGAAAATTGGGGGAAAAAAAGTGCGTACTCTGTTCGTGTCTTCAACGTAAGGACAAGAGCTATGTTTACTTATTACCCTAGTGTGCGTTTTAAGCAGGGAGAGCGGTACGCGCTCTACAGGATGCCTCAGGATATGAAGCGTCATGTTGAGCCGCGGCTCATCGCTCCTCCCATAAAGGAGTACGACCCGGAGTTGGGAAGGATTCCTACCCTTGATGAAGTCATTTATCTGACGGGGGAGAGAATCGGCAAGCATTGGCCAATAGGGCGAGCATTCTTGGATCTTAGCTTTATAGCGGATGAAGTCGGTGAAGTTGGAATAAAGCGAATTTTGGAGCTTGCTCAAATCCGCAATCAGGAGATCGTTCCTGTTGCAACTTTGCGCGACCTTCAAAACCCTTCGCTTCGCGATGTGCGTGGGAAGGGAAAAATAAAACTAGCTGTTTTGGTTGGATACGAAGAGGTCGAAGTCGAGTCCGTCCGCAACGCACTTAAAGAGGCGGGGCTTGATGCTTCCGATTGCGTTATCTTTCTAGATTTTAAAGGGGCTCCTCTAAAGCCCGAAATTGCTGCGGGAGCAGTTGCGTCGATATTTGATACCGCAAACGAAATCGGCAGGTGGCAGCGTATAGTCTTTCAAGCATCAAACTTCCCCTCAAAGAATCCGGCTGGACACGGAGAAAGTGTGCTAATTCCCCGCGACGAGTGGTCCGCTTTCCATGCGGCGATGCTTGAATGTGGTGTCGCACCTGAGCGAGTTGGCTATGGAGACTTTGCTGCGGATAGTTCCGAGATTAAATTTCCAAAAAAGAAAAAGAAGGGCGGGGGAGGTCGTGCAATCCGTCATCTTCGGTACGCAACAGCTACGCATTGGTTCGTCGTTCGGGCGCAATCTGAGGGTTGTGACGCTGATCTGATGCGAGACGTTTGTCAGCGGATTTCAAACAGCGTCCATTATGAAGGGCGCTCGTTTTCTTACGCGGATAACCGGATATTTTTGGTGGGGCAGGCGAAGGTAGGTCCGGGAACTGCATCTATGTGGCGCGAGTGGAATACTCTTCACCACATTACTCGTGTCGTCCGCGATTTGGGGGCTATGGCGGGGGTGCAATTCGCAGATCGGCCGGTGATCGAAGAGCCGGAACAGCAGCTGCTATTTCCTTTGAATGCTTGATGGCCGGTGGGGTAGCTAAGTCCCCCCTTGCCCTCCCTAATGCCCTTCATTACGCTGCCGGTATGAGTAAACTTGACAGCCCCGACAAGACCTCCCGGCGCGGCGATACGCGCGCGCGTTTGATGGAGGCGGCCGAGCGCCTGTTTGGCGAGCGGGGGCTTCATGCCGTCACGCTGAAGGAGATCAACGCCGAAGCCGGCCAGCGCAACGAGTCCGCGCTGCATTATCACTTCGGCTCCAAGCAGCGTCTGGTCCAGGCCATTCTCGATGCCCGCGTCGGCGCCATCGACAAGCGCCGCGCGGCGCGCATCGACGCGCTCATCGAGGCGGGCGGCGCGGACGACCTCCACGCGATCCTGCGCGCGACCTTCGAGCCGCTCACCGGCCTTCTCGACACGGAGGAGGGCGTGCGCTTTGTGCGCTTCGCGGCGCAGGTGCTCAACGATCCCGATTTCGATCTGCCGACGGTGGCGCTCCGCAGCGGCTTCCAGGGCATCACGCGCGCCAACGCGCTCATTATTTCGGTGCTCGCCGAGCTGCCGCCCGAAATCGCCATCCAGCGCCAGCGCCTGATGATCGAAATGGCGCTCACCTCGCTCGCCATCTGGACCCGCCGTCCCGACGCAACGGCGAACGCCGCGGCCCGCGCCTTCTTCGTCGCCTCCCTCTTCGACGCCATAGCCGGCGCCCTCACAGCCCCCGTCTCCGAAGAAACGCTGGCGGCGCTGAAGGAAGCCTCGAAAAATTAAAAGCGCAGTGGTCCCTTCCCACCCTCCCCTTGGGGGAGGGTCGAAAAATTCCCTATGAATTTTTCTGGGCGGGGTCAGGGCGCAACCAAACCCTCAGCCAAAAGATCAAATAAAAATTGTCATCCCGGCGAAAGCCGGGACCCAATCCACGTTGATGCTTGCTCCATCGCTCCGTGCATCATTCTGCGATGCGCCGCGCATAGCCGCCCTTGCTGAGGGAACCAATGGGTCCCGGCTCCTGTCCCGGCGAAAGCCGGGATCACCGGGATGACATTTGTTTAGTCTTCTTTCATTCTTCGCGCCGAAGGCGCAACCAATCTTCTCTTCTCCGCGGCTCTGCGCCTCTGCGTGAGAAGGCCTTTTCTTCCTTCCTCCTACTCCGCCAGAAATTCATCCGTCAGCCGCAGGAACTCGTCCAGCTTGTCATGCTGCACCCAGTGCCCCGCGCCTTCGACGGCCACCACCTTCGCATTCTGGAAATGCTTCGCCCGTCCGTCCGCCACCGGGTCGCTCGCCCAGCTTTCCGTGCCGCGGATCAAGAGCGTCGGGCAGGTGATGCGGCCCCAGAGCTTCGTCGAGGTTTCCTCGTCGAAGCCCATCGGCGAAAAGGCGCGCACGTAATTGTCGAATTTCCAACTGTAAGTGCCGTCCTCGTTCTGGTTCACGCCATGCACGGTAAGGTGCCGCGCCCGTTCCGGCGAGAGATGCGGGTTTTCCTCCTGCATCCGCTTGTAGGCATCCTCGATCGAGTCATAGCGGCGCGGCTGGCGCGACGAGAGCTTGCGCACCTCGTCGATCCAGTTGCGGATGCGCTGGTCGGCCGATATTTCCTTCCGCTCACTGAGCATTTTGGGCGAGGGCCCCAGCCCCTCGATCACGATGAGCTTCTTCACCGTCTCGGGATAAAGCCCCGCATAGCGCAGCGCCACCGCGCCGCCCATCGAATGCGCGATGATGGTCAGCGGCGCCAGCCCCTTCTGGTGGATCAGTTGCGCGATGTCATAGACGTAATCGTTGAGCTCATAGCCGCTCCCCACCATCCACTGGCTGTCGCCATGCCCGCGCAAATCCGGCGCGATGATGTGATAGCGGTCGCGCATCGCCTGCGCCGTCCAGTCCCAGTTCCGGCAATGGTCGCGCCCGCCATGCACCATCAGCAAGGGCGGCGCCCCCTCGTTCCCCCAGTCCACATAATGAAGCCGAAGCCGCTGCGAAAAATAAACGCGCGATGCGGGGCCGATGAGCTGGGCGTTCTGATCCGTCATGAAATCCATCCGTTTGGGGGAAGTCCCGAAGAATATCCCGCCCAACTCCGAATGACAAAATCGGAGCGTCCTCTGCCAAAAACCAAAAAACAATTGTCATCCCGGCGAAAGCCGGGACCCATTGGGTCCCTCAGCAAGAGCGGCTATGCGCGGCGCATCGCAGAATGATGCATGGGGCGATGGAGCAAGCATCAACGTGGATTGGGTCCCGGCTTCCGCCGGGATGACATTCTTTGGTTGTTGGGGCCGCCACATCCGGACCTCACGCGCGAGGATGCGAACCCTCATCCTCCGCGCAAAACGGCGTCTCGCCCCGCGTCCGCCACATCGAATAGGCGACGCCGCCCGCCAGCAGCACCGCCGTCACGCCGAGCGAGATCGCCGGCGGAATTTTCGCGATGTCCAGCATGTCGGCCACCACGATCTTCGAGCCGATGAAGATCAGCACAAGTGCGATCGCGTGTTTGAGATAGCGGAACCGCTCGATGGTGGCGGCGAGCGCAAAATAGAGCGCGCGCAGCCCGAGGATCGCGAAGACATTGCTCGTATAGACGATATAGGCATCCGTCGTGATGGCGAAGATCGCGGGCACGGAGTCGACCGCGAAAATGACATCCGCCACCTCGATCACGACAAGCGCGAGAAAGAGCGGCGTGATGAAGAGCACCGTCTTGCCTTCGCGGTCCGCCGGCCGCTTCACGAAGAAGCGGTCGCCATGCAGCCGCTTCGTCACGCGGAAGTTCCGCCGCATGAAGCCGATGACGGCGTGTTCCTCTTCCGCCTGGTCCGCCTCGCCGGCAAAGAGCATCCGGAAGCCGCTATAGACGAGGAAGGCGGCGAAGAACCAGAGGATCCATTCGAACCGCTCCACCAGCGTCGCGCCGAGCCCGATCATGATGCCGCGCAGCACGATCACGCCGAGAATGCCCCAGAAGAGAACGCGGTGCTGATATTCGCGCGGGATCGCGAGATGCGCGAAGATCATCGCGATGACGAAAAGATTGTCGACCGCGAGGCTCTTCTCGATCACGAAGCCGGTCAGATATTTGAGCCCGCTATCCGGCCCCATCCACCACCAGACGAAGCCGCCAAAGGCGAGCCCGAGACATATATAGAAAGCGGAGAGTTTCAGGCTCTCCGAAACGCCGATCGCATGCTGCTTGCGATGGAACACGCCGAGGTCGAGCGCCAGCAGCGAAATGACAAGCGCGATGAAGCCCGCCCACATCCAAATGGGCTTGCCGAGAAAAAACAGAAACAGGAAATCCGGGAGGTCCAATTCGGGGCGCTCTTCCATGCCATCCGCGAAGATGAACAATGCCGACATGGCGGGGGTGGAAGCCGTCAGAGGGGCCCGGTCATTGTGTATGGCCCATTAGGTCGTACAGGCGGGCGTCTTTGTCAACGGACTTGTCCCCCTGTGCCCCTGCCTGCACCCCCGGGGACAAGTTTTCCGCGCTTTTTTCGTCCCCCGCGCCGCCCGGGCGGGATAAGGATCCGGTTGCCCTTATCCCCGGATGCCCCGTCCGGCACCCCCGGGGACAAGATGCCGGAGGATTTTTAACCTTCCGCCGGCGAGTGAGGCGGGCGGGGACAAGTCGTCCTGGCGTCCCCCTCCGCGACCTCCTGAGACACCCCGAAAACGCTTCGTGACGGTTCGGTGACAGTTTGATGACAGTCACCGCAAAACCGGGGATAAATGGCCCCCGAAACGGGGATAACCGGGCTCGTTTCAGGGCGGGGATAAGCCGCTTTGCTCTGTAGGCGGAGCGTTGTTTCCCTATCTCGCGTCCGCGCCTCCGGCAAGCGGGCTGCCCTCGCCGCGGAACATGATGCGGCCATAGGAAACCGGCATAAGCCGTTGCAGCCAATCGACAATTTTCGCATCCACGCCGATCAGGATGCGGGGGCGATTGCGCGCGATTCCGTTCACGATGATCTCGCCCGCGCGTTCCGGCGTCGTCCTTGCGATCCTGTCGAAGCCCGACGCCGCCTCCTCGCGCACCGTCGCCTGCGTACTCTGCAGAAAACGGGCATTACGGACGATATTGGTTTTGATACCACCCGGATGCACACAGGAAACCTTTATTTCCGTGCCTTTCATCTCGTGCCGCAGTGCTTCGGTGAAACCGCGAATGGCAAACTTCGCGGAGTTGTAGGCGGCTTGCGTCGGCACCGAGATCAATCCGAAAATGCTCGACACATTGACGATGTGTCCGCCGCCCTTCGCCTGCAGTTGCGGAAGGAAAGCTTTGGTGCCGTAGACCATGCCCCAGAAGTCGATATTCATCACCCATTCGAAATCGTCATAGGCAAGCTCGTCCACCCGCGCGATCTGCGCCACGCCCGCATTGTTGATGACGATGTCCGCGCCGCCATGCGACGCCTCGATCTCCTGCGCGAAAGCGTAAACCGCGTCCCTGTCGGCGACGTCGACGAGATAGGTCGTGACCTTCGCGCCCAGCGCCTCGATCCGCGCCGCCGTCTCCGCAAGCCCGTCCCTGTCGAGATCCGAAATCGCAAGCCGCGCACCACGCTTTGCAAGCGCAAGCGCCGTGCCCCGCCCGATGCCGCTCGCCGCTCCCGTCACCACCGCCAGTTTGCCGTCGATCGCCGTCATGCCGCTTCTGCCTCGCTGAGCATATGTAAATCCGGCGCTAGACTACGGGAATTCATGCGAATGTCACGTAGCGTCCATCTGCTTTTCGCAAGCCGTTGGACCTCCCGCGCCGCTCCCCTCTATGCTGGCTCAAACAAAATGATCCGAGGGAGAACATCCAATGCAGGTGCAGCCGATTCCGGGGCTTGAAGACGGTATCAACGACATCCGGCTCATGACAGCAAAGATCGTTACAGAAGACATCATCCCCGCGGAGCCGCTCCTTTACAAAGGTGGCGAAGAGGCCGAGGTCGTCCGTGCCGGGATCAAGACGAAAGTAAAGGAACAAGGCCTGTGGGCGCCGCACCTGCCGGAAGATTACGGCGGCATGGGTATCGGCTTTCTGAAGCACGCCTACATGAACGAGATCATGGCCTGGTCGCCTTTCTCCGCGCGTCTCTTCGGCGTCGTCGCGCCCAATTCCGGCAATCAGAAAATCCTGCTGAAATATGGAACGCCCGAGCAGAAGAAGAAGTGGCTCGAGCCGCTCATCGCGGGCGATATTGAGAGCTGCTTCTCCATGACGGAACCGGACCAGCCGGGCTCGGACCCTTACGCGATCCAGACCCGCGCCGTGAAGGACGGCGATCATTGGGTCATCAACGGCCACAAGTGGTTTACCTCGAATGGCCGCGGGGCCGATATTGCGATCGTCATGTGCCGCACCGAAGAAAAGGACGGCAAGGGTGGCGTCAAGGACAAGATGACCCAGATCATCGTGCCGATGACGACGCCCGGCGTGAATATTGTCCGCTCCGTTCCCGTCTGGGGCCACACGCATGGCGACCACTGTGAGATCAAATACGAAAATGTTCGCGTGCCGCTCGAAAACCAGCTCGGCCGCACCGGCACCGGCCATCAGGCCGCGCAGGACCGCTTGGGCGAGGGCCGCGTCTTCCACTGCATGAATTCGATCGGCCAGATGTGGCGCGCCTTCGATATGATGTGCAAACGCGCCATTTCACGAGACGTGCATGGCGGCAAGCTGGAATCGAAGCAGTTCATCCAGGGCTTCATCGCCGACAGCTACATGGATATTCAGGCCGCGCGCCTAATGACCATTCATTGCGCACACCAGATGGAGGAAGGCAGCGCCGCCCGCGTCGATATCTCTGCGATCAAGATCTTCGTGCCCGCCGCTTTCGAACGTGTGGTCGACAGGGCGATCCAGGTTCACGGCGCGCTTGGCGTCTCGGGCGATACGCCCCTTGCCGGCATGTTTCAGGGCGCGCGCACGCTTCGCCTCGCGGATGGCCCGGACGAAGTTCATCGGATTGTCATCGCGAAATCGGTGCTCAAGTGCTACCACGAGGGTATGAGCTGGGATTTCGGCGTATAATCGGGAACGACATGGCGGCGGCGGACGAGCATTCGAAGGCGGACATCAGCCGAAAGAGGTTGCGTGATCTTGTTTCCCGCTGGACCGGCACCCGCACTTTTATCGTGTCGGCTGCCATCGTTTTTCTGGTGCTGGTCCTTTTCGATGGCGTGCATCCGATCGCCGCTTTCGTTTCATTCCTCTTTCTCGCAGGTGTCGCGGTCAGCCGGTGGATCGCGGTTGGAGAGACGACACCCATCCGCATCGGCTCCGATACCGGTGACAGCCGCTTGCCGGCTTTCGCATCGGGTGGCACTGCACTCGCGCTCCTCAACCGGCTACCCGACCCGTTGATCGTGCTGGACGGCACGGGCCGCGTCCTCTTCGCGAATGTGGCCGCCGAAGCGCTTGTCGGTACCGCCTCCACAGGCCGTCATGTCGCCACCGTGCTTCGCAGTGCGCCGCTCGTCACGGCTATCGACGGCGTAATCGCGGACGGCAAGGCACGCAGCATCGAATATACGGTGCCAGTGCCTGTGCAGCGCAATTACACAGCGATGGTGTCCGTCATAGCGGATACCGGAACACCATCTCCGTCCTCATCGAAAACAATCTTCATGCTGCTGCGCGATATAACCGAGGCGCGCCGCATCGAAGCCATGCGTGCCGATTTTGTCGCCTTCGCGAGCCATGAATTGAAAACGCCGCTCGCCTCGCTCTCCGGCTTCATCGACACATTGCGCGGCCACGCCAAGGATGATCCGGAAGCACGCGACAAGTTCCTCGGTATCATGTCCGACCAGGCGACGCGCATGCGCCACCTGATCGATGATCTGCTCTCGCTTTCGCGCATTGAACTGCGCGAACATGTCCGCCCGTCCGATGCTGTCGATCTTTTCTCTGTCGTCAACGATATTGCGGATGGCCTGACGCCGCTCTCCGAGCGGTACGAAGTCGAGATCGGCATCCATGCGCCGGCCGGCCTTCCTCTCGTGCGCGGCGACCGGGAGGAACTCGGCCAGGTGATTCAGAACCTCGCAGAAAATGCGCTTCGTTACGGCCGCACCGGCAAGCGGATCGAAATTTCTCTCGCCCCCGATCAGAAGGGCGGTCGCCCTTACGTGCGTCTCACCGTCCGCGATTTCGGCCCCGGAATCGCGAAGGAACACATACCCCGCCTCACCGAACGCTTCTATCGAGTCGATCCTGCGGCGAGCCGTGCGAAGGGGGGGACGGGGTTGGGGTTGGCGATTGTGAAGCATATTGTGAACCGGCATGAGGGCACCCTGACGATTGAGAGCGAGCTTGGTCAAGGCTCTGTTTTCTCTGTGCTTTTGCCGATTTTTGCCGCCCCCGCCGCGGCGAAATAAGCCCCCGAAACCCCCGACCGTCGCAAAACTGTCATCGAACCGTCGTAAAGCTTTTGCGACGGCCCGCTAGCGTCCGCCCGCCTGAAGGTTAAGCCACATGGAATTCATCCTCGAATTCGATCAAAGGCTCGGGCGCGCTGGGGGGCTGATGTGGTTGCCCGGTGCCCGGCATTCACAAACTGGAGAATGAACGTGAAATTCAAAACCCTGACGATGGCCGCGACGGTTGCCGTCGCTGCCCTTTCGGTGGCAGGCGTTGCGCACGCCCGCGACCAGATCCAAGTTGTTGGCTCGTCCACCGTGTTCCCCTTCTCGCAGGCTGCCGCCGAGCAGTTCGCGAATGAAACGGGCAGCCCCGCTCCGGTCGTCGAATCGACGGGCACCGGCGGCGGCATGAAGATCTTCTGCGGCGGCGTCGGCACCGGCCACCCGGACGTGACGGGCGCCTCGCGCGCGATGAAGCTGTCGGAATACGAACTCTGCACGTCGAACGGCGTGACCGACATCACGGAAGTCCTGCTCGGTTTCGACGGCCTGTCGATGGCCGTTTCGCGCAACGGCCAGCAGCTCGACCTGACGAAGAAGCAGCTCTTCCAGGCGCTTGCCGACAAGGTTGAAGTCGACGGCAAGCTCGTCGCGAACCCCTACAAGAAGTGGTCGGACATCGACCCCTCGCTCCCGAACGTGGCGATCTCCGTCATGGGCCCGCCCCCCACCTCCGGCACGCGCGACGCCTGGGTCGAACTCGTGATGGAAGAGGGCTGCAAGGAATTCCCCGCCATCGAAGCGCTCGACAAGGATGCCCACAAGGAAGCCTGCCAGCGCATGCGTACCGACGGCCCGTTCATCGAAGCCGGCGAAAACGACAACCTGATCGTGCAGCGCCTCGAATCCGATCCGACCTCCTACGGCATCTTCGGCTACTCGTTCCTGTATGAAAACCAGGACAAGCTGCAGCCGGTGAAGATCGAAGGTGTTGCGCCCAACGAAGAGACGATCGCGGACGGCTCCTACAAGATCTCCCGCCCGATCTTCTTCTACGTGAAGAACGCTCATCGCGGCGTGATCCCCGGCCTCAACGAGTTCGTGGCCGAGTACACGAGCGACGAAGCCATGGGCACCGGCGGCTATCTCGAAGAGCGCGGCCTGATCCCGCTCGCCGACGACCGCCGTGCCGAAGTGCAGAAGGCCGCGAAGGACGCGACCAACATGCCGGCGCCGAAGAAGTAAGACGACATCTCACCCGGCGCTTTCGGGCGCCGGGTGATCTTCGCCCTTGTGAATTCCTCCATCGGGACCATCGGAATGTCCGCCATCACACTTCTCCTGATCGTCCTGACGCTCTCGGCATTCGGCTATCTCTGGGGCCGCGGACGCGCGGGCACGCTGAAGCGCGCCGGCGCCGGTCTCCACTCCATACCCGCCTATCACGGCTACTTCGTTGCTCTTTCCTGCGGCCTTCCCGCCTTTCTCATCGTGCTGACATGGATCGCGGCGGAAACCTCCGTCATCGACCAGATCGTTCTTGCCGGCCTTCCGGCCTATATCACCGAGGGTATCGAAGCCTCGCGCATCTCGCTCATTCTGAGCGAGATCAAGAGCGTGGCTGCCGGCCGTATCTTCGGCACGCCCGATCCCGCGATCATAGAAGCCGCCGAACGCTACAACTCGCTGCAAAACATTGCCTCTCTCGCAATGGTGGTCTGCACGCTTGCCGCCGCCATCGCCGGAATGGTTTTCGCCCGTTCGCGCCTCTCGCCGGAATTCCGCGCCCGTAACCGCGTGGACGGCATCCTGCGCTGGCTGCTCATCATCTCCTCCATCCTCGCGATCCTGACCACGCTCGGCATCATCCTGTCGCTTGTGATCGAAAGCATCGCCTTCTTCTCCCGCGTACCGGTCCTGTCGTTCCTCTTCGGCATGGAATGGAGCCCGCAAACGGCGATCCGCGCCGACCAGGTCGCCTCGGCGGGAGCCTTCGGCGCGGTGCCGGTCTTCTGGGGCACGATCTTCATCAGCGCCATCGCGATGTTCGTCGCCCTGCCGGTTGGGCTCTTCTCGGCGATTTATCTTGTGGAATATGCCGACACCCGCGTCCGCTCCGTCGTGAAGCCGCTGCTGGAAATTCTCGCGGGCATCCCAACCATCGTCTATGGCTTCTTCGCCATTCTGACCGTCGCGCCCATGATCCGCGAATTCGGCACTTCCCTCGGCCTCGACGTCGCGTCGAACAGCGCGCTTGCCGCCGGTGGCGTCATGGGCATCATGATCATTCCCTTCATTTCCTCTTTCGCGGATGATGCGATCTCGGCCGTGCCGCAATCGCTGCGCGACGGAGCCTACGCACTCGGCGCCACCAAGGCGGAAACCATCCGCCAGGTGCTGCTGCCCGCCGCACTGCCCGGTATTGTCGGCGGTGTCCTGCTCGCGGTGAGCCGCGCCATCGGCG
Organism: Parvibaculum lavamentivorans DS-1; assembly: GCF_000017565.1. Classification (NCBI taxonomy): domain Bacteria; kingdom Pseudomonadati; phylum Pseudomonadota; class Alphaproteobacteria; order Hyphomicrobiales; family Parvibaculaceae; genus Parvibaculum; species Parvibaculum lavamentivorans. The sequence continues at coordinate 429,495 of NC_009719.1, forward strand.
AAACCATGATCGTCGTCATGGCCGCCGGCCTCATGGCGAAGCTGACGCTCAATCCGCTTGAAGGCGTCACCACCATTACCGTGCAGATCGTGACGCTGCTGATCGGCGACACTGAATTCGACAGTCCGAAGACGCTAGCGGCTTTCGGCCTGGGCCTCGTCCTCTTCCTCTCGACCCTCGCGCTCAACATCGTCGCGCTCCAGGTCGTCAAGCGCTATCGGGAACGCTATGAGTGAGAAAACCACGGCTGCCGCGGCGGCCAAGACAAATGCATGGTACGAGCCGGATGCAAGGCTGAAGCGCCGTTATGCCGCGGACAAGCGGCTGCGTCTCTACGGCGTCGCGGCCATCCTCTTCGCTCTCGGTATGCTGGCGACGCTGGTCCTCACCATCGCCTCGACCGCAATTCCGGCGATAACCCAGACGATGGTAACGCTCGACGTCGAACTGCCTGCGGAGGCAATCGACGCCGCGAACCCGCGCGAGGCGAACTATCAGAAGTTCATAAACGACGCCATCGCCCGGATGTTTCCCGAAGTCGACACGCCGCGTGAAATGCGCGAGCTGCGCCAGCTCTTCACCAGCAGCGCGCAATACCAGCTTCGCGACCGGGTGATAGAAGATCCTTCGATGATCGGTTCGACCGTTGCTTTTACCTTTCCGCTGTCGGACATCGGCGACCAGCTTCACAAGGGCGGCATCGACCGCGACCTGCCGCGCGACCAGCGCCGGATCAGCGACGACCAGATCGGCTGGTATGACAGGCTGGTGGAGCAGGACAGGATTTCGACGCCCTTCAACTGGGGGCTGCTGACCAACGCCGACAGCCGCTTTCCGGAACTTGCGGGGCTTTGGGGCGCGCTTGTCGGATCGTTCTATGCGCTGCTGATCTGCTTTCTCATCAGCTTCCCGGTGGGTATTTCCGCAGCCGTCTATCTGGAGGAATTCGCGCCGAAGAACCGCTGGACGGACCTCATCGAGGTCAACATCAACAATCTGGCCGCCGTGCCTTCCATCGTCTTCGGCTTGCTCGGCCTTGCGGTTTTCCTGAACTTTTTCGGCATGCCGCGCTCCGCGCCCATCGTCGGCGGCCTTGTTCTGTCGCTGATGACGCTGCCCACCATCATCATCGCGACACGCGCGGCGCTCAAGGCCGTGCCGCCCTCGATCCGCGAGGCCGCGATCGGGGTCGGCGCCTCGAAAATGCAGACGGTGGCCCATCATGTGCTGCCGCTCGCCATGCCGGGCATCCTCACGGGCACCATTATCGGCCTGGCCCAGGCGCTGGGCGAGACGGCGCCCCTCCTTCTGATCGGCATGAACGCATTTATCACCGCTGCCCCGGACAGCATGTTTAATCCGTCGACGGCCTTGCCGACACAGATCTACATCTGGGCGGACAGTCCGGAGCGCGGGTTCACGTCGCGCACCTCGGCGGCCATCGTCGTTCTGCTCGGTTTTCTGGTCTGCATGAACGCGATCGCGATCTATATGCGCAAACGGTTTGAGAAGAGGTGGTGATATGACTGTGCTCGATACCTCCGAAGCGTCAGGAATGATTATGAACAAGACAGCGGAAAGCGCCGGCATGCTCGCGGAAACGGTCCGCGCCGGCGAGCACGAAGTCAAGATCGCCGCCGATAACGTGTCCGTCTTCTATGGAGAGAAGCAGGCGCTTTTCGACGTGACGATCGACATTCCCGCCCGCCAGGTCATGGCCTTTATCGGGCCGTCCGGCTGCGGCAAGTCGACCTTCCTGCGCTGCATCAACCGCATGAACGACACGATCGACATCTGCAGCGTGACAGGGACCATCCTGATCGACGGCGCAAATATCTACGATGCGAAGATCGACCCCGTGCTGCTGCGCGCGCGTATTGGCATGGTCTTCCAGAAGCCCAACCCGTTTCCGAAGTCGATCTACGACAATATTTCATATGGGCCCCGCATCCACGGACATGCAAAGGCGGGCTCGGAGATGGATGAAATCGTCGAGACGAGCCTGCGCCGCGCGGGGCTCTGGAACGAAGTGAAGGATCGCCTCAAGGAGCCGGGCACCGGCCTGTCCGGCGGCCAGCAGCAGCGCCTCTGCATTGCCCGCGCGATTGCCGTGAACCCGGACGTGATCCTTATGGACGAACCCTGCTCCGCGCTCGATCCGATCGCGACGGCGAAGGTCGAGGAACTGATCGACGAACTGCGCGAACGCTACACTATCGTCATCGTCACGCATTCGATGCAGCAGGCGGCGCGCGTTTCACAGAAAGCCGCCTTCTTCCATCTCGGCAAACTGGTCGAAGTCGACGAGACGGAACGCATGTTCACCAATCCCTCGGATCAACGCACGCAGGATTACATTACCGGCCGCTTCGGCTGATCGATGCGGATGTATCTGCCAAGAGGCCAACAGGAGAACCGGCTGTGACCCAGCATATCGTGAAGTCGTTTCAGGAAGAGCTCGACGGGCTTTCCGCGCAGATCGCCCAGATGGGCGGGCTGACGGAGGCGCAGTTGCAAGCCGCAATCGAAGCCGTGGTGAAGCGCGACACGCAGCTTGCGGAACGCACCATCCGCGAGGACCAGCGCATCGACACGCTGGAGGCCGAGATCGAGAACCAAGCCATCCGCCTCATCGCGCTGCGCCAGCCCATGGCGGCGGACCTGCGCGAGGCCATCGCGGCGATCAAGATTTCGATCGACCTCGAACGCATCGGCGACCTCGCGAAGAACATCGCCAAGCGCGCCATGGTTCTGCAGAACGATTTCGAGGGCGCGAACCGGCTCATCCAGGGCATCTCGCGCATGGGGCGCCTTGCCCAGCGCCAGCTCAAGCAGGTGCTCGACGCCTATTCGAACCGCGAGGCGCAGGCGGCCATGGAGGTATGGCGCGACGACGAGGAAATCGACGCGATGTACAATTCGGTCTTCCGCGAGCTTCTCACCTACATGATGGAAGATCCCCGGACCATCGGCGTCTCGACGCATCTGCTTTTCATTGCGAAGAACATCGAGCGTATCGGCGACCACGCCACCAATATCGCCGAAACCGTCGGCTACCTCGTCACCGGCGAATGGGTTCATGACGAGCGCCCGAAAGGCGATACGACCAGCACCACCGCCGTTCACAGCGGCAGTTAAAGGAGGCTTGTGCGGCAATGGCAATAACAACACTTGCCCGTCGTGGCGAACAGGGCCACGCTTTGGACTTGGAACAGATTCGGCCTGAGACCGCTCACACAGAGCAGGGTCAGCCTGAGCGCAGCCAGTTCGAACGCAGAATGAAACCGAGCGTCATGATCGTCGAGGATGAAGAAGCGTTGCTGACGCTGCTTCAGTACAATCTCGACAAGGAAGGCTACAAGGTCATCACCGCCGCCGATGGCGAGGAGGCGGACCTGCTTATCCGCGAGACGACCCCCGACCTTATCCTGCTCGACTGGATGCTGCCGGGCCTCTCCGGCATCGAGCTTTGCCGCCGCCTGCGCGGCCGCCCCGAAACCCGCAATGTGCCGATCATCATGATTACGGCGCGCGGCGAGGAAACGGACCGCATTCGCGGCCTCGATATCGGCGCCGACGACTATGTAACGAAGCCCTTCTCGATGACGGAACTGCTGGCGCGCATCCGCGCCGTCATGCGCCGCATCCGGCCGGCCCTCACGGAAGACCTCGTGACCTTTGGCGACATCGTGATCGACCGCGCCGCCCACCGGGTGCGCAGGGGCGACCGCGAGGTCCATCTCGGCCCGACCGAATACCGCCTGCTCGATCACCTGATCCAGCATCCCGGCCGGGTCTTCAGCCGCGAGCAATTGCTGGATACGGTCTGGGGCTCGGATGTCTATGTCGAAGCCCGCACCGTCGACGTTCATGTCGGCCGGCTGCGCAAGGCGCTTAACGACAAGGGCGAGAAAGACCCGATCCGCACGGTCCGTTCCGCCGGCTACTCGCTGGACGAGCAGTTCCACGAATAGGCCGGCCTAACGAAAAGCAGGCATCCATGGGCCCATGGATGCCTGCTCCTTCCCCTCCTGGGCCCCCCGACCTGTCCCCCACCCGCCTTTAGGGGGACAGTGGAGCCGGAAAAACGCTCAGCTTACCAGCCGGTCCCTGCGCATCCGGTCGCGCTCGCGGTTCCGCCGCGCCTGCGCCGGCTGATAGGCCATGCGCGCATGTTCGGTGCAGTAGGGCGCGCCATGTTCGGCACCCCGGCCGCAGAAATGAAAGCCCGGCCGGCCCGGATCGCCGATCGGCCATTTGCAGGTATGTTCCGTGAGGGTGAGGACGGTCGCGCGCTGGATCGGCTCGAGGCCGCGTTCCTCGACATGGGCGGCTTCGGCGCGCTCGGCCGCCGCCTCGCGCTGGCGCTCGTCGCCGCGCGCTTCCGCCGTCAGCGGGTCCGGACGGCCGCGCACCAGCGTGCGGGGCGCCGGGGCGCGCGAGCGGGCAGGGCGGCTGGGCGTGGCGCGGCCTGACAATCCGAGGCGATGCACCTTGCCGATCACCGCATTGCGGGTCACGCCGCCGAGCTGCTTGGCGACCTGGCTGGCGCTCAGGCCTTCGGCCCAGAGCTTCTTCAGCAGTTCCACGCGTTCATCGGTCCACATGATGGTACTCCCCTTGGGGCCGGTTTCCGGCCCGGTTGGACGCCCGGTCCCGAACAACCCGGCATCAGCCCTGAAATCCGGCCCTGTCTCGCCCTTTACGGGTTTTGGCACCCCACTAGATTTCGTAGGCGTTAACCGGAAGTATACAATATCAGGGGGCAAAACCGCAACCGGCAGGGCTTCCGCACCGCCCCTTATCCACAGAAAAGAGCGATCGCGGCGGCACCAGCGCCCTTGTATGGGGCTTTCCGGGGCCTCACATGGGCGGCAGGGCCGGTTCCGGCTCTCCCCCTTCCCGCATTGCCCGGCAGGCCGCTCTGGCGTATGCCTCGGCCCCTGAAGCATCAGAAGAGGAAGCCATGAGCCTCACGCCCTATCCCGAGGAAGGTGCCCGCCGTTTCGGGGCGGTGAACTGGCTGGGCGTCTGGACGCTCTATCTGAAGGAAGTGCGCCGCTTCTGGAAGGTGATGACCCAGACCATCGCCGCGCCCGTCATCACCACGCTCCTCTATCTGGCGATTTTCGCGCTCGCCATCGGCAAGTTCCGGCCAGATGTGCATGGCGTGCCCTTCATCGAGTTCCTGGCGCCGGGCCTCGTCATGATGACCATGATCCAGAATGCCTTCGCCAATACCTCGTCCTCGATCCTGATTTCGAAGATCCAGGGCAATATCGTCGATGTGCTGATGCCGCCCCTGTCGCCGGGCGAGCTCAATTTCGGCATCGCCATGGCGGGGGTGACGCGCGGGCTGCTGTGCGGCGCCGTGACGACCATTGCCATGCTGCCCTTCGTGCATATGGGCATCGAACACGCATGGGCCATCATCTTCTACGCTGTCGGCGCCTCGCTGATGCTGTCGCTGCTCGGCATGCTGGGCGGCATCTGGTCGGAGAAGTTCGACCATCTGCAGGCGGTGACGAACTTCGTCATCCTGCCGCTGACCTTCCTTTCGGGCACCTTCTATTCGGTGACGCAACTCCCCGATCTCGCCCATGAAGTGACGAAGTGGAACCCGGTTTTCTACCTGATCGACGGCTTCCGCTATGGCGTCACCGGCCATGCCGACGGATCGCTGGCAACGGGCGTCGCGCTCGTGCTGGGGATCAACCTGGCGCTCTGGGTGATCTGCCACATGCTGTTCCGCACCGGCTACCGGCTGAAGGCGTGAGGGCGGGCCGGAAAGGGCGGGAGAGGGCGGCGGGGAGCGATTGACAGACCCGCCCCCTCGCCGTAATACTCCATTGCTTCTCGAACTGCCGCCCCCTTGCAGGCGGCTTTTTCTATTTGGCTTGCGGTTCCGGGAACCGGCGACATGATCCTGAGCGGGAAACGACGAGGCTGACAGTGAGAACACCGCGCCCGGAAAGGGCCGCGGTTTGCAGGAAACTGCTGTCTCGCCAGGTCTGTCCGGAGCCCGCCCGCCGCGCGAAAACCCCGCGGCATTCCCTCCCGTCATTCCAGCGGACAGTGCGCCCGAAAGAATATGTGAGAAGGACAAGATTCCCGTGATTACGCCTGTTCTGCCGACCTATGCGCGGGCCGACCTCGAATTCGAAAAAGGCGAGGGCCCCTACCTCATCACCGCCGGGGGCGAGCGCTATCTCGACTTCGGCGCCGGCATCGCCGTCAACGCTTTCGGCCATGCGAACCCGCACCTCATCGCCGCCCTGACGGAGCAGGCGGGCAAGGTCTGGCATACCTCCAACATCTACCGCATCCCCGGCCAGGAAAAACTCGCGAAGCGTCTCGTCGAGGCGACTTTCGCCGACACGGTCTTCTTCACCAATTCCGGCGCCGAGGCGCTTGAATGCGCGATCAAGATGGCGCGGAAATATCACGCGGCCGGCGGCGCGCCCGAACGCTACGAACTCATCACCATGGAAGGCGCCTTCCACGGACGGACGCTCGCGACCATCGCGGCCGGCGGCCAGCAGAAATATCTCGAAGGCTTCGGCCCCCCCATGCCCGGCTTCCCGCAGGTGCCCTTCGGCGACCTGAAGGCGCTGAAGGCGGCGATCGGCCCGGCAACGGCCGGCATCCTCATCGAGCCGATCCAGGGCGAAGGCGGCATCCGCGTCATTCCTTCGGAGGACCTGCGGCGCATCCGCGAGATCTGCGACGAGGCAGGCATCCTGCTGGTGCTCGACGAAGTGCAGACCGGCATCGGCCGCACAGGCAAACTCTTCGCGCATGAACTTGCCGGCATCACGCCCGACATCATGGCGATCGCGAAAGCCCTTGGCGGCGGCTTCCCCGTCGGCGCCTGCCTCGCGACGGAAGAAGCCGCGCGCGGCATGACGGCCGGCACGCATGGCTCGACCTTCGGCGGCAATCCGCTGGCGATGGCGGTGGCGAACGCGGTCATGGACCTCGCGCTCGACGAGCAATTCCTGCCGCATGTCAGGATGCTCGGCCTGAAGCTGCGCCAGAAACTCGCCATGCTGGCGGACCAGTATCCCCGCATCGTCGAAGGCGTGCGCGGCGAAGGCCTGATGCTCGGCCTCAAATGCAAGGTGCCGAACACCGATCTCGTCGCCGCGCTTCGGAGCCGCAAGATGCTGACGGTCGGCGCGGGCGACAATGTCGTGCGGCTGCTGCCGCCGCTCAATATCGAGGAAAGCCATCTCGACGAGGCGATGGAGAAGCTGGCCGATGCCTGCGCGGCGCTCGATGCGGCGCTCGGCAACGAGGCGAAGGCCGCGGGAGCGAAATCATGACCAGAGCCGCCAACCCGCGTCACTTTCTCGATCTCGACGGCGTTGCGCCGGTCGATCTGCGCTCCATTCTTGAAAGCTCGAAGAAGCGCAAGCAGGCCCGCAACGGCAAGGGCCAGGCCGTGCCGGACAGCGACCGGCCGCTCGATGGGCGGCTCCTCGCGATGATTTTCGAGAAGCCCTCCACGCGGACCCGCGTTTCTTTCGATGTCGCGATGCGCCAGCTCGGCGGCGAGACATTGCTGCTGAACGGCGGCGACACGCAGCTTGGCCGGGGCGAGACCATTGCCGATACGGCGCGCGTTCTCTCGCGCTATGTCGACGCCATCATGATCCGCACGACCGACCACGAACACCTGACGGAGCTTGCCGAACATGCCACCGTGCCCGTCATCAACGGGCTGACGAACCGCTCGCATCCCTGCCAGATCATGGCGGACGTCATGACCTTCGAGGAACACAAGGGCCCGATCAAGGGCCGGCGGGTTGCCTGGGTGGGCGACGGCAACAATGTCGTCACGTCATGGATACAGGCGGCGGCGCAGCTTGAGTTTGAACTCCGTATTGCGTGCCCGCCGGAACTTTCGCCCGTGCCCGAGGCCCTCGATTGGGCAAAGTCCAAAGGCGCGAGCATCATCGTCACCACCGATCCCTTCGAGGCGGTGAAGGATGCCGACTGCGTCAACACCGATACATGGGTCTCGATGGGCGACAGCGTGGAGACGGCGGCGCGCCGCCACAACCTGCTCGCGCCCTATCAGGTGGACGCGCGCCTGATGGCGGCAGCGGGCAAGGATGCAATCTTCATGCATTGCCTGCCCGCGCATCGCGGCGAGGAAATGACCGTCGACGTGATAGATGGACCGGCTTCCGTCGTGTTCGATGAAGCGGAGAACCGGCTGCATGCCCAGAAAGGTGTGCTCGCCTGGTGCTTTCAGTAAAGGAAGAAGGCCGGAAATTGTCAGTGAGTAATGAGGGCGGCATCGGTATCGACGATCTTGTGCAGCCGTTTCAGATCGAGGATCTCGGCATTCGTGGCCGCGTCGTGCGGCTTGGCCCGCTGGTCGACCGCGTGCTGACGGCTCATGCCTATCCCGAACCCGTCTCCCGCCTGCTGGGCGAGGCGCTGGCGCTCACCGCCATGATCGGCTCCGCTCTCAAGTTCGATGGCCGCTTCATCCTGCAGACGCAGAGCAAGGGTCCCGTCTCGCTGCTGGTTGCCGATTATGAATCGCCCGGCAAACTGCGCGGCTATGCGCAGATGGATGACGGCCGCCTGCAGGAAGCGTTGAAGGAAGGGCGCACCTCTCCCGCCGACCTGCTGGGCGACGGCTATCTCGCCCTGACGATCGACCAGGGGCCGGACATGGAACGCTATCAGGGCATCGTGGCGCTGGACCCCAAGGGCCTCAGTCACAGCGCCCATGAATATTTCGCGAGCTCGGAACAGGTGGCGACGCGCATCCGCCTTGCCGCCGGTCCCTTTTATCATCGCGAGGAAACCGGCCCGGAGAAGAACTGGCGCGCCGGCGCGATCATGATCCAGCACATCCCGCGCGAGGGCGGCCTTACCGGCTACCGCGAAGACGAGGACGAGCGTCCGGTCACGGAGGAAGAGGAGAACTGGAACCGCGCTTCCATTCTCCTGGATACCGTGGAGGATCATGAGCTTCTCGACCCGTCGCTGGAGCCGAACCGGCTTCTCTTCCGCCTCTTCCATGAGGATGGGGTGCGGGCCTATGAGCCGGCGCCGGTCGAGTTCGCCTGCCATTGTTCGCGCGAGCGGATGGGAAGCGTGTTGCGTTCCTTTGGCGGTCACGAAATCGACGAAATGGTGCAGGATGGTGTCATCACCGCGACCTGCGAGTTCTGCAGCGAAGTCTATGTCTTCGCGCCGGACGAATTGAAAGAGGATGGAAATTGAACCTGGTCGAGAAGAGCGCCTTCTCCATGCTGCGCCGTCTGGGCGCGGTTGTTTTCCTCGGCCTGCTGGCCGCCGCCTGCGCCGGCGATCCGCCGCCGCCTCCCGCTTCGGCGAATGTTTCCTTCGAGGCGCGGTCCGCATTCCAGATTCCCGTCGCCTTTGTCGCTGTCGACAGCTATTTCACGCCGTCCGGCCGCGCTCCCTATGTCGAGCATCTGCACAAGGTCTCTCCTGAATCGATAGCGCGCGCCTGGGCGCGGGCGCGGCTCGTTGCCACGGGCGGCCCGGGCACGGCATCGCTCGCCATTCTCGATGGCACGGTCATCTCGGAACAGCTCGACAAGAAAGGCGGCCTCACCGGCGTCTTCGGCGATCAGCTGGATACGCGGCTCAAGGCGCGCCTCAAGGCGCGGCTGACCGTGGAAAGGCCCGACGCGGAAGGGAACCCCGCTTCCTGGATGGCCGAGGTGGACGCCACCGCGGAACGCACGATCCTCGAAAGCGCGAGCCTCAATGAGCGCGACGCGGCCTATGCCGCGCTGATGCAGTCGCTGGCAGAGAAGTTCGATGCGGCGCTGACAGCCGAGGTCGAGCGCAGCATGAGGCCGGTCCTGCGCTAGAAGGCCGCGCCGCCTTTCCTGGCTTTGTAACCAGTCAGTAAGCAATTCCCGGCAATTTGGGGACATCCTGCGTCCCTGAACGGCGTCATGCCGGGAACGAAGATGATATTCCAGCTCGCCTATTTCAGCGCCGTCAGGCCGAAACTGACCGACGAAGACGTGCGGGATATTCTGCGCAGCTCCACGCATAATAATCGCCGCTGCGGGCTGTCGGGCATGCTGCTTCTCATCGATGGCGTGTTTTTTCAGGTTCTCGAAGGCGAACAGGCGCAGGTGGAGGAAACCTTCGTCCGAATCTCCCGCGATCGCCGCCATAGCGGCCTGGTCCGCGTGGTGGCGGAGGAGCGCGCGGAGCGCAGCTTTCCAAACTGGTCGATGGGCTTCGAGAAAATCTCCCATGGCGATCCCGCCGGGGAGGAACTCCCCTTCGACATTGCCGATCTTTCGCAAAATCCGGCCATTCTTTCGGCGGGAGAAAAGTCGCCGGAGCTTTTGTCCTTCATGAGATCGCTTTATGCCGCGCGCAACATGCGCGGTGCGCCGGGCTTAAACCGGCCGGCCTGACACATAGTCTGCCAGCCGCTTCATGAAGCGCTCGCATTCGGCGATCTGCGACAATTCCACGAATTCATCCGGCTTGTGCGCCTGCGCGATGTCGCCCGGGCCGCAAACGACGGTCGGAATATCGGCGAGCTGAAAAAGCCCCGCCTCCGTATTGTAGGAAACCGCCTCGGCCGAATTGCATTGCGCGAGCTTCATCACCAGCGTCTCGCCGGGATCGCCATCCATGGCGCCGAGGCCGGGAGATTGCGCCCGCGTTACCGTTTCGATCTGCGCGCCCGGAAAGACGGCGCGCATGCGCGGCAGCACGTCTTCCGCCGCGAAGGCATTGAACCGCGTGATGATTTCGGAGGGATCGGCATCCGGCAGCGGGCGGTATTCCCAGAGGAAGGAACAGCTCTTCGGAATGATGTTGACGGCGGTGCCGCCCTTGATGAGGCCGACGCTGATCGTGGTGTAGGGCGGACTGAACCGGCCCGAAGCATCGCCGCGCTCGCGCATCTCGCCGGCGAGTTGCATCAGGAAAGAAATAAGCTCTGCCGCATATTGAATGGCGCTCACCCCGAGATGCGTCTGGCTCGAATGGAATTCGAGGCCCGTCACCTTGGTATTGTAGGACTGGATGCCCTTATGCGCGTTCACGACCTTCATGGAGGAGGGCTCGCCGACAATGACGACCTGCGGCTTCGGCAGGGTACGGATGATGCTCTCGATCATCGGACGAACGCCGAGGCAGCCGACTTCCTCGTCATAGGAAAGCGCGAAATGGACCGGCACTTTCGGCCCGTCCTTCAGAAAGGCGGGCACGGAAGCAAGCGCCACGGCGATGAAACTTTTCATATCGCTGGTGCCGCGCCCATAGAGCTTGCCGTCCCGCTCCACCACAAGGAAGGGATCGCTCGACCAGTCCTGGCCTTCCACGGGCACGACATCCGTATGACCTGAAAGCACGATGCCGCCGGGCTGATCGGCGGGGCCGAGGGTCGCGAAGAGATTGGCCTTGGTGCCGTCCTCGTTCATCACCCGCCTTGAAGCGACGCCGTGGCTTGCGAGATAGCTTTCCACGAAATCGACGAGCGCGAGGTTCGAGAGATGGCTCGTCGTATCGAAGGCGATGAGCCTCTCGATCATTTCCCGGGGGGTGAAATAGTGCGGCGCTGGCATTGGCTGAAGCTTCCGGCGGGGGGCAGGGGGGGCGGCAGGACTGTGTGTGTCAGTCTAGCGCGGCGGGAAGCGGGAAGCGAGGCGGGATGGAAGAAGGAGGCAGGCGGGGATCAGTGCAGCATCCGCTTGGCATGAGGGCTGTCGAGCGAGAAGGCCGGAATATCGACCTCGAATTTTTCGCCTTCAGCCGTTTCCATCTCGTAATTGCCGAACATGATGCCCGACGGGGCGCCGAGCGGCGTACCGCTCGTATATTCGAATTTTTCGCCGGGACGCAGCAGCGGCTGTTCGCCGACGACGCCGGGGCCGCGCACTTCATGCACATGGCCTGTCGCATCGGTGATCTTCCAATAGCGCGCGCGCAGGCGAACCGTTTCCGGGCCCTTGTTTTCAATCGTGACGTGATAGGCCCAGACATAATAATCCTGGTCGGGCTCCGACTGATCCTCGAGATAAGTCGGCTCGACAAGAATATTTATCGAACGGGTCATGGCGCTATACATCGGCGATCCTTGCGCGAAAGCGTCGGGTTGTGCGGGGCCGCACCTTCTGGTTGCGGTCCTGCGAGGGATATGTGCCGCATGAGGCTTCCCGGCAAGTGCCGGCCACCTCTCCCCCACAGGATCAACACCCTATCGTGCATCCTCTAACTTCCCCTTAACGCAAAGGGGCCCAACGGCCGTGTGCGTCAACTTGTCAGGACAACGCGCGGTCCAGATCCTCGATCAGATCGCCGGAATCCTCAAGCCCGACCGACAGCCGGACAAGGCCCTCGCCGATCCCCAGCTCCGCCCTTGCTTCCGGTGTGAGCCGCTGATGGGTGGTGGTCGCGGGATGGGTGATGAGGCTTTTCGCGTCGCCGAGATTGTTGGAAATCTTGATGACCTGAAGCGCATTGGCGAAGCGGAAGGCACCCGCCTTGCCGCCCTTCACTTCGAAGGCGACCATGTTGCCGCCTGCATCCATCTGGCTCATGGCGAGATTATGCTGCGGATGGCTCGGCAGGCCCGGATAGAAAACCCGCTCGGTGCCCTTGTGCCCTTCGAGGAAACGGGAAACGGCCTCCGCGCTCCGCGCATGCTCCCGCACGCGCAGGTCGAGCGTTTCGAGGCTCTTCAGCATGACCCAGGCGTTGAACGGGCTCAGGCTCGGCCCTGTCTGGCGCAGGAAGTTCGCGAGATGGTCGGAGATGAATTGCTGGCCGGCGAGCACGATGCCGCCAAGGCAGCGGCCCTGCCCGTCGATATGTTTGGTCGCCGAATAGATGACGACATCGGCGCCGAGTTCGAGCGGCCGCTGCAGGACGGGCGTGGCGAACACATTGTCGACCATGAGCAACGCGCCCGCCGCATGCGCGATTTCGGCGACGGCCTTGATGTCGATGATTTCGAGCGTCGGGTTCGACGGCGTTTCGAGGAACAGCACTTTTGTGTTCGGCTGCACGGCGTTTCGCCACGCGTCGAGATCGCGCCCGTCGACCAGCGTCGAGGTCACGCCGAAACGCGGCAGCAGATCCTCCACGATGTAGCGGCAGGAGCCGAACAGGGCGCGCGAGGAGAGAACATGATCGCCGGCCTTGAGGTAGCAAAGCATGGCGGAGGTGACGGCGGCCATGCCGGTCGCGGTTGCGCGCGCGTCTTCCGCGCCTTCGAGCTCGATCATCCGCTCCTCGAAGCTGCGCACCGTCGGATTGGAGAAGCGGCTATAGACGAAGCCCGGCTCCTCGTTCTTGAAGCGGCGCTCGGCGGCTTCCATCGTCTCGTAGACATAGCCCGAGGTGAGGAACATGGCCTCGCTCGTCTCGCCGAAAGGTGTGCGGTTCGTGCCGCCATGAACGGCTTCTGTCCGGGGCCGCAGCTTCCGGCCGTCGCGTGTCGTTTTGCTCATCTGGGCTACCCCAATAAAAAAACCCCGACCTGGCGGATCGGGGCTCGCGTCCCGACCTTTTTAGCGAATTATTTAACGTGGCCGCAAGCCGGTCGGCTCAAATCACCACGAGTTCGGGCGCATTAAAGGGCGGCGAGGGGCATTCGTCAAGGCTTTGCCGCGCCTCGCCCCTTTCCCCGCCGCTGGCCGCCGCCTATAAACGAGCGTTGCGATCTGGAGCGGGCGGCGCTTGTGCCTCCCCCGCAAGGCCGAGGCGTCATGACCAAAGCGGCGAGCGATCTTTTTCCCAATCACAGCGACGAGCCGCGCCGCGTCGGGCCCGGCCAGCTGCACGCGACCGGTATTCTGCCCTCGCATGGCATCCAGGCGCTGATCCGCGAAAAGGAAATCTGGGGCGGGCTGGAGATCGATCCCGCCCAGATCCAGCCGGCGAGCCTCGACCTCAGGCTGGGCGCGACCGCCTATCGCCTCAGGGCGTCTTTCCTGCCGGGACCCGACCATGGCGTCATGGAGCGCGTCGAGGAGCTGATGCTCCACAAGATCGACCTGACGGATGGGGCGGTGCTCGAAACCGGCTGCGTCTATCTCGTACCGCTTGTCGAGGCGCTGGCGCTTTCCGAACGGACCTCGGCATCCGCCAATCCGAAAAGCTCGACCGGGCGGCTCGACGTCTTCACGCGGCTCATCACCGATTTCTGCGCCGAGTTCGACCAGGTGGCGGCGGGCTACAAGGGCCATCTCTATCTGGAGATCAGCCCGCGCACTTTCCCGATCCTCGTCCGCCCCGGCTCGCGCCTTGCGCAGATACGCTTCCGGCGCGGCACGCATACGAGTTCGGATGCCGAGATGAAGCGGCTTCATGAGGAGTTGCGGCTCGTCGATGGCGAGGCGGATATCGACGGCGGCATCGCGCTCACCGTCAACCTTGCCGCCGAGACGGAGGACGAGGTTGTCGGCTACCGCGCCAAGCGCCATTCGGGCGTGATCGACATCGACAAGATCGGCGTCTATGACGTACGCGACTTCTGGGACCCGGTGCATGTCCGCCCCGGCAAGGGACTTATTCTGGACCCGGACGAATTCTACATCCTTGCCTCCCGCGAGGCCTTGCACATCCCGGCGACGCATGCGGCCGAGATGGTCGCCTATAATCCGCTGGTCGGCGAATTCCGTGTGCATTATGCGGGCTTCTTCGATCCGGGCTTCGGCGCGCGCGAGGCGGGCGGGGCAGGGAGCCGCATCGTGCTCGAGGTGCGTTCGCATGAGGTGCCCTTCATCCTTGAGCATGGCCAGATCATCGGCCGCTTCGTGCTGGAGCGCCTGACCGACCGCCCGACGGTGCTTTACGGCGCCGGCCTCGGCTCCAACTACCAGCGCCAGGGCCTGAAGCTCTCGAAGCACTTCCGGACGAAGTGAACAGTGTTGCGCGCACCGTTCGGCCTCATCCTCGCTTTCGCCGTGCTCGTGGCCTGCGATCTCGCGGGGAAGCTCTTCGTCCATGAGCTGGGCCTTCCCGTGCCGGGCACCGTCATCGGCATCCTGATCCTGCTGACCGGGCTTGTCGTGCTGCGCCGCGTGCCCGCCAATCTGCAACGCGTCGGCGAATTTCTGCTCGCCCACCTCAATCTCTTCTATATCCCGGCAGGCGTCGGCGTGATGGCCTATGTGGCGCTGCTGGCAGACGACCTGTGGCCGATTGTGGCCGCGCTCTTCGCCAGCACCTTCCTCGCCATGCTCGCCGCCGCCTTCGCCTTCAGCTGGACGGCGAAGCTGCAGGGCAGGGAGGGAGAGGGCGAATGAGCGACATCGGTTTCCGCTTCATCTATTGGGAGCATGTACCGGAAGGCGCGTTCTGGATCGCGCTGACGCTCGCGCTTTATCTTCTCGCTCGCAAGATCCAGCAGATGGCAGGCGGCAGCCCGCTCGCGAACACGGTGCTGCTGCCCGCGCTGCCGATCATCGCGCTGCTCTGGTTCGCGGATATCCATATCGGCAGTTACGAGATGGGCGGGCAGGTTCTGCTCTGGCTGCTCGGACCGGCAACGGTAGCGATCGCGGTGCCGCTCTATCTGAACTTCGCCCGGGTGCGCTCGGCGCTGCTTCCCATGGTTGTCTCGCTCGCCGTCGGTTCAACGGTCGCCGTTATTTCCGCCATTGTCATCGGCGAGGCGATGGGGGCGAGCATTGATACGATCCGTTCGCTCGCGCCCAAATCCGTAACAACCCCAATCGCGATGGGCATCGCCGGAGAAATCGGCGGACTGCCATCGCTCACCGCCGCTTTCGTCATCATCACGGGAATTATCGGGGCCGTCTTCGGCGCGGCCTTCTTCAACCTGCTCCGCATCCGCGACCGCCGCGCCCGCGGCTTTGCAATGGGAATAGCCGCTCATGGCATCGGCACGGCGCGGGCCTTTCAGGAAGACGAAGTAACGGGAACCTTCTCTGGCATCGCGATGGCGCTGAACGGCATCGTGACGGCGCTTCTTCTGCCCGCGCTCTGGTTTTTCTTCGCGAGTTGATCGCACGCGCCCGATGAAGAATTGCGCGGCCGGCTACTTGTGGGGCAAGGGGGGAGGGGCCGACCGCGCAACGCTAACGGAAACTCAAAGGTGGTCCGGGTTTCCGTCGTAGATGGTGAAATTCACATGCGCGACGCCTTTTTCGTCGTACCGCGTCAGCACTCCGTCCTTGTCGACCTTGTAGTCGAAGCATCCGCTCGGGCGGTCCGAGCCCAGCCGGACACAGAACTTGCCGTCCTTGACTTCCCACTGGCCCTGATACTTCGACCAGCTTCCCGCCACGTTGCAGGCACGCTCAGCGCCGCGAATTCTGCCACTTTCTTCGTAAAATTCGCGGAAGTCGTTCCTGCCGACACCGCATTCGCGATACTGGCCTTCGATCGTCTTGCCGACAACGAGCTTCGCGACCTCTTCACCTGTCAAATAGACATCGGCAAAGGCGGCACCGGCAATCAGGCTCACCATCGTAATACCTGCTATCAACAGCGACTTGACGGTCATTATCTGCCTCCTGCTTTTTGAGGGCGAAGCCCGCGAGATTGCGGGTTCCGTCCAGATAGCAGGAGGTTCGGACAATCATCCCGTGAGGTCATTGATCAAGGTCAATAGAGACCGCGCGGAACATCCTGCCGCATATCGGGAGAATGCCGCCCTAAGCCTAGCTTGCTGAACAGCTCGCGCCGCCAAGTACGCAGAATTTCGCACAATGGCGATGATTGAGCTGTACGGGGCGGACGCTCTCTTCGAGGGTGGTTCCCATTTCGAACTGCGGATCGTCCGGCAATAGCGTGCAGGCGACGACCGCCGGTGCCGCCGCACCCTTGCGCTTCACGACCATGCGGCTCGTCGCGCACATCATGTTGGCCGGATCGACATGAAGAATGCCCCAGCAGGCGGTCGTGATTTCGGGCACATCCGCCTTCTCGTCCATCTCAGGGAAAAGAACGAGCATCGCCGCATTATTTGCATCAATACGAATGTTCTCGCGTTCGAAGACAGCTGCATAGCCCCCTCGCTGTTCGTCTTCCGGTTCGCCGGTGACGGTTCGCCCCGCAACGGAAACCGCAAAGCCGTTCTCCGCGAGCCAGCGCAATCCCTCCATCGCTTTTGCGAAGCTGCCCGCGCCGCGCTCCGCGTCGTGCAAGGTCTCGGTATAATGGTCGAGGCTGACGCGGAGCGAGAGCTGACGGCCATACGTCTCGTTAAGGGCCAGAAGCCCGGCCTTGACCCTCGGACGCAGCATCGGTTGCATCGCATTGGTGAGAATGAGAACCGCATGTCCGCGCGCGAGCGCATCTCCCGTCATGGCCAGCATGTCCGGGTTCATGAAGGGTTCGCCGCCGGTAAAACCGATTTCGGGCAGCGCATCCGAAAAGCCCGCCGCCTCGTCGAAAAAGCTCGCCGCTTCAGCCGCGCTGATATAGGTCAGCCGGTCGTCGGTCGGGCTCGAATGAATGTAGCAATTGGCGCATTCGATATTGCAGAGCGTGCCCGTGTTGATCCAGAGCGTCCGCAATTCGCGAAAGCCCACGCTGGCACGCGTTTCGCCTTTTGCGGTGAGCAAGGGATCGGAGAACTTTTCCCGAGGGGCGTTATCAAGGACCGTGACCATGACGGGAAAATAGCATTCCCCACGGTTCTGCCCATTCACAAATCCGCGACCCCTGATTAGGCTCAGCCCGAACAAAAAAGGGGACCTATCCGGTGCAGCATGAATTGGGCGCGGGCGAACTTCTGGACGGCAAGGGCAGCCTGCGGGAGGCCGGATGGGCGCGCAGCGAAATGCGACGGTACCGCCGCGCCGATATTCGCGCGCCCTGGTTTCGCATCAAGGAATGGGACTATTACTGCATTCTCGACGAGGAATGCGGCATCGCGCTGACGGTCGCCGACAATGCCTATATGGGCTTCCTGTCCGCTTCCTGGCTCGATTTCTCAATGCCTGAAGCGGTAACAGACAGCGTGACGATCCCTTTCCCTCGAGGACGCATGGGAATGCCTGAAAGCGCCGATGCCGGGGATATCGTTCAGTCTCACCCGAAAATATCGCTCGGCTTCCGCCATGAACCGGGAGGCAGGCGCCTCACCGTCGATTGTCCCGGATTCGCAAAGGGCAGAGGAATGAAGGGTGACTTTTTCCTGTCGCAGCCGCCGATGGACCGGATGGTGATTGCCACCCCCTTCCCGGATGCGCCGCGCGCCTTCTATTACAATCAGAAAATCAATTGCATGCCGGCCGAAGGCACTGTCGAGATAGATGGCCGCAAGCACGTGTTTTCGCCCGCTTCCGCCTTCGGGATACTCGATTGGGGACGGGGCGTCTGGACCTACGACAATACATGGTATTGGGGTTCGGCTTCGGGTGTCGTGGATGGGCATGCCTTTGGCTTCAACATCGGCTATGGCTTCGGCGACACATCGGCCGCGACGGAGAACATGATTTTCATGGATGGCGTCGCGCACAAGCTTGCGGACGTGACCTTTCACATACCGGACGGCACATATGACGGTGCGCCCTGGCGCTTTTCGAGCAGCGACGGCCGCTTCGAGATGGTTTTCCAGCCGATCATCGATCGCAGCGCCGCCGTTGATCTGAAAATCCTGCGCTCGATCCAGCATCAGGTCTTTGGCCGCTTTTCCGGCTTCGTCGTTCTGGATGATGGCAGCCGGATCGAGATCCGGGATTTTCTCGGTTTCGCCGAGGAGGTCGAGAACCGCTGGTAGCCTCTTGCGTCAAGGCCGCCGAAACCGTAGAGAATTAGCGGCGCGCGGGTGTAGCTCAATGGTAGAGCAGAAGCTTCCCAAGCTTACGACGAGGGTTCGATTCCCTTCACCCGCTCCAGTCTCTCACCTTTTTGGATTGGCATTGCCGATGAGCAGGAAATTGACTGTCGCGTTGCTGTTTCTGACCCTGCTGGGATTGGCCGGCTGCAACACCGTGGAAGGCCTCGGTGAGGACATCTCGGCGACGGCGCGAACCATCAAGAAGCAGCTCTAGTTTCGGTTTCGCGGGCTTCAGCCTCCAATCAGATCGCCGCCATTCGGATGGAGCACCTGCCCCGTCATGTATGACGCGTCCTCGCAAGCGAGGAAGAGAAGCGAGGGCGCCACTTCATTCGGCTGCCCCGGGCGCCCGAGCGGCGCGCTCTTGCCGAACTCCGCAACCTTGTCCTCGGGGAAGGAGGCAGGAATAAGCGGTGTCCAGATCGGGCCGGGCGCGACGCCGTTCACGCGAATGCCTTTGTCCGCCAGATTGGAGGAGAGCGCCCGGACAAGCGCGAGCACGGCCCCCTTGGTCGAGGAATAGTCGAGCAATGCCGGTTGCCCGCGATAGGCGGTGACCGAGGTGATGCAGATGACCGACGCGCCGCGCTTCAGATGAGGCAACGCCGCCTGGATGATGTGGAAGCAGCCAAAGATGTTGGTGCGGAAAGTCCGCTCCATCTGTTCTTCGGGAATGTCGGTCATCTCCGGCCGGTGGTGCTGTTCAGCAGCACCGTTCACCACCACATCGAGCCTGCCGAATTTTTTCAGCGCCTCCGCGACAAAGGCTTCGGCCACGGATTTGTCGCCGACGTCTCCCGCCATGGAAAAGCATTCGGCGCCTTCGGCCTTGATGCGTTCGATGGTTTCCTGCGCGTCTTCCCCTTCCGTTTCGTCCTTGTAGAGAAAGCCGACCTTCGCGCCTTCGCGGGCAAACAGAATGGCCGTTGCGCGCCCGATGCCGGAATCGCCACCCGTGATGATCGCGGCCTTTCCCTTCAATCGCCCGGAGCCGGGAAAGCGCGGCATGTAATCGGGCGCTGGATGCATCTCCTCTTCACTGCCGGGCTGATGGCTTTGTTCCTGGGGTTGAGGTGCGGGTTTGCTCTGCGACATAGCAAGGTTCCTTTTCAGTGTTGAAGCTCACTTCACCGGCGGATAGCCCTCCGCCTTCAATTGGCGAGCGAGATGCGCGGCATTGCGCGCCAACATGCGGATGGCCGAGGTCACGGCCTCGGGCGCTTCGTCGAGATCCTTGAAGTCGGTGCTGCCCATCGCCTCGCCGACCCAATAAGCGATGGCGTTTGGCGCAAGGGTGAAGCCGACATCGTTCAGGGCCTGGAAGAGCTCGGCGGATATGTGATGGGCGCCGTCTTCATTGCCGACCACGGCGACGGCTGCGACGCGGCCATAGGAAACCATTCGCCCTTCATCGTCCTTCTCCGAGAGAAAGGCATTCATCCGTTCCATGGCGCGCTTGATGATGCTTGACGGCTGGCCGAGCCAGACGGGCGTGCCGGCGATGACAATATCGGCAGCGAGAATTTTCTTGCGTATCGCCGGCCATGCGTCGCCCTTTCCTTCATCGGATGTCACGCCCGGCTTGATGTCATGATCCGCAAGCCGGATGATCTCGCCTTCCGCGTTCTCCTTTGCGAACTCTTCCAGCAAAAGAGTGAGCATGCGTTCCGTCGAGGAGGGATCGCCCGACGTGGATTTCAGGGTTCCGTTGAGAGCCAGAACTTTCAGCTTTTTTGTCATCATTTTCTCCTTTCAGCCCGAACCGTCGCGACGGAGAAAGGTTCCAGGCTGCGCTTGCCTAAGGAGGCGAGCGGGAACTTCGCGGGGTTACGGTGACTTCGGCACTCAGCGCGTCGCAAGGCGAAGCCGGGCGGACTTCACGATTTCTTTTTGGCGGGCTTCCCTTTGCGCTTGGTGGAAGCCATGTCGTGAAGTTCCTTTTCGCTCATCGAATTGACCATGGATTTCGATGCGCCTTTGAGCTCGCTTTTCTTTATGTCGCCCCGTTTGGCGGCGAGCGCGGCTCCTGCGGCTTTTTGCTGGGCTTTGGATTTGGCCGGCATTGTCATCTCCCTTTTTGCCGGAGTTGCGGTTCTGCCTCCTGCCTACAAGCCGCGAACCGGGCATTGGTTCATTGCGAAAGGGAAAATCCGGAACCTCTATCGGAAAAAACGCGTTAAGTTATGGTACTGATTTATTTTGATGGGGTTGTAATGGGCGCCGGCAAGAGCAGGCAGACCGGCACCAGCGGCCGGGCGAAGGTGGTGATTGTCGGGGGAGGCTTTGGCGGCCTTTATGCCGCGCGGGGTCTTGCGGACGCGCCTGTCGATCTCGTCCTGATCGACCGGCAGAACCATCACTGCTTTCAACCGCTGCTCTACCAGGTCGCCACGGCCGCCCTTTCGCCGGCGGATGTCGCATGGCCGATCCGCGGTATATTGAGCGACCAGAAAAATGCGACCGTGCTGCTGGATACCGTCACCGGCATCGATACCGCCCGTCGCGTGGTCGAAACCGCCGAGACGAGCATCCCCTATGATCACCTGATCCTCGCCACCGGCTCCACGCATTCCTATTTCGGCAATGACGACTGGGCGGAGGCCGCGCCAGGCCTGAAACGCATCGAGGACGCCACCGAAATTCGCCGCCGCATCCTGCTTGCTTTCGAAAAGGCGGAACTGGCGCGGGACGAGGAACGGCGGCGGCGTCTGCTGACATTCGTTGTCGTCGGCGGCGGCCCGACCGGCGTCGAGATTGCAGGTGCGATCAGGGATATGGCGCGCCATACGCTCGCGGCGGATTTTCGCAACATCGACGCGGGCGCCGCGCGCGTTCTCATCGTGGAGGCGGGCCCGCGAATTCTGCCGGCCTTCAACGATACCCTTGCCGGTTACGCGAAAAAGGCGCTTGAGCGGATGGGCGTTGAAGTGTTGACCGAGACAAAGGTCATCGGCTGCGATGCGGGCGGCGTAGATACCGAGGGCGGGCGCATCGAAGCCGGCACCATCATCTGGGCCGCGGGCGTGGTCGCGTCTCCGGCCGGTGTATGGCTGCAGGCGCCCATGCAGAAAAACGGCCAGGTCCGCGTCGCCGAGGATTTATCGGTGCCGGGCGTGCCCGATGTTTACGCAATCGGCGATACGGCATTTGTTCTGCAGCAGGATGAAAAGCCCGTGCCGGGAATAGCGCCCGCCGCGAAGCAGATGGGAAGTTATGTCGCGAAGCTTCTGTCCGCGCGTGTGAGCGGCCGCCCGCTCCCCGGTCCTTTCGTTTATCGGCACCGCGGCGACCTTGCCACGATAGGCCGCAAATCGGCCATCGTGCAGCTGCGCCGCATGCGGCTGACGGGAGTCTCCGCATGGCTTTTCTGGGGCGCCGTCCACGTCTTCTTCCTGATCGGCACGAGAAACCGCGTCGCCGTCGCCTACAAATGGATGTGGGACTATCTGACCTTGCAGCGCGGCGCCCGGCTCATTACCGAACCGGCTCAACCGCGAACGCGTGTCGAGCCGGCGGAAGAAGAACGCCGCGAGGAAGAAAAGGCGACACGCCTCGGCACGCGATCGGCCGATTGAGCGGCGTCGCGATCGCGGGTCAGGGCAGCGGCATTCCGGGCATCGTTCCACCGGGCATTCCCTGAGGCATCTTCATCGCCGAGACACCGGCGGGCAGCTCGAACAGTCCCGGGTCCTGAGGTCCGCGCTGCAGGTTCGTCAGCCGCATCGAAAAATTTCCCTGCGCGCTCGATCCCTCCGCCTTGACCGGTATGCCGTCTTCCGTCACCCAGATCGTCGCGTCGCCTTTCTGCGCCGTCTGTCCCGGCAGCACGCGATATTTCGTGGTGGCCTCACCCTCGACCGTCTCGCGGCCGATTTCTTCCGCCTCGACGCCGCCGAGCAATTTTTCGACGCCGTAATTTGCCGCTTCCTCCTGGCCCATTTCCATCGCCATGTTCATATCCGGCATGTAGAGAAACATGCGGCCTTCGCCATGCCGCAAAATGGAAACCTGACGCATGCCCTGCATCGTCATCTCCCAGCGTTCATTTCCGTTCTCGGAATAAAGCTGCCCGGAAATTTCCCGTCCTGACGCGTTCACGATCCGCGTGGCGCTGTATCCGGTGTCGGGCGGCGTCAGCGTGACGGCAGATGCCGGTTGACCGGCAAATAGCAGTGCGGCCGCAAAAGCAGAGAAAACAAAGCTGCGCACGGAGAGCCTCTTTCTGTGTGGTTTATATGAGCAAAAGCCCCGCGCGGAACGCGGACTTTGGTCCTTTGCGGGGTTGGCCTTGTGGACTGCGTGTGTAATGCTGTTCATGAAATCACATAACCGAAACATGCCGCGCGGCGATCTCCTTCGCCGCCTACGCGCATTTTTGCCTTGAATATTGTCGGAAAGGAGACGGCCATGGCCGAAGAAAAACCGGGCGCGGAAAAATCCCGTCTCTTTCAGGCAAACGCGCCGGTCTTTTTCGGGTCCGTCATCCTCGTTCTGGCGGCGCTTGTCTTCTCCGTCCGCGATCCGGCGAATGCCGCCAACATTTTCGCTTCGGTTCAGTCATGGATCATCCATGAGATGGGCTGGTTCTATGTCGCCTCCGTCGCGACATTCCTGATTTTCTCCGTCGGCGTCGCCGCGAGTTCCATGGGTGCGATCAAGCTCGGCCCGGATGACTCCGAACCCGATTTCTCGACGGCGTCCTGGTTCGCCATGTTGTTCAGCGCCGGCATGGGCATCGGGATCATGTTCTACGGCGTCGCGGAGCCGGTGCTGCATTTCGCCAGCCCGCCGGTGGGCGAGGGGGAGACGCTGGACGCCGCGCGCAATGCAATGCAACTCGCCTTCTTTCACTGGGGGCTTCACGCCTGGGCGATCTATGCCGTGATGGGTATGGCGCTCGCCTATTTTTCCTTCCGTCACGGACTGCCGCTCACGGTGCGCTCGGCGCTCTATCCGCTGATCGGCGAGCGTATCCACGGCTGGATAGGGCACCTCGTCGACATCTTCGCCGTCTTCGGCACGATGTTCGGCGTCGCTACCTCGCTCGGCCTTGGCGTGATGCAGGTAAATGCCGGCCTCAACTACCTGTTCGACATCGAGATGGCGCTCGGCGTTCAGCTCGCCCTGATCGCAGGCATAACGCTTCTGGCGACCGCCTCCGTCGCTTCCGGTATCAATGCGGGCATTCGCCGCCTCTCTGAGCTCAATCTCGGCCTGGCGCTGCTGCTCATGCTTTTCGTGCTGTTTGTGGGGCCGACTGTCTTCCTGCTGCAGGCGGCCATGCAGAATACAGGCGGCTATTTGAGCGACATCATCGGCAAGACATTCACGCTCTACGCCTATCAGCCGAATGAATGGATCGGAAACTGGACCCTCTTTTACTGGGGATGGTGGATTTCATGGTCTCCCTTCGTCGGCATGTTCATCGCGCGCATTTCGCGCGGCCGCACAATCCGCCAATTTGTTGTGGGCGTGCTCCTCGTGCCGTCCGGCTTCACCTTCCTCTGGTTCACCGTGTTCGGGAATACGGCGCTCGCTATGCAGCTTGATGGTTCGGCCGAGATGGTCGGCGCCGTCCAGGCCGATGTCGCGGTCGCGCTTTTTCAGTTCCTCGAGCACCTTCCCCTTGCCGGTATCTCGATGTCGCTCGCAACGTTGCTTGTCGTGACCTTCTTCGTCACATCGTCGGATTCCGGGAGCCTCGTCATCGACATCATCACCTCGGGCGGTAAAGCGGAGCCTCCGGTCTGGCAGCGCGTATTCTGGGCCTTGATGGAGGGCGTGGTTGCGGCCGTGCTGCTGCTGGCGGGCGGTCTGGCCGCGTTGCAGACAGGCGCCATCGCCAGTGGCTTTCCGTTGGCCGCCATTCTGCTCATCGTCTGCTACGGCCTCTTCACCGCTCTCCGCCGGGAGACGCAACGCCAGAAGAGCCTTCAATTCGGCATTCCGATTGTCGCGAGCCATCCGCCCCTCGCCTGGAAACAGCGTCTCGGGACGCTTCTTCATCAGCCGACGCGCGAGCGGGCATCGGCTTTCATGCGCGATGTCGTGGGCCCCGCGCTCAATGAGGTCGCGGTGGAAATTCGTCATCGCGGTCTTGAGGTGGATGTCACCGCAACCGAGAGGAAGACACAACTGTCGGTCGGGCATGGCGCCAGCGACGATTTCCTCTATGGCGTCGCGCTTCGGAGCGTACCGGTCCCAAGCTTTGCCATCACTGCGCTTGAAGGTGAGCGCGAAGGGCCGGATCACACCTGGCGCGCGGAAGTCGCCCTGCGTGAGGGCGGTCAACGCTACGATATTTTGGGTTACACCAAGGAACAGGTGATCGCGGACCTTCTGGGGCAGTATGAGCGGCACATGCATTATCTGAATCTGCACCGGGCCGGATAGGCGGGGAGATGCGGCTTCCCGCCGCCTCGGCTATAAGAGGTGGCCGCAGCATCGGAAGCATCATGAGCCCGTCCCTTTACACCCTGATCGAAGCCTCTTTTCCCGAAGACCGTTCGCGTGTCGCGCTGGAGGCGCCAGGCCGTTCGCACGGGCCGCTCATTTGGTCGTTCGCCCGTCTGGCGTCGACGGCCGCGCGCTATGCGGCCTTCTTTGCCGGCCTCGGGCTCGTCAAGGGCGATCGCATCGTGCTTCAGGTCGAAAAATCGCCGGAAGCGCTTTGCGTCTATCTCGCCTGTCTGCGCGGCGGCTTCGTCTTCCTCCCTCTGAACACTGCCTACCGCACGGACGAGATCGACTATCTTGTCGGCGATGCCGAACCAGCCCTCGTCATTTGCGATCCATCGATGGAAGAAGCCTTGCGCGAGATTACGGCGCGGCGCGGTACGCCCCATTTGCTGACGCTCGATGCGAATGCGCGCGGCAGCTTCATGGACGGCGCCGAGAAGGTGAGGGATGCTCTTCCGGCAGCCGTGTGCGCGGCGGGCGATCTCGCCGCGATCCTCTACACATCCGGCACCACGGGAAAACCGAAAGGCGCCATGTTGAGCCACGGCAACCTGGCGGCAAACGGCATCGCGCTGCGCGACGTCTGGCGCTTCACCGAAGACGATGTGCTGCTCCATGCCTTGCCGATATTTCACGCGCATGGCCTTTTCGTCGCCTGCCACTGCGCCTTGCTGTCGGGTGCGAAGATGATCTGGCAGCAGAAATTCGAACGCGCCGACGTGATCCGGGAGCTGCCGCGCGCGACGGTCTTCATGGGCGTCCCGACTTTCTACACACGGCTCCTGTCGGGCGAGGATTTCAACCGCGACCTCGTTCGCCACATGCGGCTCTTCACCTCCGGCTCCGCGCCGCTCCTTGCCGAGACATTCGAGGAATTTCGTGCCCGCACCGGCCACGCCATTCTCGAGCGTTACGGCATGACGGAAACCGGCATGAACACCTCGAACCCCTATGATGGCGAGCGGCGCCCGGGAACGGTTGGCTTTCCGCTTGCCGGCACCCAGGTTCGCGTGGTTTCCGACGAGGGGGCGGTGCTTGAAGCCGGTGAGATCGGCGGCTTGCAAGTGCAGGGGCCCAACGTCTTCACTGGCTATTGGCGGATGCCGGAAAAGTCCGCGGAAGAGTTCACGGCGGATGGCTGGTTCAAGACAGGCGACGTCGCGATGATAGACGTGGACGGCTATGTCCACCTTGTCGGCCGCGCCAAGGACCTGATCATCTCCGGCGGCTTCAACGTCTATCCGAAGGAAATTGAGGAATTGGTCGACGACATGCCGGAAGTGCTGGAATCGGCCATTGTCGGCGTGCCGCATGCAGATTTCGGCGAGGCCGGTGTCGCCGTGGTCGTGCTGCGTCCCGGTCAAATGCTCGACGAGGCAACGCTCCTTGCCCGGCTGAAGGAGCGGGTGGCGAATTTCAAGGTGCCGAAGCGGGCCTTCTTCGTTGAAAGCCTGCCGCGCAATACGATGGGAAAGGTGCAGAAAAATCTTCTGCGCGGCGACTACAAGGATGCCTGCCGCTAGCGCCGCCGCCTACGGCTTCCGGTCGGCTTCGCGCCGCTTCACAATGGCCTTGCCGTCCCGGCGCCGGCGATCGGGGCCGGTAAAGGCTTCGGAGCGGACAATGGTGCGCGGCCGCGTCAGCACCGTTTCCATCCGCTCGATAAGCTGCTGCGCCGAGAAGGGCTTGGAGAGAATTTCCGTCACGCCCGCGTCTCGCGCTGCGATTATCGCGCTGCGTTCGCGCTTCGTCGTCAGGTAAATCACCGGAATCTGGTTCAGCGTGTCTTCCTCGGCGAGCCGGATCGCCCGCACAACGGAAAGCCCGTCGAGCGGCGGCTCCAGATCGTCCATGATCGCAAGGTCCACCCTGCCGCGCATCAGCGCGCTCAGCGCATCCTCGCCTGACCGGGCACTTACGATGTTGCGGATGCCGATCCCGTTCAACACGCCGCGTAAAAGGGTCGCCATATGCAGCGTGTCCTCGACGACGAGAACGCCAAGCTGCGCATAGGTTTCGGCAGTGATGGTGTTTTTACGGGGTTCGGATCGCTGCCACATCTCGATTTCTCTCACGCTGTCCCGGAGGTCGGGGTTGATAACGTGAATATGGTCCAAACTCTTTAGCGATTGGTTAGTGCGGCGAGACAAACTGGCTGGAAACCGGCCCTTTCAGCCTGGCCGGCAGCATGCGGCTGATGCCATGATCCGTTTTTTCCCAATGAAACGGCTTTACCACAAGCTGCCACAGGGCCTTGTAGGCGGCGAACGAAAGCAGCAGCCAATAGGCGGGCATTGTCAGGGTGTGAATGAAGAGCTGGGGAAGGCCGCGTGCCGAAGCAGCGGCAAGTCCCGCGGAGACCGCCAGCGCGTAACCCGAAACCAGAACCAGCAGGTGAAAGACCGTGAGACCGGTCAGATCGCCGGCAAGTCCGCTCTCGATCAGCGGCACGATCAGGCCGAGATAGAGGAAGGGGTGCAAGAGGCTGGAAAGCGTCGAACCGCCTATCAGGACCTGAAAGCCGATGAAGCCGCGCAAGCCCAGCGCCCTGTAGAGGCGCACGGGATGCCGCATGCGAACGAGATAGGTTTGCATCCAGCCCTTTATCCAGCGCGAGCGTTGGCGGACCCAGTTGGGCAGCTTGCAGTTCGCCTCCTCTTCGGTCGTCGAGCGGATGATGCTGCAGCGATAACCATGCAGGGCGAAACGGAGCCCGAGATCGGCATCCTCCGTTACATTGTTCGGGTCCCACGCGCCGGCATTCCGTAGCAGTTCGGTGCGAAAATGGGTGGACGTGCCGCCAAGCGGTATCGGCAGCCGCAGCCGCGCCATGGTCGGCAGCATCAGATCGAAGAAGGCCGCATATTCAAGTGCGAACTGCCGCGTCAGCCAGTTCTCCCGCCAGTTGTAGTAGTTGAGCTGGGCCTGAACGCAGGCGAGTTTTTCGTCGCCGAGCCGGAACGCAGAAACCGCCTTTTTCAGCTGCTGCGGCTCGGGCGCGTCTTCCGCGTCGTAAATGACGAGGAATTCGCCTCGGGCGAAAGGCAGGGCGAAATTGCATGCCTTGGGCTTTGTCTGCGGAAAGCTCGTGGGTACGACGATGAACTCGAAATGATCCGGTAATCTGAGCGCCTTTGCCGCTTCGTAGGTTTCAACATCGCTCTCTTCGAAGATGAACTTGATGTCGAGCTTCGATGCCGGATAGTCGAGTTCGCGCAATGCCGTCGCAAGAATAGGCAGCACGCTTGCTTCGCGAAAAAGCGGCACCATCACCGTGTAGACGGGAAGATCCTTGTCGAGCGGTACGCCGTAGTTGCTGAAGGCGAGCTCTTCGCGCGTCGGCTCTGCCAGCAGGCCGATAAAGATCGACATATAGCGGAGCGTGGCGATCAGGAGAAATGTGATGCCGATTGTGGCAGTCGCTCCCGACAGCAAAGATATCGGCGCCGTGGCGAGAAAGGTCAGCAGCGCGAGGGCCACCAGCAGAAGAAAAGCCGATTGCGGCGCGGAGAGGCGGTAGGCGGCGGAACTTTCCGGCATTTGTCGCCGCAGATGAAAAATCGCCCGGTCCGTCAGCGCCTGGCCGAATGCGCGCGTCACGGTGCGGCTGATGTCGCGCGGCGAGGTTACGAAGACCGGCAGCGGCCGCCCCTCTTGTCCCGTAATGGCTGCGCGCGAGCGATCCGGATCGGCGGCCACATAGATCGTCTCACCGGCGCGCCGCCGCCACGGCAGGCACATTTCGCGAAGATAGAAATCGAGCCGTTCCGAGCTGGCGAGGCTCGTCTCATGCGGCTCTTCCTGCAGGTCGACGAAGGGGAGGCCGCGCTGCCGTCCGTAAAGCCGCGCCACGTCTGCCACTCGCATGGCGCCGATGCTGACGAGAATTCTGCCGAGCGGTCCGCCCCAATGCGCCTGCTTTTCGAGCGCCGGTGCCAATGCCTCCGGCTGAACCAGCCCCGCTTCCACCGCCATCTCGCCCAGCAGCGGCCGCGAACCCGGCTGAGGCCTGCCCCGAGGGGCCCGTCGCCCCGGTTTCCGCTCGGATAGGCGCGCCTGTTCTACGCGCGCATCGCTTTGCCCGTCCTGCACCTTCAGCCCCCCGAAGACGATCCGCCATGAGAAAACGGCGGCTTCAGGGAACTTTAGCCTTGCGCATTATTAACCATATAGACCGAAGAGCTAAGGGCATGGACTTTGCTCACATTAGCAAAACCGGCCCCTCTATCTCTTGCTGACACGGGAAAACCTCCGCCGGTCGTGTCATAATGAAACATTCATGCTTCCCTTCAGGGGCGGCACTCGGCGGGCGGCCTATGCGATTTCTCCTTTACGCAAATCTTATCGCGATTGTCGTGCTGGCAGGCGCGCTTGCACGCCTTTACGAAGGAGCACCTCTGCCTTGGCTGGAGGCAAAGAATGAGCAGCCGGCGCCCTCTGAAACCGTGCCGCCGCTGGCATCGCAACCTTCGCCTCCGCTCTCCGTCGAGCAGATATTGGCGCTGCAGCTGCCCTTGCCGAACCCCGACCGTCCCGCCGCCGAGGCCCCGTCGCCCGCGCGCCGGTCGCTTGTGCTTCTCACGGAAGGCGACTATCGGCCCTTCAACTACCGGGATGAAACCGGTGCGCTTTCAGGTTTCGATATCGAGCTTGCCGCTGCGCTTTGTCTGCGTCTCGATGCCGATTGCCACTTCGAAACGCGGTCATGGGAGCAGTTGATCCCGGCGCTGAAGCGCGGCGAGGGCAATGCCGTGATCGCTTCATTGCTGATCCCCGTGCCCGGCCGGCAAAGCTACCCGGCGGAAGAAAGTTTGATTTTCACGCAGAGCTACTATTCGACGCCCGGCCGTTTCGCCGCCCGAAAGGACGATGCGCCGGTTGCGGCCACGCCGGCGGCGCTTGCCGGAAAAGAGATCGCGGTCCAGGCGGGGTCCGTCCACGAAGCGTTCGCCCGCTCGCGTTTTGCCAGCGCGCGCCTTCGTACGTTCGCTACACCGGAAGACGCCGAGAAAGCGCTTGCCGAAGGCAGCGTCGATCTGCTCTTCGCGGACCGCAATGAGCTTCTGCTCTGGACCTCGGGCTTGTCCGGCGCCTGCTGCCGTCTCGTCGGTTCGGACTACGCAGACGCGGTATTCTTTGGTGAAGGGGCGGGCATTGCTCTCCGCGCGGCGGATGTTGCCCTGCGGGACGAGATAGACAAGGCGCTCTCCGCGCTCGTGGCAGACGGGACCTATGCGCGCGTCAGCGCCCGTTATTTCACCGCCAGTATTTACTGACCCGCGCTTGTCCCGCTTTTTCCTTCGGCCCCCTCGGTCATCAGGTCGCGCGGTCTGACGAAGAATTCGGGACGGCCCGCGTTCTCCCTGATATCCGTCCAGGCGTCGATATCGAAATCGATGACAATGAAGCCGCCCGTCGGCACGCCATGCGCGATGCGCAGCGCCGTTTCATCGTCCGGGTCCTCGGCAAGCGCCATTGCGAGCAGCACCAGCCCCGGATTATGGGCGACCACAAGCAGCGTTTCCACATTGGCCGGCACGCGCCGGATTTCGGTGAGCATCGTGTCCGGCATCGCGTGATAAAGCTCATCGCGGTAAACCACCGGCACGTTGGGGCCGAGCGCGTCGCAAAGCGGCATGCAGGTTTGCGTTGCGCGCGCTGCGGTCGAACAAAGAACGGCGTCCGGCCGGTAGGGCGATGCCGCGATATACCGTGCCATGAATGCCGCCGCGGTCGTGCCACGCGCGTTGAGCGGCCGTGTGAAATCATCGTTGGCAGGGTCGCTCCAGTCCGATTTCGCATGGCGCATAAGGCAAAGTCGTTTCATGTCGTCCGCTCCCCGCGCCCGTCCGGCAGGCTCCCATCCGAATGTCTGTCCGTTGAAAATGGATTCCACAGGCTCCAGCCGAACCCGGATGGCAAGGGAGCCGGAAATGCCGTCAGCCCCAGTCGCATCTGCGTATGTCCGTCCCGCGGTTGCGGCCGGTAGGTCCCGAAAACCATGTCCCACAGCGACAGGCTGAACCCGTAATTCGTGTCGTGTTCGTCGCGATGAACAGAATGATGAACCCTGTGCATGTCGGGCGTCACAATGAGCCGCCGGAGCAGGGTGTCCGTCTTCGTGCCGAGTGCGATATTCGAGTGATTGAACATCGCGGTCGCATTCAGCACTACCTCGAACAGGATGACGGCCGCCACAGGCGCGCCGAGCAGCGCCACCGCGGCCATCTTGATCGCCATGCTGATGAGAGTTTCGCCGGGATGAAATCTTATGCCGGTGGTCACGTCGACATCCGTGTCCGCATGATGGACGCGGTGCAGCCGCCAGAGAAGGCCGACGCGGTGGAAGACGACATGCTGCGCGTAGACGAGCACGTCGAGCGCCAGAAGCGACAGGATGAACGCCGCCGCATAGGGCACCTCCATCCAGTGGAAGAGTCCGACGCCGCGCCGCTCCGCCTCGGCGGCCACGCCCACTGCCAGAAGCGGCACCGCAACGCGCAGCAGGAGGGTGCCCGTGCCCGTCAGCGCCAGATTGGTCGTCCAGCGCCTTGCGCGCCCGCTCGCCAGCGCACGCCTTGGCGACAGCGCTTCCCAGATCGCCATCGCCGCCAAAACGCCGGCAAAGGCGCCGAACCGCAGAGCCGGTTCGTTGAGGGTGAGAAACTCAAACATGGAACAGACAACGCATCCCCGATTGGCCTGCTTCATTGTGGCCGGCAGGCATCAACTCAAATGAAGCGAGACTATAGAGCGGTCCGGCCCTCAAGAAAAAGGGTGCACCGGGCCGCCTTGCGATAGAATAAGCCCACCGCGACTCAAGGACGCGGTTGTCTGAGGGCTGCTGCAATGCCGGGACGCTTTGGTTCTAGCGGTTTTTGTCTGCTGTTGCTGGCATGGCCGGTTGCTGCCCTTGCTCAGGGCGCGGAGATAGGCGGAATAGGCAGCATCGCCGTCGACGCCGCCGCTGTCGCGGATGAGCAGCGCGCGCGGGTGACAGGCGACGAGACGTTTCAGGGCGGCTTCACCTGCCGCGCCCCGTCCGGGCCCGGCGGCACAGGGCCGATCCTCTGCGAAAGCCAGGTAAATCCGGTGCTTCCGGCTTTCCAGTTTTCACTCTCCTGGCACCTCGACCGGGAAACCGGCGATCGCGTGATCGACAGCATTGCGATCCGCCATGCGGGCAAGGCCGAGCCCTTCCAGATCATCGACGATGCCGGCTCGCGGGCGATGACGCAGGTCGACAACAACGGGTTCGAAACGATAGACGCCAATTTCGACGGCTATCTCGATTTCCGGCTGATCGCGGAAACGGCGGCGGGCCCCAATGTCCCCTACCGGAACTGGCTCTGGTCGGAAGAGGAAAGCCGTTTCGTGGAAAATGCCGGGCTGAATGAAATCGTCTCCGCGGAATTCGATCCCGAGACGCAGGAAATCCTCAGCCGCTGGCGCTCCAGCGCGGCTGAAGGCGGCGTCGATGTCTATACATGGGACGATCTGACGCCGGTTCTGATCCACCGCGAGGCCGACAAATATAACGGCCCCGCCGATTGCACGCGCAGCTTCTTCGATCTGATCGGTGGCGAACTGACAAAGACCGGCGAAGCCGCCTGCACCTGACGCCCTAAAGCGGCATGTGCCGCGCGCGTGCGCCGCGCTCGATGGCGGCTGCCGTCAGCTTGTCGATGTCGAGCGTGTCGCGCAGCAATTGCATCAGGCGGATTTCTTCCGCGCCGACCGAAAGATCGGCCGCCGCGATTTCGACCGCCAGCGCATAGCCTGTCTCGCGCAGATGCGGCGGCAGCGCGTCCCGCACCAGGCCGAACACCGCGTCGAGCCCGCCATCCTCCTGCAGAATGGCCGCGCATTCCTTGGCGACGGGGATCAGTCGCTCTTCGTTGAAATCGCTGAATGCCGGCAGCGTCCGCACGATCGTGCCGATGTCGCGCAATTCATTGTCGCTCATCGCGCGGTCCACCGCGCTCATCGTGACCATGATGTAGATCAGGGCATTTTCGGGGGAAATCGTCGACATGTGGCTTCCTTGCTCGATTTGCGGGGGAGCTTAGGGGGTGGCTTTCGCCGGAGCAAGCTCGGCCTCGCCGCCGGAAAGGAAGCGCCGGCTCTCGTCGATCGCCTCCGCCAGCCCCACGCGGTGAACCGTAACACCGCGCGGGAAGGCCGATGTGAGCCGCGTCGGGAGGCGCGCATCGAGCGCGATGAACACGCCCCTGTCCGTCGCGCGCCGGATCAGCCGCCCGAAGGCCTGCTTCAGCCGGAGCCGCGTCAGCATGTCGTCGTAACG
Organism: Parvibaculum lavamentivorans DS-1; assembly: GCF_000017565.1. Classification (NCBI taxonomy): domain Bacteria; kingdom Pseudomonadati; phylum Pseudomonadota; class Alphaproteobacteria; order Hyphomicrobiales; family Parvibaculaceae; genus Parvibaculum; species Parvibaculum lavamentivorans. Next base: position 463,043 of record NC_009719.1, read on the forward strand.
TGCCTTGCCGAATTGCTCGCGCCGCGCCTTGTGCAGAATATCGGGCCGCGGCCAGGGCACTCTGTCGAAGACGATCATGCGCAGCGAATCCCCCGGCACGTCGACACCGTCACGCACGGCATCGGTGCCGAGCAGGCAGGCATGGCGCTCCGCCCGGAAAATGTCGACAAGCGTCGCCGTGTCGAGTGCATCGACATGCTGCGCATAAAGTTCGAGCCCCGCTTCCTCCAGCGGTGTCACGATGCGCTCATGCACGGCTCTCAGCCGGTGGATCGCCGTGAAGAGGCCGAGTGCGCCGCCACCCGCCGCGCGAAAAAGCTCCCGGTAGGCGGATGCGACCTGGTTGATATCCGTCCGGCTGACATCGCGCACGACGAAAATCCGCACCTGCTTCTCATAGTCGAAGGGTGACGCCATGAAAGCCCGCCGCGCCGGCACGGCAAGATGCGAGGCCCCGGTTCTGATCTCCGCCGTCTCCCAGCCCTCGTCGTCTTCAGCCTCTTCCACCAGCCGGTCGCGCAGCGTCGCCGAGGTGATGAGCACGCCATGTGCAGGCTCCAGCACCGCATCCGCAAAGGGTATCGTCGGGTCGCGCCAGTGCCGGTGCATGCCCATGTCGATTTCGCGCCCGTAAAGCCGCTCCACCGAAAACCAGTCGACAAAGGCTTCCGGCGTCGCCGCGTTCAGGCTCGCCAGCATGCTCCGCCAGGACGGGATGAGAATCCGCACCCGCCGGTCGAGCCCGCGCGCGGCGGCATCCATGCGGATGCGCGTCGATGTGTCGAGGTCTTCCGCCTCGTCGTCGAGCCGCGCCCGCAGCCGGTCGGCAATCAGTTGCAGCGGCGCCGCCAGCCGCTTCAGCGCATCGTCCAGCGCGGCGGCCGCTTCCATCAGCCCCGGCACCGGCGGCATCGTCTCCGCCTCGAGCGAAAAGGGGCTGTCATTGTCTTCCGCCCGCGCGTGAACCTGCTGCCGCACCAGTGCCAGAAATTTTTCGCCTGCGCCGCGCGGCGCGCCGTCGTGAATGCGCGCTGTCCAGCCGGGCGCGGGCAGGGCGGCGGCAGCGGAAAGCGCCGCCGCCAGCGCTTCTTCCGCCAGCTTGTCTTCCGCGATCAGGTCGCCCACCCGCTCTTCTATGCCGCGTCCGCGCCGTCCTCTTTGTCCTTCCGCCCCCCGGATCCAGCGTCTCAGCTCCGCTGTCTCGAGCCCCGACAGCGTCGCCGAGAAGGCGCCATCCGCCGCATCGAAAATGTGATGTCCCTCGTCGAATACGAACCGCGCCAGCGCCTCCCGGCCGCTCGGCGCTTCGTCTTCCGCGTTGCCCGCCGCCTCTGCCGCCTTCACCGGACGATGCGCCACCGGTCCCATCGCCTGATCGAGCGCCGCCTGCCGCATGACGAGCGCATGGTTTGCCACCACGATCTCCGCGCGCCGCGCCTTGCGGATCGCCCGTTCGATGAAACATTTCTTGTAGTAGGGACAGGCCGTATAGACGCACTCGCCTCGCCGGTCGGTCAGCCCTGTGCGTCCGGTCACGCCGCCGAGCCGCGCCGCGAGCCAGGCCGGAAAATCGCCCCCCACCATGTCGCCGTCGCGGCTCGCCTTCGCCCATCGCGCCACAAGGCCGATGGCGACTGCGCCGCCGCCCATCGCTGCCCGGTCCGCCAGCTCCGCAAAGTTGAGCATGCAGAGATAATTCTCCCGCCCTTTTCGGATCACCGCCTTCTCCGCCTTCTCGGCGGGATCGGGGTAAAGCCGCGAAAGTTCCTGGTCGAGCTGGCGCTGAAGGTTCTTCGTGTAGGTGGAAAGCCAGACCGTGCCCTTGTTCCGCGCCGCCCAGAGGCTTGCCGGCGCAATATAGCCGATGGTCTTGCCGATGCCCGTCCCCGCCTCCGCGATCACCACATTTGGCGCACCCGCGGCATCGCGCGGCGCGAAGGCAAGCGAGGCGGCGCCCGCGAAATCCGCTTGTCCTGTTCGCCGTTCGGCATCGTCCCCCGCCAGCAGCGCAAGCTGCGCGCGGGCTTCCGCCTCGCTCACCGGCATCGAGCCAGCGGGCGGGCGCGGGCCCCGTTCTTCCCATTCCGGCAATTCGTTCCATATGTCGAAGCCGCGTGAGCCCGGCGGCTTGCCCTCCCGGCCCAGCGCGTCTCGCAGCGCCGCCACCACGCCCGGCCCCCACGCCCAGCCGCCTTCCGCCATCCGGTAGGCTGTGCGCGCGGCGGAGGGGCGGTCGGGCAGGGCGAGGTTCTGCAGCGTCGCCAGCATTTGCGCCGCCGCCTCGCGCAGCATCAGGGCCTGGTCTTCCGGCGTCTCGCCCGCCTCGATGCCGAGCGCGCGGGCCAGCCCTTCCGGTGTCGGCAGGCAGGTTTGCGCGGGATGAACGAAGGCGAAGAGTTCCATCAGGTCGAGAATATGCGGGCCCGGCTCGCGGAATTGCCGCCCCCGCGCGATCCGCCTCGCCGTGAAGCCGGCATGAACAAGCATCACCGGCTCGCGCTCGATCCGCCGCAGCGCCTCCTCGGGTCCAAGCTCCTCGATCTCGCCATCGGCGCTCACGGCAATGGCGCCGCCGCCTCTCGCGCGCGAAGGCACCATGGCGGCGGCATCGGGCAGGAACGGGCCTCCCGCGCCTGCGCTTCCGGACGAATCGAATGAAGGAATTTGCGGCATCGGCGGCGAGTATAGCGATGCGCCGCCGCAAAGATATTGTCAGGCCGCCAGGCTTGGATAAACCTTGGCAAGCTCCCGCCAGGTCGCGGCGATTTTCTGTTGCAGGCGCGGCACTTCGCGCATCGCCGCCTCCTGTTCGCCCTGGCCGGCCGCCGTGCCGATATTGTCCGCCACCGTTGCAATCGCCGTCAGGCCGAGGTCGGCTGCGGCTGTCTTCAGCGACAGGGCGCCCTCCGCGAGTGCCGCACCGTTCCCCGAGGATCGCGCCTGCTCGATGTCGCGATGCAGCGCCAGCACGCGTTGAAGCCCGGTCACAAGGTGATCGGTAATGTGGTGCCCGCCCAGCCGCCGCTCCAGTTCATAAAGATGGTCATGATCGATAAGGCGCTCGGGCTTTGCTGTTCCGTCCGGCCGCGCCTCGTCGCACAGCGCCGCGAAATACTCCCGCGCACCGCCGGTCTCCGATGGCAGCAGAAACCAGAAGGTACTCCCTTGCCCGACCGTGCTGTCCACGTCGATATGCCCCCCCATCAGCCGCACCAGCCGCTCGCTGATCGGCAGGCCAAGTCCGACACCCGCCGTCTGTCCGCTGAAGCGGTAGTCGCGCGCATCGGCGCCTTGCGTGAAGGCCTCGAAAAGCCTCGCCCGTGCATCTTCCGCGAGCCCCGGCCCGGTATCCGTCACCGAGAAACGAAAAACCGTTTCCCCGCCCGGCGTCTTCAGCGACGCGACCCGCACCACCACGCCGCCCTGATAGGTGAATTTGATGGCATTGCCGATCAGGTTGGAAAGCACCTGCCGCAGCCGGTCGGCATCGGCCGTCATGAGGGCGTCGATGCCCGGCGCCACGTCGAGTTCGAGCGACAATCCCCGCGTTACCGCCTGGTGACGCATCATCCGCACGACGCTCGCCGTCAGTTCCACCGGGTCGAAGCTGCGCGGCTTCAGTTCGAGCGATTTGGATTCGATTTCCGAAAAATCGATCATGTCGTCGACCAGCCGCCTGAGAAGCTGGCTGGTCTCCTCGATGGACGCCGCAATCTTGATCTGCGTTTCGTTCACCGCCTCGTCGCCGAGATAAAGCGCCATGTTGCGCAATCCGTCCAGCGGCTCGCGAACCTCGTGACTGATGATGTCGAGGAATTCCTGCTTTGCCTGCATTGCGGCCTTTGCCCGCGCCTCCGCTTCTTCCGCGTCGCGCCGCCGCTGCTCGGTTGCCGCATGCGCCCGCGCCATCCGCTCCACGAGGTCGGCATTCTCGAAGCGCAGCCGGAATGCCTCCCGGTAGCCTTCGTTGATCCGCCTCGTCCAGCCCATGATCGTCGCGAAGAACATCAGCGCCAGCAGCACCGCCGCAACGGAGAGCGCATCGCCGCGCGTGGCGAACATGATGACCGCGGGCAGGCATGAGGAGAGAGTGTAGTAGATGACCGCCGGCGGATAGGTCGCCCGGCTCACCGCCGTGGCCATCACCAGCGCGGCCAGCACCGCCATGTAGAAAACTTCATGCGCGAAACTCGAGTCCGGCAGCCACAAGAGTGCGCCCACGCCCCATGTCGCACCGCTGATGAGCGTGACGAGCGCATACCGATGCGCCCATTTCGGCGCGTGCTCCACATTGTCGGGGTCGGCATTGAAGCCGGCGCGAACCCGGTCGAACGCAAATTGTGCGATGAGCTGGATTGCCGCCACCACCGCCGTCGCCCAGATCGGCGCCGTCTGGTAAAAGGCAAGGCCAACGACGAGAATGCCGCCGAATATCGTCCAGCGGCTCGCCTCGCCCAGCGAAAGCAGCAGTTTCACCTGCTCGGCCACGATCCGTGTTTCGATGGGGGGATTGCGCCGGACAGTCCCGGGAAAGACCGCCTCTTGTGGCTGCCCTGCCTCTGTGCCTGCGGGCCTGTCGGCTTCGGTCGTCAACTTCTGGATCTCCCGGCGCTCCGCCGCGATCTGTTGCGATTTTGCTCTCCCCGGCGGTCCGCCGGGTCCGGCGCTCCGCCGGTTCTGTCGGCGCGTTGACGAGAGAATGTGCAAAGCATAGGGTCCGCCCGCTTGCCAAAACCTTAAGTCATTACTTCCGGGTACATTAGATGTCCGCCGCCCCCACCGCTATAGCTCCCGCCGATCTCCTCGAAGCCGCCCGCGTCAGCAAGGCCTGGCCGTTCGAGGAAGCGCGGAAAATCGTGGACCGGCTCGAGCGCGAGGGCGGTCCGGACCGCACTGTCCTGTTCGAAACGGGCTATGGGCCCTCCGGTCTTCCGCATATCGGTACTTTCGGGGAAGTCGCGCGTACCACAATGGTGCGCCATGCCTTTGAAATCCTGATGCCGGGCGTGAAAACGCGTCTTTTATGTTTCTCCGACGATATGGACGGCCTCCGCAAGGTGCCAACCAACGTCCCAAATCAGGAGATGCTGGCGAACTACATCAATATGCCGCTGACCCGCGTCCCGGATCCTTTCGAAAAGTTTCCGAGCTTCGGAGAACACAACAACGCGCGCCTGCGTTCGTTCCTCGACTCTTATGGCTTCGAATACGAATTCGCGAGCTCGACGGATTACTACAAATCGGGCCGTTTCGACGAAACCCTTCTCAAGGTGCTCGCGAAGTTCGACGAAATCATGGAAATCATGCTGCCGTCCCTCCGTGAGGAGCGCCAGCAGAGCTACAGTCCGATCCTCCCCGTCAGCCCCCGCACCGGTCATGTCCTCCTCGTGCCGCTCGTTGCGCGCGATGCGGCAAAGGGCACGGTCAGCTATGTCGAACCGGGCACCAATGAAACGGTCGAAGTGCCCGTCACCGGCGGCAATTGCAAGCTGCAATGGAAGGCAGACTGGGCAATGCGCTGGGCTGCGCTTGGCGTCGATTATGAAATGGCGGGCAAGGATCTCATCGACTCGGTGAAGCTCGCCTCGCGCATCTGCCGTGTCCTCGGCGCGCCGCCGCCGGAAGGCTTCAACTACGAGCTTTTCCTGGACGAGGAAGGCAAGAAGATTTCCAAGTCGAAGGGCAACGGGCTTTCGATCGAGGACTGGCTGCGTTATGCGAGCCCGGAAAGCCTGCAATATTTCATGTTTCAGAGCCCGCGCGCAGGCAAGCGCCTCTATTTCGATGTGATCCCGCGCAACGTCGATGAATATCTGGGCGCGCTCTCCGCCTTCCCGAAGCAGGATGTGCGCGAGCGGCTGAACAATGCCGCCTTCCACATCCATCATGGCAATCCGCCTGCGGAAGATCTGCCGATCAGCTTCTCGCTGCTGCTCAATCTCGCCAGCGCCAGCCACTCGGAAGACCGCGACGTGCTCTGGGGCTTCATTCGAAACTATGCGCCGGATGCGACGCCGGAGAACCATCCCCGGCTCGACGATCTCGTCGGCTACGCCATCAACTACTTCCACGATTTCGTACGCCCCGCGAAGAAGTACCGCGCGCCGGCCGATCTGGAGCGCGCTGCGCTTGAGGAGCTTGCCGCCCGCCTCGAAGCGGCGGATGCGGACGCCTCGGCCGAGGAACTGCAGAACATCGTCTACGACATCGGCAAGAACCATCCGTTTGAAAAGCTGCGCGACTGGTTCAAGGCGCTCTACGAGGTTCTGCTCGGCGAGGAACAGGGCCCGCGCTTCGGCACCTTCGTCAAGCTTTATGGCGTCAAGCAGAGCGTCGGTCTCATCCGCCGTGCGCTCGCGGGCGAAGACCTCTCCAAAGCCTGATTATTGCCGCGGCGCTTGCTGTGTTGCGCCGCTTGGCCGAACATGGCCGTGGGATGTGCAATAGGGGTAGGCCGGTGAAGTTCTGTGCGCGATGGATCGTCTTGCCGTTCGTGCTCGTTCTTGGCGGCTGCGTGGCCGTGCCGGACTGGCGCGCCGAAGCACCCATGGCCGACGCGCAATGTCTCGCTCTTCTCACGGATATGGATGAAGCCGTCGCCGCGCATGATGTCGGCGACGCCGGTGCCGCCCGCATAAAGACATTCCCCTGGCTCCGCATCGACCGCTTCCTCGCCAGCTTTCGCCATGAGCTCTCCGCCCCCGGCGCCTTCGAGGATTGGGTAAGCCACCTCCGCTGGCTGGACGCAAGGGCGCGCGAGATCGAAGCCTCGAACTTGCCGCTGGATGCGCGCATGTCGCTCGCCGCTCGCCACGCCACCGATCCGGAATCCCTCGCCGGCGCCGCCAATCGCTGCGGCGATCTATTGTTGCAAACCGAAGTCCTGGAAGGCCCGCTGAAAACGCGCGATGCCCTTGTCCGCGCCGCCGTCGCACCCAGCCATTACAATCAGTGGCAGCGCGCCATCGGCCTCTACCCGCTGACAAATCTCGGCGCTGCCATCGGTTATGGCCGCTGGAAAGATGAAAACCTCGGCCCCTTCGCGCGGGATTTCGCCGCCGCTGCCCCGTCCGAAAGCACGGTTGTCTACGTGCCGGCGGCGGCCATGGAGGAGGGCGGCGTCTCCGCCCTTGTCCGCGCCGCGCCGCGCTCCGCCCTCGGCCTGCCGAAATTCTCGGCGGATGAAGTGGCCCGTCTCGCCGCCGCCTTCGCACCGGTCTTTGAAATCGAGACGCAAAGCGACGACGACCGTCTCGGCTCGCCTTTTTGGCAGCGCGAAGGAGGCGAGCTCCTGCCAGCTATCGATGTCTCGCGCCCCGCCGCCACCACGCGCCTCGTCTACACCCGCTTCGAGGGCAGGGTGCTGCCGCAACTCGTCTACACGGTCTGGTTTCCGGCGCGCCCCCTGCAGGGAAGCTTCGATCTTCTCGGTGGCCGCATCGACGGTTTCATCTGGCGCGTGACGCTCGATGAAGAGGGTGAACCGCTCATCTATGACGCGATCCATGCCTGCGGCTGCTATCACATGTTCTTCCCCGTCGCGCCCTTGCGCCGCGTGCCCGTGCCGGAGGACCGCGACATGCGTGAGGCGCCTCTGGTGCCGAAAGCCGCGCCGCGTCTCGCCCCCGGCGAGCGTATCCATCTCCGCCTTGCCGCCGTCAGCCATTACCTGCTCGATCTCGGCGTGCGGCACCCGGCCTCCACACCCTCCACCTACGAACTCCAATCCGACCGGGCATCCCCCGCCTTCGGCGAACGGTCCCTGCCTCTGCCGGAAGGCGGCCGCCGCAGTTTCTATGGGCCCACAGGAATCGTGCCGCATACGGAGCGTCTCGAACGCTTCACCCTCTGGCCGCTCGGCATCGAAAGCCCCGGCGCCATGCGCCAATGGGGCACCCATGCCACCGCCTTTGTCGGCGAGCGTCATTTCGACGATCCCTTCCTCTTCGACAAGGCCTTCGCGCGATGATCGCCCTCCGCGCCCTTCTCTTGTTCGCGGCAGTGCTCGCCGCCGCTCCCGCGCTCGCCTTCGATCGCGGCCTTGCCGAGGCACAGGCGGCCTTTGACAGCGGCGCCTTCGCCCGCGCCGCCATGCTCGCCCGCAGGCTGCAGACCGGCGAGGGCGACGCGCTCGCCTCGCGGGCGGAAATGGTGCGGGGTGATTTCGGCGCCGAGGGCGATGCGCGCCTCGTCCGTTTCGAGGCGGCATTGCGCGATGGCCGCCGTGCCGTCGCGCGCGCGCCCGAAAGGCCCGAGACGCATCTCGCGGTCGCCGTCGCGCTCGGCCTCGTCGCCCGCCGCGAAGGCAGCATGGCCGCGCATTTCACGGGCATGGCCACGGAAGCCCGCGCCCATATCGACAAGGCGCTTGCCCTCAACCCGGACAATGCCTGGGCCCATGCCGCGCTTGGCGGCTGGCATCTCGAAATCGTCCATGCCGGCGGGCCCCTTGGCGGCGTCGTCTATGGCGCATCCGCTGATGAAGGCATCGCCGCCTATGAGCGTGCCCTCGCGCTTGATCCCGCCAATATGTCGATTGCCTGGCAATATGCCTTCCAGCTCGCGGGCTTCGGCACCACCGCCAAAACCGCCCGCGCCGGGGAACTGCTCGCGGAAATCGCCGGGCGCGAGCCGGCTACGGCGCTGGAAAAGCTGCTGCGTGATGCGGCGCTGGAATTGAAACAGGCGCTCGACGCGAACGACATGGCCGCCGCCTCCCGCATCGTCGCCCTGCGGCTTGGCCGCGCGGCACCGCCCGCACAGGCGCCGGCCCCAACAGGCAAGAGATGAGCCTACTGGCTCGCCCAGATGATGCGCGCCATCCAGACGATCTCTTCCGGCTTCAGCGACCGGTCCTCGTAAGCCGGGTTCAGCGATTGCAGGTCGATCCGCGTCGCCGTCTTCCGCGCCAGCACCTTCGCCATCACCTCGTCCCCCGCCGTCTTCACGACCACGCGGTCGCCGCGCCTTATTTCCGCGCCCGGCGACACGACGATGATGTCGCCCGCCCGGTAGAACGGCTCCATGCTGTCGCCGCTCACTTCCAGCGCATAGGCGTGCTCATCCTTGAAATCGGGAAACGCCACTTCCTCCCAGCCGCTCCCGACCGGAAATCCCGCATCGTCGAAAAAGCCGCCGCGTCCCGCCTGTGCCAGCCCGATCAGCGGCACATGGCGCTGCGGCGTGAACGCGACCTCGCCATCCGCCACCAGCACCAGAAAATCCTCCAGCGACGAGCCGGTTGCATCGAGTATTCGCGCCAGGCTCTCGGTGTTCGGCCAGCGTGGCCGTCCCGCCGCCGTCACGCGTTTCGATTTGTTGAAGGTCGTGGGGTCGAGTCCCGCCGCCTTGGCAAGCCCCGAGGCTGTCAGTCCGTGCCGCCCCGCCAGCGCGTCGATCGCCGCCCAGAGGCGGTTGTGGGAAAGCTTGCGGGGCATCGGACTGAATGAATTCCTGTCGGCGGGGGCGGGACATGGGAATCATGCCATAGGCCGCGGCCCCCCGCACCCCGGAATTGCGGATTTGATTCCCATCCGCCGCCTTGTCGGCCCCCGCCCGCGCCGCTAGAGTGCGCCCCATGCCGCCCGATTCCAGCCTCATCTACAAGATCGTGAGCCAGCATGAATGGCTCGCCGCCGAGGCCGAGGGCCATTTCATCGGCTCCGCCGTCGATATCGACGACGGCTACATCCATTTTTCGACCTCCACCCAGGCGCGCGAAACCGCCGCCCGCCATTTCGCCGGCCGCCACGGCCTCCTTCTCGTCGCGGTCGAGGTGGCGGCGCTTGGCGAGGCGCTGAAATGGGAGCCCTCGCGCGGCGGCGCTCTCTTCCCGCATCTCTACGACGTCCTGCCCCTCCACGCCGTCCGCCGCGTCGATGTGCTCCCCGTGGATGAGGACGGCACACACCTCTTTCCCTCGATGGAAGACTGAATGGACCTCTTCCCGCTCGCCCGCCCGCTGATGAGCCTGATGGACCCCGAAACCGCGCATGGTCTCACGCTGCGCGCGCTGCGCCTGGGCCTCGGCCCCACCCGGCGTGCGCCGGACCCGGTCTCCCTCGCGATAGACCTTTTCGGCCTCCATTTTGAAAACCCGCTCGGCATCGCCGCCGGCTTCGACAAGAACGGCGAGGTGCCAGATGCCATGCTCGCCATGGGCATGGGCTTCGCTGAGGTCGGCACGGTCACGCCCCTGCCGCAGCCCGGCAATCCGCGCCCGCGCGTCTTCCGCCTGCCGGTTCACCGCGCCGTCATCAACCGTCTGGGCTTCAACAATCAGGGCCACGCCGCCCTGAAGAAGCGCCTCCTCGCGCGCCGCAAGCGCCCCGGCATCCTCGGCGTCAACATCGGCGCCAACAAGGACGCGGCGGACCGCATCGCCGATTACGAGGCGGGCATCCGCGCCTTCGAGGGGCTGGCGAGCTATTTCACCGTCAACATTTCCTCGCCCAACACGCCCGGCCTCCGCGCCCTGCAGAACAAGGCGGAGCTGCAAAACCTCGTCGCCCGCGTCCTCGCCGCGCGCAAGGGCAAGACGCCCGTCCTCCTGAAGATCGCGCCGGATCTCAACGCCGAAGAACTCGGCGACATCGCCGAAGTCGCCCTTGAGCAGGGCCTCGACGGCCTCATCGTCTCCAACACGACCATCGCGCGCGAAGGCCTCGTCTCCGGCGTCAATGCGAATGAAACCGGCGGCCTCTCCGGCGCACCGCTCTTTCCCATGTCCACAGCCGTGCTGCGCGACATGTACCGCCTCACCGGGGGCCGTCTGCCGCTTGTCGGCGTCGGCGGCATCTCCTCCGCGGACGATGCCTATGCGAAAATCCGCGCCGGCGCCTCGCTGGTGCAGCTTTATTCCGCGCTCACCTATGACGGCCCGCCGCTTGTCGCCCGCATCAAGCAGGGCCTCGCCGCGCGCCTCGCCGCCGATGGCTTCGCGCATCTGAAGGATGCCGTCGGCGCGGATGTAAACCTCTAGGAGCGAAAATGCCGAAACCCACCATCTATCACAATCCGCGCTGCTCCAAGTCGCGTCAGACCCTCGCGCTGCTGGAGGAAAACGGCCACGCGCCGCTCATCGTCGATTATCTGAAAGCGCCGCCTTCCGCCGCCGAGCTTCAGTCGATCCTGAAAAAACTGAAGATGAAACCGCGCGACCTGATGCGGAAGGGCGAAGCCGCTTACAAGGACCTCGGCCTCGACAATGAAAAACTCACGGTTGAAAAACTCATCCGCGCCATGGTCGAAAACCCGATCCTGATCGAGCGCCCCATCGTCGTCATGGGCGCCAAGGCGAAAATCGGTCGCCCGCCCGAAAGCGTGCTGGAGATTCTCTGAGGCTCACGCCAGCGCCCGCCTCAGTCGCGGATAGTAAAATCCGAGCGACGCCGCCCGCATCAGGTTGAAGCCCGCAAGCGCCGCCCACAGCCCGTGATTGCCGTAAGGCAGCAGCAGCCACCAGAGCGTCAGGAACAGCGCGCTCGATGCCAGCGCCGCGTTCCGCATCTCGGTCCCGCGTGTCGCGCCGATGAATATCCCGTCGAGCTGGTAGCACCAGACCGACAGCACCGGCAGCAGCGCCGCCCAGAAGAGATAGACCCGCGCCGCCGCGCGCACTTCCTCATCGATGGTGAGGAAGTCGATGACGAAACCGCCAGACGCGAAAATCCCGAGCGACAATGTACACGCGATCCCCGCCGCCCAGGCGGTCGAAAGCCGCGCCGAAAGATCGAAATCCTCGCGGCTGCGCGCGCCGAAAGCCTTGCCCACCAGCGCCTCGGCGGCCAGCGCGAAACCGTCGAGAAAGAAGGCGCTCACCGTCACGAATTGCAGCAGGATCGAATTGGCGGCCAGCGTCACCGCGCCCGCCTCGGCGCTCTTCGCCGTGAACCACGCGAAGGAAAACATCAGCACGATGGTGCGGATCATGATGTCGCGATTGACCGCGACCGTCCGCGCCAGCCGCGCCGCATCGAGGAGCCGCGCCCGCGTCCATTGCCCCGGATAGAACCGCAAATGCCGCGCCGCCACCGCAAGCCCGGCAAGCGCCGCCGCCACTTCCGCGATCAGCGTTCCCGCCGCAATCCCCGCCACGCCCCAGCCGAGCCCCAGCGCCAGCGCGATGTTGAAGAAGATGTTGACGAGGTTGAGGAACACCTGCAGCGCCAGCGCGATATTCGCGCGCCCGAGCCCGATGAACCATCCGACCAGCGCATAATTCGCCAGCGCAAAAGGCGCGCTCCATATGCGGATGTCGAAATAGACGCGCGCGAGGCTCTCCACTTCCTCTCTGCCGTCGAGCAGTGCGAAAGCGGCAAAGCCTATCGGCCATTGCATGAGGATCAGCGCCGCGCCCACCGCCCCGGCAATCAGCAGCGCCCGCCCGAGCGAAGCGCGGATTTCCTCGCCATCCATCGCGCCCAGCGCCTGCGCGGTAAGCCCCGTCGTCCCCATGCGCAGAAAGCCGAAGGTCCAGTAGACCATGGTGAAGATGAGCGCGCCGATGGCCACCGCGCCGATATATTTCGGATCGCCCATCCGCCCCATCACCGCCGTATCGGCAATGCCGAGCAGCGGCGTCGAGATGTTGGAAATGACGATGGGAATGGCGATGGCAAGAACCTTGCGATGGTTCACCCGCGCCGCCGCCTCGCTCATGATGTGGTCGTGTCGTCCGCCGCCTGCAGCAGGAAGTGACCATGCGCCGCCGCGATGGGCCGCGAGCGGTCATCCTGCCAGGCTTCCGCGCGCACCGTCGCCACGCGCCGCCCCTGCTTCGTTATTTCCGCCCGGCCGTAAGTATCCACCGGCTTGCCGGAGCGCAGATAGTCGATGGTAAGGCCGATGGGTTTTGGCAGCGGCCCCGCGCCGCCCTCGAAGGCAAGCTGCGCAATCGCCGTTGTCTCGAGAAAGGCGCCGATCACGCCGCCATGCAGCGCCGGCAGCACCGGATTGCCGATAAGCTGTTGCGAAAAATGCAGCACCGTCGTCACCTCATTGCCGCGCTGGTCCACGGTAATGCCGAGATAGCGCGCATAGGGGATCGCCTGCATCAGCGCGTTGATGTCCGCCTTGCCCTTCGTCTCGCTCATGCCGCGCCCCCCTTGTTCTTCGCCAGCAGTTTCATCGCCTCGTCCGCGGCGTCCGGCGATACCGGCATCGGCGCCGCCCGGTTCGCGCCCAGCATGAAAGTGCCGACGCAGGTGGCGATGGGGTCTTCCTCATCCGTGTGATAGGCCGTGCCGCGCACAAAGGCGATGTTCTTCGTCACCTTGTAGCAATGCGTATGCGCCATCAGGTCGAGCTTCGGCGTCGCCGGCTTCATGTAGTCGATCCGCAGGTCGAGCGTCGCAATGGACATGCGCTCCGGCAGCGCAAGCTGCACCGCGATGCCGCAGGCATTGTCGAGCAGCGACGTGATGACGCCGCCATGGATCACACCCGTCTCCGGATTGCCGATCAGCTTTTCCGCGTAGGGAATGGAAAGCCAGGCCTGTCCCCGCTTCGCATCGGCAACGGTAAGCCCGATCGCCTTCGCATGCGGCACATGCTCGATCAGCACATTCTTCATCAGCTCGATATGTTCGGGTTTGAAGTCGTCGTCGGCGGCCATGTTTCCTCGCTCGCTACGCTGTTCTAATAGCGCCACGCCGCCGCGCCAAGTCAACCCGCTTTTCTCTACCCACCCTCCCCTTGGGGGAGGGTCAAAATTCGTCTGCGAATTTTGGGGCGGGGCGCGGCGCAAACGCTTCACACATCGTAATATTTCCTTCTCGCCGCCCGCTTGCATCGCCCCGCTCCGGCGCGCAACAATGGTAACAGGAGGAGCGAAAGACCATGCTGACAATCGAAGGCGGCCTTACCGTTCTGAAGGATATGGAGGTGCTTGCGGCGCCGCTGCCCGCGCTCCTCTCCTATTGGGAAAGCAAGCGGGCGGGCCGTCTCATGCCGGCACCCTCCGACATCAACCCGGTCGAAATCCCGCGCCTGCTTCCCTTCCTCACCATCGCGGACGTCACCTATGATCCGCTCGATTTCCGCTATCGCCTCGTCGGCACCCGGATCGTCGAGATGACCGGCGTCGATCGCACCGGCCGCTCCCTGCGCGAAGGGCATGAAGGTGAAAGGCTGGAAGAACGTCTCGCCGGGCTCCGCGACATGCTTCGCTCGCCGGCGCCCATCGCCTTTTCCGGCCGCTTTGATTGGCTCGGCCGCGACTACCGCCGATTCGAATGCATCCAGCTGCCGCTCTCATCGGATGGCGAAAGGATCAGCCGCCTTGTCGCAGCGTATGCCTTCCCTTGAGCCTCATGCAGCGGCGCTTTCTGGCTCCATGCGGCATCTTCCTGTAGCCTCGTTCCATTGAAATTTCACACTGGAGTTCGTCATGGCCGGACAGTCGTCGCCGGGGTCTTCGCGCATGTTGCCGAAAGTCTGCATCATCGGTGCGGGCTGCAGCGGATTTTCCACCGCCAAGGCATTGCAGGATCGTGGCATCCCGTTCGACGTCTTTGAAATGTCGGATACCGTCGGCGGCAACTGGGCCTACAAGAACAAGAACGGCATGTCTGCCTGCTATGAATCGCTCCATATCGACACATCGAAATACCGGATGCAGTTCGAGGATTTCCCGATCCCCGACGCCTTCCCGGATTTTCCGCACCACGCGCAGGTGCTGCAATATTTCAACGACTATGTGGATCACTTCGATCTGCGCCGGAAAATTTCCTTCAACACGGCGGTAACGCATTGCGAGCGCACGCCGGAAGGTCTCTGGCGTGTGACGGTGGATCGCTCCGCCGCCGGTGGCGCCTCGTCCGAAACGCTTCTCTACGATGCGCTCTTCGTCTGCAACGGCCACCATTGGAACCCGCGCTGGCCCACGCCGCCGTTCCCCGGCGAATTCGCCGGCGTCCAGATGCACGCGCATTCCTATCTCACACCCTTTGAGCCGGTGGAGATGCGCGGCAAGAACATCGTCGTGGTCGGCATGGGCAACAGCGCCATGGACATAGCGTCCGAGCTGTCGCAAAAGCCCATCGCGAAAAATCTCTGGGTTTCGGCCCGGCGCGGCGTCTACATCTTCCCGAAATATATCGGCGGCCGTGTCGCCGACAAGGCATCGCTGCCGCATTGGGTGCCGCTCTCCGTGCAGCGTTGGCTGGCCGCCAAGGCGCTGAAGCGCGCCGTCGGCAACATGGAGGATTACGGCCTGCCGAAGCCGGATCACAAGCCCCTGGAAGCCCACCCCTCCGTATCCGGAGAATTTCTCACCCGCGTCGGCTGCGGCGATATCAAGGTGAAACCAACCATAGAGCGGTTCGAAGGCGCCCATGTCCGCTTCGCGGATGGCAGCGTCGAGGATGTCGATGTCGTGATCTATGCCACGGGCTACAACGTCGAGTTCCCCTTCCTCGACAAATCCCTGATCGAGGTGAAGGACAATCACCTGCCGCTCTTCAAGCGCATGATGAAGCCCGGTATTCCGAACCTCTTCTTCATGGGCCTCGCCCAGCCGCTGCCCACGCTCATCAATTTCGCCGAGCAGCAGGCCCGCCTCGTCGCGGCCTATCTCGCGGGCGAGTATGCGCTCCCCCCGAAGCATGAAATGGAAGCCGTGCTGGAGGCGGATGAACGCCGCTTCATGGGCCATTTCTATGACAGCCCGCGCCACAAGATGCAGGTCGATTTCAACATCTATTGCCACGATCTGAAGAAGGAGTGGCGCAAGGGGGAGAAGAGGGCGCGCGCTGCGGGCAATCCGCTCCCCGTTCCGCCCCGCGCCGCTTCCGGCTCGGCCCGCGCGGCGGAATAGGTATAAGTGTCTGAATTTTAATGGATTTCAGCCCTGTTTAAAGTTGACGATTGTCGTCATTTGGATAGAGTGGGGCCAATGTGAAGGGATGCAGGCGAGGCCGGGGGGCCAAAGCTTGCCGCACCCGCCGGAGGAATTGATTGACGACTGATCTGGATGAGGCGCCCGCCGAGGCGTCCAAAAAGCCGAAGGCGCCCGGCAAGCGCGAACTCACCAAGCAGAACAACCGTGAAGCCATTCTCGAGGCGGCGAAGGTCGTCTTTTCCGATCTCGGCTACGGCGCCACATCGGTGCGCGACATCATCCGCAAGACCGGCCTCGCATCGGGCACCTTCTACAATTATTTCAAGAGCAAGGAAGAAGTCTTCGAGGCGCTGATGGATGAGGGCATGCGCCGCATCCGTCCGCGCCTCCGCGCCGAGCGCATCCGCTCGCGCACTTTCGAGGATTTCATCCGCAACGCCTTCCGCACCTATTTCGATTACCTCGCCACCGACCGCGACACCTTCCAGGTCATGCGCCGCAATCCGAACACGGTGCGCGTCCGCATGGATTCGCCGGAAATCATCGCCGGCTTCGAGGAAATCCGTGAGTATATCGAAGAAGACATCCGCAACGGCACCCTGCCGGCGGTGGATGCGGAATATCTGATGGCCGCTGTGGTCGGCCTCGCGATGGAAATGGGCGACCGCATGCTGCGCCGCCCGGAAATGGACGCCGAGCACGCCTCCGCCTTCGCCACCGCCCTCGTCCTCGGCGGCTTTCGCGCCCTCCCTCACGCAGGAAACAAGGGCAAGCCGTAGCACTCTTCCACCCTCCCCCTGAGGGAGGGTCGAAAAATCTGCAGGATTTTTCGGGGAGGGGTAAGCCGCAAAATGCAGCAGTGCAGGAAAAGCATGAACATCCAGAAAACAATAATCCGCCTGCTGATGAAACTGCCCGATGGCGCTCTCGTCCGCCTCTCCGGCGGCAAGCCCCTCGCGATAGATGGCCGCATCATGGATGCCCGCATGCAGTTCCTCGCTGCGCAGGGCGCGCGCCAGCCCTCCATCACGACGCTCGATCCCCTCACCGCCCGCGCCGCCACCTCGCAGGGCCTGGCGATGCTGGATGGCGAACCGAGCACCAATGTTGAAATCTCCGAGCTGACAATCCCCGGCCCCGCCGGCCCGCTCGACGCACGGCTCTATCGTCCGCGCGGCGCCTCCGGCCCGCTCCCCGGGCTCGTCTTCTTCCATTTCGGCGGCTGCGTCATCGGCGATCTCGACACCTGCCACACCTTCTGCGCCATGATCGCCGATGTCGCCGGCATCGCCGTCCTCAACGTCGCCTACCGCCTCGCGCCGGAGCATAAATTTCCTGCGGCGGGCAAGGATGCGGTCGCCGCCTACCGCTGGGCGGAGGCGAATGCCGAGGACCTCGGCATGATACCGGGCCGCGTCGGCGTCGGCGGCGACAGCGCGGGCGGCTATCTCTCGGCCCATGTCGCGCAGGAAGCAAAGCGCGAGGGCTTCGCCGCCCCTGCCGTCCAGCTCCTCATCTATCCGGTGACCGATTGGGCCTCGAAGGGCGGCTCGATGGAAAGCTGCGCCAACGTCTACCCGCTTCCCCGCGACGTGATGGATTGGTTCGGCGCGCTCTACATGAACACCCCCGCCGACGCGGCCGACCCGCGCCTCTCGCCGATGAAATCGCCGGACCTCGCGGGCCTCGCCCCCGCCATCGTGGTCACCGCCGGCTTCGACGTCCTGCGCGATCAGGGCCTCGCCTATGCCGACAGGCTCAAAGCCTCCGGCGTCTCCGTCCTCTATCGCTGCGAAGACAGCCTCGCCCACGCCTTCACCGCCATGACCGGCGTCCTCCCCGCCGCCAGATCCGCCTGCGAACAGATCGCCCGCGACGTCGGCGCCGCGCTCCACAAGGCGGGCTGACCCATGCTCTACACGATCGTCAAGGCGGCGCTCTCCGGCATCCTCGTCATGATCGTCTCGGAAACGGCGAAGCGAAGCCCCGCCTTCGGTGCGCTGATCGCGTCGCTCCCGCTCGTCTCCATCCTCGCCATCGTCTGGCTCTGGCGTGAGACCGGCGACGCCGAGCGTATTGCTGCCCATGCCGAAGCCACCTTCTGGTATGTCCTCCCGTCGCTGCCGATGTTTCTGATCTTCCCGGCCATGCTGCGAAACGGCATCGGCTTCTGGCCCGCGCTCGCCGCCGGCTGCGCCATCACCGTCCTCCTCTACCTGCTCACCATCTGGATCGCCGCCCGCTTCGGCATCGCCCTCTGAGACGCAGCGCTGCGAGTCGTTCTCACCCCTCGCTCTCTTGCCCGCCGCAATCCTCCATGCTAATTCCACCCCGTCCTTAGGGGAGTAGCCGCCCTCCGCCGTCATGGCAGAGAGGGGCGGGCGTCAACAAACTCGGGCCCCGGCCCGTGGCGTCCGTGCTCAGCGAAAGCTGATTTGGCGAGACCTTTGGCTCATGCGCGCCCCTCTGCCGGGCGGGCGCAATGGGTCATTGTCTCGTCCGGCGCGGAGTTATTTCCTTGGAAGCCTTCCTCGTTTCCCTCGGCACCGTCGCCATCGCTGAAATCGGCGACAAGACGCAGCTTCTCGCGCTCATTCTCGCGGTGCGCTTCCGCGCGCCCGCCGCCGTCGTCGCCGGCATCTTCGTCGCGACCGTCGCCAATCACGCGCTCGCCGCCTTCATCGGCACATTGATCGCCGAATGGCTCACGCCGGAAATTCTCGCCTGGGTGCTCGGCCTCTCCTTCCTCGCCATGGGCGTCTGGGCCCTGATCCCCGATGCGCCGCCCTCCGAAGACGAGATGAAAGCCCCGGCCCGCTTCGGTCCCTTCCTTGCCACAACGGTTGCTTTCTTCTTCGTGGAAATGGGCGACAAGACGCAGATCGCGACGGCCGCGCTCGCCGCGCATTACCAGTCGGTCGTCCTTGTCGCGCTCGGCACCACGCTCGGCATGATGGCGGCGAATGTCCCTGCCGTTTACCTCGGTGAGGCGGCGGCGAAGCGCGTGCCGCTCCGCATCGTCCGCGCCGTCACCGCCGCCATCTTCATCGTGCTCGGCCTCGCGGCCGTCGGCGGCGCGCTCGCCTATTCCTGATCGGAGCGCAGAAAGGTAATCAGCATGTCGTTGATCGGCTGCGGCTCCTCGCGATGCACCCAGTGCGTGCCCTCTGCGAAAAACAGCGTGCCGCCGCGCTCGCACAGCGCGATGCTGCGTTTCGCCAGCGACACATCGGCAAACTCGTCCTTCTCGCCCCAGATCAGCAGCACCGGCGTCGCGATCGGCGCCGGTTTCGCCGGCAGCTTCTTCTTCAGGAGCGCCCGGTACCAATGCACCATGGAGGTGATCGCCTTCGGCTCGCGCCATGCCTTGCGATAGGCGTCGAACTCGGCCTCGTCGAAGGCGCCCGGCCGCGCCGATCCCTTCAGCGCCTCCACCAGCGCGCTGAAATTCTTCCGCCTTATCATCATCTCCGGCAGCACGCGCAGGCGAAACGCCTTCACATAGCGGCTCTTCTTCCGCTGCGCCTTGTCCTTGTACATCGCATCTTTCCAGATGGCGGGATGCGGCGCGTTGATCATCGCCGCCTTTTCCATGGCCTCGCCCCGCGTCGAACAGAGCCACCAGGCAACGCCCGCGCCCCAGTCATGGCCGACGACGCGGAGCCGCGTCTCGCCGAAATGCGTAGCCAGCGCCACAATGTCTTCCGCCAGCTCGTCGAGATCATAGGCCTTCACGCCGCGCGGCTTCCCGCTCACGCCATAGCCGCGCTGGTCCGGCGCGATCACGCGAAACCCCGCCTTCGCCAGCGCCGGCATCTGGTGCCGCCAGCCGATGCAACTGTCGGGAAAGCCATGCAGCAGAATGACGAGCGGCCCGTCCTCCGGCCCCATCTCCGCGTAATGCAATGCCACCCTGTCGAGATGCGCCACGCCGAAGCGCGCCTCTTCCATGCCCGAAATCATGTCGTCCCTCTCGCTTCCCCCGTCACATTCTCCGCACCCACCGTGGCGAAGTTGGGGCCGCCGCTCTATGCTCGGTCCACAAAGCAATTTGCCATAAGAGAAAATTTCGGGAGCGAAAAATGCGGTCGATGCGTGTGCATGAACTATCGGAAGATATTTCCGTCCTCCGGCTGGACGAGGTCGAGCTGCCGCCGCCGGGCAAGGGCGAAATCCGCCTCCGCCTCAAAGCCTGCTCGATCAACTTCCCGGACATTCTCATGGTCCAGGGCAAATACCAGTTCAAGCCGGAGCTTCCCTTCGCCCCCGGCATGGAGGGTGCGGGCCTGGTCGCGTCGGTGGGCGAGGGCGTAACGAAATTCAAACCGGGGGATCGCGTCGTCGCCGGCCTGCGCATCGGCGGCTTCGCCGAAGAGGTAAACATCTCGGCGGAAGCCTGCCGTCCCATCCCCGGCAACATGGATTTCGCGAAAGCCGCCGCCTATCCCGCCGCTTATCTCACAGCCTATGTCGCGCTTGTCTGTCGCGGCCATCTGCAAAAGGGCGAAACGCTTCTCGTCCACGGCTCCACCGGCGGCGTCGGCCTTGCCGCCGTCGAAATGGGAAAGCTCCTCGGCGCCACCGTCATCGCGACATCGGCCTCGGATGAAAAACTGAAAGTGGTGAAACAGCGCGGCGCCGATCACGTGCTGAACGTCACGAAAGGTTTCCGCGAACAGGTGAAGGAACTGACAGGCGGGCGCGGCGCCGATGTGATCTACGATCCCGTCGGCGGCGATGTCTTCGACGAAAGCACCCGTTGCATCGCCTGGAACGGCCGCCTCCTCGTCATCGGCTTCACCAGCGGCCGCATCCCGACGGTCTCCGTCAACATGCCGTTGATAAAAGGCTTCTCCGTCGTCGGCGTCCGCGCCGGCGAATATGGCCGCCGCGACCCGGAAGCGGGCAGGGCAAACATCGAAGCCGTGGATCGCCTCGCTGCCGAAGGAAAGATCGACCCCCACATCTGCGCCCGCTTCCCGCTGGAACGCGCCGTAGAAGCCATGCGCCTCCTGCAAAACCGCGAAGCCGTCGGCAAGGTCGTGCTGGAGATGTGAGCGTGCTGTGAAATAACCAGAAGCGAAATAAATATAAAAGTGTCATCCCGGCGAAAGCCGGGACCCATTGGTTCCCTCAGCAAGCGCGGCTATGCCCGGCCAAAAACAAAACACCTGTCATCCCGGCGAAAGCCGGGATCCATGTGCCTCACTACTCGCGGAAGCGTGGATTGGGTCCCGGCTTTCGCCGGGATGACACTTCTATTTGGTACGTCTGCCTCACTTCGTCATTGCGAGCGAAGCAATCCACTCCCCTGCGTGCAACCTCCTCAAACGCTCCTCTGCGCCTTGTCCTTCTCATTCGCGCCGCGGATCATCTCGCGCATCTTGTCCCATTCCTCGTCGGAGAGCTTGGAGAGCCGCGCAAAATTTCCGCCGCCGCCTGAAAAGCCCGCGCCGTCGATGGCGATGCACTGGCCCGTCAGATACTCGCAGCCATCCGCCATGAGAAACGTCGCGAGGTTCTTCAATTCGTCCATCTCGCCCACGCGCCCCATCGGAATGCCCTCGCGCGAGCCGTCGCCATCCGTCGATTGTCCGGGCGAAAGCCGCGCCCATGCGCCTTCGGTCGGAAAGGGCCCCGGCGCAATCGCATTGAGGCGGATGCCGTAAGGCCCCCATTCGGCGGCGAGCGATTTCGTCATGATGTTGACGCCCGCCTTCGACATGGCGGAAGGCACGGTGAAGGGCCCGCCATTCCAGACCCAGGTGGTGAGAATGGAAATCACGCTCCCCTTCACCTTGTCCTCGATCCAGCGCCGGCCGATCGCATGCGTCACATAGAACGAGCCGTGAAACACGATATTTGCGATCGCGTCGAAGCCGCGCGGCGAAAGGTCCTTCGTCGGCGAGATGAAATTCCCCGCCGCATTGTTCACAAGCCCCGTCAGCGGCCCGCCATCCGCCCAGATTTCCGCCACCATGTCGTCCACGGCCTGCGCCACGCGAATGTCGACGCTATGCGTCTTCACCGAGCCGCCATGCCTGGCCATCAGCTCTTTCGCCGTCTCGTCGAGCACGTTTTTCCGCCGCCCGCAGATATAAACCTCCGCGCCGAGCCGCAGGTAATCCTCGGCCATTTCCTTGCCGAGCCCCGTGCCGCCGCCCGTCACCAGAATGCGCTTGCCCTTCAAAAGCCCGTCGCGAAACATCGTCGCCATCTCGTCCTCCCATGTTTTGTTGCGGAAAGACTAGCGTGCCGCTTTCGCTCCGTCTTCCCTTTCGGCATGACGCAAGGGAAAGCGAAAAGTGGAGACGAAAAGCGATGAACAGGATCTGCCACCCTCCCCCTGTGGGAGGGTCAAACGGCTGAAAGCCGTTTGGGGAGGGGGAAGGAAGGAAATCTCAACTACCGTCGATATCGAATTCATCGAAGCTGCTGCATCCCCTCCCCGAAATTCGCTTCGCAAATTTCGACCCTCCCACAGGGGGAGGGTGGAAGAATTGCTACTCCCGCTTCCCCCGCGCCATCAGCACGCTCCACAGCCGCACCGCGACGAAAATCGGAATGACGACCACGGCGCCGAGCAGCAGATACTGCACCGACCAGTCGATGGCATCGAAGCCCATCGCCCAGATGCTCGCCACCGTGTCGAGAAAGTCGCGCCACAGGTCGATCGGCTTGATGCCGAACACCGCAAGCACAACGCCCACCGCGATGGAGGCGATGGCAAGTTTCAGGAGAGTGGGCAATACGGGCCCGCCGAAAAACCGATCCATATTCCGTCCTTCCAGAGTTTCCGGCGATGGCCTCTTCGTCCGGTCTTATTCCGCCGCTTCCTTGGCGGGATTGACAGTGTAGACCGTCCGCGCGGGGAAGGGGATGGTGATGCCCTCCGCGTCGAAGCGTTCCTTGATCTTCTGCATAAGGTCGAAGCGCACGTTCCAGTATTCGCTGTTCGCGACCCACACGCGCATCACGATGTCGACGGAGCTTTCGCCGAGATTGAGCACGCCCGTAAAAGGCTCCGGCTCGGCGAGGCAGCGTGCATCTGCCTCGATCTCCGCCCTGATGATGCCCATCGCCTTGCCGATATTGTCGCCGTATGAAATGCCGAACGTCACGTCCAGCCGCCGCGTCGGGTGATAGGTATAGTTCTTGATCGCCTGCCCCCAGATGTCGCTGTTCGGCACGATGATCTGCACATTGTCCGGCGTCGAAAGCTCCGTCGTGAAAAGCGACAGCGATTTCACCGTGCCCGCGATCCCGCCGACTTCCACATAATGCCCGGCGCGAAAAGGCCGGATGATGAGCAGCATCACGCCCGCTGCCACATTCGCCAGCGTCCCCTGCAGCGCCAGGCCGACGGCAAGGCCCGCCGCGCCGAGCACGGCGATAAGGCTCGCCGTCTGCACGCCGAATTTCGCCAGCACCGCCAGCACGGTGAAGATGATCGCGAGATACCAGACGATGGTGCCGAAGAAATTCTGCAGCATCTCGTCCATCTGCGGCATCCGCGCAAAGGCGCGCATGGTCCAGAGCCGCAGCTTCCCGGCAAACCAGAGCCCGAGAATGAGAATAAGGATTGCCGACAGCAGCCCCAGCCCCCGCTCCATGACAAGCGGCAGCAACACATCGAGCTGTTCGCGAACTTCAGGCGGCAATTGATCGAGCATACGAAAACTCCTTGAACCCGTCTCCCGCAGTCTCCCACGACTGCCCCGTGATTTGAACCTCGGGCAAGGCAGGTTTTGATGGGCCTTTGCGTCAAAAATAAGTGTGTCACCCCGGCGGAAGCCGGGGTCCATGGGCCCCGGCCCGGCATGAAGGGCCATCCTGTCTTTCGCCCGCTGCCGGTCTTTGGCCGGGGCGGAGCGCCCTGATACTCTTCCCCCATGACCAAGCCGGCCCCCGCCCCGAAGGAAGACCCGCAAGCCGCCATCCTCCCGCCCGCCTTCACCCATTGGTTCGAGGCGCGCGGCTGGCGCCCCCGCGTGCATCAGCTCGCGCTGGCCGGCCTCGCGCGCGAAAAGAAATCGACGCTCCTCATCGCGCCCACAGGCGCGGGCAAGACGCTCGCCGGCTTCCTCCCGACACTGGTCGACCTCGCCACAAACCCGCGCAAAGCCCGCAAGCTCCACACGCTCTATATCTCGCCGCTCAAGGCCCTCGCTGTCGACGTGAAGCGCAATCTCGAAATGCCCGTCGCCGAAATGGGCCTCGACATCTCCATCGAAACCCGCACCGGCGACACGCCGCAAAACCGCCGCCTCCGCCAGCGCCGAGAGCCGCCCGACATATTGATGACGACGCCCGAGCAACTGGCGCTCCTGCTGTCCTATCCCGATGCGCGGGATTTCTTCGGCGCGCTCGACTGCGTCGTGCTCGACGAGCTGCATGCGCTGGCGAATTCCAAGCGCGGCGATCTTCTCGCCCTCGGCCTCGCGCGCCTGTCGCGTCTCGCGCCCGGCCTCCGCCGGGTCGGCCTCTCCGCCACCGTGGCCGAGCCGGACGAGCTCCGCCGCTACCTCATGCCCCAGCCCGCGGAAGGCGAAAGCTTCAGCGAGATCATCGTCGCCCCGCCCGGCGCCGTGCCGGAAATAGCGGTGCTGACGCCAATGGAAAGCGAAACGGAGGAGGGCGAGGGCCGCATTCCCTGGTCCGGCCATTCCGCGCGCCACGCGCTCCCCGCCGTCTACGAAGCGATCCGCGCGAACCGTATCGTCCTCGTCTTCGTCAACACGCGCAGCCAGGCCGAATTCGTCTTCCAGGAATTGTGGCGCCTGAACGAAGATGCGCTCCCCATCGCCCTCCATCACGGCTCGCTCGCGGCGGAAGCGCGCCGCAAGGTGGAGGCCGCCATGTCGGCGGGCTCGCTCCGCGCCGTCGTCTGCACCTCGACGCTCGATCTCGGCATCGACTGGGGCGAGGTTGATCTCGTGGTGAACATGGGCGCACCCAAGGGTGCAAGCCGTCTCCTCCAGCGCATCGGCCGCGCCAATCACCGTCTCGACGAGCCATCCCGCGCGCTTCTCGTCCCCGCAAACCGCTTCGAGGTGCTCGAATGCGAGGCCGCCCGCGCCGCCGCGCTGGAAGGCGCGCAGGATGGCATGGTCGCGCGGCTGGGCGCGCTCGACGTTCTGGCGCAACACATCCTCGGCTGCGCCTGCTCCGAACCTTTCGACCCGGATGATCTCTACACGGAGGTAATATCCGCCGCCCCTTACCGCGCTCTCCCCCGCGATGATTTCGGCAAGGTGGTCGATTTCGTCGCCACCGGCGGCTATGCCCTGAAAAACTACGACCGCTTCGCAAGGCTCAGGCCCAACGCGAAGCACGAAGGCGATATGCGGCTGCGCGCCGCCTCGCCTTCCGTCATCCAGCAATACCGAATGAATGTCGGCACCATCGTCGAGGCGCCGATGTTGAAGGTCCGCATGATAAAAAGCCGCGGCCGCCGCCCGGTGGGCAGCATGGGCGGGCGCTATTTGGGCGAGATCGAGGAATATTTCATCGACCAGCTCTCGCCCGGCGACACATTCCTCTTCGCCGGTCACGTCCTTCGCTTTGAGGGGCTGGCCGAAACGGAAGCCCTCGTCACGAAGTCGAACGCCGCCGAGCCGATGATCCCGTCCTACTACGGCGGCAAGTTTCCACTCTCCACCTATCTCGCCGCCCGCGTCCGCACCATGCTCGCCCATCGCGAACAATGGTCGGCGCTCCCGCCGCAAGTCCGCGAATGGCTGGAGATACAGGCCTGGCGCTCCGTCCTTCCCGGCGAACACAATCTGCTGGTCGAGTGTTTTCCGCGCGGCGACCGCTACTATCTCGTCTGCTATCCCTTCGAGGGCCGCCTCGCGCATCAGACCCTCGGCATGCTACTCACCCGCCGCCTCGACCGCGCCGGCGCGCGGCCCTTGGGTTTCGTCGCCTCGGAATATTCGCTCGCCATCTGGTGCCTGCGCGATCCCGGCCTCATGCACGAGCGCCATGAACTGCCGCTTGGCGAACTCTTTGGCGAAGACATGCTGGGCGACGATCTCGACGCATGGCTCGCCGAATCGAGCCTGCTGAAGCGCACCTTCCGCGATTGCGCCATAATATCGGGCCTCATCGAGCGCCGTTATCCGGGCATGGAGAAGACCGGCCGCCAGGTCACCTTCTCATCCGACCTCATCTATAATGTCCTGCGCGAGCACGAGCCGGACCACATCCTCCTCCGCGCGACATATAATGACGCCGCCACCGGCCTCCTCGACGTCGCCCGCGTCGCCGAAATGCTGAAGCGCGTGAAGACCCGCATCACCCTGAAGCGCCTCGACCGCGTCTCGCCCTTGGCCGTCCCCGTCCTCCTCGACATCGGCAAGGTCCAGATCGACGGCGAAGCGAACGAAGCCTTGCTGGCCGAAGCGAGAGACAGTCTGATAGAAGAAGCGACAAGGCTGGTTTGACGCGCTGCCTCTCGATAAATAGAAGTGTCACCCCGGCGGAAGCCGGGGCCTATGGGCCTCTCGACGGGCACCGCCGAATGTACGACCTGATAGAAAAAGAACCCCGCATCGAAACGCAGCCCTCGCTCCGCGTCTGCGGCGTCACGCTCGGTCTCATGCCCGAGGGCGCGGGCTGGTGGGCGGACGAGCGCCTGCTCGTCGTCGCCGATCTCCATCTCGAAAAAGGCTCCGCCTTCGCCGCGCGCGGCATCGTCCTCCCGCCCTACGACACGCGCGCCACGCTCGCGCGCCTCGAAGCCCTCATTGAAAAATTGAAACCGCGCACAATCGTCGCCCTCGGCGACAGCTTCCATGATCGCGCCGCCGCCTCGCGCATGGACGCATCCGACGCCGCGCATCTGACGCGCCTTGCAAAAAATCTCGACTGGGTCTGGATCGCCGGAAATCACGATCCGGTTCCCCCGCGCGAATTCGGCGGCACCGTGATGGAAGAACTCAATCTCGGTCCGCTCACCTTCCGCCACGAGCCGAGAGGGGCGCCTTCGACGGGCGAGATCGCCGGCCATCTCCACCCCTGCGCCGCCGTCCGCGTCCGTGGCCGCCGCCTCCGCCGCCGCTGCTTCGCCTCCGACGGCACGCGGGTCATCCTCCCCGCCTTCGGCGCCTATGCCGGGGGCCTCAACGTCCTCGACGCGGCTTATGAAAATCTTCTCCCCGGTTTCGATTTCCATGCCTGGATGATGGGCGCAAGAACAGTTATCCCCGTCTCCGCCCGCCGCCTCGAAGGCGATTGATCCGTAGACGGATGATGATTCTCTTCCTGCCCTCCCCTGGGGGAGCGGTAAGCCGCAGGGAAAGGTGCCAAAACCGGGGATTACTTATTTCCCGCCACCCTGAAGACCCGACCATGACAGTTCAGTGACAGTTCGATGACAGTCACCCGAAAACCGGGGATAACCACCCCTCAGCCGAGCGTCGCCAGCACCGGAAATGTCTCCAGAATGAAGATCGCAATCCGCTCGAAATTGCCGGTCAGCATCATCAGTCCAGTCCCCGCCAGCAGCACCCCCGCGACGATCTCCACCTTCCGCATGTGCCGCCGGAAGCTCGCCGCGAAACTCAAGAACCCGCGCACCGCAAACGCCGCAAGAAGAAACGGAATGCCGAGCCCCAGCGAATAGACCGTAAGCAGAGTAACGCCGGCGCTGAGACTTTCCTGCGCCGCCGCGATCGTCAGGATCGTCGCGAGAATGGGACCGATGCAAGGCGTCCATCCGAACGCAAACGCAAGCCCCAGCAGATAGGGACTCGCGAATTGCATCAACGGGCTCCGCGCTTCCTCTCCCGTTCCTGCAATATGAAACCGCGCCTCGCGATTGAGAAAGGCGATGCGGAACAATCCCATGTAGTGCAGCCCGAACACGATGATGACGGCGCCCGCGACGCGCGACAGCACATCCTTGTGTTCGAGAATCAAGGGATTGATGGCGGATGCGCTCGCGCCCAGCGCGACGAAGATCGTTGTGAAACCGAGAACGAAACCCACGGCGCCGAGCGCCACGCGCTGTGTCAGCCCTTCCGATGCCAGCGGCTTTCCCCGCTCGTCCTCGCGCGTCAGCTCCTCGAGAGACGTGCCCGCGATGAAGCACAGATAGGCCGGCACCAGCGGCAACACGCAAGGCGAAAGAAAACTGATAAGGCCGCCAAGCGCCGCGGCGGCATATGAAAGTTCGAGCGTCGCCATTCGTTTCTCGTCTTTCGAAGCGTGCAGTCTACTTTGAATAAAGGATCATCTGGGTGCAGCGAAAGAGGGCGATGGTGCGGTCTTTCGTCTCGTTTCGCACTTCGAGGTCCCCTTTATCGCCGGTTCATCACGGCGGAAGCAAGCCAGCCCGCAAACGCCGCTACGAGAACCGCGATCAAGCCGTAAAGCAGCGGGTCGCTATGTGCCATGCGGAAGATGAAGCGTTCGATGCCGCGCTTGTCGATATAAAGCGGCGATGAAATCGTGTCGATGACCTCGCCTTCCTGCAGCAGGTAAACTTTCGCCGTATAGAGCCCCACCGGCACATTGGAGGGAATTTCGACGGTGGCGCGAAAAAGCGTCTGCCCAAGAAAGGTGACGCCGCCCGGGACATTGATGTAGAGCCCGTCGCGCCGCTTGTTGCGGATCAGCGCCTTCCAGAACGCGGTCTCTTCATCCGGAGGCAATATCTGTGTCGTCCCGTCGATCGCGCGCGCCACCGGCACGCCGGGTCCGATATTTTCGATGCCGATCCGCAATGTCTTCAGCGTTTCGGGATCCGCCGTCACTTCCAGCGGCCGCGTGCTCGCAATCGCATAATAGCCCGGCACATTCGGATAAGTGACGGAGTCATGATTGACCCAGACCCCGCTCACTCTCTCCTTCCTGCGCACCATCACCGGACGCACCGGCCCCTGCACCACGACCACGATGTCGCGATTGAGCTCGCGCGTGCGCGGCGTCTGCGCCTCCACCGCGCCGAAGAGGAGGATCTGCGTTCCTGTGAAGTTCGAACGGATGGCGATCTGATGTTCGGAAAGATCGGTAACGAGCTGGTCCGCCCGCGCCGCGCCATTGCCCGCGAGAAGCGCCAGCGCCGCAAGCATCGTTGCCGCCACATGTCTCATCATGGAAGCGGTTCCACTTCGACGATCGAGTAGAGATCGGGCGGCGTCGAAACGAGGTCGTAACCGAGCCGAAGTCCGATCAGCAGCAGGATCGCGGCCAGCAGCGCGCGCAATTGTTCAGCCGGCAGCTTTTCCGCCGCCCGCACGCCATATTGCGCGCCGATCACGCCGCCGATCACGAGCAGAAAACCGAGCACGATGTCCACCGCCTGGTTTTCCGTCGCATGCATGACGCCCGTCAGTGCCGCCACGAAAACGATCTGGAAGAACGATGTTCCGATGACGACATTGGTCGGCATCCGCAGCAGGTAGATCATCGCGGGGATCATGATGAAGCCGCCGCCGACGCCCATCAGCGCGGAGAGCGTGCCGACGAAGAAGCCCACGAGAATGGGCGGGATGACGCTGATGTAAAGTTTCGAGCGGCGGAACCGCACCTTGAAGGGCAGGCCGTGGATCCAGCTATGGTGTCCGCCGCGCCGCGCCGGCTGCGCGCCGCCCCGCGCCGCGCGTATCGCG
The DNA here is from genome assembly GCF_000017565.1 of Parvibaculum lavamentivorans DS-1. NCBI lineage: Bacteria > Pseudomonadati > Pseudomonadota > Alphaproteobacteria > Hyphomicrobiales > Parvibaculaceae > Parvibaculum > Parvibaculum lavamentivorans. Next base: position 492,503 of record NC_009719.1, read on the forward strand.
CGCACGCTTTCCACCATCATCATCACGCCGATGATGCTCAGCAAAAGCACATAGGCAATGGAGATCGTGAGGTCGATCTGGCCGACCTCCGTCAGCAGTTTGAAGAGATAGATGCCGCTCACCGAGCCGACGATGCCGCCGATCAGCAGCACACCGCCCATCTTGAAATCGATGGACTTCCGCGTGAAATGCGCCAGCGCGCCGGTAACGGACGATGCCACGACCTGCGTCGTCTGCGTGCCCACGGCAACGGCGGGCGGAATGCCGAGAAAAATGAGAAGCGGCGTCATCAGGAAGCCGCCGCCGATACCGAACATGCCGGAGAGAAAGCCGACTGTCGCGCCCATGGCGAGAATGGTCAGAATGCTGACCGGCAACTCGGCGATCGGAAGATAGATCTGCATGTCGCGCGCGGCTCCGGCTGCCGGAGATCCTCAGGACCCGAAGCTTGCCCGAAAGCCCGCCCTGAAGAATGAACGGAATTGGGGTAGCACGTCCCTCCGTCAATTCCTAGCTGCTGCCGCCGGATTTGCCGCCGAAGCTAGCTGAGCCTCGCTTCGAGCGATGTCAGCGTTTCGCGTGTCGCCGTCCCTGTCGTCTCCAGCCCTTCAGTCAGCTGGTATTCCAGTATCGCGTCCCGCGTGCGCGGTCCCATCAGTCCGTCCGGCGATCCGGCGTTATAGCCGAGCCGGTTGAGCAGTTCCTGCACCCGCGCCACATCCGCACGCGTGACGGGGGCCGATGCGCTCGTCGCGCCTTCCATCGATGAAATGTCCCAGCGCTTCAGCGTTCCCATATCGCCATTGGCAACAGGCTCCGGCTTCTTCGCCCGCCATGTGCCCGACGCGATCTTCGCCCGCGCCAAATCGTCTGCGCTGAGTTCGGTAGCGATGGCGTCGCGCTTTGCGGCCGCGCCCTTGTCGCCGCCCTTCGCCGCGATGTCGAGCCACTTATAGGCTTCGACGAGGTTCTTCTCGATGCCAAGCCCGCGTTCGTTCAGGATCGCGAGATTGTATTGGCTGTCGCCAAGTCCGAAATCCGCGGCCTGCGTAAACCAGCGCGATGCCGTTTCAAAATCCTGCGCCGTGCCCCGGCCCTCGGCATGGATCACGGCAAGATTGTGCATCGCCTTCACATTGCCGCCGGCTGCCGCCTTTTCATACCAGTCGCGCGCCTTCGCATCGTCCTGCGGCACGCCGCGTCCCTTTTCATATTGGGTGGCAAGGCGATACTGCGCGATCGTCAGGTCCTGATTGGCCGCCCGCTCGAACCAGCGCGCCGCTTCCGACATGTCCTGTGTCACACCCTCGCCATTGGCATAACGCTGGCCGACTTCATATTGCGCAGCCGCGTTGCCGCCGCGCGCCGCATCGAGCAGCGTCACCTTGGCGGGCTCCACAGGTGCCGTTTCCACAGGCGTCGAAGGTGCGGGCGCCAGCGAAGGTGCCGGTGTCAGCGTTGCCTGCCCGGCGGGCGTTCCTGTCGAAGGTTGTGCTGCCGCCGGTGCTTTCGGCGCGGGCACCAGCGCCTCGTTCGGCACGGCAGGTGTTTCATTCGGAGCGGCATCCGTAACAGGTGCGGCCGTCTCGCCCGCCCCGGTCTCTGCAGGATTGGCCGCCGGTCCATCCGGCGCCGCCGTAAGCGGCGTAGTGTCGAGAACGGTCGGCCGCGCATTGCCCGGATTGTTGAGAACGACAGGCGCCTGCGTCGGCGTCGAGCCGTTCTTCAGCATCACATAGGCGCCTGCGAGCAAGGCAAGCAGCACAAAACTGCCGGCGACGGCAAGAAAGAGTTTGCGCCGGCGCGTCTCGCCCTGGTCCTGCGCCGAAAAGCGGGACGAAGATTCCGCGAAGCCGGGGGAGGGCGGTGAGCCGTAGTAAGGTTCCTGCCTGCCCGTGCCGCCTTCTGCGGCGGCCTGCGCGGCGCGGCGCGCGGCGGCGAGGAAATCGCTGGCGGCGCGTTGACCGGCATTCTGCATCGGTTCCACCGGATCCGGCGGAATGATGCCGTCGTCATATTGGCCGCGCATCTCCTGATGGTCGCCGAAATCTTCATAAGTCTCGTCGTGCGTCTCCGCCACGAAAGGCGGCGGCACGCTGTCTTCCTCAAAGGAGCGCGCATCGCGCGCGGCGTAAGGCGGCGCTTCATGGAGCGGCGGCGCTGTAACGGCAGGTGCGGAACGCTCCGCTTCGTGCTGGCGTCCCCAATCCTGGCGAGTTGCGTCCTGGCGTCCCCAGTCGCTCGGGCCAAAGGAAGGGCCGAGATTGCCGCCCATGCTGGGGTTCATCATCTGCGGCGCGTCGAAATTCATGCCATAGCCGGGCCCCGCAGGCGGAAAGCCTGCCGCCAGCGAACCTGCATTGAGCTGCGGCGACAGCGCTGCCTGTGCCTTTGCGGCTTTCGTTTCCTTCTCGAGCTGGCCGAGCCGGTTCGTCATGCGTTCGATCATCGTCTGCAGAGACGAAAGCGCTTCCCGGTCGCGGCTTTCGGTCGCCGTCAGATTTTCGCCGATACCGGCGATCGCCCGTTCCACCGTTTGCGCGGCTTCCACCGTCAATTGTTCATTGTGCTGCAGCCGTTCGGCCATCTGCTCGAGCCGCTGTGCCAGCGCGTCGGGAATATGTGTGCGGCTGTTGAGGTCGATCTCTTCGATCTTGCGGACAATGCTCGAAACGGTCGTCTCGAGTGTCTTCGCGGTCTGGTCGCTCCGCTGTTCCGTCTGTTCGATGCGCGCGGAAATCTGTTCGATGCTCTTCTGGAGCCGGTCGATGGTCGCACGCTGGTTTTCCGCGTTCGACTTTTCTTCGATCGCCTTCAGCGCCGCATTGACGGCCTGCGAGCCGATGCCGCTCACGCCCGTTTCCATTTTTTCCATGCGCGTCGCGAGCTGCATGAGCGTGTCTTCGAGGGCGCGGGCGCGTTTCTTCGCTTCCTCGCGTTCGGATTCCTGTTCGGCGTTTTCGATGCGGTGCGAGAGGGAGGCGAGCGACTGGCGGATTTCGATCAGCGTCTCGTCGGTCCGGCGTTCGGTCGCGTCGAGATGGTCGACGACCGCGTTCATGGCCTTCTCCAGCGTCTGGATCGCGCGCGCGTCTTCCGGGCGCAGGCCGCCTCGGCCGCGCTCGGCGCGTTCCATGCGTTCGCCGAGCTGCTGCAGCTTGCGCTCCAGCGGGTCGAGCGATCTCGCTTCCTGGTATCTGTCGTCCATGTCGTGCTCCGGCTCGTCGAGGCGGGCGGCGAGTTGGCTCACCGTCGCTTCGAGCTTGCGCGTCATCTCCGCTGTCCGGCGTTCGCTGCCGTCCACCCGCTGCACGAGTTCCCGCACGGCTTCGGCCACGGGGCCGAGGTCGACCTTCGGTTCGGGTATCGCGATCCCCGGCGCCGCCTGCGGCCGTCCGTAGGGGGATTGGGACGTCATCGGCGACTCCTCCTGCGGTCCCACTTCATCGGTTCCGGTATCCATGATGACCTGGTTCAGCCATGCACCCAGCGTCACGCCGGCGCGCCGCGCTGCCTGCTTGGCCGCCTCTCGCGCCTCGGGCTCTATGCCCTTGACGCTCCATGGAACCCCCGATCGCATCCGAATCACTATGCCCGTTAACCCTTTGGGCCAGTATAAACCGCGCTATCTGGTATTTCTCAACGCGAACTGGCCCAAAATGTTGTTGCGGCTCGATTGTCTCCGCCGACGCGCAAACATTCGGCGGGACTTGCTGTTTCAGCACTCCCATAAAGCGGCAATGTCGGTAAATACGGGGTTAACCGCCGAGGCTAAGTACGCGCTATGGCGCGATTTTTTTGAACGAAGCTCACCCGGCCGGATGCCGGTTCCTCAGCGACAGCATTGCCGCCTCGCTCCATTCGGACCAGGCCCGCGCCTTTGCCAGATAATCGCCATAGGCGCCGGCGATCCGGCCGGCGAGATCGCTGGTCGCCGCCAGCTCGGCCAGAACCTCTCCCGACACCTTCGCCATCGCCGCGGCGACGGGCTCCGGCCATTGCCGGAACTCGGTTGTTCCGTCGGCCTCAAGCCCCGCAAAGGCCTCGATGTTGTGAAACGTGAAGTCTGAAAGCGTCTCACCGGCGCTCGCCAGCGCCGCGCCTCGGACGACCTCTTTCAGGTCTTCCGGCAGTGCCGCGAATTTTTCCCGGGATAAGATGAGCTCGAGCGACGGTCCCGCTTCATGAAAGGCAGGCAGGTAGTAATATCGCGCGACCTTGTGGAGTCCGAAGGCGACGTCGTTCCACGGCCCCACCCATTCGGCGGCATCGATCGTCTTGCTCTTCATCGAGGTGAATATTTCGCCGGGCGGTGTCAGTACCACGCTCGCGCCGAGCCGCCGCATCACCTCGCCGCCAAGCCCTGCAATGCGGAATTTGAGCCCCTTCAGATCGTCCAGCGTCTTGATCTCGCGATTGAACCAGCCGCCCGCCTGCACACCGCTCGAACCGGCATAAAAGGGAAGCACGCCGAATGGCGCATAGGCTTCCTCCCACAGCGCCTGGCCGCCGCCGAATTGCAACCAGCCGGCCATTTCATGCGCCATGAGGCCGAAGGGCACACCCGTGAAATAGTGGAAAACCGGGTTCTTCCCCTGCCAGTAGTAAGGCGTGCCGTGCCCCATCTCGCACACGCCCTGAGACACGGCATCGAACACTTCGAAAGGCGGCACGATTTCGCCCGCCCCATAGAGCTTGACCGTAAGGCGCCCGCCGGACATCGCGCCGATCCGGTCCGCGAGACGCTGCGCGTTGACGCCGACGCCCGGCGCTCCCTTCGGCCAAGCCGTTGCCATGCGCCATTCGATGGCGTTGTCGCCCCGCGCCGCGGTCACAATCGCCGGCATGGCGATCGCGCCTGCGGCGACGCCGAGAAATTCCCTGCGTTTCATTTTCTTCAGCCCCAAAGAAAGAAGGTTTGTCGTCGCGAGATGCCGGCATGCCGCCCGGTCAGGGACCCGAAAACACCTGTACCGCAATGATCTTTTCACCGCTCCGCGCAATGCCGACACCGCTCTGCGTCATGTCCGGAAGCTGCATGTTCTTGCGGTGCATCGGGCTCTGCGCCCATTTGTCGGTAAGCACCTTTGCCAGCGCGTCATCGCTCATCGCCGCATAGCTCGGCCCCTCCACCATCTGAAGGTTCTCCGCGACCCGGCCCTTGAACTCCGGATTGACCGCCAGCACCCGTTCGCGCGGTCCTTGTCCCTCCGGATTGTGATGGCCGAAATAATCGCGCATCGCCATGTCGGCCGCATGCACCGCCGCCGCGCGCTGCAGCGTCGCATCGGCTGAAAGCGTGCCTATCCCCTTGCCCGCACGGAAGGCATTCACGCTTTTCAGGACCGCCCGGCTGAGCGGGCTGTCGGCCTGTGCCGCGCTGCTGGCCCCGGCCGGAAGACTTTTAATGTTCACCGCCAGCGGCTTGTCCGCCGCAGGCCCCGCGCAGGCGGCGAGGGCAACGGATAGAAACAGAAAGCAGGCGGTGGCGGCGATGCTGCGCATGGTGTTCCCCTCGGCTCCGGCAGTTTATCCGGCGGCTAATAGAGCATCGCGGAGCGCCGAGGCAAAGTGGCGGCATGGCCCCACGGAAAAGAGTCCCTCGAGACCCATTGACGCTTACGTCAACGTCAACTAGAGTCCGGTCCACTTTCAAAAATCGGCTGAAAACAGCCAAAAATTCGGGATTTAACGCCTTGGCTCGACTGGACCCGGAGGCCGTGCCTCCACCCGGGAAGCCATGTGTATTCAGGGAGAAAGTACATGGAACAGCAGGTTCATGCCGCCTCCAGTGACGCGCTCCGGCGCAATGGCGGCGACGTCGCAAGCGCCGGTACCACATTTTCGATAACCGAACTTGCCGATGAGTTCGGCCTCACCACCCGGGCCATCCGCTTTTACGAGGACAAGGGGCTCCTGTCGCCGGAGCGTCGCGGCCAGTCCCGCATCTATTATCCGCGTGACCGCGCCCGCCTCACATTGATCGTGCGCGGCAAGAACGTCGGTCTCGCCTTGAACGAAATCAAGGAAATCCTGAGCCTTTACGATCAGCATGATGGCTGCGAAACGCAGAACCGTGTCGCCGTGGACAAGTTCCGCCGGCGCATTGCCATGCTTCGTCAGCAGCGCAACGAAATCGACCTGCAGATTAAGACGCTGGAAGACAGCTGCGCCCGCCTCGAAGCGCAGATCGTGGAGCAGGTGAAGGCCGGCAAGGCGACGGAGGCGGCTCCGAAAGCTGCCGCAAAAAGGACGAGCACCAAAAAGCCCGAAAAGGCTATCGTCTAGGAATCTGCGCACCCTCCCGGTTCCGGGAGGGTGCGTGTCTTTCCGCCGGAGGATCCGCCATGCCCATCTACAAAGCGCCGCTGCGCGAATATCGCTTTTTGCTGAACGAGCTTCTCGACTTCTCGCAATATGCGCATCTGCCCGGCTTCGCCGACGCACCGGCTGATCTCGTGGACGCAATTCTCGAAGAAGCGGCAAAGCTGACGGAAGAGGTGCTGCTGCCTTTGAACCAGATCGGCGATCGCGAGGGCTGCAAGCTCGAAAATGGCGTGGTGACCACGCCCACGGGCTTCAAGGAAGCCTACAAGACGCTGGTCGATGGCGGCTGGCCGGCGCTCGTTGCCGATACGGCCTATGGCGGGCAGGGGCTGCCGAATGCGCTGGGCGTCATCTTCAACGAGATGGTGTCCTCCGCCAACATGGCCTTCGGCATGTATCCGGGCTTGAGCCACGGTGCCTATTCCGCCCTTTCGCAGCACGGCACCGATGAGCAGAAGAAGAAATATCTGCCGAAGCTCGTCACCGGCGAGTGGACCGGCACGATGAACCTCACCGAGCCCCATTGCGGCACCGATCTCGGCCTCTTGCGGACGAAGGCCGTGCCCGTCGGCGACGGGTCCTTCAAGATCAGCGGACAGAAGATTTTCATCTCCGCCGGCGAGCACGATCTCGCCGACAACATCCTCCACCTTGTCCTGGCCCGCATCGAAGGCGCGCCCGCCGGCGTCAAGGGCATCTCGCTCTTCCTCGTCCCGAAATTCCTCGTGAACGAAGACGGCTCCCTCGGAAACCGCAACGGCGTCTCCTGCGGATCGCTTGAAGAAAAAATGGGCATCCACGGCAACGCCACCTGCGTCCTGAATTATGACGAGGCCATTGGCTGGCTCGTCGGCGAGGAGCACAAGGGCCTCCGCGCCATGTTCACAATGATGAACGAGGCGCGCCTCGGTGTCGGTCTTCAGGGTCTGTCGCAGTCGGAAGCGGCCTATCAAAACGCCGTCACCTATGCGCTGGAGCGCCTTCAGGGACGTTCGCTGACGGGCCCCAAGGCGGCGGACAAGGCGGCCGACCCGCTGATCGTCCATCCCGACATTCGCCGCATGCTGCTCGACATCAAATCCTTCAACGAAGGTGCACGCGCTCTCCTTGTCTGGACGGCTCTGCACGGCGATCTCTCGCACCGGTCAGACGATGAAAAGACCCGCGAGTTCGGCGAAGACATGATGTCGCTGCTGACCCCGGTGCTGAAGGGTTACTTCACCGACCGCGGCTTCATGAATGCTGTCGACGCGCAACAGGTCTATGGCGGACATGGCTATATCGAAGAGTGGGGCATGGAACAGTTCGTGCGCGATGCCCGTATCGCCATGATCTATGAAGGCGCGAACGGCGTTCAGGCGCTCGACCTTGTGGGCCGCAAGCTTGCGCAAAACGGCGGCCGCGCCGTCTTCGCCTTCTTCAAGACAATCGACGATTTCGCGGCGCAGAACCAGGGCGACGAGAAGTTGAAACCTTTTGTGGAGCCGCTCATCCGCGCCCGCAAGGATCTGGAGGCCGCAACGCTCTGGTTCATGGAGAACGCGCTTCAAAACGCGGATCACGCAGGCGCCGGCTCCACGCCCTATATGCACCTCTTCGGCGTCACCGGCCTCGCTCTCATGTGGGCCATGATGGCAAAGGCCGCGCATGAAAGGCTTGCCACCCTGAATGGGGGCGACAAGGCCTATTACGAAACGAAAATAAAAACCGGCCGCTACTACATGGAACATGTGGTGCCCGAGACGGCGACGCATCTTGCGCGCATCCGTCACGGTGCCGATCCCATGATGTCGCTGGCCGCGAACGAATTCTAACAGGACGCCTCAGGGAGCGAAGATATGAGTCTGAACGCCGGTTACAAATCGCCGTGGTTGAACGAAGAACTGGAAATTCTCCAGAGTGCCGTCGCCAAGTTCTACGAGAAGGAATTTCAGCCGCATGTGGAACGGTGGGAAGACCAGGGCTGCGTTGACCGTGACGCTTGGCTGAAGGCGGGCGAAGCCGGCATTCTTTGCGCCTCCATCAAGGAGGAATATGGCGGCGGCGGCGGCAATTTTGGCCATGAAATGGTGATCGCCGAGGAACAGGGCCGCGCCGGCATTTCCGGCTTCGGCAATTCGGTTCATTCAGGCATCGTCGCTCACTACATCCAGTCTTACGGTACCGAAGACCAGAAGAAGAAGTGGCTGCCCAAAATGGCGTCGGGCGAAATTGTCGGTGCCATCGCCATGACGGAGCCGGGTACAGGGTCGGACCTTCAAGGCGTGAAGACCACCGCAAAGAAGTCCGGCAACCAGTATGTCGTGAATGGACAGAAGACGTTCATCACCAATGGTCAGCAGGCGAACCTCATCTGCGTCGTCGCCAAGACCGATCCGGCTGGCGGCGCCAAGGGCACCTCCCTCATCATGGTCGAGACGGATGAGGTTGAAGGTTTCCGCCGGGGCCGCAACCTGAAGAAGATGGGCCAGAAGGCGCAGGACACGTCGGAGCTCTTCTTCGACGAGGTAAAAGTGCCGACCTCGAACCTCCTTGGCACCGAAGAAGGCAAGGGCTTCTTTCAGCTCATGCAGCAGCTTCCGCAAGAACGGCTCATCATCGCGGTGCAGGCCTGTGTCGCCATGGAGATGGCGCTCAAATATACGACCGATTATGTAAAGGAGCGCACGGCCTTCGGGCAGCGCATCCTCGATTTTCAGAACACGCAGTTCAAACTCGCGGAATGCAAGACCGAGGCGACCATAGCCCGCGTCTTCGTCGACGACTGCGCGGTGAAGCTGCTCGACGGCAAGCTCGACGCGACGACAGCCGCCATGGCCAAGTGGTGGACGACGCAGAAGGAAAACGAAATCATCGACACCTGCCTGCAGTTCTTCGGCGGCTATGGCTACATGATGGAATATCCCATCGCCAAGCTCTACACGAATGCCCGCATCCAGAAGATTTACGGCGGCACCAACGAAATCATGAAGATGCTGGTCGCCCGCACGCTCTGAGCGCCCGCGACCCGCAAACAAGAACCCAGTCCCCCAGGGAGACAGAGAATGACCGAATGTTTTGTCTATGACGCCGTGCGCACACCGCGCGGCAAGGGCAAGAAGGATGGCGCGCTCCACGAAGTGACCGCGCTTGAACTCTCCACCCAGACGCTGAAGGCGATCCGCGACCGCAACGATCTCGACACATCGAAAGTCGATGACGTCGTGCTCGGCTGCGTCGACCCCGTCGGCGAACAGGGGGGCGATATCGCCCGCATCGCCGTGCTGAACGCCGACTACGCGCAGACGACGGCCGGCGTGCAGATCAACCGCTTCTGCGCCTCCGGCCTCGAAGCCACCAACATGGCGGCGGCAAAGGTCATGTCCGGCGAAGCCGACATGGCAATCGGCGGCGGCGTCGAGTCTATGTCGCGCGTCGGCATGGGCGCCTCGGGCGGCTCGTGGTCGACAGATCCCAACATCGCGTTCAAGTCCTACTTCACGCCCCAGGGCATCGGCGCCGATCTCATCTCCACCAAATACGGCTTCTCCCGCGCCGACGTCGACGCCTATGCGGTCGAAAGCCAGAAGCGCGCGAAGAACGCCTGGGACAAAGGCTATTTTTCCAAATCCGTCATCCCGGTGAAGGATATCAACGGCCTCACCATCCTCGACCATGACGAGCACATGCGTCCCGATGCGACCATGCAGTCGCTCGCCGCGTTGCAGCCCTCCTTTGCCTCGCTCGGCGAATTCGCCTTCGATGGCGTCGCCCTCGACCGCTATCCGGAAATCGAGGAGATCAACCATATGCACCACGCCGGCAATTCGTCCGGCATCGTCGATGGCGCCTCCGCAGTCCTCGTCGGCAACGGTCCGACCGGCAAGGCCCTCGGCCTGAAGCCCCGCGCCCGCATCCGCGCCATGGCCTCCATCGGCTCGGAGCCCTGCATCATGCTGACGGGCCCCGCGGACGTATCGCGCAAGGCGCTGGCCAAGGCTGGCATGAAGCCCGAAGACATCGACCTCTACGAGTTGAACGAAGCCTTCGCCTCCGTCGTGCTCCGCATGATGCAGGCGCTCGACATTCCGCACGACAAGATGAACGTCAATGGCGGCGCCATCGCGATGGGCCATCCCCTTGGCGCCACCGGCGGCATGATCCTCGGCACCGTGCTCGACGAGCTCGAACGCCGCGATCTCAACACGGCCCTCATCACGCTCTGCGTGGGCGCGGGCATGGGCACCGCCACCATCATCGAACGCGTGTGAGGCGACAATGACCCCTTACGAAAATTTCAAATTCGAACTCGACGCAGACGGCATCGCCCTCATCACCTGGGACATGCCTGGCCGTTCGATGAACGTCCTCTCGCAAAGCTCGATGGCCGATATGGCCTCGATCATCGAGAAGATCATGTCGGACGATGCCATCAAGGGCGCCGTCCTCACCTCCGGCAAGGATGCCTTCTGCGCCGGCGCCGATCTCTCCATGATGGGCGGGCAGGCCGGCGGTTCGGGCAGCGGCTCGCAGGAAGATCGCGTCAAGGCGATGTATGAGGGCAACCTCAAATTCAACATGCTGCTGCGCGGCCTCGAAACCTGCGGCAAGCCCGTGGTCGCCGCGATCAACGGCACCGCGCTTGGCGGCGGCCTCGAGGTCACGCTTGCCTGCCATTACCGCATCGCCAGCGACAATCCGAAAACGCAGATCGGCCTGCCCGAAGCGAAGGTCGGCCTCCTGCCCGGCGGCGGCGGCACGCAGCGTCTGCCGCGTCTCATCGGCGCGCAGGCCGCCCTGCCGCTGATCCTTCAGGGCACCTCGCTTGATCCGCAAAAGGCGTTGAAGGCCGGCATCCTCCACAAGGTCGTGCCCGCCGCCGAACTCATCCCGGCCGCCAAGGCATGGCTGAAGGAAGGTCTCGCCCAGCCAAAGGTCAAACTCGGCAAGAAGGGCCCCGAGGTTTACGCCATCGCCATCCAGCCCTGGGACCGCGAAGGCTACAAGGTGCCCGGCGGTGACCCGAACGGGAAAGGCGGAAGTCAGGTCTTCACCATCGGCAATGCCACGCTGCACAAGCAGACGCATGGCAACTTCCCGGCGCAGAAGTTCATCATGTCCTGCGTCTATGAAGGACTCCAGGTGCCGATCGAGGCGGGGCTCCGCATCGAGACGCGCTACTTCACCAAGCTGCTGATGGACCCGCGTTCCAAGGCGATGATCCGTTCGCTCTTCCTCTCCATGCAGGAACTCGCCAAGGGCGCGCGCCGCCCGTCGGGCGTTCCCGCCTTCCAGGTGAAGAAGCTCGGCATTCTCGGCGCGGGCATGATGGGTGCGGGCATTGCTTATGTCTCGGCCCAGGCCGGCATGGAAGTCGTGCTCCTCGACACCGATCAGGCGAATGCCGAAAAGGGAAAGGCCTATTCGGAGAAACTTCTGAAGAAGGCGCTCGAACGCGGCAAGACCACGCAGGAAAAAGCGGATAAGCTGCTCGGCCTTATCAAGCCGACGACGAATTACGACGACCTCAAGGGCGCCGACCTCGTCATCGAAGCTGTGTTCGAAAGCCGCGACATCAAGGCGGAAGTGACGAAGAAGGCCGAACCGATGCTCGCTGCTGGCGGCATCTACGGTTCCAACACCTCGACGCTGCCGATCACCGGTCTCGCGGAAGCCTCCGCGAAGCCCGATAACTTCATTGGCATCCACTTCTTCTCGCCCGTCGACAAGATGCAGCTTGTCGAAATCATCATGGGCAAGAAGACGAGCGACGAAACCCTCGCCAAGGCGATGGACTACGTGAAGCAGATCAGGAAAACGCCGATCGTCGTCAACGACAGCCGCGGCTTCTACACCTCGCGCTGCTTCGGCACCTATGTCGGCGAAGGGCTCGCCATGCTGGGCGAGGGCGTACCCCCCGCCATGATCGAGAATGTCGGCAAGATGACCGGCATGCCGATGGCGCCGCTCGCCTTGAACGACGAAGTCTCGCTCGATCTCGCCTACAAGGTGCGCGAGCAGACGAAGAAGGACCTCGGCGACAAATATGTCGGCTCGCCGGCAGACGATCTCGTCAAGAAGATGGTCGTGGACCTCGGCCGCGTCGGCAAGAAGGCGGGCAAGGGCTTCTACGACTATCCCGCAGACGGCAAGAAGAAGCTCTGGCCGGGCCTCGCAGATCTCGCCGGTAAATCGCAAGACCCCGACGACCTCGATGTGCAGGAGCTGAAAAACCGCTTCCTCTACATTCAGGCGCTCGAAGCCGCGCGCTGCTTCGAGGAAGGCGTGGTGACCGACGTGCGCGATGCGGATGTCGGCGCCATCCTCGGCTGGGGCTTCGCGCCCTGGGCCGGCGGCCCGCTCTCGCTGATCGACATGGTCGGCACGAAAGAGTTTGTCGAAGCCTGCGACAAGCTTGCCCAGAAATACGGGCCCCGCTTCACGCCGGGCAAGCTCCTGCGCGACATGGCCGAAAAGGGCGACACCTTCTACGGCCGCTTCGCACCGTCGAAGGAGAAGGCGGCCGCCTGATCGGCTTCCCTCCGCTGGCACTGAAACGCCCCGTCTTGCGACGGGGCGTTTTTTTGTTTGCCCAGTAAAAGGAAACGCGGCTCAAGGGAGCCGCGTCGCAGGTGTTGAGGGATGCTGACTTCAAGCTGCGAAGCCGGCGGGTCGAGATGGTGACGCCGTCTTCGGCTGTGTCGCTTCTTGTTGTTGGGAGTGCCGGGACGGAACGTCCGCCCCGGCACGCTCCTTAGAAAGCGTAGGACACGCTGAATGAAACGAAGTCGCGGTCCTGTGTGTAGTTCTGGAACTTGTTACCGAAGGAATTTGTGTAACGAAGTTCCGCCTGCCAAACGTTCTGCAGGTTGGCCGTAACCCCAACGGATGCCGTCATGCGGTCCTGAAGGAAGCCTGGTCCGATACTGCCCGCCGAGGTTCCCAGATCGTGTTGCCACTGGATATTCGGAGACAGCTTCCATGGGGTGTTCAGGACGTTGTTGTAGTCGAGACCGGCAATAACCCGGTATCCGCTGGAAAACGTATCCGCGTGAATCAGTTCCTGGTTCACGTTGAACAGCGCGCCCTGCACCAGAGGATTGGGATGCGAGATTTCGGAGCCTCGACCGCCGCTGAGAACGGAGAGACGTGCATCGCTGATGCTCGGCAGATATTGAAAGCCGGCATTCACAATCAGTATTGCAAGATCCGACCGGAAGAATTTCGGAACTGCGTTTGAAGGGTTGAGGATCGTGATGGTCGAGACTTGCCCCGTTATCACGTCCTCGCGGAAATACCCCGCCGGAAAGGCTCCCGGCGTCATGTCGTAAGGCAGTACCGTGGCGCCCGCGAGGCCGCCCGACGAATTGTCGATCCATCGCGCACCCAGGATTTCCGAAGAGGAAATCTGAAAGGGCGTGTTCCATGAATAGAGCACTTCGCCGGCCACCGCCGTGCCCGCAACCGTGGTCGCGAAGCTCGTACCGACATATTCGATGTCCTCCGGAAAAGCGGTTCGGTAGTACTGGGCCGGGAACCCGCCCGCGAGGCCGCCCACGAGCCCGGCGATAGCGGGCGGGAAGCCGTTGCTGTACTCGATGAATGGCGCCTTGGAGTGGTAGTTCACATAGTAAAGCCCCAGCTCCGTACCGCCATTGAGCCATCCCGCCCAGTAACCAAGCTTGGTGCCGAACTGGCCCTGATCGTCGGGCTCGTCGCTGGGCGCTCGATAGAGCGTTGCTGCCGTGTTCGGATTGGGCTGCTCGGGGATCACCGTATTCACATAGGCGCCACCCGGCCCGACAATATCCGCGCCCGAGAAAAAGGTGCTCACGGGGTCGAGTTCCGTCTGCCGCCAGTTGAACGCGTAAAATGCTTCGAAGCTCAAGTTGGCCGGAAGCACAACGTTCACATATATGCTTTCCTCCGGCGTCAGCGCCTCCTTCAATTCTGAACCCGGCAGGCGGATGGCGGCAACGTCGATGGCATTGAACTGGTTGATGCCGCCCTGAATGGCAAGGCTTTCGCCCCAGTTGATCACTTGTTTGCCGAAGCGAACCGATGTGGGCACGCTGCCAACATCGAAATCCGCGAAGACGAAAGCATCGAGCAAATCCACGCCGCGTGCTGCGTTCCGTGCATCGTCGCCGCGGAGCGCGTCGGTAAGCGGCCGGACGCCGTAGTCCGTGGAGTTGGTTCCGGCTTCCTCGTGCACGATGTAGTCGTAGTAGGCCTTGGCGCGCACGAATGCACCGAAGTTCTTCCAGCGAAGTTCTGCGTCGCTGACGACCTTCACCGGCGCCGAGACGATATCCCACTGGTCGAAGTTTATATTGCCGTCATCGGTATTGATGTTGGCCGATTGGCCGATGCCGTCCGGGCACCCGCCGTTCACCACCGCGATATACATACAGTCCTGCTTCGACACGCGCATCGTCATGCCGACGGATGCGATCGAGTCGATCGACAGTGTTGCTTCGCCGAAATTGTATTCCACTGCGGCTGCGGGGCCCGCGTATGCGGCAGTCAGCATGCCGGATACAAGAAGCCCGCAAAGGTGGCGTCCTCGCTTGCTCGCACTCATCGGTTTCCCTCCTCGAATTTCGTTCCCTCATTCTTGCCCGGCCCGCCGTCTTCGATGTGGGCGGGCTCGATGGGCGGTGCGCCTGCATCGCCGGAACGACAACGGAAAGAAAAGGGACCGGGCCTGTGCTCTCTGAGGACAATATTCCGTATACAGAATTATTGTTGTTGAAGAACGCCCCGGCTTCTCCCCCTTCTGGATCAGCCCTGCTTCGGGTGATCCGCCCGCTCCGGCAAAACTAGACGGCGGTATAAATCTGTTGGGCTGTTCAAGTAAAAGCAAGAAGTATTGGAGTCTAGTTTTCAGACAACACGTTTAATGCTGACTCTATTGTAAATAACATGGATTTAATGAGAGTCATTGCTTGGGAAATGAGGCTGGAAGCCGGAACGACTTCTTGAATCTTACCTTGGGGAATGCTTGGATTCGTCGTTGTTACCTTGCGTCAACTTGTGACGCAGCGATAAAAACAAGTGAATTATTGCAAACCAGTCGAAGGAAAATTGTCTAAGTGCAAAATGAATAGATACAACCAGCCTAAGGGAATTCGCCGGCAGCTTTCCGGCCACCCTGTTTCAGGCCATCGACTCGCTGACTTCCGCGCAGGCATCTATGCAAGACATGCGATCGGAGGACGCCCCGCCCGAAATAAAAAACGCCCCGTTCTCTCGAACGGGGCGTTTCTGTTTTCGCCGGCAGAGACATCAGAAAGCGTAGGAGAGGCTCGCCGAGATGAAGTCTCTGTCCTGCATGTAGTTCTGGAACTCGTTGCCGAAGGAGTTCGTGTAGCTCACATTGGCGCGCCACGTGCTTTGCAGGTCCGCGGTAACGCCAAGCGTGACTGTCTTGCGGCGGTCGATGAAGCCCGGCCCGATCGTGCCGGCCGAATTGCCCTTTACATCGTGCTGCCACTGAATGGTCGGCGACACGCTCCATGGTGTATTGAACACGTTGTTGTAGGTCAGCAAGCCGATCAGGCGATAGCCGGTCGAAAACGTATCGGCATGGATGAGCTGCTGATTGGGGTTCTGATACAGCGGAATTTGTACCGCCATATTCGGATGGGTGATTTCCGAACCGCGTCCCCCGCTAGTGACGGAGAGGCGGTCATCGCTGATGCTCGGCAGATACTGGAAGCCAACATTGGAAATCAGGGTTGTGCTGGCCGCGTCGAAGAAGCGCGTGATCGCATTTGACGGATTGAGCACCGTGATCGACGACATCTGGCCGTTGATTACGTCTTCACGGAAATAGCCTTTGGGAAAGGCGCCTGGCGTCATGTCATAGGGAAGCACGGCAGCGCCCGCTGCCCCGCCCGTTGCGTTGTCGATCCAGCGGGCGCCAAGCGTCTCGCCGGAGGAAATGGCGAGCGGCATGTTCCAGGAATAAAGCGCCTCGCCTGCAACGGAGGTGCCGGCAATCGTGGTAGCGAAGCTCGTGCCGACATACTTGATGTCTTCCGGATAGGCGTCCCGGTATAGCTGCTGCGGCAGGCCGCAGGAAGGCGCGGGTGCGCAGAGACTTCCGTCAACCGCGGCGGGTGCGCCATTGCTGTATTCGAGGTAAGGCAGCTTCGAATGATAGTTCACGAAATAGGCGGCGAGTTCCGTGCCGTCATTGAGCCAGTCGGCCCAGTAGCCGAGCTTCGCGCCGAACTGCCCCTGGTCGTCGGGCAGGTCGCCATTTCCCCTGTAGATCGTCCCCGGATTTTCCGGCGAACCGAGCGGAGGCTGTTCGGGCGCGGCTGTATTCACATATCCGCCGCCCGGTCCGAAAATATCGTTTGAGGCGAAGAAAGTGCCGACGGCGTCGAGCTCCGTTTGACGCCAGTTGAAGGCGTAAAAGGCCTCGAAGCTGAGATCGTAGGGCAGGGCAAGGTTCACATAGACGCTCTCTTCGGGCAGCAGCGCCTCGCGCAGCTCCGCGCCGGGCGTGCGAATGGCGGCAACGTCGATGGCGTTGAACTGGTTGATGCCGCCCTGAATGGCGAGGCTCTCGCCCCAGTTGATGACCTGCTTGCCCGCGCGCAGCGACGTCGGAATGGTACCGAGATCGAAATTGGTGAACACGAAGGCATCCAGAAGGTCGAGTCCTCTGGCGCTGTTGCGCGCGTCGTTGCCGCGCAGATTGTCCGTGAGCGGCCGCTGTCCGAAACGGGTGCTGTTCTGCCCGGCCTCTTCGTAGATGGCGTGGTCGTAATAGGCCCGCGCGCGCACAAAGGCGCCCCAGTTTTTCCAGCGAAGCTCGAAATCGGAAACAACCTTCACCGGCGCGGATACGATGTCCCACTGGTCGAAGTTGATGTTCCCATCATCCGTGTTGATGTTCGCTGAATTGTTGTTGCCGTCGCGGCACCCGCCATTGACGGCCGCCACATAGAGGCAATCCTGCCCCGAGGCGCGAAGCGTCGCACCGACCGAGGCAATCGAGTCGATCGAAAGCGTCGTATCGCCGAATTTGTATTCGGTGGCAAAAGCCGGGGCCGCTGCCAGTGCCGTGCCGAGCGTCGCCAGACCGGCGAGCGCGGCCAGCCGGTGGCCTTCTCTTCTTTTTTTCATTGTCTCCCTCCTCACTCACGTTCCGCCCCCCATCTGGACAGCCCGCTTTAGTGCAAAGCCTCTCGCATCCGCGCCATGGCGCCGCGGCTCTCGTGCTTGCCGGAAGGGAAGGATGAAAAGCGGGATGAAGTGCTTGCGCAGCGCATGGCCCGGTAGCGGGCTCCCCCAATTGCCTCATCAAAGCCGGGGCAATAAGGAGCCATCGGCGCGCATTTCGCTCGGAAACACTCAAACGCACGGACTTACTGCACCGGCTTGCGAGGTTCCTCCCCTCGACCCTCCCGGCCGCTTCTGCCAAAGCGAACCGCCTGTTGAGGCGCATCTCCACCGGAGCGGAAATGGGCAGGGACACAAGCTGATTTGTACTTTCCGCACGCATGAAAAGAAAGGCAAGTATATTTACTATTATATACTTTAATTACCAACTTATGGCGCATTACGGCGAAAAAATGAGCGCCTAGGTGAATGGAAGAGGAAGTATATTTCCGAACAGTATTGTAAGTATATTCCAGATGTGTCGAGCAATATGCACAAATTCTCTTTTTACCTTGCGTCAAATCATGCGGAGACTGACGAATCGCTCCGCTGGCCGAGGTTTGATCTGGCCCGCGTCCCCAGTGTCATTGGCAGAAAATGTCTGCTCTTTGTCATTCCCGCCAAGCCGCCTTCCGCCTAGCCTTCTCGCATGTCAGCGAAGCAGAAAAAAACGCCACCCCCCGCCGCCCCGCGCTGCGTGATGATGGTGATCTATGACGGCGCTCAGGTGCTGGACGTGGCAGGCCCCGTGCAGCTCCTCTCGGCGGCGACATTTCCGGATGGCCGCGCCGCCTATGAAATCGAGCTGGTGGCGGAAAAGCCCGGCCCTGTCGCCACGACCAGCGGCCTCCTGCTCATGGCGGCGCGCGGCTTCGCGGATATCCCGCCCGCCGCCCTCCGCAAGATCGACACGTTGATGGTGACCGGCGGTCTCGGCTCGCGCGTGGAAATGGAGAACCGGCATCTTCTCGCCTTCGTTCGCGCCGCCGCCGCGCCCGCGCGCCGTGTCGTGTCGATATGCACCGGCGCGGTCATCCTCGCTGCCGCTGGCTTGCTCGACGGACGCCGCGCCACCACCCACTGGGCATATGCGCCCACCATGCGCCGGCGCTTTCCGAAGGTTGCGGTCGAAGAAGATGCAATCTATGTGCGCGACGGAAAATTCTGGACAAGCGCCGGCGTCACGGCAGGCATGGATCTCGCGCTGGCGCTGGTGGAGGAAGATCTCGGCCGCGAAATGGCGCTCGCCCTTGCGCGCCATCATGTAATGTATCTGATGCGCCCCGGCGGCCAGTCGCAATTCTCCGCCCAGCTCGCCGCCCAGCATGTCGAAGATGAGAGACTTGCCCGCGTCTGCGCCTTTGTCATCGAAAATCCCCGCGCCGATCTCACCGTGCCTGCGCTCGCGGCGCGCGCCGTCATGAGCGAGCGCAGCTTCGCGCGCCACTTCGTCGCCGAGACGGGCTTCACGCCCGCGCAATTCGTGGAGCGCGCGCGTCTCGACGAAGCCTGTCGCCGCCTTGCCAATGGCGATCACTCCCTCGACGCCGTCTCCGCCGATGCGGGCTTCGGCGCCGCCGAGCGCATGCGCCGCGCCTTCATTCGCCATCTCGGCGTCACACCCGGCCGTTACCGCGAACGCTTCCGCACCGCGCGGCGCGATGCTCCCCGTACCTTCTCACCGCTGGAAACAGGCAATGCGCATCTCCATTCTTCTCTTTGACGGCTTCACCATGCTCGATGCCGTCGGCGGTTATGCCGTCCTCGGCTGGCTTCCCACCGCCGAAGTCGAATTCGTCGCCGAGCGCAAAACCATCATCGCCGACGATCTCCGCTCCGGCGGCATGGCCGCCTGGCGGGACTATTCTGAAGTCGAGGCAACGGACATCCTCTATGTTCCTGGCGGCCCCGGCGTCGAGCCGCAACTCGCCAACGAGGCGACGCTTGCCTTCATCCGCCGCCTGCACGAGGCCTCCACCTGGACCTTCGGCGTCTGCAATGGTGTCGAGCTTCTCGCCGCCGCCGGCATCCTTGCGGGCAAGACCGTCACCACCAACATCAATGCGCGCGCCGATGTTGCCGCGCTGGGCGCCACCGTCGTCAATTCGCGCTATCACCGCGACGGCAAGATCGTCACCACGGCGGGCGTTTCGGCCGGCATCGACGGCGCGCTCTTCCTCGCTCGTCTCATCGCGGGCGAAGACACCGCGAAGACCATCCAGCTCGGCATCGAATATTACCCCGCGCCACCCTTCAGCTATGCCTCGCCTGATGAAGTGCCGGAGCCCATCCGGGAAGTCATCCGCATCGCAGAGGAATCGCTTTTGCTCGACCGCATGAATGCTGCGCAACCCCGCTTCCTGCAACCGTCGCTTTGAGGAGAATGGGAATGTCCCCCATAAACGCGAAGAGCCGCACCATCGGCATCCTGATTTTCGACGGTGTCGAGGAGCTCGATTTCGTCGGCCCCTATGAAGTCTTCACCATGTCGAACGAAGTCTACGGCCATGAAGGCCGCGAGCATCCCGACAAGGTGATCCTGATTTCGGAAACGGGCGGGCCCGTCACGGGCGCGAAGGGTATGCGCGTCGAGGCTCATGCGGGCATCGCCGATATGGAAAAACTCGACCTCCTGCTTGTCCCTGGCGGCATCGGCACGCGCCGTGAAGCGGGCAACAAGAGCCTGCTCGGCTGGATTGCGAAAGTTGCCCCTGCCTGCGAATGGGTCACAAGCGTCTGCACCGGCGCGCTCCTTCTCTGCGTTGCCGGTCCCGCGAAGGGAAAGCGCGTCACCACCCATTGGGGTTTCATCGAAACGCTCCGCGCGCGCGGCGAGGCATCCGAGGTCATCGAAAACATCCGCTATGTGCGCGATGGCAATGTCGTCACCGCGGCGGGCGTCTCCGCCGGCATCGACATGGCGCTCTGGGTCGTCGGCCAGATGCATGGAGCAGATCACGCCCGCAAGACGCAGCGCGCAATGGAATACGATCCCGCCCCGCCTTACGCCGCCGCCGTTTGATGGCTACACTCCCCCGAAAGAAAATCGGGGGAGTGACATGGCGGCAAGCGAAACCGAATTGAATGCCTGGCGCGCCAGCGCCGAGCTTCACCAGAAGTTCCTGACCGGGCTCATCCTCCGCGCCGTCGCCTTCAAGGGTGCGGAAGCGGCGACCGAGCTGAACTTCCGCACCTTCCGCGCCCAGCATCTGGAAAAATTCCGTGCGGGCTACAAGAGTCTCGGCCTCGACAAGCTGCCGCCCGCCGTCGCCTGCGCGCAATATATCTATCTCGCAAATCATGTCGGCGGCGTGAAATGCGAGTTCATTCCCGAAAGCGACAGGAAGGCCTGGGTGCGCTACCTGCCGCCCCGCTGGATATGGGACGGCGCCGCCATCTGCGCCGTGCCGAACGATGTCAGCATCGCCTTCATGCGCGGCTTCCACTCGCAGGTCGGCGTCAGCCTCGGCAATCCGAATCTCGGCTTCGTCTGCACCGCCATCACCACCCGCGTCGATCCTTGCCTCGAAGGCTATTTCATCGAGGAGGATCGCTCCCTCGATGAAGACGAACGCCTCCGCTTCCGCTTCGATGAGCGGGGTCCCGATGTCGATACCGCAAAACTCCCCCATGTCGCATGGTCGGAAGAGCGCATGGTGAAGGCGAAGCGCAACTACGCCGTGCAATATATTCGCTCGATCCTCCCCGCCGCCGTCTCGCTCTTCGGCGAGGACGAAGCGCGCAAGCTCGGCTGGGAAACCGGCCACCTCATCGGCATGCAATGCTACGACACGACAGCCGCCTTCACCGACGTGAAGGGGAACGATGCGCAGGCTTTCGCCCGCTACCTCGCCACGCTCCTCGATGCGGGCGGCGACGCGGCGGAAGTCGATGGTGCCACGCTCCGCACCCGCTCATGGCGCATGATGGCCGGCAAGGAGGGCGTCACCTCCGCCTGTTTCGACGCCTGGAACGCGCTCTGGGAAGGTGCGCTCGCCGTCCACAACCGCCGCCTCCGCCTGGAAGTCACGAGCCGCATGGACAAGGGTGCGGATCATTGGGGCTGGCGGATCGTCTAGACATCCGGTCTAATTTCTCCAAAGAAACTTGAACACCGGGGATATCATGTCAGGCAGCAATCCGTTCGATCCGAAGCTCTTCACCGCCGAAGCCATTTCGCCGGAAACCAAAGGCATCAATGATTTCATCGTCGGTGCCATGAAGGAGCTGCCTGAATGGTGGGAAGTCGGCGTGGCCACTTTCCGCGAGCAGCGCGCGAAAGGCGAGGGCGCTTTCCCCCTTGCGCCGAAATCGCCGCAAGCCCGCGAGATCGTGATCGACGGTAAGGCGGGCAACAAGATAACCCTCCGCGTCATCGCCCCGGAAACGTCGCCAAAAGGCGTCTACCTCCATATTCATGGCGGCGGCTGGGTGCTCGGCGGCGCCGACCAGCAAGATCCGATGCTGGAGCGCATAGCGAAGAACACCGGCCTCGCCTGTGTCAGCGTCGAATACCGTCTCGCTCCCGAACATCCCTATCCGGCCGGCCCGGATGATTGCGAGGCCGCCGCCATCTGGCTCGCCAAGAACGCGAAGACGGAGTTCGGCACAGACCTGCTCACCATCGGCGGCGAAAGCGCCGGCGCGCATCTTTCCGCCGTCACGCTTATCCGCATGCGCGACAAGCACGGCTTCACCGGCTTTGCGGGCGCGAACCTCGTCTTCGGCGCCTTCGACATGTCCATGACGCCGTCCCAGCGCGCCTTCGGCAATGAGCGCCTGATCCTCCGCACCCTCGACATCGAGAAATTCGGCGACGCCTTCCTGCCGCCGGAGATCGACCGGCGCGATCCGGATGTCTCGCCGCTCTATGCCCGGCTCCACGACATGCCGCCTGCCCTTTTCAGCATCGGCACGCGGGATGCGCTGCTCGACGACTCGCTTTTCATGCATGCGCGCTGGACTGCCGCGGGCAACAAGGCCGAGCTTGCGGTCTTCCCTGGCGGCGCCCACGGCTTCATCGCCTTCCCCGGCGAACTCGCCGCCGCCGCCAACAAGCGCGCCGATGATTTCCTGAAAAGCGTTGCCGGCTAGGCCTTCCCGCGGCCCTTCCTCGTATAGGGCAGCACGAACATGTAGAGCCCGGTAAGGAGCATCAGGAAAAGCGGGGGCAGGGGAGAGTAAACCACCCACATGGGGGGCTCCCCCACCAGCCCCATGGCCGTGAAGTTGGCGACAACAGCCAGCGTGAAGATGATCGACAGCCAGCGATGCGCCTGCCTGATCCACATGCTCCAATTCATTGTTCTTCCTCTCGCGAATCTCTCTTGTTTTTCATTTTGGGGCGCGCACCCCGCGCTTATCTTGTCTTTCTTTCGCGAATTGAACAATGTTCAATTTATTGATATAAGTTCAAGAAATATCGAAATCGCGAGGAAATCATGCCCTTCGAACACATCCTCTATGAGCGCCAGGGCCGCATCGCCACCATCACGCTGAACCGCCCGGACAGGCTGAATGCCATCGCCTCGGGCATGCCGCGCGAGATCGCGCAGGCCGTCGACATGGCAGCCGAAGATGACGGCGTCCATGTCATCGTCCTCACAGGCGCCGGCCGCGCCTTCTGCGCCGGCTATGATCTGAAGGATTTCGCCGAGGCGCCGCGCGGCAATCGGGGCACCGGCACGCCGGAAGGCGACCCCCGCCCCTGGGACCCCATGGTCGACTTCAACATGATGCATGCCAACACGCGCGACTTCATGTCCCTCTGGCGCTGCCACAAGCCAACCATTGCCAAGGTCCGCGGCTTCGCCGTCGCCGGCGGCTCCGACATCGCGCTCTGTTGCGACATGGTGGTGATGGCGGACGACGCGAAGATCGGCTACCCGCCCGCCCGCGTCTGGGGCTGCCCGACAACCGCCATGTGGGTCTACCGCCTCGGGCCGGAGCGCGCCAAGCGCATGCTCTTCACCGGCGATCTCGTGAGCGGAAAGGAAGCGGCAGACATGGGCCTCGTCCTCGAAGCCGTACCCGACGATGCGCTCGATGCCCGCGTCGATGAACTCGCAAACCGCATGGCCGGCATCCCCCGCAACCAGCTCATGATGCAGAAGCTCCTCGTCAATCAGGCCTATGAAAACATGGGGCTCAACACGACGCAGATGTTCGCGACCCTTTTCGACGGCATCACCCGCCACTCGCCCGAAGGCGTCTGGTTCAAGGAGCGCGCGGAACGCGTCGGCTTCCAGCAGGCGGTGAAGGAGCGCGACGGCGGTGCCCCCATCGCCGAAGGCATCTCCCGCTCAACCTACAAATTCTGATGACGGCCGCAGCCGCCGAAAAACGCCGCTCTGCGCTGCGCGACCACAAGCGCAAGGCCATCCTCGCCGCTGCCCGCCGCGTCTGCGATGCAGGCGGTCCCGAAGCCTTGACCATCCGCGCCGTCGCGGCGCAAGCGGGTTATGCCGCAGGCGCCGTCTATTCCTATTTCGGCGGCATCGACGAACTCGCCATCGCCCTCACGGCGGAGGAACTCGGCCACCTCGCGCGCCGTATGCGCGAAGCCGCCGAGCGCGCTTCCGGTCCCGCCGAGGCCCTCGCCGCCGCCGCGCGCGAGGCGCTGAAGGCGACCGCCGGCAACGCGCCCCATGTCCGCCTCGCCGGCCGCCTCATGTCGGCGGAAAATTTGCCCGTTGATCTCGACCGCGCGGTCACGGGCCGCGTCATCTCCGTCCTCGAAACGCTGGGCGGCCCGCTCCGCGCCGCCACCGGCCTTGAAGGCGAGGCCGCCCACCGCGAAATCCTTTCCCTCGCCGCGCTTCTCATTGGCCTGCGCGTGCTCGATGCCTCGGGCCGCCTCGGCGCGCTCGGCTTCACCGCCGAAAGTCTCCTCGCGCACCGCCTCGCCGCCTTGCCCGAGGCATGACAAGCGGGTGCCCGGCCCCTATGCTGCGGCACCCGCCATTGAAGTCATCCGATGCCCGCCATGATCGACACCTATCGCGGCTATGTCTCGCTGCAGGAATGCGACGAGATGGGCCACATGAACATCCAGCACTACATCGCCAAGGGCTCGGACAGCTCGTTCAATCTCCGTGTCGCCCTCGGCCTCGCCGCGCTCGATCAGCCCGCCTCCGGCCTCGGCTATGTCGCGCTGGAACATCACATCCGCTTCCACCGCGAGTTGCGCGCGAGCGACCTCGTGGTCATCCGCGCGGGCATCGTCGAAATCCGCGACAAGACCTTCCGCATCTATCAGGAAATGCGCGAAGCGCTCGACGATCGTCTCGCCGCCACCTTTGTCGTCGACACAGGCTGCCTCGATCTCGAAACCCGCCGCCTCACTCAATGGCCGGAAGAGGCGCGCCGCCGCGCCGGGTCGCTCATGGTCTCGCTGCCGCCGGAAGCCCTGCCGCGCTCGCTGCCGAAGGAAGCCGTGGAGCGCGACGTCTCGCTCGTCCGCGCCGACGAGCTTGGCATGGTCGAGACCAACCGCTCCGTCGTGAACACCTGGGAATGCGATACCAACGGCCACATGAACGCGCGCTTCTTCATGGCCCGCTTTTCGGATGCGCAAGGCCATATGTGGGCCCATGCCGGCCTCGGCCGCCACGAACAGGCGGCGCGCGGCCTCGCCACGGCAACGGTCGAAATGCGCCTCGCTTATTTCCGCGAGCTGCGCGCGGGCGAAACCCTCTTTGTACGGACGGGCATTCTCGCCACCGAAGGCAAGACCATCCGCTACCGTCACTGGCTATTCAGCGGCGACACGGGCGAAGTCGCCTGCGTCGCCGAAGGCGCCGGTCTCCTCTTCGACAAGGCGAGCCGCAAGGCCGTTCCGCTGCCGTCATCCATGAACGCGCGGGCCTGAACCTCATCCGCAAAATCGTCATCGGCAAAAGGAAGAAGAAAAATGAGTGAGATGATCGAAGTCGCGCGCTCCAGCGTCCAGACCTGGGAATGCGACCAGATGGGCCACATGAATGTGCAGTTCTATGTCGAGAAGGCGGGCTCCGGCCTCGCCGCGCTCGCGCTTGCCCTCGGTCTCGGACCCCGCAATGCGCGCAACGAAGGTGCGCGGCTGCAGGTGAGCGATCATCACGTCCGCTTCCTGCGCGAGCAGCGTCCCGGCGCGCCCTTCTTCCTCCGCGCGGGCGTGCTCGAGGTGCGCGACTTCGGCCTCCGCGTCTACGAGGAAATGGTGAACACCGTTTCCGGCGAACCCGCCGCCACTTTCATCGCCGAAGTGCAATGGGTGGATGATGAAAGCCGCGAGTTGAAGCCGCTCCCCGCCAAGGCCAAGGCGGCGGCGAAGGCACTCATCGTCGCGCTTCCCGCGCATGGCGCGCCCCGCGGCCTCGAAATCTACGAGCCGCGCCCCGCGCCGAAGCTGAAGGAAGCAGATGCCATGGGCATGGTCCGTACTTGGCAGGGCGAGGTCGATGCCGCGCGCTGCGATACGCAGGGCTTCCTCTCCGTGCGCCATTTCATGGGTATCGTCTCGGACGGCATCCCGAACCTCCTCGCCCAGACCAGCGGCTCCGACCGCTCCAAAACACCGACAATCGGCGGCGCCGCGCTCGAATACCGTTTCGTCTATCGCCGCTACCCGCGTGTCGGCGATCTGCTGACGCTCCGCAGCGGCTTGAAGCAGGTCGGCCCGAAAACCTACACCTGGTGCCACTGGCTCTTCGATCTCGAATCCGGCCAATCCGTCGCCACCGCCGAAGCCGTCGCCATCGCGCTCGACCTCACGACGCGTAAATCCATTCCCATCCCGGATGAAATGCGTGCCAATCTCGAAGCGCTGGTGATCGAAGGTCTCGGCGTCTGACAAAAAGAAGGGGAGGGGGGCATGACGGGTTTTCTGCGCAGCGAACTGACGGCGGAGGAATGTGCGTTCCTCGACAGCGCCGCCGCCTTCTCCCGCGCCACTGTCGCGCCCAATGCCGCCGCGTGGGAGCGTGAGCGCCGCCAGCCGGTCGAGGCTCTGCGCGAGGCCGCCGCCCTCGGCCTTCTCCGCCTCGAAACACCGAAGGACGCAAGCGGCCTCGGCCACCGCTATATGGTCAAGCTCGCGCTTTGCGAGGAAATGTCCCGCGCCGACATGGCTTTCGCTTTCTCGCTGGTGAACACGCAGAACGTCGCCGCCCGTCTCGCATTCTCGGCCACTGCCCGCCACCGCGAGGAGCACGTCCCCGCCCTCATGTCCGGCGAAATCTTCGGTGCCACCGCCCTGAGCGAGCCCGGCGCCGGCAGCGACTTCTCCGCCATCCGCACAAGCGCAACGAAAACGGATGGCGGCTGGCGCCTCGATGGCGAAAAGGGCTGGATCACAAACGCCGGCATCGCCGATCTCTTCATTACCTATGTGCAGACGGACCCCGCCGCCGGCTGGCGCGGCATCGCCTGCTTCCTGGTCGATGCGCGCCGTCCCGGCTTCCGCCGCGCCGAGCCTTATGCGCTCATGGGCGGCCACGCCATCGGCGCGGGCGGCTTCACGCTCGAAAATTATCTGGCGCCGGAAGATGACATGCTCGCGGGGCCCGGCGATGCCTTCAAGCTTGCCATGAAAGGCGTCAACGGCGCCCGCGTCTATGTCGCCGCCATGTGCGCCGGTCTCCTCGCCTCCAGCCTCGAAACCGCGCTCGCCTATGGTGCCGCGCGCAAGACCTTCGGCAAATCGCTGCTCGAACATCAGGGGCTCAATTGGTCGCTCGGCGATGTCGCGAACGACCTCGAAGCCCTGCGCGGCCTCACGCTCCATGCCGGCCGCCTCATCGACAGCGGCGAGGATGCAGTCATGGCCGCCGCCCATGCGAAAAAATTCGCCGGCCGCGTCACGCTCCCCCGCATCGCCGATTGCATCCAGTCGATGGGCGCCACCGGTCTCCGCGAGGAACACGGCCTCGCCCGCCACCTCGCCTGCGCCAAAATCGCCGCCTATACCGACGGCAGCACCGAAATCATGAACGACCGCATCGGCGCGGGCCTGCTGAAGACCTATGGGCCGGACTAACGCCCCTCCGCCTCCATCCGCGCCTTGAAGCCGCGTATCTCCTGCACCACGAGATCGGGAAATTCCATCGGCAGGAAATGCGTCGAGCCCGGCACCTGCGCCACATGCGCTTTCGGGTCGCGCCGCTTCATCAGCATGGGAAAGGGCGTGCGGCAGGTCGAGCCCTGTTCCGCGTAAAGCAGCGCGAAAGGCACATGCAGGTCGCGCACCGCCCTCGTCATGTTGTGCCCATGCGCGCGGAAATTCGCCGCCTCCCATGTGGGCGCACAGAGAAGCTCCGCCTGCCCGTCGTCGCGGATGCGCGTGCCGCCTTCCACATAGTCTTCGATGAATTCGCGCGGCCAGGTGCGAAAGGCGCCGCGCCCGAGATAGCGTTCCACCATCGTCTGCCGGTCGGCGAAAACCGCGCGCCGCTTCTCCGCGCCATCGGCAAGCGACATCGGTCCGCCCTTCCGCCCGGTCAGCTTGTAAAGCGCCATGATGAGGCGGAAGCTCGCCGGCGTCATCACCGGGTCGATCAGCACCAACCCGCGCACAAGGTCCGGCCGCGCCGAAGCCGCCATGACGCTCGCCGCCCCGCCCATCGAATGCCCGGCCAGGATGATCTTCTGCCCCGTCGCCTTGACGAAATCTTCCGCCATGGCGATCAGGTCATCGCGATAGACATACCAGTTGCGGTGCCGCGCCGGGTCGGCCGTCAGCGTCGTCGCGCCGTGCCCCCGCGCGTCCCAGGCACGAATGTGGAAATCATCCGCAAGCCGCGAAAGAATGCGTGAATAGGTCTGCCCGTTGAAGCCGTTGGCATGGGCGAAGTGGAGCGGCGTTTTGCCTTCGTCGCTCGTGCCCCATTCGAGATAAGAAATCTCCCCATCCGGCAGCGGCAATCTGCGCCGCGCCGGCGGCTTACTCACAGCAACATTCATGAAACTCAATCCAGCAGTTTTTTCTTTTTCAGCCACCCGGCCACGATACTCATGGCCTCGGCCATTTTGTCGGGTTGCCCTATATAATAGTGTGTCGCGCCTTTGACGAGGTGAAGTTCCTTGTCGTCGTGCCGGACGCCCGCGAAAATCCGCGCCGCATGGGAAGGCGTGCAGCCGTCATCCGCGCCGTTTTCGATCACCAGCACCGGCACGGATATGTCGCCCGCGCATTTCGGCCCGTCCGCCCGGCTTTCCCGGTAGGACCATTGCGAGAGCCACGAGCGCAGCGAACAGTAGCGCGCCAGCCCCGCCGGCATCATGTTGACGATCTTCGGCTCCCCCATGAAGCACCAGTTCGGCCCCTTGCGCTCATTCGGGTCGATGGAAAGATCGAGCCATCTCGGGTCCGCCATCGTCCCGTGGACGACGAAGGAGAGCTCCTCATTCTCCCGCCCCTCGCGTTTCATCTGTTCGAGCTTGCCATGCACCCAGGCGTCGATCCGCCCGGACCGTGCAATCTGCGCCGCGCGATAGCGTTGCACATAGGCGTCCGTATAGGGCGGCTGATTCGGATTGTCCGGGTTGTAGAGATCGAGCTCCGGCTCTCGGTCCGATGGGTCGAGCTCATTGCGGATCGACGGGTCGAGCCATTCGGTCAGCGTGATCGCCCGGCTCACATGCGCCGCAAGCTGCAGCACAGCATCGGCCGGAATAAGCCCCGCGCCCGCAATGTCCACAGGGTCGCCCGCCGGCGTCTTGGTGATCGTCGGCTTCTCGGCCTGGCTTTGATAGAACATCGAAAGCGACCCGCCGCCGGACCATCCCGCCAGCACCACTTTCTCGTAGCCGAGTTTCTCCTTCGCATATCGAATGTAATGCCCGAGATCGAGCAGCACCTTCTCCATGATGAGCGCGCTGTCATTATGCGGATAGCGGCTGCCGCAGGTGAGGCAGGGGATGCCCGCCGCCGCCAGCCCGTTCGGCATCGGCAGCAGGTTCATCGTCCCCGTCGGATGCATGAAGATCAGCACCGTCTTTGAAGTCGAACCTTTCGGCTTCAGGTGCTGTCCTTCGACGACGATGCTGTCCATCGCGCCTGCATAGGTTTCCTTGAAAGCCGAGCTCTCCCGCCAGTGCAGGTGAAAGGGAATGCGCTCGACTTCGTAAGCCATGGCGTCACTCCGCGGCTGCGCTCGCGGCCTTTCTGAAGTCGGGCTTGCGCTTGTTGAGGAAGGCGTCCACCGCTTCCTTGTGCTCCGCCGATGTGTAGCAGATCTTCAGCGCCTCGATTTCGCGCTTCTGCGCCGCCTTCATGTCCGTCTCGCACGCATTCTGCGAGATGAGCTGCTTGGTCATGCGAAGCTGGCGCGACGGGTTCTCCGCGATCCGGCCGGCAATCTCCAGCGCCTTGTCGAGAAGCTCCGCCTGCGGAACGGCATATTCGCACAGGCCCTTTTCCTTCGCTTCCGCCGCCGGGTAGAGTCGCGCCGAAAGCATCATCTCGTTCGCATGGCCCCAGCCCATTCGGCTGACGAGGAAATGCGACGAAGCAAGCTCCGGCACGATCCCCATCTTCACGAACACCATGCCGAATTTCGCTTCCTCCGCCGCCACGATCACATCGAAAGGCAGGATCATGGTGACGCCGATGCCCACCGCCGGCCCGTTCACTGCAGCGATCATCGGCTTTGACGAGCGGACAAGTTCGATCCAGTCCACCTCGCGCGGCATGCCGCCGGTCTCGTTGTTGCGGTCCTTGCCGTCGATGCGCGACTGGAACGTATCGCTGATGTCGGCGCCCGCGCAAAAGCCGCGCCCCGCGCCCGTCATCACGATGGCGCCGATATCCGGGTCGTCATTCGCCTGCTGGATCGCATGCGTCTGCTCCTCCGCCATCCGCGCCGTCCAGGCATTCAGCCTGTCGGGGCGGTTGAGCGTCAGGATGAGAATATTGCCGCGCTTCTCCGTCGTGATCTGCGTGTAGTCCATGGGTCTCCTCCCGGTGTTTCTTGTTGGGAGAAAGTCTAGGCAGCCCTCCGCACGCTCACAAGGGAGCCTCCTTCGCGCCAGCTTTACGCTGCGTCTAGCTGCGGTTTCTGAATGCTACATAGGCCACCGCGATCATCGCCAGCATGACGCCGATGATTGCGATCATGAACAGCGTGAATGTGACCGTGTTCCAGTCGAGCCCGGTAAAGCCAAGGCCGCGTCCGCCCGTCATCGCCGAGACGATGGAAGCGATGATATTGCCCCAGCCCGTGACGATCAGTCCCCAGACGATAATGCGCTGAACCCGCGCCGTCATCGCCGCCTGGGTCATCGCGGCTGCTACCGCGATCATCAGCATCCCGTTCAGCGCCCCTTCCATATGCGCCATCTTCCACGCACGCACATCCCCCGGCCAGGCGGTGATGCCGCCCGGCTCGAGCGACGCCACCAGCACCGATGCGAAAGGAAATCCCGCCAGCATCCCGAGCAGAAAAACCAGCGCCCCGTGCCCGACCAGCAGCATCTGCATGTTCTTGTTCATTGCCGTCCCCCGTTTCGCGCCCCCCGGCGCGCCGGAGCGTTGGCCCCGGAGCGCCAGCATAGCTCCCTTTTGCTGGCGAAGGCGAGCCCTCGCCGTTACTCTCTCCGCAAACGGAACAGGAGAGAAAGATGAAACTCGAACTCGAAGGCAAGCATGTCTTCATCGCCGGCGCGAGCCGCGGCATCGGCCTCGGCATGGCGCGTGCCTTCGTGGCGGAAGGCGCGAAAGTCGCGTTGACGGCGCGCGGCGCCGGTCCGCTCGACGAGGCGAAACAGGCCCTCGTCGCCGAAGGCGCGAAAGCGGAAAACCTCCTCACCATCGCGGGCGACATGACGGCCAGCACCGACATCGCCGCCGCGCTCGATGCGGCGGAGGCGAAGCTCGGCCCCGTCCACTGCGCCATCGCCAATGTCGGCCTCTCCCGCGCGCCGCTCGGCTTCGATGTGTCGGACGAGGATTGGGATGCCGACATGAAGCAGAACCTTTTCGGCTCGGTCTGGCTCGCCCGCGAAGCGATCCGCCGCATCCTGAAGCGCCCCGCGCCGGAGCGTGAGGGCGCAAATGTGATCCTGATTTCCTCGGTCGCCGGCGTCGATGCCATGGGCACCTCGCTCACCTATGCGGCGTCGAAGGCAGGCATCAACCACTTCACGCGCCAGCTCGCGAAGTTCACCGGCAAGGAAGCGATCCGCGTCAATGCCATCGCGCCGGGCAACATCCTCTTTGAAGACGGCGTCTGGGACAAGAACACGAAGGAGCGCCCGGAAGCCTGGGAACGCTGGATCAAGCGCGAAGTGGCGCTGCGCCGCTTCGGCACCGTCGAGGAAATAGCCGACGCCGCCCTCTTCCTCGCAAGCCCCCGCGCAAGCTTCATCACCGGCGAAGTCATGGTGGTGGACGGCGGCCAGGTGCGGTAAGGCGGCTCGGTAATCCGGTTAAGTTCAACCAAAACAAAAATGTCATCCCGGGATTTATTCCCGGGATCCATTGGCTTCGCCGCTTGGAGGTGAAGTGGATTGGGTCCCGGCAACGAGTGCCGGGATGACATGTTATTTATGAGTGCGGCCTTTGTCCCGAAGGCGCCACGGCAATGACGGCTGAAAGAACGCGAAGTCCTCAATCCTTCCCGATCGACCCGTCCTTGAACAGCCGCTCGCGCATTTCCTTGTCGAAGCGCGGATTGTTGCGGCGCAGCCATTCCAGCACCATCACCGCATGTTCGATTTCCTCGTCGCGATTATGCTCGAGAATTTTCGTAAGCTCCGGATCGGTGCAGGCTTCCGCGCGCTGGTTGTACCAGTCGACGGCTTCCAGTTCCTCCATCAGCGAAACAATGGCGCGATGCAGGTTCAGCGCCTCCGCCGAAAGGTTTTGTTCGTGCAGGCCTTCGCTGGACATGGGGACTCCTGTGGGCTTTGGAAATTCGGGCGGCTCTTCCCTCGTCGCCCTCTCATCATCCGGTGTTCCGGTGGTCTGTCTTCCGAAAAGACGCGAGAAAAAACCGCTGCGGCTCATTCAAGTACCAATTGGAATTGACGCCTTGTCAGGCGCGGGAAGGCGGGGAAATCGGCAAGCCGTTCCCCGCCCGTCTTGTGTAGCATAGAAAGGGCCGCTTCGCGTTGTTCTCCGCGCAACGATTGGAAAAAATCGAGCCCGCGCTGCAGCATCCACAGTTCGAACGGGAAGATCACGCGCATGCCGGTCGTGCCTTCCAGCGTGAATTCGTGCCGCCCGATGCCGCGGGGCAGGGGTTCCTTCCCGGCAATGAGTTCGGGATGCGCCTCCACATGCGCCTTGAGCGCCGCCGCCGTCGAAAGAAGCACCGGCAGGAATTCCCGCATCATCCGTGTAAGGACAGGCATCAGCGTCTCCGGCACCTCGTCGCCGCCCAGGAATTCGCCGCCCTTCGGCCTCGGCGGCTTCATCATCCGCAGCACCCATTTGACGACATTGGGCGCGAGTTTCTTCATGATTTCGCCGGATGCCGGGTCGCGATATTGATGCGCATAGAGCGGCCCGAAGAGTCCGAAATCGCCCACAGAGGGCCGGCTGCCGAACAGGAAATCATGGCTCGCGAAATGCGCGTCGAGTTCGCCGAGCAGTCTCTCATATGACTTTTCGATTGCCGGTCCCGTCTCCGGCGTCACGCCAAGCGCCGGCAGTGCGCCCGCGAAAGGTTTCGCCGTTTCCTCGCCGGTCGCGCGCTGTCCCGCCTCGTCGAGGTCCGGCCGCGACAGCCTGCCGAATTCGGCGATGGCGAAGTCGCGGTTCTTCGTCCAGCGGTAATGCATCGCCGGCAGCTTCAGCCATTCATCGGCATAGGTTTCGATCAGCAGCGCCGCCAGCTTCTGCTTCGGCCCCTCGGGATAGACGGACGCCTCTGGAAACCGCGCCTCGAAATTATCGATGATCTCGGACGAATCCTGCCACGTCTCGTCCTCCGGCGTCACGACCACGGGGATCACCGGCCAGCCCACGCGCGGCAGGATCACGGTCTTGTAGACCTCCCGCGTCGGCAGCACCTCGGAAAAGGGAATGCGCTTGTAGCGCAGATAGGCGCGCACCTTGCCCGTGAAATAGCTCGGCTCCGCGCCGTAAAGATCGTATCCCCTGCCCATCTTCTTCCGTTCCTTTTGCCGCCGGATCCGGGGCTCTTCTAACTATTGACATGTTTTGTGTCAATTTCATCGCCCCAGAACATGCTCCGCCTCGGCGCCCGTGAGCACGTCGAGATAAAGTGCCTGCCGGCACTGGTCGAGACAGGCGATGATGCGGTGCGGCCGCTCTCCCGCCAGATAGAAAAAGAGGTTGTAGCGCGTGCCTGCCACATTGCTCACCGCGTCGAGCTGCCACACGGCATCTGCTTGCGGTGCGGTCTCGCTCGCGCTCGTCGCCGTCCGCAGCAGGCCGAGTGCGCGCTTCAGCCTTTCGCCCGTCGCCTCGCCGCCTTCAAGCGCATCGAAGCGAATATCGTATCGCGCGTCGAAGGCGCCGATATTCGGCGGCGGCACCGCGCCGGGCGGCATCGCCAGAATGGAAACAGGGTCCGCCGATCCATGCGCCACCCAGGCCTCGCCAAGCACCGGCACCAGTGCCTGTCCCTGCGGCGCGCAGACGCGCACGAGCCAGCGGTTGAAAGGCGGCGGCACCGGCACGGTCTTTCCCGCCGGCGCGCGGTTGCAGAGAAAATCCTGAGGATCCTCCGCCTCGCTCGCGGTGGCGGCGGCGGGAGAGGGAGCGGGAGAGGGTGAGGGCGTAGCCACCGGCACATCCGGCATCGCCTCTTTCATGTTCGGCAAGGTCGCGCTTCCCGGCACCGGATCGCCGGGCTCCCACACAGGCACCGATTGCGCCATCTGCATGTCCGGCACCGGGTCGTCCATGCCCGCCGCGTAAACGCCCGCCGCCATGCCGAGCGCCAGCGTCCCCGTTAGCGCCCCTGCCACTGCTATTGCAACGGGCGCGGAAAACCGCAGCACCCGCGAAACCGTCGAGAGAAGCGGGAGAAGAAGGTCCGGTCGGAGGGGCATCATCGGCTGCTTGTCTGGTTGGCAACGTGCCATCCTAGCACGCGTCACCCGCCGCGCCGCCAGCCCGCACTAGTAGCAGCCGTCGGCGTAGCACTGCGTCTTCAGCGGATCGGTCCCGCGCGGCCGGTCCTCGCGCGGCAGTGTCTCTTCGGCCGTCTTCTGGTTGAAGGCGTTCCAGGGCTGCGCTGTCTCTTCCGTCTGGCCGAGCGTCACTGTCGTATCGCCGATGGTGATGGTCTTCTGCTTCGTTTCATCCATCGGCCGCCCGCCATAACTGCCGCCGTCGAGCCGCTGATAATTTTCCTCCGCGCCCGCTCCGGGGCTGAAGGGTTCGTCGAGACATGTATTGAGAAGCCCGCCCGCCTCGCAGGCGGCAAGCGCAGGGCCCGCTCCGGCAAAAGCGTGAAAGCAGGCTGCGGAAACCGCCAATAATGTCGCCATCCGTGCCATGAAATTGTCTCCCCGGATCTCCGTCCGGTCCCTCTCTGCGGGCGCCGGGACTCGAATTTCCGGCAGGATACCGCCCCTTTTTTCCGGGCGGAAAGGTTGACGCACACAGTCATCGACAAATCTGAACATAACCCTCGTTGAGCAGCCTCTGCGCTCCGCCATAGGCTCTCCGTTATGGAACTGGAGACCGCAAAAGACGTTGTAAATGCGATCGGTGCCGCCGGGCGGCAGGAAAGCGGAGTGAGTATGATGACCACCATTCAGAGCTCAGGGTTCAACCGCCTCGAAAGGGATTTCATCCCCCAGGCACCGGGCCGTGCGCCCGCCGGCGCCTTTGGCCGCCGCGTCTTTGGCCGCGCCGCTGCCGCCCCTGCGGAGTCTCTGGAAGTGGATCGTATCCTCGCGCGCTGCCGCGACCGCCGCGCCGAAACGCTGGCGCCGCTTCCCCGCCGGTCGTCGTATCGCGGCAATTCCGAAGCCCTCGCCTATGTCGCCACCGGCGTCAGCCTTCTCGCATTATCGGCTATTTCGGTGCTCCCGATCTTCTGATCGCACCGCCCGAGTGTACCGGCGGCGGGTTCACCCCCCCCCAGAACCCGCCCTCAGTCAGGCCCGCATCCCCCAAAGGATGCGGGCCTTTTCTTCATCAGCCCTTACTGTCGCTGCACCAAAAATAAATGTCATCCCGGCGAAAGCCGGGACCCATTGGTTCCCTCAGCAGAAATCATGGGCACCGCGTCCGAACCAGCTCAATGCCCCAAGAATCTCCGCCACAAGCATCGACGTGGATTGGGTCCCGGCTTTCGCCGGGATGACACTGAGTGATTGGCAGTGGAACAGGCCCCGCGTCACATGTGGTTCGAAAAGCCCCTGGCTTCCTGCCACCCTCCCCCTGTGGGAGGGTCAAACGGCTGTAAGCCGTTTGGGGAGGGGTAGCGGCGGTAACGTTGCCGACAGAAGCAAGCAACACAACTCGGTGTCATCCCGGCGAAAGCCGGGACCCACTCGCAATGCCTCTTGCCGCAGCACATCCCATCGCCACGCACGCAAACCCCAAGCCGTCATGGCCCGCTTCATGCGGGCCATCCACGTCTTCAGCCGCACTCGAAATCAGCTTTTCCGCATCACCCCGATAAAACTCTCCACCGGCACCCGCTTCTCCGTCCGCAGCGCGTCAACATCCATCGACACGACCTCGAAGCCATGGCGCTCCGCCAGCGTCCGCAAATAGGTTTCCGTATGCCGGAAGCGCCGCGCCGGGCCGACTTCGAAGCCGCGCGCCGAAGCCTCTTCCGACTGTCCGTCGGATTTTTCGGTGGAAAAGACAAACCAGCCGCGCGGCACCAGCGCCGATGCGAGGGATGAAAACAGCGGCGCGAGATCGCCGAGATAGATCATCGTGTCGCAGGCAATCGCGAGCCCGAAGCGGTTGCCCTCATCCAGCACCTTCAACAGGTCGCCAGCGACGACGCGCGTGTAGAACCCGCTTGCCTCCGCCGCCGCGCACATGCGGGGGCTGAGGTCGACGCCGGTCAACGACGCGCAATGAGCGTGGAATGCCGCGCCCGAAAGCCCCGTGCCGCAGCCAAGGTCGATTGCCGCATAAGGTCCGCCTGCGGACAGTCCCGCCGCTTCCGCCGCTTTGAGCAATATTTCCGGCCCCCGGTAGGAAAGCGCCGTCCTCATATGTCCGTCATAGCGGGGTGCATAGCCGTCGAACAGCGCCCGCACATAGGCGGCGCTCGCCCGTGTCGGCGCCGGTTGCGCATCGAGTTCGGCAAGGCGGATGCCCGCGCCCCGCCGGTCGGCCGGGTCGTCAGCCTGAGATGCCTTGAAGTGCCGTGCCGCCCGCGCCGGCTCGTCCATCGCCGCCCAGGCCTCGCCGAGCCGGAAATGCGCCTCCGCGCGCTCATTCGCGTCGCGCTCGCCATCGCCCGTCGAAAGCCGGAGCACGCGCTCGAAATCGCCGATGGCGCGCGGGAAATCATCTGCCGCCATCCGCGCCGCGCCGAGCGCCAGCAGAACCGTCGCCGAGCGCCCGTCCAGCAGGCTCGCCTCGTTGAGAGCGCCAAGCGCCTCCTGGTGCCGTCCTGCAAGGCTCATCGCCCGCGCAAGAACGACAAGCGCCCGCGGGTTCGCCTGTCCCGCCGCCGCCAGCGGCTCGATCAGCGCCGCCGCCTGCGCCGGTTCGCCAAGCTCGATCAGGCAATGGGCGAGCGACGTCACGAGCCCCGTCGAGGGCCGCTCGTCCTCCCGCGCCGCCGCCTCCACGGCGTGGGCGATCGCCCCCGCCCGGTCGCCTGCCGCGATCAGCCGCTCCACCTCGCCGAGGGGTCCGTCATCCTCGAGCGCAATATCATCCGTATAAAGATGAAAAACCGTCGCCGCCGCCGGCAGGTCGGTTGTCGATGCGTTATCCCCGGGCGGCGCGGCCGCCGGAGTCGGGGATATCATTCCGGCCTCGCCTTCCGGCAGGGCGGCTTCGGGTCGTGCGGGGTCCGGCGGACACATTCAGGGGGCACTCGCGAAAAAGGGCCGGGCGGAATGGTCCGCCCGGCCCCTCGATTTATCCCCGGCCTGTTCATTCGTAAACAGCAAACCGGTGGCGAAAATCTCTTTGTGACAGTCGTGTAACAGTTCGATGACAGTCGCCGCTTTTCAGCCCTTCAGCGTGCATTTTCCGTTGTTGATGACGACCGCGTCGCGCTCCTTCACACGGGCCCGGAAAGAGATGACGTCCTTGTCTTTCCACACATCGACAGTGACCGTATCGCCCGGAAAAACCGGCGCCGAAAACCGCACGTCGAACCCTGTGATCTGCGTCGGGTCGTAGTTCAGAACATCGGAAATAATCGCGCGGCAGCATGTGCCATAGGTACAAAGCCCATGCAGGATCGGCTTCGGAAAGCCGACCGCCTTCGCGAACTCGGGATCGGAATGAAGCGGGTTGCGGTCGCCCGAAAGGCGATAGAGCAAAGCCTGGTCGGGCAGCGTCTGCGCGTCGATGCTCATGTCCGGCGCGCGGTCCGGCAGCGTGTGCGGCGCCGGCGCGCCTTCGCGCGGCCCGCCAAAGCCGCCATCG
Source organism: Parvibaculum lavamentivorans DS-1 (assembly GCF_000017565.1). Taxonomy (NCBI): domain Bacteria; kingdom Pseudomonadati; phylum Pseudomonadota; class Alphaproteobacteria; order Hyphomicrobiales; family Parvibaculaceae; genus Parvibaculum; species Parvibaculum lavamentivorans. The sequence goes on from NC_009719.1 coordinate 530,520, forward strand.
CCGCGCGCGAAGATCGTTGATGTCAGTGTACAGAGCTTGTCGCCGCCCTTCTCCGCGATATTCGTTTCCGTGACGATGATCGCGCCCTTGCCTTCGCCCTTGTCCCACGCGCCGACGACGCGGCTGTCCGTGGTAATCTTCGCCGCCACGGGCAGCGGCTTGTAGAGCTTCAGCTTCTGCTCGCCGTGAACCACCATCGCGTAATTGATGCCGCTGTCGCCGATGGCGCCCGCGCCCCAGGCGATCACGGTGGCAAGCGTCGGCACCGTCTTCAGGTTTTTCTCATAGACGAAAGGCAATTCCTTCTCGTCCATCGGGTCCCGCCCGAAGCCGATGCCAAGCGCATAAAGCATCGTCTCGCGGTCGCCATAGCTGAATTCCTGGCCCTCGGCCTTCAGCGACATGAGCGTGTCGTAATTGATAGCCATTCCGGCTCCTCCCTTGGTTCTTGCGAATTCGTTGGCGCATAGGAAAGCGGTTCCGTCCCGCCCGCGCAAGCGGCTATAGCAGTCATGGAGGATTTGCAAACGGCGCGGGACGGAAGACCTAGCGTTCGCCGAGCACTTTCCAGAGGCTCGTCGCCGTCATCACGTCTTCACCGCCGGCGCAAAACCGCGCCGAGACGAAGATGATGGCGCGGGTTTTCCGCTCGAGCTTCGTATGGCATTCGATCAGCGCGCCCGCCTTCGGCTCGCCGAGGAAGCTCGCCTGCAGGCTCAGTGTGACGCAGCTTTTGCCCTCCGCGCCGCGATTGGCGGCGCTGCCGAGAAAGGCGTCGGCGAAAGTCATCATCATGCCTTCATGCACGATGCCTTGTTCGTTCACATACCGCTCATCGGCGATGAAGGCGAAAATCCTTGCGCCATCGGCATCTTCGCGCTCGAAGAGCGGCCCCACATAGGCCTCGAAAGGATCGTGCAGCTCGCTGATCCGCCAGCCTTCGGGCGTCGCGACCTCGACGGGAGAGGGCAGGGGATCGCTCACGCCGCGCCCTTCTCCTTGATCGCGTAGACGCCGGTCGCCGTCATCAGGATGCGGCTGCCGACGCGCAGGTCCCCCGAAATGAAAAGCACAGTCCGCGTCGCGCGCGTCACCTCCGCGCGTCCTTCAACTTCCTCCCCCTTCTCGCCCGCGCTCACGAAATCGCAATTGACGGAAAGCGGCCGCACTTCGGCGTCCGGCTGCTTTGCCGCCGCCGCGTCTTTCGCCACCTGCCCAAGCACGATTGCCGCTAGCGTCATCATCATGCCGCCATGCAGCCTGTCCGCGCCGTTCAGGTGGTGCGGGGCGATTTCGAATGTGAAGACATCCTGTCCGTCGCGTTGCACGCGCCGCACCGGTCCGGCATAGGCGCCGAAGCCGCTTGTATCGACCTGGGTGGAACTCATGAATACTTCCGGAGGGAGAGAGGGATCGGATGCGCCCTTGTCTAGCCTCTCGCGCCGCGCGGCACAAGAAAAGGCCCGCACCGGCAAAGGTAAGGGCAAAAGGCATGTCAGCCGAAGATCCCGGCGCCGCACCGGGTGGGGGGTGAGGGCGGCGCGACGCCGGGTCTGCGAGGCCCGCGAACGGCCGGTGAGGAACCGGGCGCCGCGGGGAGATATATGTCAGACGCCTGAAAGCGTATTTGGTTGCGCGATCCAGCGTTCCGGCACGCCATATTTTTCAAGCGTCTCCGTCACGGCATCGACGCGCGCTTCGGCTTCGCGTTGCGTCACCGGATCGGGCGAGGTCAGCGCCGCGCTCGCGGCGGAAACCGTAATGTTCTGCAAGCCGCGATAGGTGATCTCTTCGGCCGCCGCGCGCAGCGCTGTTTCCGCTTCGTTCGTCGGGACCGTCCAGCCCTCGGCGAAGTAAACCGGGAAGACCACGCGCTCGCTGTCGTTCACGCCATAGCCGACGCTGCGCGGCGCCTGCGGATCGATTGCGCTCACAAAGATCACCCGTGTTTCAATGCCGGGCTCAAAAGACGCGTTAACGGCATCCGGCCGCGGCATCGGAAGAGGGCTCGCGGCAGTCGCCGTCTGCGCCATGAGCGCGGCGCCCATGGCGGTGCTGAAACCCAGCGCGGTAACGATCATCAGCCTGTTCATCTCGGTCCCCTTTCGTTTCGCGGTCCGCGCGGACCATCCGTCCGCTTTTCCACCCTCCCAACATGGCCCTCCAATGTGTCCCCATCCGGATTTTTGGCAGGCGGTTACGGGGAAATTTCAAGGCGATATTGGGGCGCCGCCCCTGCTGCTGCGTTCTGCACCGCGTGCTGTTCAAATCCGGACAATCGAGCCGCGCAAACCCTACGGAAAAGCGCGGAGATTCCGCTTTGAAGGGGGTGGCAAGCCGTTTATGGTGCGCCTCAAAGGGGCCCTGAGCGCCAAAAAAGCCCGCAATTGACGGGTTGCCGAACCCCTAAAACGATTTCAACCCCTTCGGGAGACGTTCATGTCCAGAGAAGCAGTCATTGTGTCCACCGCCCGCACCGGCCTCGCCAAGTCGGGTCGCGGTGGCTTCAACAACACCCATGGCGCCGCCATGGCCGGCCACGCGATCAAGCACGCCATCGAGCGCGCGAAGATCGACCCGGCCGCCGTCGAAGACGTCATCATGGGTTGCGGCGCGCCTGAAGGCGCCACCGGCATGAATGTCGGCCGTCTCGCCGCCATCTGGGCCGGCTGCCCGGTCACGACCTCCGGCACCACGGTCAACCGCTTCTGCTCCTCGGGCCTGCAGACCATCGCCATGGCCGCCGGCCGCATTGTCAATGAAGGCGTGCCCGTCATGGTCGGCGCCGGCGTCGAGTCGATCTCGCTCGTCCAGATGGGCGGCCAGAACCTCAATCGCCTGACCGAAGAAAAGCTCATGCAGGAAAAGCCTGAGCTCTGGATGGCGATGATCGAGACCGCCGAAATCGTTGCCGAGCGTTACAACGTCAGCCGCGACTACCAGGACGAATACGCCCTCCGCAGCCAGCAGCGCATCGCCGCCGCGCAGCAGGCCGGCCTCTTCAAGGACGAAATCGTCCCGATGAAGACCAAGATGAAGGTCGTGAACAAGGAGACGGGCGAGGAATCCCTGGTCGATTACGTCGTCGAGAAGGACGAGTGCAACCGTCCGGAGACGACGCTTGAATCGCTCCAGGGTCTGAAGCCGGTCTTCAAGAACGGCCAGAAGATCAAGGAAGGCAAATACATCACCGCCGGCAATGCCTCGCAGCTTTCGGACGGCGCCGCCGCCGTCGTGCTCATGGAGCGCAAGGAAGCCGAAAAGAACGGCTCCGACATTCTCGGCGTCTTCCGCGGCTTCGCCGTCGCCGGTTGCGAACCCGACGAGATGGGCATCGGCCCGGTCTTCGCCGTGCCGCGCCTGCTCGAGCGCCACGGCCTCAAGGTAGACGACATCGACCTCTGGGAGCTGAATGAAGCCTTCGCGAGCCAGTGCCTCTACAGCCGCGACCGCCTCGGCATCGACCCCGAGAAGTACAACGTCAATGGCGGCTCCATTGCCATCGGCCATCCCTTCGGCATGACTGGCGCGCGCTGCACCGGCCACATCCTGCTCGAAGGCCGCCGCCGCAAGCAGGCCGGCCAGAACGTGAAGTACGGCGTTGTCACCATGTGCATCGGTGGCGGCATGGGCGCCGCCGGTCTCTTCGAATTCGCGTAATTCGAAACGACTGAGCGATTTTGAAAGGCCCGTGAGTTTTCTCACGGGCCTTCCTTCTTTTCGTCATTGCGAGCGTAGCGAAGCAATCCAGGGTCGCACTCTCTGCGCATATCGCTTCTGGATTGCTTCGTCGCTACGCTCCTCGCAATGACGAAGATGATTGTCCCGGGAGAAGGAACAAGCGATGCGCTATTTCGATGACTTTGTGGTAGGCGAGCGCCACGACATCCCGGCGACCTACGAAATGACGAAGGACGAAATCGTCTCATTCGCCTCGAAATGGGACCCGCAGCCTTTCCATGTCGATGAAGCCGCCGCCGCGAAATCCATCTACGGAACGCTGACGGCCTGCGGCACGCATATCCAGGCCGTGGTGCTTTTCCTTGCCGCGCGCCTGCCGGAAGAAACCGCCGTCATCGGCGCACTCGGCTACGACGAAGTGCGGTTTCACAAAGCAGCAAAACTCGGCGACACGCTCCGCCTCGTCATCGAATGCATCGAGACGAAACCGTCCTCGTCGAAGCCGGACCGCAGCGTCGTGAAGAACCGTCACATCCTGATGAACCAGTCGGACGAAACGATCTTCACCCAGACGACGACGCTGCTGATCGCAAGGAAGGCTTAAAGCCCCAGCACCAGCTTCGCCATGATGCCGCGCTGAACTTCGTTCGAGCCGCCATAGATGGAAGCCGCCCGGTTGTTCAGATAGGTCGGCATGAAGACCATGCCTTCCGCGGGGCCGATCGGCTCGACATTCGATCCCGGCGTCCGCGCATCGTGCTGGTCGACGCCTGAATAGAAGCCGATGGTCTCGACGGCGATTTCGTCGAGACGCTGGCGCATTTCCGTCCCGCGCGTCTTCAGCATCGAGGAAGCGGGGCCGGGATTCTTGCCGCCGGCAAGCTCCGCCATCACGCGATGTTCGGTCATCTCCATCGCCTTCACCTCGATCTCGGCTTCGGCGATCTTGCGGGCGAAAGTCGCATCGTCGATCAGGCGCTTGCCGTCGCCGTCGCGTTCGCTTGCGGCGACCTCCCGGATTTTCTCAATGCCCACTTCAAGCGCCGCCGCGAAGGCGCCGCCGCGCTCGAACTCGAGAAGATATTTCGCGACCGTCCAGCCGTCATTCTCTTCGCCGACGCGGTTCTTCTTCGGCACGTGCACATCGTCGAAGAAAACCTGGTTCACCTCATGTTCGCCCGCCAGCGTGATGATGGGCTCGACCTTGATGCCGGGTGTATTCATGTCGAGCAGCAGGAAGGTGATGCCCTGTTGCGGCTTGCCGCTTGCATCCGTGCGCACGAGGCAGAACATCATGTTCGCGAAGTGGGCATGCGTGGTCCAGATCTTGGTCCCGTTCAGCACATAATCGTCGCCATCCGGCACCGCCTTCAGCTGCAGCGAGGCGAGGTCCGAGCCCGCGCCCGGCTCCGAATAGCCCTGGCACCAATAGTCTTCGCCGGAAAGAATGCGCGGCAGGTAGTAATTCTTCTGCTCGGGCGTGCCGAACTTCATCAGCATCGGCCCGCACATGCGAAGCCCCATCGGCGACAGGCCCGGCGTGCCCGCGCGGGTGCATTCCGAGGTCCAGATATATTTCTGCATCTCGCTCCAGCCGGTTCCGCCATATTCCTTCGGCCAGCTCGGCGCCACCCAGCCCTTCTTGTAGAGGATCTTCTGCCAGGCGAGATTCCATTGCTTGTCGGTGAAGACCGACGTCGTGAGGCTCCCCGCCTCGCGCAGTTCCGGCGTCAGGTTTTCATCGAGAAAGGCGCGCACTTCGTCGCGGAAGCTCGCATCGGCGGGCGTGAGTTCGAGATTCATTTTCTTCTTCTGGTCTGTCGAAGGGTCAGCGCAGACAGTCTGTCGAGACTCCCATGCGGCGGCAAGCCTGATGCGCGGGCGAATTCGTTGCGAAGCGCATCGCGAAGCTCGCCGTGTTGGCAAGCGCGCGGACGGCGGGGCGTACCATCGGCCTTGCCGCTGGGGAAACCGCAACCCCGCATTGTTCCTGCAGATGCTTCGGCAGCAGGTCGATCGCCGCCTGCGTGATGAGCCGTTGCACGGGCTTGCCCGCGCTGCCGAGGGGCGTCGCGTTCCGTACCAGCTCCAGAAACTCATGCACGGTGTCGTTGGCATAAAGTTTCGGAGTCATCTCCGTCATATAGGCATCCATCTCGATCATGGACGTCGGCACCCATTCCGCGCCGAAGCCTTTGCCGATCACTTCGCCTTCGCGGTAATAGCGGTCCTCGTCTTCGCGGGAGAGTTTCGGGTTCGCATAGCGCTTGTAGGCATTGAGGAAGCCCCATGCCGCCGTCACATGCACCCATGTCAGAAGCGAAGGCTCCATGGCCCGATAGGCGTCGCCATCATGCGTCGTTCCCGTCACGCGCTGGTGCATGCGCGTCACGCGGTCGAATGTCTGCTGCGCCATTTTCGTCGGCCCATAGGTCACGGCCGCCGCCGCCATGCCTGTCCGCTCCATGCGGCGGATCGGATCGACCTTGAAGGTCGAATGATCCCATACACCCGCGCGCACATGTTTCTCGGCAAGTTCGAGGATCACCGCCGCGATGCCGCCGACGGCGCTCACGATCGGATTGGCGCTCACCTTCCAGCCCATGGAGTTCGGTCCCAGCAGCCCGGGATCGCCTTGGGGGACCGTGAAGTCCATTCGCGGCAGAGGGCTGCTGTAATCGCGCTGCGGCGCCTCCGTCGTGTCGCGCCTTTCCATCGTTTCTCTCGCTTCGCTTCCCAGGGACATGAGCTTGCCTCTTCCGCCATTGCCTCTCGAACTTGCCTCTGAATATAATCCAAGTAATTGCTCGGAAAACTCGGGTTTCCCGGCCTCTTCGAGACGTCGCCCCGGCACCGTCGAGTTCAGCCTCAAGTGTCTGATTTCGCTCCCAAAAAATGGCCTAAACAGGCCCGCTCACACGTGAGCTTCAACGCCATTGTCGATGCGGCTGCTCGGCTTTTGCGGGAGAACGGCTATGAGGCTCTCACCACAAATCGTATCGCCGAGCAGGCGGGCGTCGGCATCGCCACCCTTTATGAGTTCTTCCCCAACAAGGAGGCGATTGTCGCCGAGTTGACGCGACGCCTCATGGCGAAGGTGGAAGCGGAGATGGAGGAGGCCTTCGCCAAGGCGATGGGGCTCGACCCATGGCCGGGTGTAACGCTCATGACAATGCGGGCGGTCGGTGCGCTGGTGGAGGAGCGCGATGTTCTGCGCGTGCTCCTGCGGCAGGTGCCTTTCGTTCCGCAATTGCCGGCGATTGTCGAAACGCGGGCGGCACTTGGTGCGCTCTCGCAGCGTGTCCGCATTCAGGCGGCAGGCGCTCTCGATCTGCCGATGCCGGAGGAAGACGCCTGGCTGATTTCGGAAATGCTCTACAACGCAATTCTCGAAGTCGCTTTTCTCGATGTAAGCGAAAGAAAACGCGCCGAACTCACAAAGGAGCTGGCGCGTTTGACTTATCGGATGGCCGTGGGCCGCGACCCGGAGGCGGTGTGAGGCTCTAGAGCCCCAGCACCGCTTTCGCCATGATGTTGCGCTGAACTTCGTTCGAGCCGCCGAAAATAGTCTGCGCCCGCGTGTTCAGGTATTTCGGCATCACCATCAGCGTATGGTCCGGCCCCACCGGCGGCACGTTCGCGCCCCAGGTGCGGGCTTCGATCACGTCCGGCTGCACGTAATAGGCAATCGCCTCCACGCCGAGTTCGGTGATCTTCTGGTTGGTGTCGGCACCGCGCAGCTTGATGATCGAAGCAGCCGCGCCGGGGTTCTGTCCGTTGGAAAGCTGCGACATGATCCGGTGCTCGGTGAACTCCACCGCCGTCACTTCCACTTCCGTCTCGTCGAGCTTGCGGCGGAAATTCGGGTCGTCGATCAGCTTCGTGCCGGTGCCGCTATGTTCCGTGCCCGCAACCACGCGCAGCTTGTTCAGTGCATTGCGGAGGTTCGCGCCATGCGCCGCGCCGCCGCGTTCGAATTCGAGCAGATATTTGGCCACCGTCCAGCCATTGTTCTCGGCGCCGACGCGGTTCTTCTTCGGCACGCGCACATCGTCGAAGAACACCTGGTTCACTTCATGGTCGCCCGCCAGCGTGATGATGGGGTCGACCTTGATGCCCTTGGCGTGGAAATCGTCGATCAGGATGAAGGAAATGCCTTCCTGCTTCTTCGCGGCGTTGGGGTCGGTCCGCACGAGGCAGAACATCTTGTTCGACTGATGCGCGCCCGTCGTCCATAGCTTGGTGCCGTTGATGATGTAGTCGTCGCCGTCTGAATCGGCGCGGCACTGAAGCGACGCGAGGTCCGAGCCCGAGCCGGGCTCCGAATAGCCCTGGCACCACCAGTCTTCGCCATTGAGGATGCGCGGCAGGTAGTGGGCCTTCTGCTCGTCGGTGCCATGTCCCATCAGCGTCGGGCCGACCATCGAAAGCCCCATGTTGGAGCCTTGCGGCGCGCCGGCAGCCGCGCATTCCGATGCCCAGATGAAACGCTGCATCACGTTGAAACCCGCGCCGCCATATTGCTTCGGCCAGCTCGGTGCCGCCCAGCCGCGCTTGTTGAGCCGTTTCAGCCATTCGACGCGCAGATCCTGGTCGGCCAGGATGCCCGGCGTCAGCCGCGCATGAGCCTTCAGCTCGTCGGTCAGGTTCTCCGCGAGAAAAGCCCGCACTTCGTCGCGAAAGGCCACGTCTTCGGGCCGCATGGCGAGATCCATCCCGTCCTCCCTCAATTCTTGTTGCTTCCGGATATCCCGGTTCTTGTTGCGCCCGAGATTAAGGTCATTGTCGCTCCCCGTCACAGACAATTTGTCACCGCCGCTTGCACAGCCACGAACAGGAGCGCCCCGCGAGGCGTCCTCCATTGGAACGCTCCGCCACCCAAGAGCAATGCAGTTGGAAAAAGCTGAAAACTCCGCCTGTTTCTGGCCATTTCGTCTCGGAATCCGCGCTTCTTGCTGTACACTGACCGCGAAGCTTTTTTCGCGATTCGAGGGATTTCTGTTCCGATTGGCCGCAATGCTCATGCAGTCGGCAGGACCCGCATGAGCATTGGTTTGTCCGGATGGATTTTGCTAACCAGATCATCCTGGTTTCGGCTGCATTAATTACCTTTTCGATTTTCGCGGGGGCGCTCTCCTCACGGATCGGCGCTCCCCTGCTGCTGGTCTTTCTGGCATTCGGCATGCTGGTGGGCGAGGAAGGCCCCGGCGGTATCGTTTTCAACGATTTCCGCCTGGCCTATCTGGCCGGCTCCTTCGCCTTGGCCATCATCCTGTTCGACGGTGGCTTGCGGACCAGCCGTAACGCCCTGGCACGCGCCTGGGCTCCCGCAGGCGCCCTCGCGACGATAGGCGTCTTGCTCACCGCCGCCATCACCGGCGTCGCCGCCAAGTTCCTGCTCGGCATCGGGTGGGTCGAAGCCTTTCTGCTCGGCGCCATTGTCGGCTCCACCGACGCCGCCGCCGTCTTCCTGCTGCTCCATCAGCGTGGGCTCCGCTTGCGCGCCCGCGTCTCCGCCACGCTGGAAGTCGAATCCGCCATCAACGACCCGATGGCGATCTTTCTCACACTCGCATTGGTCGGCATTGCGGTTGAGGGCGTTCAACTGGACAGCGTCGGGGCTGTCATCGGGGAGATCGGCAACTTCCTGTGGCAGCTCGTAGGCGGTGTTATCTTCGGCCTCGCCGGCGGCTGGTTCGTGGTCCGCGCGATCAACCGGCTGCAATTGTCGCCTGGTCTTTATCCCATCATGGCCGGGGCCTTGGCGCTGCTCGTCTTCGCGTTGACGCAAAGCGCCGGCGCCAGCGGCTATGTGGCGATCTTTCTCATCGGCTTTACGGTTGGCAACACGCCACACAGGGCCACCAGCGAGATCTCGCGCTTTACCGACGGCATGGCATGGCTCGCGCAGATATGCATGTTCCTCATGCTCGGCCTGCTGGTTACGCCCTCTTCCCTGTTGCCGATCCTTTTGCCCGCGATAGCTGTGGCGGTGGTCCTGTTCTTTGTGGCCCGGCCCATTGCCGTCTGGCTATGTCTCAAGCCGCTGAAATTTGCGCCAAACGAGACGCTGTTCATTTCATGGCTCGGCCTTCGCGGTTCTGTGGCCGTCTTTTTGGCGGTCATTCCGGTCTTTGCCGGCGTGGAAGGGGCCTCCACCCTGTTCTCGGTTGCTTATGTGATCGTGCTGGTCTCGCTGGTGGCGCAGGGTTGGACAATTGCGCTCACGGCCCGGTGGACAGATGTCGAATTGCCGCCGCGCCCCACGGCAAAGCGCGGCGTCGAGCTCGACCTGCCCGCCGGCAAGGGCAAGAGCGTCGTTGCCTATACGGTCGATCCGATGAGCATTCTCGTGCTGCGCAGGATGAAGCGCCTTCCTCTGCCCGAAGGCACGACCGTCATCTCCGTGATGCGCGCTGGCGTCGCGCGCACCGAGGGCCTGCATGAGGGGCTTGAGGCCGGCGATGTGGTGCTGCTGCTCATCAACGTGGATGCCGTGCCCGCGCTCGACCGCCTTTTCGGCGCGCGAAAGTCGCGCAGTGCCGAAAAGGAAGGAAAAATCGTCGACTTCGTGATCGACGGCCATACCTCCGCCGCCGCGGTCGCCAACATGTACAGCCTCGCCTTCACCCCCGAAGAACGCGAACTGACGCTGGAGGAGTTCATGCGCTCCCGTTTGGGCCGCGAGATCAAGACCGGCGCCCGTACCCGGGTGGGCAGCGTCGATCTGGTCGCCGTGCAGGTGACGGATGGCGAAGTCCATCAGGTTGGCCTCGATCTCGATCCCCCGCCGGAGAAAACCTTGCTCGGCCAATTGCAGACGAGGTTCCGCGCCGGTGTGGAAACACTCCGGGACCTCTTTCTCGCGGATGCCAGCCGTCCTTCCTGACCCCGGGTTTCAGTTGACCGTTGGAGAATGAGACCTAAAGTCGCCCCAACGAAAATCATTTCAGGGAAGGCGGCATCATGGATCTCGGTCTCAAGGGCAAGAAGGCGATCGTCACCGGCGGCACGCGCGGCATCGGTCGCGCCATCGCGGAAACGCTGGCAAGGGAGGGCTGCGATGTCTCGATCTGCGCGCGCAATCAGGATCAGGTCGATGAGGCGGTCGCCGCGCTCTCTAAGCTCGGCGTGAAGGCAACCGGCGGCATCGCCGACATCGCCGATGGCGAGGGCCTGAAGAAGTGGATCGCCGATACGGCAAAGGCCACGGGCGGCCTCGACATTCTGGTCGCCAACGCCTCGGCGCTCGCGAACGGCAATGACGAGAAGTCCTGGCGCGCCTGCTTCGAAATCGACGTGCTCGGCGCCGTCAATGCCTTCGAGGCGGCGCTTCCCTTCCTCACCGAAGCCGCGAAGAAATCCGGCGATGCGTCGGCTACCTTCATCTCCTCGATCTCGGCAGCCGAAAACGATAACGCCAATGCCTATGGCGCGCAGAAGGCGGCGCAGATTCATCTCGCCAAGGGCTATGCCCGCCAGCACGCCGGCAAGCATGTCCGCGTGAACACGGTTTCGCCCGGCACCGTTTATTTCAAGGGCGGCGTCTGGAACATGATCGAAGACCACATGCCGGACATGTTCAAGCAGGCAATGGAACGCAACCCGACCGGCCGCATGGCGACGCCGCAGGACATCGCCAACGCGACAGTCTTCCTCGCAAGCCCCGCTTCGTCCTTCACGACGGGCACGAACCTCATCGTTGACGGCGCCATCTCGCGGCGCGTGAATTTCTGAGGGATAAGGCCCCGCCCCGTTTGGGGTGGGGCGTTTACCGGCAGAGCGCCATCCAGCGCCGCATCGTTTGCCGCGCGAACGCTTCCTGCGGCCGCAGCGCTTCCTCGATCTGCGGCCCGATGAGCTTCTCGATCGTAGGCCGCGATACATTGAGCGCCTTCGCGCGCAATGTCGTCCAGCCGTCGAGAATGCCGCGCGTCACTTCGAGGTGAAACTGAAAGGCGTAGGTCCTGCCGCCCATGCGAAACGCCTGATTGGGGCAGGTCTCCCGCGTCGCAAGCCGCGTCGCGCCCTCAGGCAGATCAAACGTGTCGCCATGCCAATGCATGGTTCGCAAACCCGGCGCGGCATCATGCAGAAGCGGGTCGTCCGCCACCGCCGCTTCCCATGTTTGCGGCACGAAGCCCCATTCTTCATGCGCCTCGAGCTTCTCGCTCATCTTGTAGACCGGTGCGCCGAAGGCGCTCGCCACGATCTGCGAGCCGAGACAGACGCCCATCACGGGCTTGCCTTCGTCGTGGAAACGCCGGACGAGCCGCTTGCTCTCCTCGATGAAGGGATATTTGCCGGCTTCGTAAACGCCCATCACGCCGCCAAGCACGACAAGCGCATCATAGCCCGCCGCGGCTTCCGGCACGGCGCGCGCCTCGCCGGTTTCCATGTCCCGGCCGTTCACTGTGTCGATCTGCGTCGCGCTCGCGCCCAGCAGTGCCGCCTCCTCGAGCAGCACGCCGGGTGGCGAGTCGAGCGCATTGACCAGATAAAGAATATGCATCTGCAGCCGTCAGTTCTTCACCGCAGCGTAGCGGTCGCTCGCCCGCACCATCACATCGACAATGCCGGGCTCCGTCGCCGTGTGTCCGGCGTCCGGCACGATGGTGAGCTCCGCTTCCGGCCAGGCCTTGGCGAGTTCCCATGCCGTGAACATCGGCGTCACGACATCATAGCGCCCCTGCGCGATGACGCCCGGAATGCCCTTCAGCTTGCCGGCCTCGCGGATCAGTTGGTTCTGCGGCTCGAACCAGCCCTTGTTCATGAAGTAGTGGCATTCGATCCGCGCGAAGGCGAGGGCGAAATGCCCGTCGGCAAAGCGCTTCACCCGCTCGGGGTCGGAATAGAGCGAGAGCGTCGTCCCCTCCCATATGCTCCATGCCCGGGCGCAGGCAAGCTTCTCCGCCTCATTGTCGCCGGTGAGCCGCTTGTAATAGGCGGCCATCAGGTTGCCGCGCTCGGCCTCGGGAATGGGCGCGATGAATTCCTCCCAGGCATCGGGAAAAAGCGCATCCGTCCCCTCCTGATAGAACCAGTGGAGCTCCCGCTTCCGGAGTGTGAAGATGCCGCGCAGGATAATTTCGGTGACGCGGGCAGGGTGGGTTTCGCCATAGGCAAGCGCCAGCGTCGATCCCCAGGAGCCGCCGCAGAGCTGCCAGCGGTCGATGCCGAGATGTTCCCTCAGCCGCTCCATGTCCGCCACCAGGTCCCATGTCGTGTTCTCGCGCAGCTCCGCATGGGGTGTGGACTTCCCGCAGCCCCGTTGGTCGAACAGAATGATTCGGTAAGCGTCCGGATTGTGCGTCCGCCGCATCGTCGGGTTGGTGCCGCCCCCCGGCCCGCCATGCACGATCACCACGGGTTTGCCCTTCGGGTTGCCGCATTCCTCGAAATAGAGCGTATGCAAATCGGATACTTTGAGCGATCCGGTCCGGTATGGCTCGATCTCCGGATAGAGTGTCCGGCGGGTGGCGGCTGGCGTGGTGTCGGGCATCGGGCGGGAACTCCTCACTCGCGGATCGCGTGAATCAACTCATTGAATATGCAACGGAAATTCTCCCTCACGCCACTATGTGGCCGGGCTCGTTTACCATTTTTTTATCGCGTACCGCACACTACTGATTGACCTCGGGGAAGAGACGGATACTATATCTGGACGCGCCGGGCCCTACGGGGGATTATCTCAGAGCGTCGGCGCAATCACGGGAATTGCTTGAGTCCTGCCCTCTGTTTCGGGCGGAAAGACGGCGACGGTCATCCGTCCGCCGGGTGGCGATCTTTTGCCTGCTTCATGGCCACATGGCGGGGCAAACCGGGGAATGAAAATGCTGAACGATACGTCGAAAGCGGTGGATATGAGTGAGGTCGAAGCCAGTGTGTCAGCCATTATCACAGGCGAGCGGGCGGTGAGCCGCGTGCGCGCTGAATCGCGGCGCGTGGCGGAACCCGAAATGATGTTCGGCGACCAGTATCAGGCCGTGCAGATGGGCGGCCGCCCGACTGTACGCGTCGATCATGGCCGCGATGCACTGCTGACCGAGTTCGGCAAGGCAACGCTCCGCGATCGCTATCTGATGCCCGGCGAGTCCTATCAGGACATGTTTGCCCGCGTGGCCTCCTTCTATGCCGACAAGGGCGATGCCGGCCACGCGCAGCGCCTCTATGACTACATTTCCAAGCTCTGGTTCATGCCGGCGACGCCCGTCCTCTCCAATGGCGGTACGCAGCGCGGCCTGCCCATCTCCTGCTTCCTCAATGAAGCCTCGGACAGCCTCGACGGCATCGTCGGCCTCTGGAACGAAAATGTCTGGCTCGCGGCCAAGGGCGGCGGCATCGGCTCCTATTGGGGCAATCTGCGCTCCATCGGCGAGACGGTCGGCGGCAATGGCAAGACCTCCGGCATCATTCCCTTCATCCGCGTGATGGATTCGCTGACGCTCGCCATCAGCCAGGGTTCGCTTCGCCGCGGCTCGGCGGCGGTCTATCTCCCGATCGACCATCCCGAGATCGAGGAATTCATGGAAATGCGCCGCCCCACGGGTGGCGATCCGAACCGCAAGGCGCTGAACCTCCATCACGGCGTGCTCGTGTCGGATGCCTTCATGCGCGCCGTCGAGGCGGATGCCGAATGGCAGCTCAAGAGCCCGAAGGACAGGTCGGTCCAGAAGACCGTCTCCGCCCGCTCGCTCTGGATTCGCCTCCTCACCTCGCGCATCGAAACCGGCGAGCCCTACATCATCTACAAGGACACCGTGAACAACGCGCGCCCCGAGCATCACAAGCTCGCCGGCCTCGAAGTGAAAACGTCCAATCTCTGCGCCGAAATCACGCTCCCCACCGGCATCGACCAGCATGGCGAGCAGCGCACGGCCGTCTGCTGCCTGTCCTCGCTCAATCTCGAAACCTATAATGAGTGGCAGGACCATCCGACCATTATCGAAGACGTGATGCGCTTCCTCGATAACGTCCTGCAGGACTTCATCGACCGCGCGCCGGACGATATGCGCCGCGCCAAATACGCCGCCATGCGCGAGCGTTCGGTTGGCCTCGGCGTCATGGGCTTCCACTCCTATCTTCAGGCCAACATGATCCCCTTCGAGGGCGTGATGGCGAAGGTCTGGAACAAGCGCATGTTCGCCCGCATCAAGGAAGGCGTGGACGCCGCTTCGAAGAAGCTCGCCGAAGAGCGGGGCGCCTGCCCGGATGCCGCCGAATACGGCTTCAACGAGCGCTTCTCCAACAAGACGGCGATCGCGCCCACCGCCTCGATCTCGATCATCACCGGCGGCACCTCGCCGGGCATCGAGCCCATCGCGGCCAACAGCTTCACCCACAAGACGCTGTCCGGCTCCTTCAACGTCCGCAACCGTCACCTGACGAAGCTGCTGGAATTGAAGGGCCGCAACGACGACGACACCTGGTCCTCCATCGTCGTGAACGGTGGCTCGGTGCAGCATCTCGATTTCCTGTCGGATGAGGAGAAGGACGTCTTCAAGACCGCCTTCGAACTCGACCAGCGCTGGGTCATCGAACATGCGGGCGACCGCGCGCCCCTCGTCGATCAGGCGCAGTCGGTCAACCTCTTCCTCGCCGCCGACGTTCACAAGCGAGACCTGCACAAGCTCCATTTCATGGCCTGGCAGCACGGCGTGAAGAGCCTCTATTACTGCCGCTCGCTCTCGATCCAGCGCGCCGAAAAGGCCGAAGTCGTCTCGCTCCTGCCCGGCAAGGTGCTGGACGTGCTGACCCTCGACCAGGTCGCCGCCGAAGCGCAATCGAACGACTACGAAGAATGCCTCGCCTGTCAGTAAGGCGCTAAGATCATGGCCCGGCTTTCAGGCCGGGCCATTATTGTCTCTGGCCCATTCAGGCGCGCCCCGCAGCAAAGAAAACGGGAACCACACCATGTCCCTCCTCGAAGAACGCCACGTCTACAAGCCCTTCCGCTACCCTTGGGCCTATGAAGCCTGGCTCACGCAGCAGCGCATCCACTGGCTGCCGGAGGAAGTGCCGCTGGCCGACGATGTGAAGGACTGGTCGAAAAAGCTCACCGAGGGCGAGCGCAACCTGCTCACGCAGATTTTCCGCTTCTTCGTGCAGGCCGACGTCGAAGTGAACAATTGCTACATGAAGCATTATTCGCGCGTCTTCAAGCCGACCGAAGTGCAGATGATGCTGGCCGCCTTCTCCAATATCGAGACGGTCCATATCTCAGCCTACAGCCATCTGCTCGACACGATCGGCATGCCGGAGGCCGAATACGAGGCCTTCCTGAAATACGAACAGATGAAGACCAAGTTCGACTACATGCAGGAATGGGGCGTCGAGACCAAGGCGGATATCGCCAAGACGCTCGCCGTCTTCGGCGGCTTCACCGAGGGCGTGCAGCTCTTCGCTTCCTTCGCGATCCTCATGAATTTCCCGCGCTTCAACAAGATGAAGGGCATGGGCCAGATCGTGACATGGTCGGCCCGCGACGAGACGCTCCACACCGTCTCCGCCATGAAGCTTTTCCGCACCTTCGTCGACGAAAACCCGGAAATCTGGACCGAAGAGCTTCGCCGCGACATCTATAAAGCCTGCGAAACCATCATCCATCACGAGGATGCCTTCATCGACCTCGCCTTCGAGATGGGCAGCATCGAAGGCCTCTCGGCGCAGGAAGTGAAGAACTACATCCGCTACATCGCCGACCGCCGCCTCGTGCAGCTCAATCTCCAGCCCATCTACCGCACGGAAAAGAACCCGCTGCCCTGGATGGACGAGATGCTGAACGGCATCGAGCACACCAACTTCTTCGAGAATCGCGCGACGGAATATTCCAAGGCCTCGACGCGCGGAAGCTGGGAAGACGCGTTCGAATAGGCGTGCAATGGCGAAATGCAGGTGCCACAGGCACTTTTCAACAGTTTTTCGCTCCGATGCCTGTCAAATATGAACTTATCGCTTGGCCGAATCGCGCGACTCAGTGAATATCGGTCCGAACTTATCCGAGGGAATTCAAATCATGGCCACTAAACCCGCTGCCAAAAAGGCGCCTGCCGCCGCTGCTGCCAAGAAGGCACCGACAGCGCCGACGGTTCCGATGTCGAAGCTGATTGCCGAAATCGCCGAGAAGCACGATCTCTCGAAGAAGGCGGCAACCGAGCTCTTCAGCGACTTCGTCGAATTGACGGTGAAGAACCTGAAAAAGGGCAACAAGGTCCGTCTCACCGGTCTCGGCATCCTGCAGGTGCGCAAGCGCGCCGCCCGCATGGGCCGCAATCCGGCGACGGGCGAAGCCATCAAGATCAAAGCCTCCAAGAAGGTCGCCTTCCGCGTCGCGAAGGACCTGAAGGAAGCCATCTAAGGCTTGGCTGCTCAGGCACGCCTCTGAAATAACGAGAGCCCGGCTTCGCGAGGAGCCGGGCTTTTGCTTGTCCGGTGACTGGAAATCGCCACATTGGCGGCCTAGCTATGGGGCCATGCGCTTCATTATCGCTCTTCTCATGGCCACTCTCACTGCCGCCCCTGCGCTGGCCGCTCCCGTCTGCGCAGAGCGCGACGACGCGGCGCCCGCGCTCGCGCGGCTTCAGGATGCGATGGCGGAAGGCCGCTTCATCGCCTATCAGCCGACCGACCTGAAAGTCTGGGATGGCAATCCCGTGCAGGCGAGCGAGGTCTCGATCCGCCGCGATCTTGAAACGCTTCGTCCCTGGTTCGACGGTCTCATCACCTATGGCGCCCATAGCGGCGCCGAGCGCATTCCCGCCATCGCGAAGGATCTCGGCTATCGCGCAGTCGTCATGGGCGTGTGGGACCCGGAGGACGATGTCGAACTCGCCAACGCGCTTGCCGCCTGGAAGCAGCATCCGGATATCGTCGTCGGCGTCTCCCTCGGCAACGAGATGGTCCTGAGCGGCCGCGCAAACTGGCGGGAGATGGAGCGCACCGTCGAGAATTTCCGCACAAAGGCGCCGGGTCTCCCGCTCTCGGTAACGGAGCCTTTCGCCCAGTTTCTCGACGGCGCCGAGGCCGCGCCGCTTCTCGCCCGGCTGGATTTCCTCGCGGTCAATGTCCATCCCGTTTTCGAGAAATGGTTCGCCGACGCACCGCCCTTCAACTGGGCGGATTTCGTGAAGCAGGTGACGTCCCGCCTCGCCGCGGAGCGTTTCTGCGGTCCGATCCTCGTCAAGGAGACGGGCGTGCCGACGGCGCCGGAAGCCGCAGGCTTCACGCCTGAAAAGCAGAAACAGTTCTACGGCGAACTCGCAAGGCAGATGCCGCCGTCGCGCAATCTCGCCTTCGCGTATTTCTCGGCATTCGATGCGCCCTGGCGCGTCTATGACGAAAGCGCCGTCGCCGGCCATCATCCCGAGGAAGCCCATTGGGGCCTCTTCAAGGAAGACCGCACACCGAAACCGGTGATGAAGGAACTGCCGAAGCTCGATTAGGCTCTCTTCGGCGCCTGCTCGTTGAGCGGCACGCTCGCCGCCGCCTTGATGAAGGCCGGCCGCACCGAAATCCGCTCATAATATTTCACGACATTCGGAAACGGATCGAGGCTTACGAATCCCTTCGCGAGATGCACGCTGTAGCCGACATTCGTATCCACCGTGCTGAACCCGCTCTTCAGCAGGTAGTCGCGGTCCGCGAGATGCTTGTCCACCACCTCGAGCGACTTCTCCAGCCGCCGCGACTCGAGCTTCTGCACCACCGGCGAGCGGTCTTCCTTGGCAATGAAAACCCGCTGCTGCACAAGGCTCGCGCCATGCACCGCCATTGTCTCCGCATAATGAAGCCAGATCAGCCATTCCGTCCGCTCGGCATGTCCCACAGGCCGGTGCAGCTTCCCTTCGGGGTCGTAATGCTCGCCGAGATACTGCGCGATGGCGCCGGACTCGAACACCGCCACGTCTCCGTCGACAAGACAGGGCACGCGCCCCAGCGGCGAGATCGCGAGATACTCCGGCGTCCGCAATCCTTCCATGCTGAAGGTCAGTTCCTTCAGCTCGAAATCGATCCCCATCTCGTTGAGCAGCCACAGCGACCGCATCGAGCGCGCGCCATTGCAGTGATAAAGCGTCAGCATCCCTGTTTCCCGCCTTGTCTTGTTTTGCCGCGAAGGTAGAGCATTTCCGTGGCCATGCGGAAGGCTTTTCCCGCCCTTTGCCCGCCGCCGCCCGAGCGTCTACACTCCGCCCGCCTATGGTGCCCCGGCCGCAAATCCGGGGTTAAAAGGGAACGCCCGGAGCGCATGCTCTTTCTTCGAGGCGGCTGCCCCCGCAACTGTAAGCGGCGAGCTTTTTCCGATTGTGCCACTGGATGTCCGGGAAGGCAGGGAAGGGCGAAGACCCGCGAGCCAGGAAACCTGCCACAGGCTGTCGTCCGTCTCCGGGCCGGGGTGTGCCGGGAGAAGCGGTTCTCCGCGCGGCGGCATCTTGAGGCTGGATGTACGAGGCGCAAGGCAGAGATGAAACAGATACCCATCGCCATTCTGGCGTTCCTCGCCTGCCTCGCGGCGGGCGCGGTCCACGCGGCGCCGCAACGCGTCGTCTCCATCAATCTCTGCTCCGACATTCTCGCCGCCGAGCTCGCCGCCCCCGGCACGCTCAAATCCGTCTTCCGCCTCGGCCGCGACCCGCATGATTCAGCCGTCGCCCATCTCCTTCAGCATGTGCCGCCGAATGACGGCCGCATCGAGGACATCCTCCCCTTCGCGCCCGATCTCGTGCTGGCGCATCGCTACACCTCCCCCTTCACGCTCGATCTTCTCCGCCGCCTCGGCGTTCCCGTCGTCACCGTGAAGGATGCCCGCACCTTCGCCGACATCCGCGACAACATCGAAACCGTCGCCGCCGCGCTCGGCCGCGAGGCGGAAGGCGCGGCCCTCGTCGCGCGCTTCGATGCCGAAATGGAAGCCGCCCGCCGCGCCGGCCCCGCGCGCCCCACCGCCATCCTCTATCAGGACCTCGGCGGCGCCGTCGTCCCGAACAGCATCCTCGGTCACATCCTCGCCCATACCGGCTTCGACAATGTGATCCGCGAGGAAAATGAAATCGGCCTCGTCTATCCGGGCCTGGAAGACGTGATCGCCCTGCGCCCCGACCTCATGGCCATCGGCATCTACCGTCCGGGCCAGCCATCGCAGGCATCCGCGCTCCTCCAGCACCCCGCGCTCAAGCTATACCGTGAGCGTTATGCCCATGAAGTCGATCTGCCCGCCCGCGACTGGAACTGCAGCACCCGCTTCGTCACCGCCATAGCCGCCCGCCTCGCCACCGCCCACGACGAGATGCTGACGAGCAACGAAACAAAATCTTCCACCCTCCCCTTGAGGGAGGGTCAAACGGCTGCAGGCCGTTTGGGGAGGGGTAACTGACATGACCCGTCCCCTCAACACCTGGCTCGTCAGCGCCACGCTCGCGTTCCTCGTCGCGCTCCTCTTCGCCCTCTCCGTCTATCTCGGCCGCGGCGGCGAACTCCTCGCCGACAAATTCCGCACCATGAGCGAGATCGACCGCGACCTCGCCTGGCTCGTCCTCACCGAAGTGCGTCTCCCCCGCGCGGTTCTCGGCCTCCTTGTCGGCGCAACGCTCGGCCTCACAGGCGCGGGCCTGCAAGGCCTCCTGCGCAATCCGCTGGCGGAGCCCGGCCTCATCGGCGCCTCTGGCGGTGCCGCGCTCGGCGCCGTCCTCGTCTTCTATTTCGGCGCCGCTGTCGGCTCCGTCATGTTCGTGCCCATCGGCGGCATCCTGGGCGCGCTCGCGGCGCTCGCCACGCTCTATCTGCTGGCCGGCAGAAACCCGTCCATCGTCACCATCATCCTCGCAGGCGTCGCCATCTCCGCCTTCACCGGCGCCTTGACGTCGCTCGCGCTCAACCTCTCGCCCAGCCCCTATGCCGCGCTCGAAATCGTCTTCTGGATGCTCGGCTCGCTGACCGACCGCAGCATGGCGCAGGTCTGGTTCGTGATTCCTTTCATGTGCGCCGGCTGGCTTCTCGTCGCCTCCACCGCCCGCGCGCTCGATGCGCTCTCGCTCGGCGAGGACACGGCGGCCACGCTCGGCTTTTCGCGCCGCTCCGTCACGCTCCGCGCCATCGCGGGCACGGGCCTCGCCGTCGGCGCCGCCGTCTCCGTCACAGGCGTCATCGGTTTCGTCGGCCTCGTCGTGCCGCATCTGATGCGCTCGCTTGTCGGTCCCCGGCCTGCGTCGCTGCTGCTGCCAAGCGCGCTGGCGGGCGCGGCCCTCGTCCTCGCTGCCGATCTTCTGGTGCGCATCCCCGTTAACGGCCCCGAGCCGAAACTCGGCGTCGTCACCGCCCTCATCGGCGCGCCCTTCTTCCTCTGGCTGATCCTGAAAACCCGGAAGGAGGCACAGTAATGCGCCTCACGATCGAAAATCTCCACGCCTCCCTCGGCCAGACCCATGTCGTGCGCGGCGTCTCGCTCGAAGCGTCCGGCGCGCAATTCATCGGCCTCATCGGTCCGAACGGCGTCGGCAAGACGACGCTGGTCCGCGCCGCTGCCGCCCTCATTCCCTTCACCGGCAGCGTCGAGCTCGACGGCGCCTCCGTCTCCTCGATGGAGCCGCGTGCCCGCGCCCGCGCCATCGCCTATCTCGCGCAAGGCGCCGGCAGTCACTGGCCGCTCGAAGTCTCCCGCCTCGTCGCGCTCGGCCGCCTGCCGCATCTGGCACCTTTCCGCGCGCCTGCGCCCGAAGACGAAGCTGCCATTGCCCGCGCCATGTCGCTCGCCGATGTCGAATGCTTCCGGGGCCGCGATGTGCTCACCCTCTCGGGCGGTGAGCGCGCCCGCGTGCTGCTCGCCCGTGCGCTCGCCGTCGAAGCGCCGCTGCTGCTGGTGGATGAGCCCGTCGCCTCGCTCGATCCCTATCACCAGATCCGCATCATGGAAGTCTTGCGCGCTTATGCCGATGAGGGGCGCATGGTCGTCGCCGTCCTCCACGACCTCTCTCTCGCCGCGCGCTATTGCGACCGCCTCATCCTGCTCGACGGCGGCACCGTAAAAGCAGACGGGCGCCCGGATGAAGTCCTGACGCCCGCCAATCTCGAGGAAACCTATCGCATCCGTGCCCTCACGGGCGGCGAGGGCCGGGAAAGCTACGTCCTCCCCATCGCCCGCACGGACTCGCTCGACTGAAATCCCTTCCTTCCCACCCTCCCCTTGGGGGAGGGTCGAAATTCGCCCTGCGAATTTCGGGGCGGGGTCGCCGCATTCAACGCAACGAACGCAATATCCGTTAAAAATACGAACTACTCCGCCGCGCTCACCGCTCTCCCCGCACCGGAAAAATTCACCCGCTTCAGATACTCGATGCCGTCCTCGGCAATCGAATCGCCGATCATCTCGTCGCCTTCCTTGCGCAGTTCGTCCATGTCGACATAGGTCGCATAGAAACCCTTCGTCCGGTCGGTGATGATGCCCGCCTTCAGCAGCGTCTTGGTCAGCACCCGGAAGATATTCGTCTGGTTCGACATCGCCTTGCGGCGCTTCTCGTCGGTCCGGCTCTTCAGCACCTCATGCAGCACTTCCTCCCAGTCGAGGCCGAACTGCGCATAGATCACCTTCTTCTGTTCCGGGTTGGCAAGGTTGAAGAGCAGCGTCTGGAAACATTCCGCCGCCCAGTCCTCGATGACGTTGCGCTCCTGCTCGGTCAGATGCGGCACCGTGCGGTCCGCCCAGATTTTCCCGAACTTGTGGTGGAAGGCTTCGTCCGTCATCACGAGCTGGCAGAGATGGCGCAGCAGCGGATCGTGCGAATAGGAATAGAGCGAGGCGAAGGCGCCCATCGCCAGCCCCTCCACCAGCATCTGCATGCCGACGACCTTCTTGTAGACCTCCGGCGCGTTCACGATGTCGGTGAGGAGATTGCCGAGCGTCGGGCCGACAGGCAGCGGCTTCCCCCACCGCGCCTCGATATATTTCGCAAAGCCCGTCACGTGGCGGGCTTCCTCGCGCGTCTGGTTCGCCGCATATTCCTGCGCGCCCGGGTCCTTCAATATGTGGCAGAGGCTGGCGGAAAGCGCGAGCGCGCCTGCCTCGCCATGCAGGATCGACGACAGCATCCACCGCGCGCTTTCGTTCGACAGCGCGATCTTCTCTTCCTCGCTCAGCCGGTCGGCGATGGGCGTCTGCAGTTCCAGCACGAAATCCATCGGCACCACGGTCTGCCGCTTCATGTCGAAGGGCTGCGTGAAGTCGATATATTTCTTGTCCAGCGGATCCCAGAAATGGTCATGCGTCGCGGAGATGATCTTGTCGAAGGCGGTTGAGCGCGCGCCATAGCGGTCGACTTCCATCATCGCGGGAAAATCGTCCGGCGCCACGGCGTTATAGGCGCTGTCCTTGGTGATATGGGTCATCTGCTGAGCCTCCTCCGCTCCTCATCCGCGTGCTCTGCGGACAATACAGTAAATAGGCCCGCGCGTGAAACCGGCGATGATCCGCCGCGCCCGGCCCTGCGTACCCTCCATGTCCCCTCGCGAGTTCATGTCCCCATGTCCGCCAGTCCCGCCATCCTTTGGTTCCGCCGAGACCTGCGCCTCGACGCCAATCCGGCGCTCGCCGCCGCTATGGCGCGCGGTCCCGTCATCCCTCTCTTCATCCTCGATCCGGCGGACCGGCCCGGCGCCGCCTCCCGCTGGTGGCTTCATGGCAGTCTCGAAGCCCTTGGTGAAAGCCTCGCCCGTCTCGGCGCGCCGCTCATCCTTCGTCGCGGTTCTCCATCGGAAATTCTTCCCGCCCTCACGGCGGAAACGGACGCCCGCGCCATTTTCTGGAACCGCCTCTACGAGCCGCATTTGATCGGGCGCGACAAGGCGCTCAAATCCGCGCTCACGGCTCAGGGCATCGAGGTAGAGAGCTTCAACGGTTCCCTCCTCGCCGAGCCGTGGCAGGTGCGCACGCAATCGGGCGATCCCTACAAGGTCTTCACGCCCTTCTGGCGCAGCCTCGCGCAAATGCCCTTCCCCGCGCCGCATCCCGCGCCGAAGAAATGCGCGGGCCTTTCCCCGCTCCCCTCGGACGATCTTGCTTCTTGGTCGCTCCGCCCCTCGAAGCCCGATTGGGCGGGCGGCCTCCGCGCGACATGGCAGCCCGGCGAGCGCGCCGCCCAGTCCCGCCTCGCAGCCTTCATCGACGATGCGATGGTGGGTTACCGCGAAGCCCGCGACATCCCCGCCGCCGAAGGCACCTCTCGCCTCTCGCCGCACCTCCATTGGGGAGAGGTTTCCCCGCACCGCATCTGGTCTGCCGTCGAAGCGGCAACTGCCGCGCATCCCTCGGGTGCCGAAGCGGGCAGGGCCTTCCTGCGCGAGCTCGCCTGGCGCGACTTCGCCCATCATCTTCTCTTCCACTGGCCGGACATCGCGCGTGAAAACTGGAAATCGCAATTCGATGCCTTCCCGTGGAAGGAAGACACCGCCGCCTTCACCGCCTGGACGAAAGGCGAAACCGGCTACCCCATCGTCGATGCCGGCATGCGCCAGCTCTGGCAGACCGGCTGGATGCATAACCGCGTCCGCATGATCGCCGCCTCCTTCCTCGTCAAGCATCTGATGGTTGACTGGCGGCGCGGCGCCGAATGGTTCGAGAATACGCTGGTCGATGCCGACCTCGCGGTAAACCGCGCGAGCTGGCAATGGGTCGCCGGTTCCGGCGCCGATGCCGCGCCCTACTTCCGTATCTTCAATCCGGTGTTGCAGGGTGAGAAGTTCGATGGCGATGGGGCCTATGTCCGCGCCTTCGTGCCGGAGCTGGCGAAGCTCGACGCCCGCTTTATCCACAAGCCCTGGGCCGCGCCCGACGCCGAACTGTCAAAGGCGGGCATCGCCCTTGGCAGGACTTATCCGAAGCCATTGGTCGATCATGGACATGCCCGCGCCCGCGCGCTCGCCGCCTATGAACAAATCCGCAATGAGAGCTGAACCGGCTACCGCAGCGCCAGCCGCCGCAGCTCTTCCCGGTCAAGCCGCGTCACCGCGTAATCGACCTCCGCTCCCCGCGCCGCGAAGGCGACATTGAGCCATTCGCCGTCGCGTGAATAGGTAAGCTGCAGCTTCAGGTCGCCGGTCATGTCGTAAAGCCGCGCCGCGATCTCGCGTCCATCCGCATCGACGTTCGCGTCTCCGGCGGACGCAATGGCCACGTCGAGAATGCGTCCCTTCTGCGTATCGAGAAGCTGCGTCTGGCCGGTCGTCGCCGGGTTCCAGTAGCTTGTGGGGATGATGCCGGCAGGCGCCGTGAATGATCCGTTGGCGGAACTTGTCACCTCGAGTCCCGTTTCCGTTGCCTTCGCCCGCACCCAATATTCCTTGCCGTCGTCATTCGTCGCCGTCTCAAGCGCAATCAGCCGCCCGTCCCGCCATGTCTCGTGATTGCGATGTTCATAACGGAACAGCGTCAGCGGTCCGAATGTCACGGCTAGCTTGATGTCGATGGTCACATGCAACTCGTCGCCCTCGCGGCGAAAGCGCAGTTCATGTGTGCCGATGGGCTCGCCGCCGCGCTCCACGCGAAACGACAGCACCGGTTCGGGGGGCGAAGCCGGTGCTGCCGCCTTCGCGCCGGAAATGGCGGCGAGAAGCAACGCACACAAAACAGTGAAAGCTGGAACGCGTTTTACGGGCGATATCATACCGGGGGTCTCAGGGGTTATATCGCTGGCGCACCAGCTTTCACCCTTCTCTACGGCGCCGTCCCGCTACCGGATCACTTCTTTCCCCGCGCCTCATACCAGGCTTGCAGCGCAAGGCTCGCGGCCACCGTCGCATTGAGCGATTCCACCCGCCCCGTCGTCGCAATGGCGAGCCGTGTCGCGGCAAGGGCAGGGGGCACGCCCAGCCCCTCCTCGCCCAGCACCAGCCGCAGGTCGCGCGGCCAGTCATAGGCGGTCATGTCCGCCCCCGCGCCGTCCAGCGCCACCAGCGGCCCTTTCGCGCCCTCAAGCGCGCTCCACCCGCCGCCCCGCAGGAAGCTCATCTCGAATTGTGCATTGGCCCCGCCTCGCAGCGCCTTCGGATGAAAGGGATGCGCCGCCCCCTCCATCAGTACCACGCGGCTCACGCCGAAAGCCGCCGCGCTTCTCAGCAGCGCCCCCAGATTGGCCGGGTCGCCCAGCGCGCAGAGAAGCTCCAGCCCCTTTGGCGGCTTTGAAAAATCCGCCGCCGCCATCTCCGGCACCTCGCCCGCGAGCAGCGGAAAGCCGGTGCCGTTGGTATCCAGCATCTCGAACAGCGCCCGCCCCACGGCATATCGCGCGATGCCCGCCGGCAGCGGCAGCGCCTCGGCATCTTCCGCCTTCGCCGCCAGCACGGCGGTAAACCGCACGCCGTGCCGTTTCAGCGCCTCGGGCACGGTCTTCCGTCCCGACAGCAGAAACGCGCCATGCTTCTTGATGCCCCGCGTCTCGGTCAGCGACAGCCACCGTTTCGCCTGCGCATTCTGCAAGCTCTCGATCGCCCGCCACTCCCCGCCGCCCATCTGAAGCCCTTCCGGAATCTTGTCCACGCCCGATCATAGAGGTGCCGCATCAATAATAAAAACGCGCGGCTTCGCGCCGCCCGCCCCATCGAAATCAATGGCGGCTCTGCCCCATCTGCGCGAAACTCTCCCCCAATCAAGAAACGGCAAAGGGCAGGGGGATAAAATGATCGAACAGGTCTTCATGCGGGGCGACGGCCTCGACGCGCTGCGCATTATGCTGGGCCTCGCCTCGCTCGCTGCCGCCATCGCCTACCAGGTGGTCGAGCGCCAGCCGCCCTCCACGCTCCGCACAACGCTGAAGACGCTCGCCATCGGCCTCCTCGTGCCCCTGCCGCTTCTTCTTCTCGGCGCGCCGGGCGCCGCCGCTCTGCCGCTCGTCCTCCTCGCGCTCGCTTTTCTCCTCTCGAGCCTCGGCGATCTCTTCCTCGCGCTGAAGGGCGACGCGCGCAATTTCATGCGCGGCCTCGTCGCCTTCCTCGTCAGCCACCTCTTCTATATTTCGGTCATGGTGCCGCTCGCCTCCTCGCCGGAAACGCTGCCCGCGAAAGCCGCCTCGCTTTTCGTCGGCCTCGGCGCCATCGCGCTCTATCTCTCGCTCGCTCCCGCGCTCGGCCGCATGAAGCTCCCCTTCGGCGCCTATCTCGTCGCAATCCTCGTCATGGCGCTCTCGGCGCTGGCCATTCCCGCCGGCCAGCCCTGGCTCGGCCTCGGCGCCGTCCTCTTCGTCCTTTCCGACAGCGTCATCGCGCTCGACAAGTTCCGTGGACCGATCCCCTATCGCGGCCTCATCGTCTGGAGCACTTACTATGTCGGTCAGGCCATGATGGCGCTCTCCCTGCTCGCATTGCTTGCGTGAGATCTCTTTGTCTGACGTTGCACCGGAAAAAGGGGGCGGGCCGACCTTCGGGGGAGGGGGCAGGGTCGGCCCGCACAAGGGCGCATCGAGGGGGGTGATGCGCCGGTACAGAGGGTGGGGGAACCCGTCTGCCCCCTCTTTATCGCCCGCCCGGGCCGCCGCATCTATCAGACCTGCGTTCGGTCTTCCTATACTTGAATATGAGGCGCAATGGTCGATTGGCTCGCTGCATGCCGCCTATACCATAATATGAGCCTGCTTACCCTCCGTACGATGGATGGAGAACGCCCCGCGCCGCACAATTGCCTCAGGTCAACTGAACAGCGGAGCACCTCATGCACATGCACATCGCAACGGAGCCTTCTTCCGCGCCGCAGCGCAGTCTCACGGCAGTTCTGGCAGGCCTGCTCGAAGATGCGGACAAGGTCATCGACACCGATCGCCAGGCCGCGCGCGCCTTCATCACCCGCGCCGCCGGTCTCCTGCAGGTTGAAGCAGCGCCCGCCGCGGATGAAAGAAAGCCCCGCTCTTCCGGCGGGCTCGCGCCCTGGCAGATGCGCCGTGTCGTGGCGCATATCGACGCTTCGCTCCCCGCTCTCGTTCCGCTGGGGGATATCGCGGCCATCGCCCGGCTCAGCCCCGGCTATTTCTCGCGCGCCTTCAAGGTCAGCTTCGGCGTCACGCCCCAGACCTATATCCTCCGCAGACGGATCGAACGCGCACAGGAAATGATGCTGGCAAGCTCCCTGCCGCTCGCCGTGATCGCGGTGGATTGCGGCTTTTGCGATCAGGCCCATTTCTGCCGCCTGTTCCGGCGCCACGCCGGCACAAGCCCCGGCACCTGGCGCCGCACCCGCCAGCTCGCCCAGGCGGCCTGAAAAGGGGATAAAGCGTCTCTGACGGGAAAAGGAATGGTGCCCACGGAGTGGATTGAACACTCGACCTCTCCCTTACCAAGGGAGTGCTCTACCACTGAGCTACGTGGGCCGGGCCTCGCGCCCTGGAGAGGGAAGCGGCGGCGGAAACCGGGGCTCGCCCCTGCTTCGATGGCGCGGAAAATGCCACAGGGTCCCCCCTCATGCAAGCAGCCCGCGCCCTCTTGTTGACGTGCCCTGCCGAAACGACCTAAATCCCTTCCGAGAGCCCAATAGCGCACCCCGGAAGGCCGCCACCCCCATGAAAAACACCCGCAATACCTTCGATCCGCGCACCCCCGGCGGCACGGGCACCGACCGCGCCGCCCAGACCCGCGAAGCCAAGGCCAAAACCGCCCGCCTCGCCGAGGCCCTGCGCGACAACCTGAAAAAGCGCAAAGCCCAGACCCGCGACCGCAAGGACGCGGGTAAGGACAAATAGAGCCCGCGACCGCAAGGACGCCGGCAAGGACAAATAAGCGCCTGCAATCGGTCCGATTTCGAGCACAAGTCCATGCGAAAGCTCTCCTTCCACCCTCCCCTCGGGGGAGGGTCAAACCGCTGCAAGCGGTTTGGGGCGGGGGCATCGCCGTCAAACGACCGTTTCGAACCTCGCTTGACGTGACTCCTTACCGTCCCTTCCCGTATAAACCGGCTGAACCCTGATCGGACATGGGCTTATGGACACCATTCACATTCGAGGCGGCCGCCGCCTCAACGGGCGCATCCCCGTCAGCGGCGCCAAAAATGCGGCCCTGCCGCTGATGACGGCGGCCCTCCTCACGGATGAGCCGCTCCGCCTGACCAACATGCCGCGCCTCGCCGATGTGCGAACGCTGACAAAGCTCCTTGCCGAGCTTGGTGGCGATGTCGCCATCGACCGGGGTGAGGACGCCGACGTCATGACGATCCGCGTCGCCGACATCAAGTCCACCACCGCGCCTTACGAAATCGTCTCGCAGATCCGCGCGAGCTTCTGGGTCCTCGGGCCCCTTCTGGCCCGCTGCCACGAGGCCAAGGTCTCGCTGCCGGGCGGCTGCGCCATCGGCGCCCGCCCCGTCGATCTCTATATAAAGGGCCTCCAGAAAATGGGCGCCGAGATCGATCTCGTCGAAGGCTATGTGCTGGCCAAGGCGCCGGGCGGCCTCAAGGGCGCCGTCATCCGCTCGCCCATCGTCTCGGTCGGCGCCACCCACACGCTGATGATGGCGGCCGCGCTCGCCGAAGGCGTCACCGTGCTTGAAAACGCCGCCCGCGAGCCGGAAATCGGCGATGTCGCCAATTGCCTTGTCGCCATGGGCGCGAAGATCGAGGGCATCGGCACCTCGACGCTCCGCATCGAAGGCGTCGACAGGCTCCACGGCGCCACCCACCGCGTCATAGCGGACCGCATCGAAGCCGGAACCTACGCCGTCGCCGCCGCTATGACGGGCGGCGAAGTCGTGCTTGAAGGCGTCGAGGCCGAAACCTTCGAGGCCGCGCTCTCCGTGCTGCGCGCCGCCGGCGCCGGTGTTGAAAGCGAGCAGGGCGCCGTCCGCATCTTCCGCAATGGCGAGCGCCTGCAGGCAACGGATGTCGTGACGCAGGTCTTCCCCGGCTTCCCGACCGATCTTCAGGCCCAGTTCATGGCACTGATGACGACGGCGGAAGGCGAATCCGAAATCACCGAAACGATTTTCGAAAACCGTTTCATGCATGTGCAGGAACTCGCCCGCTTCGGCGCCAACATCTCGCTTCATGGCGACAAGGCGCTGGTCCACGGCGTCGAAAAGCTGAAAGGCGCTCCCGTCATGGCGAGCGATCTTCGCGCCTCCGCCGCCCTCATCATCGCCGGGTTGGCCGCCGAGGGCGAAACCACCATCAACCGCGTCTATCATCTCGATCGCGGCTTCGAGCGTATCGAGGCAAAGCTCAGCGCCTGCGGCGCCGAGATATGGCGTGAAAAGGCAAAGTAGAGAGAAACCGGAAGCAATGACGAAAGACCTGCGCCTTGCCGCCGAGGATGAAGCCGACCTTCAGGTGATTTCCGCCGCCCTTCAGGATGCGGTCTGCCAGGTGCGCGATCTCGCCTTCCTCCCCTCCACGCGCCGCTTCGCCATGGTGCTCAATCGCTTCCGCTGGGAAGGCGAGGGCAAGTCGCGCGGCCATGGGCATGAGCGCGTCCGCGCTGGCCTCCATTTCGAGAATGTCACCGCCGTCCGCGCGCGCAACATCTCGCAGGAAAGGCCGGAAGGCGTCCTCAATCTCCTCGCCATCCGCTTCGAGGAGTTGAACCCGCCCTCGGGCATCGTCACCCTGGTCTTTTCCGGCGGCGCCGAACTTCGCCTCGAAACCGAAGCCCTCGAAGCCCACCTCTCCGACCTCGGCCTCGTCTGGGAAACCCCCAACAAGCCCGAACACGATCTGGATTAATTGAAAAAACAAATGTCATCCCGGCGAAAGCCGGGACCCATTGGTTCCCTCAGCAAGCGAGTTTCGGCAATGCCGGGAACATTTATACTCCGCCATTGCGAGCGCAGCGAAGCAATCCAGGGCTGCAAGTTTCGGCTTTCTGGATTGCCGCGCCCCGGAGCCTGCCCTTGGGCGCGCCTCTGGCGCGACCCGAGGGGGGCTCGCAATGACGAATTGAACGGTAGATAGAAGTCATGCCCATCCGCCTCAATGCCGCCGACGCCAGCTTTGAAAACGCTTTCGCCGCTCTCCTCACCGGAAAGCGCGAAGCCTCGGTCGATGTCGCCGACACGGTGGCGAAAATCATCGCGGATGTCCGTGCGCGCGGCGATGAAGCCCTCATCGAATACACGAAGCGTTTCGACCGCCTCGAAAATCTCGACGCCGGTTCGCTCGCCATCTCGCAAGCCGATCTCGATGCCGCCATCGATGCCTGTGACGCAAAGACGCTCGACGCTTTGAAAACCGCCGCCATGCGTATCGAGGCCTATCACGAGCGCCAGCGCCCGGAAGATGCGCGCTTCACCGATACGGCCGGTGTAGAACTTGGTCACCGCTGGACACCCGTCTCCGCTGTCGGCCTCTATGTACCGGGCGGTACCGCCAATTACCCAAGCTCCGTCCTGATGAACGCCATCCCGGCCAAGGTCGCGGGCGTCGCGCGCGTCGTCATGGTCGTGCCCACGCCGGATGGCGTGGTGAACCCGCTGGTGCTGGCCGCCGCGAAAATTTCCGGCGTCGATGAAGTCTACCGCGTCGGCGGCGCGCAGGCCGTCGCCGCCCTCGCTTATGGCACAGCCACCATCGCGCCGGTCGACAAGATCGTCGGCCCCGGCAATGCCTTTGTCGCCGCGGCGAAGCGCCAGGTCTTCGGCCAGGTCGGCATCGACATGATCGCGGGCCCTTCCGAAATCCTCGTCCTCGCCGACGGTGACAACGACCCGGAATGGATCGCCGCCGATCTTCTCTCGCAGGCCGAACACGATGAAAGCTCGCAGTCGATCCTGATAACGGACGATGCCGGTTTCGCCACCCGCGTCGAGGAAGCGGTTGCGCGCCAGTTGAAGGCGCTCCCGCGTGAAACCACCGCAACGAAAAGCTGGGCCGATTTCGGTGCCGTCATCGTGGTGTCGAAGCTCGAAGATGCCGTGCCGCTCGTCGACCGCCTCGCCCCCGAACATCTCGAAATCGCCACCGCCGATCCGGATGTGCTCCTCGCCCGCGTTTCCAATGCCGGCGCCATCTTCCTCGGCCGCCACACGCCGGAAGCCATTGGCGATTATGTTGCGGGCTCCAACCACGTGCTGCCCACCGCCCGCAGCGCGCGCTTCTCGTCGGGCCTCAATGTGCTCGACTTCATGAAACGCACCTCCATCGTCCGCTGCGACCCCGAGGCCCTGCGCGCCATCGGCCCCGCCGCGCTTGCCCTCGCCGAAGCCGAAGGCCTCGACGCCCACGCCCGCTCCGTCTCGATCCGGCTGAATATGTGACGATAGCTCCAAACAAAACTGTCATTGCCGGGCTTGACCCGGCAATCCAGTAGCCGCGAAGCGGCGTCGCTCTTCACAAGAATCTTCATGCCGGCTTGCAGTAGCGCCTCGGCCCTTACCCTGGACCCCCGGGTCAAGCCCGGGGGTGACATGTGTGGAAGGTACGGAAAGAGTTATCGAAAAACCTGCAGCCTCCCCATCCCCTCGCATCCCGCGCCCAAATCGGCGTAAAGTACCGCCACCATGCCCGACCAGAGCGCTCATGACAGCAACGAGGAAACCGCCGCGCCCGCAGGCGCGACGTTTCGCATCGTCGATCTCGTCCTCGACGAGCGCACCGTCATGCGCCGCAGCCCGGATGTCGAGCATGAGCGAAAGGTCGCGATCTTCGATCTCTTGGAGGAAAACCATTTCGCGCCGGTCGGCAGCGACGGGGGGCCTTACGTGCTCCACCTCGCCATCGAGGAAAACCGCCTCGTCTTCGACATCCGTCTCGAGCCGTCCGAGCCGCATGGGAAGGTCCTCCTGTCGCTCACGCCCTTCCGCCGGATCATCAAGGACTACTTCATGATCTGCGAAAGCTATTACGACGCGATCAAGACGGCCGCGCCCGCGCAGATCGAAGCGATAGACATGGGCCGCCGCGGTCTCCACAACGAAGGTTCCGAGCTGTTGAAGGAGCGTCTCGCGGGCAAGATCGACATGGATTTCGATACCGCGCGCCGCCTCTTCACACTCATCTGTGTACTGCATATCAAGGGATGATGATGGCCACCGGTGGAGCAAGACCCGAGCGCAAGGAACCGCTGCCCGCTTCCGTTCTCTTCGCCTGCAACCTGAATACCATCCGCTCGACCATGGCCGAGGCGATCCTGAAGAAACTTCAGGGAAGCCGTATCTTCGTCGATTCGGCAGGTGTCGCCCCCGCCGGGGAGGCGGACCCCTTCACGGCGGAAGTGCTGCGCGAGGAGGGCATGGCCCCGCCCGCAAGCGGACCCAAGGGGTTCGACGATCTCGAGGAAACGAGCTTCGACCTCATTGTCGCGCTCACGCCCGAAGCGCGCGACGAGGCGGAAAAATTTACCCGCTCCTCCGCCACCGATGTCGAATTCTGGGCGATAGACGACCCGCTCGCCTCGCCCACCGGCGGCAACCGCGACCGCCGCCTCGCCGCCTACCGCGAACTCCGCAACCAGCTCCACCGCCTGATCGAATCCCGCTTCCCCCGCAAGGAAAGCGCGGCGGGGTAGGGCTTCCCCAAACCTGTCTTTGCCGGGCTTGACCCGGCAATCCAGTAGCCGCGCAGCGGCGTCCATCTCAAAAAACTCTTTGAAAAACCCTCCGTACTCAAATCATCCGGTACATCACCAGCGCATCCACATACCCCTTCGATGGATGCGAGAACGCCCCCGGCAGCCGGCCCACGATCTCGAAGCCGCATGACTGCCACAGATGCACCGCCGCCTCGTTGGTCGAGATCACGAAATTGAACTGCATGGCGCGAAAGCCGCGCGCCCGCGCCCTGTCCAGCGAATGCAGGCACATCGCCCGCGCCACGCCGCGCCCCCGCGCTTCCGGCGACGTCATGTACCCGCAATTGGCGACATGGGCGCCGCCGCCGCCCGTATTCGCGCGCAAATAATATGTGCCGAGAATATCCCCGCCTTCCTCCGCCATGAAAACCTCGTGGCCCGGCGTCCACCAATAGGCGAGCCCGCCCTCGCGGGTAAGGTCACGGGGCAGGGGATAAGTTTCCCCCGCCCGGATCGCAGGTTCGATGGTCCGCCAGATCGCGTCATCGTCATTTCTTGTCGCTTGGCTTATCTGCATTTTCGAGGATTACTTTTTTTGAGGTGTCGGGCCGGCGCACCGGGGGTCAGTTTGTGACGGTTCGTTGACGGTTCGATGACAGTCGCGCGCCTCATTTCACGAATCCGCCTCATTCGGCATGTTATAAGAGTGCGAAAACTCAATTGGGGAAACGCCTTATCATGAAATCCATCTTTACACTGACGGCTGCCCTCATTCTCGGCCTCGGTATTGCGCTTGGTGGTTATCTGGGTGGTCAGGGGCTCGTGAAATCGCGCCTCGGCGACCGCTCCGTTTCGGTAAAAGGCCTTTCGGAACGGGAGGTTAAGGCCGACCTTGCGCTTTGGGCGCTGCGCTTCGTCGCCACCGGCAACGAGCTTGCCGAGACGCAAGCCCAGGTCAAAGCCAATGCGACTGCCGTCACTAACTTCCTGAAATCGCACGGCTTTTCGGACGACGAAATCGAGCTGCAAGCCCCCCAGGTCACTGACCGTCTGGCCCAGGCTTACAGCAGCGGTCCCGTCGAAAGCCGTTTCATCATCGCTCAGCAGATCGTGTTGCGCTCAACCGACGTCGACAAGGTCGCAGCCGCCAACAAGGACACCAGCGAGCTGGTCGAGCAAGGCGTTGTTTTATCTAACGAATATGGCCCTGTCCGGCCGTCCTACCTGTTCACCGGCATCGCTGCCTTGAAGCCCGAAATGATCGAGGAAGCCACCAAACGCGCCCGCGAAGCCGCGGAAACCTTCGCCGCCGATTCAGGCTCCAGCCTCGGCGGCATCAGGCGCGCCTGGCAGGGCCAGTTCGAAATCCTGCCGCGCGACAACACGCCCGGCACGCAGGAGACCGAACAGGTCGCCAAGACCGTGCGGGTGGTCTCGACGATCGAGTATCTTCTGGTCGATTGATCGGGATTCTCGCGGCAAATCAACGGTTTGGGCCCGGCCCCGGTGCGAATTCCGGGGCCGGGCTCTTGATTTTCCGGGGCTTTCTGACCATTCTCCGGGCAAATTTCCGAAGGATAATGAATGTCGAAGGAAGAACTGCTCGAGTTTCCGGGCGTGGTGACGGAACTGCTGCCCAACGCAACGTTCCGCGTGAAGCTCGAGAACGAACACGAAATCATCGCCCACACAGCGGGCAAGATGCGCAAGAACCGCATCCGCGTCCTCGCGGGCGACAAGGTGCTTGTCGAAATGACACCTTACGACCTGACGAAGGGCCGGATCACCTACCGGTTCAAGTGACGCGCCCGTGTCGGAAAACGGCGCGAAACCTCGGCTAATTCTCGCCAGCGCCTCGCCGCGCCGCCTCGCGCTCCTCGAACAGATCGGCATCGAGCCGGATCTTGTCCTGGCCGCCGACATCGACGAAACGCCCCGGACAAACGAGCTGCCGCGCGACCATGCGCTCCGCCTCGCCCGCGAGAAGGCACAAGCGATCGCAGCCCTCCATCCAGATGCTCTGGTGCTCGGCGCCGACACGGTCGTCGCCTGCGGCCGCCGCATCCTGCCGAAAACCGAGACGGAAGAGGAGGCGCGGTCCTGCCTTGCCCTGCTTTCCGGCCGCGCCCACCGCGTCTACACGGCCGTCCATCTCATCGCGCCGAACCGGGTGAGCGAGCGCGTCTGCGAAACCCGCGTCACCTTCAAGCGCCTCTCGCCGGACGAAACCTCCGCCTATCTCGCAAGCGGTGAATGGCGCGGAAAGGCAGGCGGCTATGCGATCCAGGGCCGCGCCGCACTTTTTGTCCGCGCGCTTTCCGGCTCTCACTCTTCCGTGGTGGGATTGCCTCTCTATGAAACCGCCGCGCTTCTCGCAGGTGCCGGATTTCCTGTGTTTTCACAGTCCTGACGCGGCTATCCTCTTCGCTAACAAGAGTGTTAGGATCGGTCTTTCAAGAGAGCGAGAGATGTCGAGGGTGCAGAGGGAACATCCGGTTGTGCGGGGGCGCGCCGGGTGCAAATCAGGGTTTTTATGTCCGAAGAAGTATTGATCAATGTCGGTCCCGGCGAGACGCGCGTCGCGATCGTTGAGGACGGACGTCCGGTGGAGCTCTTTCTCGAGCGCACCATGGAGGACGACCTGAAGGCAAAGACAGGTCGCGCCGGCCATTCGCTTATCGGCAATATTTTTCTCGGCCGCGTGCAGCGCGTGCTGCCGGGCATGCAGGCGGCGTTTGTTGAAGTCGGCCTCGAGCGCGCCGGCTTTCTCGGCGCGCGCGAGGCGCGTTGCCTGTGCGAGCTGACAGGCCTCGATGAAGGCACGCTGCCGCCGATCAGTGCCTGCGTGCAGGAAGGACAGACGATCCTCGTGCAGGCGGTGAAGGACCCGATCAGCGACAAGGGCGCGCGGCTTTCCGCCAATGTAACGATCCCTGGCCGTCTTCTCGTCCTCGTTCCTAATCAGTCCGGCGTCGCCCTCTCGCGCCGCATCGAAGACGAACCGGAACGCGAACGCCTCGCGGCGCTCGTCGAGGAAATGGTCGAGCGTTTCAATCCGATGGGCGTCACCGGCGAGCCTGCGGGCTTTATCGTCCGCACCGCCGCCATCGGCGCAACTGCCGAGGACATAGCCGCCGATGCGCGCCAGCTCGCCGAGGAGTGGCGGAAGGTGCGCGAGACGGAAAAGCGTTCCACCGCGCCCTGTGTCGTCTTCCACGACCTCGATCCTGTTTCCAAAACGCTGCGCGATTGCGTCAGCGCCGATACCTCGCGCGTGTTGATCGACTGCGCCGATGCCTTCGGCGAGGCGCAGCGTTATTGCCGCCGCGCCATGCCGGAAATGCTCGACCGCATTCAGCTTTTCAACGGCCCCGGTCAGTTGTTCTCGCTCTACGATGTCGATGGCGAAATCGAAGCGGCACTGGAGCCGCGCGCCGAGCTTCCGTCGGGCGGCTGGATCACGGTCGAAACCACGGAAGCGCTGACCGCGATAGACGTCAATTCAGGACGCTACACGGCAGCGACGGGCCTCGAAGAGACCAGCGTCAAGATCAACCTCGAAGCCGTGCACGAAATCGTCTATCAGCTTCGCCTGCGCGGCACCGGCGGTCTCATCGTCATCGACTTCATACACCTGAACGATCCCGCCAATATCCAGAAGGTGATCGACGCCTTGAACGAAGGCTTCGCGAAGGACCGCGTGCCGACGCAGATTTCCGGCATGTCGGAATTCGGCCTCGTCGAGATGACGCGAAAGCGTGTGCGCGAGCCGCTCGACAAATTGCTCACCGAGCCCGCCTATCCGCATGGCCGCCCGCGCCGCAAGACCTGCGCGACGATGGCGAACGATCTTCTGCGCCGTATCGCCCGCGAAGCCCAGGCGACCCCCGGCCGCCCGCTTGTTGCGCGCGCCTCGGTGGAAGTCGTGGATTGGCTCGAGCGCGGAAATCCCTATCTCGTTGAGAGATTGCGCCGGAAAGTTCCCGCCGATATCAGCCTGATCGGTGAGCCCGCTTTCCCGCGCGAGCGCATCGATGTAGGCATCGTGCAATAGACCGGAGATGTTTTCGTGACTGGTGAAGGCGGCAATGTCGTCAAATTGCGCGCGCCGCGCCCATGCCCGATCTGCGCCAGGAAATCGGTGCCGGAGTTTCATCCCTTCTGCTCGAAGCATTGCGCGGATGTCGATCTCAACCGCTGGCTGAAGGGCGGCTACGCGATCCCCGCTGTTGAACCGCCGGATGAGTGGGACGAGGCCTCTCAGAGCCGTGCCGGCGAGGACGACGCCGAGCATTAACCCCTTGTCGCGATTACCCTTTGCAGGGTGGCCGGGCGCCTCTGGACAGGCCGGAATCTATCTCCTATAAACCGCGAACCTCGCCAGAGCGGCGCATCTTCCGCCCCGCTCTGGAGCTTCCGCCCAGGTAGCTCAGTTGGTAGAGCATGCGACTGAAAATCGCAGTGTCGGTGGTTCGATTCCGCCCCTGGGCACCACTCTCCCCTTGGGGATGCGAGGCCGAATTCCCCCGACTGTCATCGAACTGTCGCCGAACCGTCATGAAGTTCGGAAACGGGGATAAATCAGCACGCCCGATTGTGACAGTCCCGGAATTAGGGTGCGCGTTTCCCG
Organism: Parvibaculum lavamentivorans DS-1; assembly: GCF_000017565.1. NCBI lineage: Bacteria > Pseudomonadati > Pseudomonadota > Alphaproteobacteria > Hyphomicrobiales > Parvibaculaceae > Parvibaculum > Parvibaculum lavamentivorans. Next base: position 568,290 of record NC_009719.1, read on the forward strand.
GGCCATTTTCCCGGCCGGGATCTCCGGTGGGTATCCTGGTTTGCCAATTGGACTTGGGACCGAGGGGGCCTCGCGTGAAGGCGCGGGAAAAGCGGATTGACTTCAATGTAATGTAATATACATTACACAGATGCCGTCCCGGTCGTGGCTCGTCGCCATGTGAGCGCATCCCCCCCCTCAGCGCACCGGGACGGTTCCCTCTTGTGTGTACCGACAGGAGCCAAGATGCATGGCGGAGTGATTGTGAGGCTCGCGGCTTTCTTTGTGATGGCCGCGGTCCTGAGCGGGTGCGATGACGGTGAGGAGCAGGGCGGTCCGCCGCCGCCGGAAGTCAGCGTCGTTACGGTGAAGCCCGAGCAGCTGGAAGTGACGACGGAACTTTCCGGACGCACATCGGCCTACCGGGTGGCGGAGATCCGTCCACAGGTGAGCGGCATCGTCCAGAAGCGTCTCTTTGAAGAGGGCGCGAAGGTCGAGGAAGGCCAACAACTCTACCAGATCGATCCGGCGCTCTATCGGGCAACCTTCGACGCGGCGAAGGCCGCGCTGGCGAAGGCGGCGGCGAACGAGAAGGCGGAGAGGGCCCGCGCGGCGCGATACAAGGAACTCGTTGCCGTAAATGCGGTGAGCAAACAGGACTATGACGACGTCATGGCCACGCTCGCCCAGAGTTCCGCAGATGTCGCGACCGCCAGAGCGAACCTCGACACCGCGGAAACCAATCTGGCTTACACGAAAGTCTTTGCGCCGATTTCCGGGATCATCAGCCGCTCCTCGGTGACGGAAGGCGCATTGGTCACGGCCAACCAGGCGACGGAACTCGCCACGGTGACGCAGCTCGACCCCATTTATGTCGATCTCACGCAATCCGCATCGGACCTGCTCCGGTTGAAGCGGGCGATGGCCGAAGGCCGCATCCAGGGTGCGAAAGACGGCAAGGCGCCCGTGACGCTGAAGCTTGAAGGCAGCGAAGAACAATATGGCGGCGCCGGCGAACTTCAGTTTTCCGGTGTCACCGTCGCGCCGGACACGAGCATGGTCCAGTTGCGCGCGATCTTCCCCAATCCCAACGCCGAGCTTCTGCCTGGCCTTTTCGTGAGGGCCATCGTGAACCAGGGCGTGCTCGAAAACGCGATCCTCGTGCCGCAGCAGGGCGTATCGCGGACGCCGGATGGCAAGGCGCAGGTCTGGCTCGTCGGCGACGGCGAGAAGGCGATGCAGAAATCCGTCACCGCGCTGCGTGCCGTCGGCGACAAATGGCTCATAACCGAGGGGCTCAAGGCAGGCGACCGTGTGGTGGTCGCGGGCGTGCAGAAGCTGCAGCCGGGCATCGAGGTCAAGGCTGTGGAAGACGGCGAGGGAACGCAACAGCCCGCGGGCGCCGCGGAGCGGCAGGGCCAGAAGCCCTGAGCTGAGGCGACAAAAGCGCGATAAAGGTTCAACGAGGCGTTAGTTCAACATGGCGAATTTCTTTATCGACCGTCCCGTCTTTGCCTGGGTCGTTGCCATCGCCATCATGCTGGCGGGCACGCTTTCGATCATGCAGTTGCCGATCGAGCAGTATCCGCCGATTGCACCGGCCTCCGTGACCGTTACCGGCACCTATCCGGGCGCATCCGCGCGGACGGTCGAAAACACGGTGACGCAGGTCATCGAACAGAAAATGAACGGCATCGACTACCTGCGTTACATGTCGTCGACCAGCGACTCTTCGGGCACCGGCACGGTAACGCTTACATTCGAACCTGAAGCCGATCCGGATATTGCCCAGGTGCAAGTGCAGAACAAGCTGCAATCGGCTCTGCCTCTCCTGCCGCAGGAAGTGCAGCAGCAGGGTGTGACGGTTGCGAAATCGGCCAGAAACTTCCTGATGGTGATCGCGTTCATTTCGACGGATGGCCGGATCAATGAAACCGAGATCGCCGACTACGTCGCATCGCACATTCAGGATCCGATAAGCCGCGTGAACGGCGTAGGCGAGATTCAGCTTTTCGGGCCGCAGCACGCCATGCGTATCTGGATCGATCCGCAAAAACTGCAAAGCTACCGAATATCGATATCGGATATCACCACGGCGATCAGGGCGCAGAATGCAGAAGTGTCGGCAGGACAGCTCGGTGCCCGCCCCGCGGTGGAAGGCCAGCAGCTGAACGCCACAGTGACGGCGCAAACGCGCCTCGAAACGCCGGCCCAGTTCGAAAACATCCTGCTCCGGGTCAATGAGGATGGATCGCAGGTGCGCCTCAAGGAGGTGGCCCGCGTCGAACTCGGCTCCGAAAACTATCAGACCATCGGACGCTATAATGGCAATCCGGCCTCCGGTATTGCCGTCCGGCTGGCATCGGGCGCGAACGCGCTCGACACGGCGGAGGCCGTTCGCACGAAAATTGCCGAACTCGAACCCTTCTTCCCCGAGGGGTTGGAGGTCGTCATACCGTATGACACGACGCCCTTCGTCCGTCTCTCGATCAACGAAGTGATCAAGACGCTCGCGGAAGCGATCGTTCTTGTCATTCTCGTAATGTATCTGTTCCTTCAGAACATCCGGGCGACATTCATTCCCGCCATCGCCGTCCCCGTCGTTCTTCTGGGCACGTTCGGCATTCTCGCGGCGTTCGGTTTCACGATCAACACGCTCACGATGTTCGGCATGGTGCTGGCGATCGGTCTTCTCGTGGATGACGCGATCGTCGTGGTCGAAAACGTCGAGCGTGTTATGAGCGAGGAAGGGCTGTCGCCGCGGGAAGCGACGCGGAAATCGATGGGCCAGATCACCGGGGCGCTTGTCGGCATCGGCCTTGTGCTGAGCGCCGTTCTCATTCCGATGGCTTTTTTTGCCGGGTCTACCGGTGCGATCTACCGTCAATTCTCGCTGACGATCGTATCGGCGATGGTGCTGTCCGTGATTGTCGCGCTGGTTCTGACGCCGGCGCTCTGCGCCACGCTCCTGAAGCCGGTTAAGAACCACGGCGAGGAAAAACGCGGTTTCTTCGGCTGGTTCAATCGCATGTTCGACCGGAGCGGACGCTCATACGACGTGGGTGTGCGCCGCTTTCTGGCGGGGCCGGTGCGTTACATGGTCGTCTACGGAGTCATCGTCGTCATCCTCGGCGCGCTCTTTCTGCGGCTCCCGACCTCGTTCCTGCCGGACGAGGATCAGGGTTTCATGATGACTCTGGTTACGACACCGGCAGGCGCGTCCGCCGAGCGCACGCTTGAATCCATGAAGCTCGTAGAAAATTATTTTTTGGAGCAGGAAAAGGATTCCGCGCAGGGCCTGTTTTCGGTCGTGGGATTCAACTTCGCCGGCGCGGGCCAGAATTCAGCGATGGCCTTCATCAACCTGAAGCCTTTCGACGAACGCGGAACGGACGAGACAAGTGCCTTCAGCGTTGCGCAGCGAGCCATGGGCTTCTTCGGCGCCATGAAGGACGCGATGGCCTTCGCCATCATTCCGCCGTCGATCACGGAACTCGGTACGGCTTCGGGTTTCGACATGCAACTCGTCGACCGGGCAGGGATCGGTCACGAGAAGCTTATGCAGGCGCGCAACCAACTTCTCGGACTTGCCGCGCAAAGTTCAAAGCTCGTCGGCGTGCGGCCGAACGGACTGGACGATATGCCGGAGTTCCGCGTCGATGTGGACCAGGAGAAAGCTGCGGCGCTCGGCCTCGCGCTTTCCGACATCAACAACACATTGTCCGCTGCCTGGGGATCGAGCTACGTCAACGATTTCATCGACGAGGGGCGCGTCAAGAAAGTCTACGTCCAGGCCGACGCGCCTTTCCGGATGCTGCCGGAGGACATCTACAAGCTTCATGTGCGCAATGCGAACGGCGAAATGGTGCCTTTCTCCGCCTTCGCGGAAACGCACTGGACATATGGATCGCCACGGCTCGAGCGATTCAACGGCTCCTCCTCGCGTCAGATCCAGGGTTCGGCCGCGCCCGGCGTAAGCTCCGGCGATGCAATGGCCGAGATGGAAAGGCTGATGGCGCAATTGCCCGAAGGCGTCGGCTATGAATGGACCGGGTTGTCCTACGAGGAGCGGCAGGCGGGCGCGCAGGCCCCTTCTCTCTATGCGCTTTCGCTACTGTTCGTTTTTCTCTGTCTTGCCGCGCTCTATGAAAGCTGGTCGATCCCGGTTTCGGTGATGCTCGTCGTTCCCCTGGGCGTTCTCGGTGCCGTGCTTGCGGCCACCATGACCGGTCTTTCGAACGACGTTTATTTCCAGGTCGGCCTGCTCGTCACGATCGGCCTTGCCGCGAAGAACGCAATCCTGATCGTCGAATTTGCGAAGTCGCTCTACGAGCGCGGTGAGAGCCTTGCCGACGCTACGATTCAGGCGGCGCGGCTGCGCCTTCGGCCGATCATCATGACCTCGCTTGCCTTCACGCTCGGTGTGCTGCCGTTGGCGATTGCTTCGGGCCCCGGCTCGGGCAGCCAGAACGCGATCGGCATCGGCGTCATGGGCGGCATGATCTCCGCGACGGTTCTTGCCATCTTCTTCGTGCCGCTCTTCTTCGTCGTGGTGGAGCGTATCTTCCCGAAGCGGGTGGCGACGACTGCGCCGGAAACGGAAACAGACCGATGAACAGGTTCTCCCCCGCGCTCGCTTTGTCTTTTCTCTTTCTCGGCGCCTGCACGCTGGCGCCGGACTATGTGCGTCCGGCCGCGCCGATACCGTCCGGCTGGCCGACCGGTGCCGCTTATGAGGATGCCGCCGCGAAGGACGGCGTCGAGGTCGCCGATCTGGGCTGGCAGGATTTCTTTCTGTCGGACGAAATGCGAAACCTGATCGCGCAGGCGCTGGCGAACAATCGCGACATGCGCGAGGCGGTACTCAATGTCGAACAGGCGCGCGCGCTATATCGCGTGCAGCGCGCCGATTTGCTGCCGAGCATCAGCGGCGACGGTACGATGACGCGTGAGCGCGTGCCGGGCGACATCTCGGGAACCGGGCAGGCGCAAACCGGCACGAGCTATCGCGTGCAGGCGAATATCGCCTCTTACGAACTCGACCTATTCGGCCGCGTGCGCAGCCTCAACGAGCAGGCCTTGCAGGAATATTTTGCGACGGATGAAGCGCGCCGCGCCGCGCAGATTGCCTTGATCGCGGAAGTCGCGAATGCCTATCTGACGCTCAGGGCGGATCAGCGGCTTCTCGCGCTTACCGAGGAAACGCTGCAGACGCAGGAGAAGTCCCTCGAACTGGTGCAGATGACCTTCGACCGGGGCATTTCCTCGAAGCTCGACCTCGTGCAATCGCAAACGGCGGTCGAGACCGCGCGCGTCAACCGATACGCCTTCATCCGGCAGGTGGCGCTCGACCGCAATGCCCTGACGCTGCTGGTTGGTGCGCCGATCGACGACGACGCGCTCGACCGGGCGGAAAACATCGACAGCTTCGTCGCCGACCTGCCGGCGGGACTTCCCTCGGATCTCCTGCGCAATCGACCCGACATACGGCAGGCAGAGCATGTTCTTCAGGGCGCCAACGCCAATATCGGCGCGGCCAGGGCGGCCTTTTTCCCGAGCATCACGCTCACGGCGGCGGGCGGTACGGCGAGCGGTTCGCTCTCCGGTCTCTTCGAGCCCGGCTCGGGGGCATGGAGCTTCATGCCGCAGATCAGTCTGCCGATCTTCCAAGGCGGCCGGAACCTCGCCAATCTGGAAGTCGCCGAAATCCAGAAGGACATCAACATCGCGCGCTACGAGGGAACGATCCAGACCGCCTTCCGCGAGGTAGCCGACGCTCTGGCGGGGCGCGGCACCTATGACGCCCAGGTGGCGGCGCAGCAGGCGCTCGTCGACGCCACGGATGAAAGCTATGCGCTCGCCGAACGCCGCTACCGGAGCGGTATCGATAGTTTTCTCACTTTGCTCGACGCCCAGAGATCCCTTTACGCAGCGGAACAGGAGCTTATTCGCACCCGGCTTGCGCGGGTGAGCAATACCGTCAATCTGTACAAGGTTCTCGGCGGGGGCGGATTAGCGGAGGCCGCCGATGAGAAGTAGCCGTGGATGGGGATCCGCGTTGCTATGAGGGGGAAGGGAACATCATGACGAAGGCAGCCCGCAACGGCGCACCGAGCAGGCGCGAGAAACGGCGCCAGGCCATTCTCGATGCCGCGCGCGCGATTTTTCTCGAACAGGGATATGGAGCGACAAGTCTCAACGACATCGTCAGTGTCTCGGGCGGCTCGCTCGCCACGCTCTACGATCTCTTCGGCGGCAAGGCCGGCCTTTTTCAGGAAATGATCGAACAGGAGTGCGAGAATTTTTTCGGTGCGCTCCGCGCGGAAGACCTGGACGAACAACCGCTCCGCGAGGCGCTGCGCGTGGTCGCCAGGCAGTTCTTCGACGGCGTGATCCAGCAACCCAAGATGTCGCTGCTCCGCCTCGTTGTCGCCGAGGCGGCGCATTTCCCCGAACTCGGCTCCACCTTCTACAGCGCCGGACCGGCAAGGGGCCGCGAAATGGTCTCGACCTATCTCGCGAAGCAATCGCGGCGCGGCCTGCTCCAGGTCGACGATCCGATGCGCGCAGCCGACGTCTTCATCGGACTCGTGCTCGGCGAGTACCAGATGAAAGTGCTTTGCGGCGAAGACGTTAAACTCTCATCGGAAGAGATCGACCGATATCTCGACTACGCGCTCGATGTCTTCCTGAGGGTTTACGGCCCCTGACATCCGAAATCGTAACGGCCTCAGCGCAACGCGTCCGCGATGGCCCGGCCGCAGGTGACGGTATCCGCCGGGCCGCCGAGATCGGGGGTTCGCAGATGCGGCTGCGCCAGCACCGTTTCGATCGCGGCGACGATGGCGGCGGCGGCGTCCGTTTCTCCCAGATGGTCGAGCATGAGCGCGGCGGACCAGATCTGCCCGACGGGATTGGCGATGCCCTTGCCGGCGATATCCGGGGCCGAGCCATGCACGGGTTCGAAGAGCGACGGAAATTTCCGGTCGGGATTGATGTTGCCGGCGGGCGCGATGCCGATAGTGCCGGTGCAGGCGGGCCCGAGGTCGGAGAGAATGTCGCCGAAAAGATTGGAGGCGACGACGACGTCGAACCAGTCCGGGTGCTGCACGAAATGCGCGGCGAGAATGTCGATGTGATATTTGTCCCAGCGCACCGCCGGGTAGCCGGCCGCCATCGCTTCCACCCGCTCGTCCCAATAGGGCATGGTGATGGAAATGCCGTTTGATTTCGTGGCGGAGGTGAGGTGCTTTTTCTCCCGCCGCTCAGCCAGCTCGAAGGCGAATTTCAGGATGCGGTCGACTCCGACGCGCGTCATCACCGTTTCCTGCATCACCACTTCGCGCTCGGTCCCGGGAAAGATGCGGCCGCCGATGGATGAATATTCGCCCTCGGTATTCTCCCGCACCACATAGAAGTCGATGTCGCCGGGTTTGCGGCCGGCCAGCGGGCAGGGCACGCCGGGCATGAGCTTGACCGGGCGCAGATTCACATACTGGTCGAATTCGCGCCGGAACTGGATCAGCGAACCCCATAGCGACACATGGTCGGGCACCGCTTCCGGCCAGCCGACAGCGCCGAAGAAGATCGCGTCGTGACCGCCGATCAGCGCCTTCCAGTCATCCGGCATCATCTTGCCGTGGCGGAGGTAATAGTCGCAGGAGGCAAAATCGAAATCGTCGAACCGGAAGCGGCAGCCATATCGGGCGGAGACCGCCTGCAGGACGCGCAGGCCCTCCGGCACGACCTCCTTGCCGATGCCGTCGCCGGGAATGACGGCGATGCGATAGCTCCGGTCTTGATCCATCCTGAAGGCTCCAACTGTCCCGAAAATACGGGGAATAACAGGAGCTTAGGCGGAGCTGGGGTCCGGGGTCAAGATATTGGATGCAATTTTATTGTTTTTGCATCCTTTAATTGCTAGCGTGGCGCCTCTCCTCCGGTGCTCAGCGATGAATGGCAATCGCGAGCAGGCGTTTTTTGGTGGCGAGGACATGGTCGGACATCAGGCGTTGAGCCTCGGCGCTGTCTTCGCGGCGGATCGCGGCAAGCAGGTTTTCATGTTCCTTCTGGGAGTCGACGATATGCGCCGGGGGTGTGGCCGGCACCTGCCGGTGCCTCGGCGCCACGCAGGCGGCAACGCTCGGGCAGAGGCGCGCGGCATCTCCCAGCACCGGATAGATCACGGTCATGCGCATGGAGTTGCGCAGCACATCGTTGCGCGACGCAATCATGATCGAGCGGTGGAAATGCCAGTTGAGCTGATACCACTCGCGTTCGATCTCTTCCGACCATTTCCCGCGATCGACGATGGCGCGGGACTGAGCGACCAACCCGGCCAGCTGTTCGAGAGCGCCGGGCTCCCAGCCGCGATCGACCGCCGTCCGGGCGGCCATCCCCTCAAGCGATGCCCGCACCTCGATACTGTCGAGCACATCGCCGATGGTGACGGCGCGGACGGTATAGCCGCGATTGACGCTGTAATTCACGAGCCCTTCGGCGGAGAGCACCGCCAGCGCGCTGCGGATCGGCGTGCGCGATACGTTGAGCTGCGCCGCCAGCGCCTCGGCGCGGAGCTTCGTCTCGGGCGGGATCCGGCCCGTCACGATCATCTCGCGCAGGCGCATGAGAACGGAATGGGTCGCGGGCTCGGTGTGTTGCGGATCGGCCGTGGCCTCTTCCCGCGCCGCCTCCTCCTTTGCCGGCATATTCGTCATCTTTCCCATGCCTCCCTGCGCGGGCGCGCGGCCTGCGCCGCCCATTTCCTTCTTACACCAGCCACGCGGAAATCGTGCAACCCCGGCGACTGACGCGCGGGCACCGCAACCGATACCGGCTCCCTGGCGATTGGAAACAGCTTCATGCTCGACATCTTACTGAACCCCGCCTTTCTCGGCCTGGCCATGGTCGTCACCTTCATGGTGCTGATCATGACCAAGCGAATGTCCGCCATTGCCGCCCTGCTCGCGGTGCCGATCCTGTTCGGCCTGATCGCGGGCGCCGGCCCCGAACTCGGAGAGATGATTCTCAAGGGCGTGCTGCAGGTATCGCCGACGGCGCTGATGCTGGCTTTTGCCGTGCTCTATTTCGCAATCATGATGGATGCCGGTCTGTTCGATCCGCTGGTACGGCGCGTGCTGGCCCTGGTCGGCGACGATCCCGTGCGCATCTGTCTCGGCACGGCGCTGCTGACCACCGTCGTGTCGCTGGATGGCGACGGCACGACGACGGCGCTGATCATCATCACGGCCTTCCTGCCGGTCTATCGCCGCATCGGCCTGAACCCGCTGATCCTGGCGACGCTGCTCGGCCTGTGCAATTCGCTGATGAATTTTGTGCCCTGGGGCGGGCCCGCGGCGCGTGCGGCCGCCGCCGTGAATGCGGATCTCGGACAGGTTTTTGCCGGGCTGATACCGGCGATGATCGCCGGGCTGCTGGCCGTCTTCCTTCTTGCATGGATGTTCGGTCTTTCGGAAAGACGCCGGCTCGCGGCGGCGGGAAGTGAAAGCGGCACCGGTCCCGCCGTCGATGCTGCCGCCATCCCGGAGATCGCGCATCCGGAAACGCGCCGTCCGAAGCTCGTCTGGTTCAACCTCGCGCTGACACTGGCGCTGGTGGCGGGCATGATTTTCGGTCTGGCGCCGTTGCCTGTGATGATGATGGGCGCCTTCGCCATCGCCATCACCGTCAATTACCCCAATATCCGCGAACAGCAGAAACGCATCGCCGATCATGCGGAGAATGTCGTCAATGTCGTGGTGCTGATCTTCGCTGCTGGCGCCTTTACCGGCATTTTGAATGGCACCGGCATGGCCGATGCGATGGCAGGGAGCGCACTGTCGATCATTCCGCCGTCGATCGGCACGTATCTCGCGCCGATCACGGCGCTTGCCAGCATGCCGCTGACTTTCGTCATGTCGAACGACGCCTATTATTTCGGTGTGGTGCCTGTGATCGCCAGCACGGCGGCAAGCTACGGCATTCCGGCGGACGCCATTGCGCGCGCTTCTCTCATCGGCCAGCCGGTACATGCGTTGAGCCCTCTGCTCGCACCGATCTATCTCGCCTGCGGGCTGCTGGGCGTCGATGTCGCCGATGCCCAGCGTTTCGCCCTGAAATGGGCGGTGCTGATCTGCCTTGTCGTTCTTGTCGCCGCGCTGGCGACCGGCGCCTTTCCGCTCCGGGCCGGATAAGATGCCCGACAGGTCAGCGCCCATCGGCCACCACGCAGCCGGGAGCGGGCATGCCGCCATCAAGCACCGTAACCACGGATTTCGCTGCCACCATGTTGGTGCGCGCGAGCCCTTCATGCGAGGAGGCGCCGGCATGGGGCGTCGCCACGACATTCGGCAGGGCGAGCAACGCGTCGGAGACGGGCCGGAATGCCGGATCGCTTTCGCTGACAAAGACGTCGAGACCGGCGCCGCCGAGATGACCGTTCTGCAAACCCGTCAGCAGGGCGGCATCGTCGACAAGGCCGCCGCGCGCGGTGTTGATGAGGAAGGCGCCCTTCTTCATGGAAGCAATGGCCCGCGTGTCGATCAGGAACCGCGTGGCTTGCGTCAGCGGCGCATGGAGGCTGACATAGTCGGAGCGGCGCAGCAGCTCCGTCAGGCCGGTATATTCGACGCCGGTCTGCTCCGCATAGGCGGCATCCGGATGCGGCGTATGCACCAGCACTTTGGCATCGAAGCCGGAGAGGCGCCGCACGACGCTGCGCCCGATGCGGCCGAGACCGATCAGCCCCACCGTCTTCTCGCAAAGATCCGTACCCATGAGGATCGACCAGTCGCCGGCCTGCATGTCCGCCTGCGAGGCGCGAAAGCGGCGGCCGACAGCGATCATCAAACCGATGGTGTGGTCGGCGACGGAGGCGTCGTTACCGCCCGCGGCGATGGTGACAACGCGGCCGAGATCGCGCGCGGCTTCCACATCGACGCGCTCATAGCCGACGCCGCGCCGGGCGATCACGAGCAATCCGGGCAGCGCCTCCAGCAAAGGCCGCGTCACCCGCGCATGGCCGACGATCCAGCCCGCCGCATCCGCCAGCATTCTCTGCAGCTCGGCGGGATCGAGGTCGCCATCGCCCTGGCCGGGCGGCGGCGGGGCCAGCACGACCTCGCAGCCATGGGCCCGCAGATATTCCGCCGATTTTTCGTCGAAGAAACGCTGCGTGACGACGACCTTGCGGCTGGACGAGGGAGGCATGGGGCTGGTCTCCAAGGGGGTTTCGGGCCAACCATACAATCTTGTGCAAATTTTGCATCCAAAACTTGACACAATGAATTCAATAAATCAGGTTCTGCCATCGGCCTTGCCCAAGGCCACCTCTTTCCATGGATGCGCATGATGCTGGACGGTCCGATCAAGATTCTCGTGCCCACCGGGTCGCTGGGCGCCGGTGCGCGGGAGGAGGAGGTGCGCTACGGCATCGCCCAGGGCGCCCATGCCATTGCCACCGATGCGGGCTCGACGGACAGCGGCGCCGCCTATCTGGCGCTCGGCATTTCCAAGAACAATCGCGGCTCGGTGAAGCGCGACCTGACGATCCTGATGCGGGCGGGAGCGGAAGCGGGGATTCCGCTGATCGTCGGCACATGCGGACAGGCGGGCGGAGACAAGAACCTCGACTGGACCCGCGACATCGTTGTGGAAGTGGCCGCCGAACTCGGCATTCGCCCGAAGATCGCGCTGCTCTACAGCGAACAGGACAAGGAGATGCTGAAGGCGCGCAATGCCGCCGGAAAAATCCGGCCGCTGCCGCCGCTCGGTCCGCTGGACGATGCGACCATCGAAAGCTGCGACCACATCGTCGCCGCCATGGGCCCGGAGCCCTACATCGCCGCATTGAAAGCGGGGGCCGACATTGTGCTGGGCGGCCGCACCACCGACACGGCGGTGCTCGCCTGTTTCGCGCTGATGAAGGGCGCGCCCTCCGGTCCGTCATGGCATGCTGCGAAAGTCGCCGAGTGCGGCGCGCAATGCACCATGTACCCCACCAACGGCGCCGGTGTGCTGATCAGCATCGGCAATGACGGCTTCGAGGTGGAGCCGCTCAGCCCCGGCAATCGCTGCGACCCGGACAGTGTGTCGGCGCATATGCTTTATGAGAACAGCAATCCCTTCCTGCTGACCGAACCCGGCGGCGTGCTGAACGTCACGGATGCCGATTATGCCGCCGTCGACGAGCGCAGGGTGCGGGTGACAGGTTCGGTCTGGGAGCCAGCGCCTTATACGATGAAGCTTGAAGGCGCGGGCGGCGGCAAATTCCAGACGATCATGCTTGTCGGCATTCAGGACCCCGATGTGCTCTGCCGCGTCGATGAATTCCACGACAATCTGCTGGCGGCGCTTTACGAGCGCACGCGAAAGACCATCGGCGCGGCGGCCGGCGATTTCCATATTTCGCTCAGGATGTATGGCTGGAACGCCGTTTCCGGCGACCGTCCGCCACCGGGCACGGCGGCGCCGCGCGAAATCGGCGTGCTGTTCGTCGCCACGGCGGAGAGCCAGGAAATGGCGACGCAGATCGCCAAGGCCTGCAACCCCTATTTCTTTCACTTCCCCGTTGTGCTGGACAAGGAACTGCCGAGCTATGGCTTTGCCTTCTCGCCCGCCGACATAGAGCGCGGACCGGTTTACGAGTTCAAACTCAATCACGTGATCGAGCTCGACGATCCGATGGAACTGGTGCGCACCAAATGGATCGATCTGGCGAAAGGGGAGGGCGCATGATGACGAAGCTGGCCGAAGTCTGCCGCCATATCCGCTCGAAGAATGCCGGTCCCTACTGGGTGACTTTCGATCTGTTCTTCGACGGCCCGGAAAATTTCACGCGCTACAGCGATCACCCGGCATTGGGGCCGGCGCTGATGCAGCGCCTGTTCGGTGCCGATCCGGCGCTGGTGCAACGCTATCCCGTGCCGCGGCTGAACATGCTGAAGATTTCCTATGCGCGAACGGCGGCGCAGGGAGGCATGGTCGAACGCGACATGCATTGCGGGCAACAATTCGTGCGGCTGCTGGATGTCGAGCTGGACTGAGGGCAGCCGGAGCTTGTTAATCCGTATACGAATTAGATTGTGCTGGCCCGGCGGCAGGCTGTTTGAGCCTGTTTGAGTGCTACGGGTTAAAAATACACATAATGCAGGCTATTTGCGGGGCATGGCGCTTCAAGCTTGCGCAAATGGAACCCGTAACCCCGCCATTGGTTGATTGACTCCACATCCTGCCCCGATGGAGTCCAGTCTTGCCGCATTTACCTGTCCGTGTCCTTTCGGTCCGTCCCGACGAACCGGCGGCGACAGACGGCTGGCGCCGCCTGTCGGAGGAAGCGGCTGAGCTGGGGTTCGGGAGCCTTCTCTGGGAGTGGTCCGGCTCGATCTTTTCCGATGAGGAAATCATTCCGCCCGGCGCGGCGGAAGCGTGCGAGACGGCGGGGCTCGACCTGCTGCTGGCGGTCGAACTCGACCGTTTCCCGATCGACCATCAACTCGTTCACGATTATCCCGACGCTTTCGCTCTTCGCCGCCAGCCGGGACAGGAAGCACCGCTCGATCCGCGAAAGCCCCTGCCCGCGATCGGCGAAGCACGCGCGCGGCTGAGATCGGAAGAGGCGAAAAAAGCATTGCGCAAGCCGCTTGGCGAGCGATTGAAATCGCTTATGACGGCGGGCGCGAAAGGCTTTTCGCTATTGTCGGCGGAGCGGGCGGACCCGGCGTTCATCAAGATGCTGACAGGGGACCTGCGGAAGAAGGACGCGCCCGTCTTTCTCGCCGGCCCTCCCGGCCTGTCGCGCGCGGCCGCGCGGAGCCTTGCAGACACAGGCATAGATTATCTGATTTCGTCTTTAGGCTGGTGGGACCTCAGAGCGCCCTGGCTGATCGAGGAATATGAAGAGCTTCGCCATGTGGCGCCGCTCATATCGGAAGTGCGCCGCGAGCAAGTGAAGGAGGGCGGCGACGCGCAAGCCGTGGCCCGCCTTCTTGGAGCGGCGGCCTGCACGGGGCAAGGCCTGATCGTGCCGTCCGGGCTGCTGACGCAGGGGCATCGGGATGCAGTTCAGCGCGCGCTTCGACTGACGGAGCGCGCGGGCCATCTCGGCGGCGAAGCGCGCCGGCTTACCGGCTCCGCCTCGGCGGTGACGGCCCTGCTGCGGACGGATACCGCGGATATGCGAAGGGCGGGCGAGGCCGTCCTGCTGCTGATCAACGGGACGGCGGAAGATCAGCCCGCACCGGACCCGGAGGACATTCTGCCCGCCGCGGGCGCGGCGTTCGACAACTTCACCCCCGTAGAGGCGGCGGGCGATGCCTTCGCGCCGCTGGCGGCGGGGGAGGTGCGGCTGCTCGCGGCGCGGCGCGCGAAGCCTGTTGCCGGCGGCGCAAAGGCAAATGCCCGCAGCGTCAAGACGGCGGCGGCGCGGCCGAGGCTTGTCGTCGAGGACGTGACGCCGCGCGTCGAAGGCGGCGATTTCGCGGTGAAGCGCGTGACCGGCGAAATGGTGACCGTCGAGGCGACAATCTTCGCGGATGGTCACGAGCAACTTGCGGCAGAAATTCAATGGCGCGCGGCGGACAAGAAGAACTGGACGGCGGTCCGCATGGAGGAACTGCCGAACAATCGCTGGGGCGGCGAATTTCCGCTCTCCCGCCTCGGGCGGCATGAATTCGCCATCGAGGCTTGGCTGGACCGCTTCGGTGGCTTCCGCCGCGACTTCCGGAAGAAGCTCGATGCCGATGTGGCATTGGCGGGCGACTTCATGGAAGGACGCGCACTGGTGAAGAAGGCGCTCCAACGGGCGGACGAAAAGACGCGCCCGGTGCTGGCCAATATCGATACGCAACTGGAAAAGATGGGCAATGGCGCGGAAGGCGCGGTGCTGCTGCTGTCGCCCGAACTGGCGCAATTGATGGATCGTGTGGACGACCGGCCGCATAGCGTCCGGTCGAACCCGCAACGCGTCGACGCGGAACGTCTCGCGGCGCGCTTTTCGAGCTGGTACGAACTTTTCCCGAGATCGCTGACGGACGATCCGAAGCGCCACGGCACGTTTGACGATGTGATCGCGCGGCTTCCGGCCATTCGCGACATGGGCTTCGACACGCTCTATTTCCCGCCGATACATCCGATAGGCCGCGCCAATCGGAAAGGGAAAAACAATTCGCTGACGGCGGAGGCGGGCGACCCCGGCAGCCCTTATGCCATCGGCAGCAAGGAAGGCGGCCATGACGCCATTCACCCGGCACTCGGCGGCTTCGACGATTTCGACCGGCTGGTGGACGCAGCAGCGGCGCAGGGTCTCGAAATCGCGCTCGACTTCGCCATTCAATGTTCGCCCGACCATCCCTGGCTGAAGGAGCATCCGGGCTGGTTCGCCTGGCGGCCGGACGGCTCGCTGAAATATGCGGAGAACCCGCCGAAGAAATATCAGGACATCGTCAATGTCGACTTCTATGCGGAGGATGCGGTGCCCGGCCTCTGGCTCGCGTGGCGCGACGTCGTGCTGCTGTGGGTAAGCCACGGCGTCAAGGTCTTCCGCGTCGACAATCCGCATACCAAGCCGCTGCCTTTCTGGGAGTGGATGATCGGTGACATCAGGAAAATCCATCCGGATGTGATCTTCCTCGCCGAAGCCTTCACGGCGCCGGCGATGATGTATCGCCTCGGCAAGATCGGTTTCTCTCAGTCCTATACCTACTTCACCTGGCGGAACCACAAGGCGGAGCTTGCCGAATATATCGAGGAGCTGACGAAGACGGCGCCGAAGGAATTTTACCGGCCGCATTTCTTCGTCAACACGCCCGATATCAATCCGGTCTTTCTGCAGAATTCGGGACGCCCCGGCTTTCGCATTCGCGCGGTTCTGGCGGCGACGCTGTCTGGACTGTTCGGCGTCTATTCCGGCTTTGAACTCTGCGAGGCGGCGGCGTTGCCGGGCCGGGAGGAGTATGCGGATTCCGAGAAATACGAAATCCGGCCGCGCGACTGGCAGGCGCCGGGCAACATCATTGCCGACATCACGCTGCTGAACCGGCTCCGCCGCGCCCATCCGGCGCTGCAGACGCATCTGAATACGCGGTTCTACGTCGCGCATAACGATAGCATTCTCTATTACGGCAAGCCGTCGTCCGATGGCAGCGACATCATCCTTGTCGCCGTCAGCCTCGATCCGTTCCATCCGCAGGAAGCGGATTTTGAAGTGCCGCTTTGGGAATTCGGCCTGCCCGATCATGGCAGCGTCGCCGTCGAGGACCTGGCGGAGGGCTATCATTTCCATTGGCGTGGCAAATATCAGCATATTCGGCTCGAGCCGGAACAGCCTTACCGGATCTGGCGCATCTCACCGGGAGGCGCGTCATGACCGAACAGGCGCTCGAGACCGATCCCCTCTGGTACAAGGACGCGGTGATCTACCAGCTTCATGTGAAGTCGTTCTTCGATGCCAATAATGACGGCATCGGCGATTTCGCCGGGCTGATGCGTAAGCTCGACTACATCGCCGATCTCGGCGTGACCGCGATCTGGCTGCTGCCTTTCTACCCGAGCCCCCGCCGCGACGACGGCTACGACATCGGCGAGTACCGCGATGTGAGCCCGGACTACGGCACCTTTGAAGAGATGCGCGCCTTTGTGCAGGCGGCGCATGGGCGGGGCATTCGCGTCATCACCGAGCTGGTCATCAACCACACATCGGACCAGCATCCCTGGTTTCAGGCGGCGCGCCGCGCACCGCCGGGAAGCCCCGAGCGGGATTTCTATGTCTGGTCGGACAGCGACAAGAATTACGCCGGCACGCGGATCATCTTCTGCGATACGGAGAAATCGAACTGGACCTGGGACGAGGAGGCTGGCGCCTATTTCTGGCATCGCTTCTATTCGCACCAGCCGGACCTGAATTTCGACAATCCTGCGGTGCTGAAGGAAGTCTTGTCCGTGAT
Source organism: Parvibaculum lavamentivorans DS-1 (assembly GCF_000017565.1). Classification (NCBI taxonomy): domain Bacteria; kingdom Pseudomonadati; phylum Pseudomonadota; class Alphaproteobacteria; order Hyphomicrobiales; family Parvibaculaceae; genus Parvibaculum; species Parvibaculum lavamentivorans. The sequence goes on from NC_009719.1 coordinate 585,209, forward strand.
GCATTTCTGGCTCGATGCGGGCGTCGACGGGCTGCGGCTCGACGCCATCCCCTATCTGATCGAGCGGGAGGGAACATCGAACGAAAATCTGCCGGAGACGCATGAAGTCCTTAAGAAGATCCGCGCCGACCTCGATCGACACTACAAGGACCGCGTATTGCTGGCGGAAGCGAATATGTGGCCGGAAGACACTCAGCAATATTTCGGCACGGACGGCGACGAATGCCACATGGCGTTTCACTTTCCGCTTATGCCGCGCATGTACATGGCGGTGGCGCAGGAAGATCGCTTCCCGATCACCGACATCATGCGCCAGACCCCCGACATAGATGAAAGCTGCCAATGGGCGATTTTCCTGCGCAATCATGACGAGTTGACGCTCGAAATGGTGACGGACGCGGAGCGCGACTATCTCTGGAACACCTATGCCGCGGACCGGCGGGCGCGGATCAATCTCGGCATTCGCCGCAGGCTGGCGCCGCTGATGGAGCGGGACAGGCGCAGGATCGAGTTGATGAATGCGCTGCTGCTGACCATGCCGGGCACGCCGGTGCTCTACTACGGCGATGAAATCGGCATGGGCGACAATGTCTATCTCGGCGACAGGGATGGTGTGCGCACGCCGATGCAGTGGTCGCCCGACCGCAATGGCGGCTTCTCGCTCGCGGACCCGGCGACACTGGCGCTGCCCGCGATCATGGACCCGCTTTACGGCTTTCAGGCCGTCAATGTCGAGGCGCAGGAACGGGACCGGCACTCGCTGCTGAACTGGCTGAAGCGGATGCTGGCGGTGCGGCGGGAGCACCGCGCGTTCGGACGCGGTGCGCAACGCTTTCTCAGGCCAGCGAACCGGAAAGTGCTCGCCTATCTGCGCGAGCATGACGGAGACATCATTCTCTGCGTCGCCAATCTCAGCCGGACCGCGCAGGCGGTGGAGCTGGACCTGCATGAATATGAAAACCGGACGCCCATGGAACTGAGCGGCGGCGCGGCTTTTCCGGCCATCGGGCAGTTGCCTTATCTCCTGACGCTGCCGCCTTACGGCTTTCTCTGGTTTCGCCTCGCGGAGGATGCGACCTCGCCCGAATGGGCGAGCGGGGCGCCCGGCATGGAGATCGAGAGATACACATTCGTGCTGCGCCCCTCGCTGACGGATGTCACGCAGGGGAACAACCGGCATGTTCTCGAGAACGATGTGCTGCCCGCCTATCTTCCCTATCGCCGCTGGTTTGGCGCCAAGGACGAGACGCTGCGCGGCGTTCGCGTTGCGAAAACGGCGGCGCTGCCCGGCGCGGAGGATTTGCTGTGGACGGAACTCGAGGTGACGACCGATAGCGGCACGAATTCATATGCATTGCCTCTCGGCATCGTCTGGGAGGGAGAGCAGGCGGGCCCCTTCGCCTCCAACCTCGCCCTCGCGCGCGTGCGGCGCGGGCGGCATGTGGGGCTGCTGACGGATGGCTTCTCGCTCGAGACCTTCTCGCAGACGGTGGTGAAGGCAATGCAAAGCGGGGCGGAACTGCCGCTCGACGGAAGCGTGGTGAAGTTCACCGCTCATCCGGGCTTCGACATTGAACCCGACCTCAAGCCGCATTGGCTGGCGGCGGAGCAATCGAACAGCACGATGGTGCTGGGCGAGCGAGCGGTACTGAAAGTTCTGCGCAAGATACAGAAGGGCATTCACCCTGAGGTCGAGATGGTGCGCCATCTGACGGACAAGGGATTTGAAAATGTCCCGGCCATTCTCGCCGAAGCGAATCGTATTGATGATGACGGCACGAGCCTGCTGATGCTGATGCAGACCTTCGTCTATAACCAGGGCGACGGATGGCAGTGGACGCTGGGCGCGCTTGAGCGGATGGCGACCGACATGGATTGGAGTTTCTCCAACTACGCCAATTTCGCAAGGAACCTTGGCCAGAGGCTTGCGGAGATGCACGCCGTGCTCGCGCAACCGGCAAAGCATCCGGCCTTTGCACCCGAGACCATGGATGCGGCGGCCGCTTCCGAAATGGGCGAGCGCATCGCGAACGAGGTTTCTACCGCGCTCGACCTGACTCCGCAGACCGGAACCGAGGACGAAACGCTGCTCGGCCAGCGCGAGATATTGCTCATGCGCATCCGCGAGCTCGCCATTTCCGCTGAAGGGCGCGTGCGCACAAGAATTCATGGCGATCTGCATCTGGGGCAGGTGCTCGTGACCGGCAGCGACGTGATGCTGATCGATTTCGAAGGCGAGCCGGCAAAGCCGCTTGCCGACCGGCGGAAGAAAGATATTCCACTGCGCGATGTGGCCGGGCTGCTCCGCTCGTTCGATTATGCGGCGGCGGTTGCCGAGCGGCAGCGCCCCGCAAGCGCGGAGACGGAGGAAATCCGGACGGGTGAACGCTATGCGCGCTTCCGCGTTCAGGCGGTGGAGGCGTTCCTGGACGGATATGCCGGAGAGCGCGACATCGGCAACGACCCCTTGCTCAATCTCCTCGTTCTGGAGAAGGCGGCATATGAGGTTGCCTACGAGGCGGCCAACCGGCCGGACTGGATCGACGTTCCCGTTGCGGGGTTTGCACGCGTGGCGGAAGCGATACTCAACGGAAAGGGAATTTGATGGAGGGCGGCGACAGGCTCGAATATGCGGCGGGGGCTCTGCTCGAAGGGCGTTTGACCGATCCGTTCGCGCTGCTCGGACCGCATGCTCAGGATGATGGATATGTCGTCCGTACATTTCAGCCGGGCGCGGAAAGTGTGTCACTTATCGCGCGCTCCGGCGGCGAGGACATCGGCACGCTCGAGGAGATTTCGGACGGGCTCTTTGCGGGCCGGATGAAGGAGGACAAGCCCTATAGCTTGCGCATCCTCTGGCCCGGCGGTGCGGTGCAGGAGGTCGAGGATGCCTATTCCTTCGGCCCGGTGCTCGGAGACCTCGACCTGTATCTCTTCGGCGAAGGCCGGCATTGGGATCTCGCGCGCGTCCTCGGCGCGCAACCGCGAACGATCGAAGGCGTTGCGGGCGTTGCCTTCGCGGTATGGGCGCCGAATGCGCGGCGCGTATCCGTCATTGGCGATTTCAACAATTGGGATGGACGGCGGCACCCGATGCGGCTGCGCCATGGCGCGGGGATATGGGAGCTCTTCGTGCCGCGGCTCGGCCAGGGCACACGCTACAAATACGAAATCGCGGGTGCGGACGGCAGCACGACGCAAAGAGCCGACCCTGTCGCGCGCGCCACCGAGGCACCGCCTGCGACGGCATCGGTCGTCGCCGCGCCGCCGGACTATCGCTGGACGGATGAAGACTGGCTCGCTGAACGCGCCTCCCGCCAGCGCCCGAATGCCGCGATCTCGATCTACGAGGTACATGCGGCCTCATGGGTACGGCCGGAGGGGAACGTGGAAGGTACGCTCGACTGGAATGCGCTGATAGACAGGCTCATTCCCTATGTCGCCGACATGGGCTTCACGCATGTCGAGTTCCTGCCCATCATGGAGCATCCGTTCGGTGGCTCGTGGGGATACCAGACACTCTCGCAATTCGCGCCCTCCGCGCGCTTCGGGAAACCGGAGGATTTCGCGCGGTTCGTTGATGCATGTCACCGCGCCGGCATCGGCGTCATCCTCGACTGGGTACCGGCTCATTTTCCGACGGACCCGCACGGCCTCGCCCATTTCGATGGAACGCATCTCTATGAACATGCGGACCCGCGGGAGGGCTTTCATCCCGACTGGAATACGATGATCTACAATCTCGGCCGGACGGAAGTTGCGGGCTTTCTTCTTGCGTCGGCGCTTTGGTGGATCGAGACCTTTCATGTCGATGGGCTACGTGTCGACGCCGTTGCGTCGATGCTTTACCGGGATTACAGCCGCAAGGCCGGCGAATGGGTGCCGAACATTCATGGCGGGCGGGAAAATCTGGAATCCGTCGACTTCCTGAAGCGGCTCAATGCCATCATCGCGGAACGCTGCCCGGGCGCCGTCACCATCGCCGAGGAGTCGACCGCATGGCCGGGCGTTTCGGCGCCGCTCAAAAGCGGAGGGCTCGGCTTTTCCTACAAGTGGAACATGGGCTGGATGCACGACACGCTCCAATATGTGGAGCGCGATCCGCTCTATCGCAAATGGCATCACTCCGAGATGACCTTCGGGCTTGTCTATGCGTTCTCGGAGAAATTCGTTCTGCCGCTGAGCCATGACGAAGTGGTGCATGGGAAAGGCTCGCTGATCGGGAAGATGCCGGGCGACCGGTGGCGGAAATTCGCGACGCTACGCGCCTACTACACCTTCATGTGGACGCATCCCGGCAAGAAGCTCCTTTTCATGGGGGGCGAGATCGCGCAGGACAGCGAGTGGAACCACGATGCCGAAGTCGCGTGGCACTTATTGTCGATCCCCGAACACGCCGCCGTGCAACGCCTCGTCCGCGACCTCAATCGGCTCTATGCGAGCGAACCGGCACTCCACGCACGCGACACGGAGCCTGCGGGCTTTCAATGGATCGTCGGCGCAGACGCGGAGCGCAGCGTTTTCGTCTATGCGCGATATGGCGAGACCGGAACGCCGCCCATGGTGGTGCTCGTCAACATGACGCCGGAGCCATGCACCGACTACCGGATCGGCATGCCGCTTGCCGGGCAGTGGCGCGAAATATTGAACAGCGACGCGGCCATTTACGGCGGCGGCAACATCGGCAATGCCGGTCTGGTGGAAGCGCGCGCGGCGCCTGCCCATGGCCAGCCTGCAAGCGCGAGCGTCGTGCTGCCGCCTCTGGCCGCCGTTATTCTCCAGCATGAGGGACCGAACCGATGAGCCCGCTTCCGGAGCGACTTGACAATGGCTCGCCGCGTCCGCTCGGCGCCACCTTTGATGGCCTCGGCGTCAACTTCGCGGTCTTCTCGGCGCATGCCGAAAAGATCGAACTCTGCCTGTTTGAACCCACGGGCAAGCGGGAGATCGCGCGCTACGAGTTGCCCGAATGGACCGACGAGGTGTGGCACGGCTATCTGCCGGATGCGCGGCCGGGCCTTCTCTACGGGTACCGCGCCTATGGACGCTATGCGCCGGAAGAAGGACACCGCTTCAACCCGAACAAATTGCTGCTCGATCCCTATGCACGAAAACTCGCCGGCGAAGTGCGCCGGACCGATGCGCTGCATGGCTACCGCGTTCGCTCGCACCGCGCCGATCTGAGCTTCGACCGCAGGGACAGCGCGGCGGCCATGCCGAAGGGCGTGGTCACGAATACCACTTTCGACTGGTCGCGCGACATCAGGCCCAACACACCTTGGTCGGAGACGGTCATATATGAAGCCCATGTCAAAGGGCTGACAAAGCTGATGGAAGATGTTCCCCCGACCGAACAGGGAACATTCGCGGCGCTGGCGCATCCCAAGGTGATCGATCATCTGAAGCGGCTCGGCGTGACGGCGCTCGAACTGATGCCGATACATGCCTTTGTGCAGGACCGTTTCCTGCAGGAAAAGGGCCTGCGTAATTACTGGGGATACAACACGCTCGGCTTCTTCGCGCCGGAGCGCAGCTATCTCGCTTCCGACGATCAGGATGAATTGCGGATCGCGGTCCGGCGGCTGCACGCGGCGGGCATCGAGGTCATTCTCGACGTCGTCTACAACCACACATGCGAGGGAAGCGAGCGGGGACCGACCATGTCTTGGCGCGGGCTCGACAATGCCACCTATTACCGGCTGACCGCCGAGAGCGCGCGCTACTGCGTCAACGATACCGGCACGGGAAACACGCTCAACCTGTCGAATGCGCGCGTGATCCAGATGGTGGCGGACTCGCTTCGCTTTTGGGCGACGTCCTTCGGCATCGATGGCTTCCGCTTCGATCTCGGATTGACGCTCGGCCGGACGGACCAGGGCTTCAATCCGGGCGCGGGCTTTTTCGACGTACTCCGGCAGGACCCGGTCCTGAGCGGATTGAAGCTCATAACCGAACCCTGGGATATCGGGCCCGGCGGCTATCAGCTCGGCAATTTTCCACCGAGCTTCGCGGAGTGGAACGACAAGTACCGTGATTGCGTGAGGAAATACTGGAGGGGCGATGCGTCGCTGCGCGGCGAACTTGCGGCACGTATTTCAGGATCGGGAGACCTCTTCGACCGTAGGGCGCGCCGGCCCTGGGCGAGCGTGAACTACATCGCCAGCCATGATGGCTACACGCTGGCGGATCTCGTCGCCTATGAACACCGGCATAATGAACGCAACGGCGAGGAAAACCGGGACGGGCATTCGCATAATTATTCACGGAACTGGGGAGCCGAAGGGCCGACCGACGACGCGGCGATCCTTGAGGTGCGAAACCGCGTTCGCCGCTCGATGCTGACGACGCTGTTCACCTCGCTCGGCACACCGATGCTGCTGGCCGGAGACGAATTCGGCCGCAGTCAGGGCGGGAACAACAATGCCTACTGCCAGGACAATGAAATCAGCTGGCTGGACTGGAGTGCGATGGAGACGGAGGAGGGCAAAAGCCTTTTTGCCTTTACCTCCCGGCTGATCGACATACGCAAACGCCACACGATGCTGCGGGCGCCGAACTTTCTCTACGGTGAAGATGCGACCGGGCATGGTCTCAACGACGTAGAGTGGTTTGACGAGCGCGGCACCGCGCCCTCCGAGGAGGACTGGAACAACCCGGACGGCCGTGCGCTCGCGATGCGGCGGGCATGCCGGCACGAAGACGGACATATCGAAGTGCTGACGCTGCTTCTCAATGCTTCCGACCACCCGATCTCGTTCCACATAACGCCATCCGAAAACAAGTGCACCGTTCTCATCGACAGCATCTATCCCGAACGGGACGAGATAGAGGTCAGCGGTCAATACGAGGTGGAGGCGCGCGGCGCGGCCCTCCTGCGCTGCACGATCGAGTTACCGGCGAGCGAAGAAGCATGATGGCGTGGGGAGCGACATTGCTGGAGCCGGGGCGGACAAGGTTTTCCCTGTGGGCGCCGAATGCAGGCACCGTCGAGCTTGTCCTCGACGGAGGGAGGACGGTGCCGCTTGGACAGACGGCGAATGGCTGGTTCATGGCGGAGGCGCCTGTTGGAGCCGGTGCCCGCTACCGTTTTCGCGTGAACAATGATCGTGCGGTGCCGGATCCCGCGGCGCGTATGCAGTCAGATGGCGTGCATGGCTGGAGCGTTGTGATGGATCCGTCGACCTACAAATGGCGCTCGCTCAACTGGCGCGGCAGGAAATGGGAGGAGGCGGTCATCCAGGAGGTGCATCCCGGCTTGCTCGGCGGCTTCTCCGGCATTGCAGACCGGCTTCCCGCTCTTGCTGATCTCGGCGTTACGGCCATTGAATTGATGCCTGTAGCCGCCTTCAGCGGCACGCGGAACTGGGGCTATGACGGCGTGTTGCTTTATGCGCCGGCGGAGAGCTACGGAACACCGGACGAATTGAAGGCGCTTGTCGACAAGGCACATGAGCTCGGCCTGATGGTCTTTCTCGATGTCGTCTACAACCACTTCGGGCCGGACGGTAATTACCTCGGCGTCTATGCGCGGGATTTCTTCGATCCGAGCGTTCACACGCCATGGGGCGCGGCCGTCGCCGTGGACCAGAAGCCGGTGGAGCGCTTCTTCATCGACAATGCCTTGATGTGGCTCGATGAATACCGCTTCGACGGGCTGCGCTTCGATGCCGTTCAGGCGATAGCCAACAATGACTTTCTCGACCGGATGGCCGGAGAAATAAGAGAGAAGCTTGGCAGCGATCGGTACATCCATCTCATCCTCGAGAACGAGAACAACGATCCCGACCGGCTTTCGGCGGGCCGCTACGACGCGCAATGGAATGACGACTTCCACAGCGCATTGCACGTATTGCTGACAGGCGAAACGAGCTCCTATTACGGCGATTTCGCCGCCCGTCCGACGGAGATGCTCGCCCGGTGCCTTGCCGAAGGCTTCGCCTTTCAGGGCGAGGTATCACAACATCTCGATGGCAGGCGGCGCGGCGGGACAAGCGCCCATCTGCCAGCGGCGGCGTTCGTCTCCTTTCTTCAGAACCACGACCAGATCGGCAATCGAGCGATGGGAGAACGGCTTACCGTTCTCACCGACCCCGCAAGGCTTCGCGCGGCGACGGCTCTTCTACTGCTTTCTCCGCAGATCCCGCTCTTCTTCATGGGCGACGAGGAAGGCTCGCAAACGCCCTTTCTTTTCTTCACCGATTTTCACGACGAACTCGCGGATGCCGTGCGCCGCGGACGTCGGCAGGAATTCGCGAAGTTTCCATCCTATGCGAACGAGGAAGCGCGCAAACGTATTCCGGATCCGAACGCAGCCGATACCTATGAGCAGTCCCGCCCGCGGCCCGGACCGGACGGAGAGAAGTGGAAAGTTCTCTATAAGGAACTTCTGCGGCTGCGGCACAAGGAAATCGTACCACGGCTGCAGGGCGCCCGCGGGATAGAAGCCGAAGTTCTCGCCAAGGGAGCCGCTATCGCAAGATGGCGGATGGCCGACAACAGCGTGCTTGTGATCGCCTTCAATCTTGGAGAAACGCCGGCCGCCGTTCCGATGCCGGGAGACGGTGTTATCTACAGTGAAGGTGAAACCGGAACCCCCGGCAGCATTGCCGTCTGGCTCGAACGGATATGAGCAGGATCGTCTCATTGGCTCAGGCCGCGGGTATTCAGGTCGAGTGGACGGATGCTGCCGGCAGACGGCAGCGCGTCAGCGAAGACGCCCTTTCGGCGATCCTCGCGGCACTCGGCTTGCCCGCCGACAGCAGCTCGGCGATTGCCGATAGCTGCAACCGGCTGGAAGAGCGCGCCAGCGGTGAAACCTCTTTTCTTTCAGGCGATCAAGGCAGTGTGATCCGGTTGCAGGGCCGTTATGGCGGAGCGAAGCGGGCGCGGCTTGTTCTGGAGGATGGCTCCGCGCGCGACGTGGTACTGGAGGACGGACAGGATGGCGCGATGCTCCCTGCCATCGGCCAACCGGGCTACCATCGGCTCTTGCTGGACGATCACGAAGTGCAGCTCGCAGTAGCGCCCCCGCATTGCTATCCGATAGGTGAAGCCACCGGGGGGCGTCGCGTCTGGGGCCCCGCCATACAAATTGCGGCACTGCGCGATGCGCGCGAAACGAGCTATGGCGACTACAGTTCTCTTGCCGATGCCGCCCGCGCCTTTAGCGAGAGAGGCGCCGATGCCATGGCGATCAGCCCTGTGCACGCACTTTTCCCGGCCGATACAAGCCGCTACAGCCCCTACGCGCCATCGAGCCGGCTGTTCCTGAACGTCTTCTATGCGGACCCGGCCCTGATCGGCGGCGCCATGCCGTCAGCTCCGCGAGCAGCACTTATCGACTGGCCAGCCGCGATACCCGAACGTCTGGGCGCGCTTCGGGCGGCTTACGACGGACGGGACGCGGGCGTGAAGGAGGCCGTCTCAGCCTATGTCGCGGAGGCCGGAGAGGAACTGCGGCGGCACGCCCTCTTCGACGCGCTTCACGCCCATTTTTTCAGGCAGAGCGGAGCAGGTGGCTGGCAGGATTGGCCCATCGAATATCGCAACCCATCGGACCGGGCGGTAGCCACCTTCGCGGCCGCGCATGAAGACGAGGTCGGTTTTTATATTTTCCTGCAATGGCTTGCGGAAAAGGGTCTCGACGAGGCGCAGCGGTCGGCGCGACAGGCGGGCATGGCAATCGGCCTTATTGCCGATCTCGCAGTTGGCATGGACGCGGGGGGCAGTCATGCCTGGAGCCGGCCGGAAGAACTGCTGACCGGGCTGTCGATTGGCGCACCGCCCGATCCGCTTGGGCCCGACGGACAAAACTGGGGCATCACCGGATTTTCGCCGCAGGCACTCCAGCGCACCGGCTTTGATGCGTTCATCGCCACCATACGCGCCGCGCTTCGCCACGCTGGCGGCATTCGCATCGACCATGCGCTCGGGCTGCGCCGCCTATGGGTGGTGCCGTCGGGCGCCTCATCCGCGGATGGCGCCTATCTCACTTATCCCCTCGACGACATGCTTCGCCTGCTCGCACTGGAATCGCAACGCGCCAAGGCGATCGTCATAGGCGAGGACCTCGGCACCGTTCCCGAAGGGCTTCGCGAGGAGATGGGCAGGAAAGAAATGCTCGGCATGCGCGTTCTCTGGTTTGAACGCGGTGCGGACGAGGCATTCCTTCCCCCGAAGGAGTGGCAGGGGAAGGCAGCCGCGATGACCGGCACTCACGACCTGCCGACAGTCGCCGGCTGGTGGAGCGGCAGAGATATAGACTGGACGTGGAATTTGAAGCGAAAGGCGGACGCACCAAGTGAGGCGGAGCATCGGGAGGGTCGCGAACGGGAGCGGACAAAATTCTGGGCGGCCATGCGCGATGCCGGCGTGACGGACGCGGCGATGCCGGAGCCGGATGATGCGAACCCTGTTCTGGACGCCGCTCTTGCCTTTGTGAGTGAAACGCCTTGCCCAATCGCCATTCTGCCGATGGAAGACATCGTAGGGCTGGTGGAGCAGCCGAATCTGCCAGGCACCATGAACGAGCATCCTAACTGGTGCCGGCGGATGCCGGGACCGACCCGCGACCTGCTCGATCAGCCGGATATTGCCCGGCGTATCGCCATCCTCAAATCGAAGAGAGCAAGATGAGCCCGCGCGCGACTTATCGCATGCAGTTCCACAAGGATTTCACCTTCGCCGATGCGGAGAAGCTGATTCCCTATCTCGAGGATCTCGGGATCAGTCATCTCTACACCTCGCCCATCACGACGGCGCGTGCCGGCTCGATGCATGGATATGATGTCGTCGACCCGACCCGTATCAATCCGGAACTGGGCAGCGAGGATGATTTTCGTGCCCTCTCGCTCGCCTTGCGCAAGCGTGGGCTCGGCATCGTGATAGACATTGTGCCCAACCACATGGGCTTCGCGGGCGGCGCAAATGCTTGGTGGCAGGATGTTCTGGCTCACGGACGAAACAGCCGCTACGCCCGTTTCTTCGATATAGACTGGCGGGAGAAGCTGCTGCTGCCGCTGCTCGGAGAGCCGTTTTCCGCCGCTCTCGAGAAGGGCGTTATCGAACTTCGAGAAGAAGACGGAGACTTCTTCTTTACTGCCTATGGCAAGAACCGCTTTCCTCTTAGGCCCGAAGATGCATCGGAGCTGGCGGACGACGCTCATGCGGCGTTTGCTCTTTACGATCCGAAGAGCGAAGCCGGACGGGACCGGCTGCGCACGCTTCACGACCGGCAGCATTATCGTCTTGCTTCGTGGCGGATTGCGAATGACGAACTGAACTGGCGCCGGTTTTTCACGATCACGGGCCTGGCCGGCATTCGCATCGAAGACCGGGAGGTGTTCGAAGAGACACATGCGCTCTATTTCCGTCTCTACGGAGAAGGGCTGATCGATGGCGTCCGTATAGACCATGTCGACGGCCTTACAGATCCGATCGGCTATTGCAGGATGCTGAGGGAAAGGTTTGAGGGGATCGAACGTCCGGCAGGGCTGGCGCGGGAGCCCGCCTATATCGTCATCGAGAAAATTCTCGGTGCGGATGAAAAGCTTGGCAAGGACTGGGCCGTCGACGGCACGAGCGGTTACGACTTCATGGCGGAGGTTGCGGCGGTTCTGCATGCGCCCGAGGGGGAAGGGCCTCTCACTGCGCTATGGAGCGAAATGGGCGGCCGCCACAGCGATTTCGAAGCAGAGGAACTTCGCGCCCGGCAGGAAACGCTTTCCTGGCAGTTTGAAGGTCAGTTCAGCCGCTGCGTCGCGGCTTTTGCCACGCTCGCCCGAACCACGCCCGAGGCGGAGGAGATCACCGCCGGGATGTTACGCCGCGCCATCGAGCGGCTTCTGTGGGTTTTTCCGGTCTACCGGACCTATGGGACGGGAACCTCGGCACCGGCAGGCGATGAAGAAATTCGTACCCTGGCACGAAAGCGCGTCGAGCCGTTTATCCCGCCGGGCGAAGGACAAGTTGTCGACATGGTGCTGGCGTGGCTGGCGGGTACTGGACCCGGGGACACGGATTGTGCGGCGGAGGCAGTGCGGCGCTTCCAGCAATTATCCGTGCCAATTGCCGCCAAGGCGGTGGAGGACACGGCCTTCTATCGCTATGGACGGCTGCTCTCGCGCAATGATGTGGGATTCGACGCGGGACAGTTCGCCTCGACGGTCGGGGAGTTTCATGCGTCTGCGGCGCGGCGGGCCAGGGATTTTCCGCACGCGATGCTGGCAACCGCAACTCACGACCACAAGCGCGGCGAAGACATTCGCGCGCGGCTGGCTGTGCTGAGTGAAATTCCGGAGGAATGGCGCACGCGCGTGAGAGCCTGGCGCGAAATGAATGCACCGCTGAGCCGCAATCTGGCGTCACCCGATCTCTACATGCTCTACCAGACATTGTTCGGCGCCTGGCCGGTGGGGCTCACCGCATCGGACGCGCCCGGCCTGGCGGCTTTTTCAGCCCGGGTGACGGCGTGGCAGGTCAAGGCGCTGCGGGAGGCGGAGCGCCGGTCGGCGTGGGAAGAGCCCGACGAGAGCTACGAAGCCTCCTGCAGGGAGTTGGTCGAGGCCTTGCTCGATCCGGTACGGTCGCGCGATTTCCTCACGGACCTGACCGATTTTGTGGCATGGACCGAACCGGCAGCGCGCGCCAACAGCTTGGTGCAGGCCGCTCTTCACTACACGGTGCCCGGCGTACCCGATCTCTATCAGGGGGCCGAACTGCCGGATTTGAGCCTGGTCGATCCCGATAATCGCCGTCCCGTCGACTATGCGGCACGCCGGGAGTTGATCGCGGGCGGCTCTACAGGCATTCAGTGGGCAGATGAGAAATTCGCGCTGATCGCGTCGCTTCTCGGCTATCGGCTGGAACATCCGGCACTGTTCGCGGGAGGCGACTACAAGCCCGTGGTGGTATCCGGCCTGCGGTCTGAGAATGTTCTCGCCTTCCGCCGCAGGGGCGGAGGCAAGGAGCTCGTTTGCGCGGTCGCCCTCCGCTGTGCGAGTGCATTGGCCGGCAGAAAGAGCATTGCGGCGCCAGCCGAATTCTGGGGCGATACTGCGCTTGATCTGCCACCGCCGGAGGCGCGCCGCGCCTCCGAATTGTTCAGGGAAGGCCCGGTCTTCCTGTCGATACGTGATATCTGAGCGACTTGTGTCTCAAACTTATCCCCATCCACTTTCCTTCGGCGACACTGCCGCATCTCGATGCAGATAACAGGAGAGACGGATGGCAGTGTTCTTTCAGGATAGCAACGCGAATGGCAGCTCCGATGCACTCGTTTGGCAGGGCGGCACCGGTACGTTCTGGACATGGGGTGAGTTTGCAGGGGCGACGCTCTCCCTTGAGGCAAGTCCGGATGGAGAAAACTGGTTCATCGTCGGATCGCCGGGCGTTTTCTCGGAGAAAACGGTGAGTGGCTTTGCGCTCGGCCCGTGCAGGCTGCGCGTGACGATCGAAGGCGCGGGCGAGGAAACGCGTATCTCCGCTGTGGTGTGACACCCGGCAAAGATACGCGATCTGCTCAGCGCCGGCCGGCGAAGGGATGCGTGCTGGAAAGGCCGCCATCGACGGCAATCGCCTGACCGTTGACATAGGAGGCATCGTCGCTGGCAAGGAAGAGGGCAGCTTGCGCGATTTCCGGCGGCAGGCCATATCGCTTCAGCGGGTTCAACTGGCCAATCCTGTCTTCCGAGCCTCTTGCTCTCGCGCCGTCGAATATGGGTTTCGTCATGCCTGTTTCGATGAGCCCCGGACAGATGGCATTCACGCGAACGCCGGTGCCGTAAAACTCGTTGGCGGTGGTTTGGACGAGGCTCACGACACCGGCTTTGCTGGCGCTGTAAGGCGTGCCGCCCGCATTGGCGCGCAGGCCGGCAACAGATGCCGTGCAGATGATCGAGCCGTGGCCCTGGCGGATCATGTGGGGACTGGCATATTTGATCGCGAGGAACGGGCCGATCAGGTTGATCGCCAGTATCTCTTGCCAGTAGCCGACAGTCTGTTCCTGCAGCGGAACGAGGCCGCCGCTGATGCCGGCATTGGCATAGAGGACGTCGAGGCCGCCATATTCGGCTATGCAATGTTCAACAAAGGCTTTGACGGCGGTTTCGTCGCTGACATCGGCGGCGACGGACGAAACCGTGCCGCCTTCCTTGCGGATCAGGGCGGCGGTCTCGTCCACGGCATCTTCCGCGCGGTCGACGGCGACGACCTGAGCGCCCTCATGCGCAAATAAACGGGCGCTGGCCCGGCCTATGCCGCTGCCAGCGCCCGTAACGATTGCGCGCTTTCCCGATAGTCTTCCCATTTCGTTGCTCCCTCAGGCGTTATTCTGATGGCGCAACTCTAAGGGCTAAGACGGGAAGGGAACAGGCGAAAGCGTCAGAAGCCTTTTCCTTCGGAGACCGCCCATTTGACTTCACCCTGGGCACCCTCGATGACGCCGGAGCTGCCAACGGCCGGTGCTTCCTCAATGGGGGCGGTGCAGTTTTCCGGCGCATCGCCGACCTTGGTGCAGATCGTATTGTCCGCGACGCGCCAGTTGCCCGCTATCTCCGCGCCGTCCGCGCCCTGAACAAGGACGTTCGAGGTGTCGGGATAGAAAATCTTGGTGACGGTGCCGTCAGCGGCCGTCAGCGTGACGGTGTTGCCGACAAGACCGGCGCCGACATCGGCCGAGGCCTGTCCGGCGAACGCAAATGCAGAAATGCCCAGAGCGGCGGCAAGAACGAGTTTCTTCATGGATCCCCTCCCAAATATATCCAATGCGGTGAAGGGCTTTCCCTTCACCGTTAACCAAACTCTACATGCCTTCGCCCGCCGCGCAAGGTGCTGCTAACGGCGAAAACCGGGAGGCTTGAGAAGAAAGATGACGAGCCAAATGGGAATGAGGACCATTGCCCCCAGCAGGAAGTGAGGCAAAGCCCATCCGATCCCATCGCGAACGAAAGCGAGGACGGCCTCAGGCGTGAACCCGACATCCTGGAGCACCTGCTCGGCTGTGATGTCGAACGCATTGAGCAGGGCGCCGACGGCCACCGCTCCGATGAAGAATTTTACCAGCGTCGACAAGACGTGTTGAATCATGAATGCGTCGCCCGTCCCCGACGAATCAGTAAAAGCCAGTGTAGACGGGAGCGGCGTAGGGCACAAAGGCCCGAAAAAGCCGTGAGGAGGACTGAAGATGCCGGCCAATGATGGAAAAGAGACCGGGGCGGGGCTTCCGGCGGGGAAAAGCCTGTTTTACGACGCCGCTCGCATCGCCGGTCTGGCGGAAAAGGTCGTGGTGCACCAGTTCAACCCGAATGCCGTGCGCCATACGCGCTCCCTTGGCGATATGGCGGGCCTCGAGGATGTCGGCGTCCATGTCGTCCGCGTGGAGCCGGGCCGCGACACGACGGAGCACCATTTCCATGGACAGGACGAGGAATTCCTCTTCATCCTCTCGGGCCGGGCACTGGCAACCATCGGCGATGATACGTTCGGGGTGGGGCCGGGAGATTTCATGGCCTTCCCGAAGAATTCGCCCGCGCATTCCATGCATGTGCCGGAAGACGCCAAGGAGGACCTTGTCTACCTGATGGGCGGAACACGGTCGCCTATCGACGTCTGCACCTATCCTCGTCTTGCGCGGCGCATGTATCGGGTCGACGGCGTGAAGGAATACGCCGACCTCGGCGATTTCAGGAAGGTCTGAGCGCTAGCGGCCGAAGAGCTGCTTCAATGCATCCTCGGCGCTTGGCTTGGTTTCTTCTTGTGATCCTCCGGTATCGGCGCCTTCGGCCGGAGCGCCGCCTCCGGGCTCGCCCATCAGGCCCTTAAGGAGCGACTTGCCGCCGTCTTCCTTGATCGACTTGATCGTGTTGCCGATATTCTCGCGGTTCTCAATCATGGACTTGAGGTCGGGCGTAAAACGCGGTTTTGCCCATGGACCGGAAATGATGATCGGCACTTCGATGCCCGCGACATCCGTCTTGCCGCCTTGCCCTTCGAGAGAAGCGGCGATCTTAGGCTCGACACGGTAGTTGAGAGTCTTCTCAAGAATATTCGCGGTGCCCGCGCCCGATATGCGAATAAGCGGCGAGAGCAGCTTCAGATCATTGTTGCTCAACACGCCGTTGCTGATGGTGAAGGTGCCGCCCAGTTCGGAAAAATCTGTATCCTGAGTCCCGCCGGCCTGCCAGCCGCTCGTCGCCGCGCTCAGCACGGTGCGGGTAAGCTGTGCGAGATTGACGCCCTTGATCTTGCCATTGGTGAACTTCACCGCGCCGTTGCCGCCAAGCGCCGCGACCATATCCCGCTGGCTGCGGCCGGAAGTGGCGAGAGAGAAATTGACGGCGGTGGTGCCCTGCAGCCGGGAGAAATCCGCCGCGTCGGTCAGCAGCGGTTCGGCGGCGACGCCGGACAACCGGAAGTCAGCCTTCAGCTGCGGTGTATTCCCCGCTCCGTTCAATGTGAGTACGCCGGAGCCGCGCCCCTCATAGAGATCGAGCTGGGTGAGATTGGCCGTGAGGACGCCATTGGCGAGCTTGAGGTTGAGCACGCTTTCGCCAATCGTGATTTTTTGAAAAAGGATCTGCTGGGTCGAGAATGCAAAATCCGCATCGATTGCCTTGAGGCCCGACATGTCGATTGGCTCAGTGCTCCAGTCTGCCCCGCCGGCACTTCCGCCTGCATCGCCACCGCCGCCACCACCGCCGCCGGACTTCCCTTCGGCAAGATAGGTGTTCACATCGATCTTATCGACGGCAAGATTGCCTTTGACATAGGGGCGCGCGCCGCCTGTGCGGAAGATGAGATTGCCCGTGGCGTTCATCCCGTCAAAGCCGACACGTGCATCGGAGAACCGGTACTCGTTGCCGCCGCCGCTTGCCTTGCCTTCGACCGAAAGTGCGCCAAAGCCGTCGCCGGCGGGCAGCGGGCTGCCGCTCCAGGCGGCGAGCTCGCGCACCGAAGGCACATTGAGGTCGACCTCACCAGCGAACGCCAGGCCATCAAGCGGCTTCACTGTGCCGGAGTAGGAGGCATCGACCTTGGGGGCCGAGATTGTAAGCGCGACGGGCGTTTCGCCGCCTTCGGTCAGCGCGCGCGGGCGATCCGCACGCAGATCGATGCCGATTTCGTCGCCATTCCACACAAGGGAGCCATTGGCGATGAACGGATCGTCGAGGCCCGGAAGCGCCAGGTCCATGTTCACACGCTCCGCCGCATAGCTCGCGCCGGTCTGGGCATTGCGATAGGTCGCGGTTCCGTTCCTGACGGAGACGTCGCCGAGGCGCACGCCGCCAAGAGAAGACCCGCCTCCGTCTTCTGTGGCAGCGGAGCTCTCGGGCGCGGCCGCCTGCGCTGCCTCGAATTGCCAGTTCGGCGTTCCGTCCCGTCGCACCTCAAGATGGATGACCGGATCGACCAGCGAGAAACTGTCGATCTCTATATTGCCACTGAAAAGCGGCATCAGCTTCAGCGCCGCCCGCATTTCCTTCATTGAGGCCATTTCGGGCTCGCGCGCCCATGAGGCATTCGAGAAGCCGACATTCTCGAGCGAGACAGCGATATTGGGGAAGAAGGAAAGTCCGATGTCGCCGTCTATGCGGAGATCCCGGCCTGTCTGCTGTTTAACCGTTGCAATGACCTGATTTTTGTAGGTCTCCATCGGAATGAGCATCGGCACGGCGACGATGACAGCGACAAGAACAAGAATGAGACCGACAATTATCGCAATCAGGCGGGACATGAATGTCTCTCCAGGAATGTGAGCCTGTAGCTTGGTGCGCCACATATTTTCGGGCGATTCTGGATAAGAAATATGGCCCGAAAATGATGCCGGCTGAGCATAGCAGAGCGAGGTTCGGAGGAAATGCCGGAGCTTGCTATTCCCTTTGATGGAAAAACTGTGTAAAAACGCCTTCGTTCAGTGTACGGGCAGCAAGACTGTCCGGTTTTTCAAACTTCAGCGAGAAAGGGGAAGCGAATGCAAGTCGTATCAATGCCTTCATGTTCGTGTTCTCCGGGTTTCCGCTGAGCTGAGCGCTTAGCCCGGATCATTCTGCCGGGCGTTTTCCTGCCGAAAATCTGCCGCTGTCCTGTCCTCGCGCCAGGCTTCGAAGCACCACGGCAATCCCGGTTTTCTTTGACAGGGACAGTGCCCGCGCGCCTGTCCAGTTCCATAAGGTACCGCAAAGGCGCATCGCCGGCGGTCATGTCGCTATGAACATTTCGATCTCACCCCGCCGCATCGCGGCATTTCTTTGGGACCATTGGCGCCGCCATCCGGTCCGCGGCTCCTTGCTGATCGGCCTCATGCTCGTGTCGGTTGCCTTCGACGTGGCCTTCCCCATCGTGTCCGGCCGGTTGGTCGATGCCGTTGCACAAGCGGAAACGCCACCTGCGCCATCCGATATCGACCTGGTGTTGTTGGCGCTTTGGCTCTTTGTCGGACAGGCGCTGGGCTTCCAGACGTCGCGCCGGGCGGCCATGCTTGTCTGGGCGGGGTTTGCCTCCCGCGTCATGCGCGAGATCGTGACGGAGGCGTTCCATCGCGTGCAGCGTTACCCGACGGATTGGCATTCAAACAGCTTTGCCGGTGCGACCGTCCGCAAGATCACACGCGGCATGTGGGCTTACGACACATTGGCCGACACGATCTATATCGGCTTCGTGCCTACGGGATGCGTGCTCGTCGGCATCACGATCAGCATCGCAATTTACTGGCCCTTGATCGGTCTCTATGTGCTCGTGGGGATCGTGCTCTATCTTGCCGTTACCTACGGGTTGGTGAAGAGGTTCGTCTCTCCACGCAACAAGCTGAACGTGGCGGCGGACAGCGCCATGGGCGGCGCCATAGCGGATGCCGTAACTTGCAACCCGGTGGTGAAATCCTTCGGCGCGGAATCGCGGGAAGACGCGCGGCTTTTTCTGTTGACCGATGACTGGTCAAAGAAGGCCCGCCGCGCCTGGCGTTCGATGGACCTCACCATGCTCGCTCAAGTGCTGGTTCTGCTGCTGCTGCAGATAGGCTTGCTCGGTCTGGTCATTCTCTTGTGGATGCGGGGGGAGGCGACGCCCGGCGATGTCGCCTATGCGATGACAAGCTATCTGCTGATCAGCAGCTATCTGCGCGATATCGGCTTCCACCTTCAGAACCTGCAGCGCGGTGCCAACGAGCTTGAAGATGTTGTTCGCTTCGCAGATATGCCGCCCGAGGAAACCGCTGAAGAAGGCGCTCGACCCTTGAAAGTCAACGGCGGCTCGTTGCGGCTGGAGCGGGTCGGCTTTCGCTACCCGAACGGCGCCGAACCGATTTACCGGAACCTCTCACTGGACATTCCAGCCGGAGCCCGCATCGCGCTCGTCGGACAATCGGGCAGCGGAAAGTCGACCTTCGTCAAGCTGCTGCAAAGGCTTTATAGCATCGATAGCGGCCGCATCCTGATCGACGGGCAGGACATTGCGGGCGTGTCGCTGGAAAGCCTGCGCCGCGCAATCGCCCTTGTCCCGCAGGAACCTGTCCTCTTCCACCGGTCGATCGCGGAGAACATCGCCTATGCCAAGCCCGGCGCCACCCGCGAGGAGGTAGAACAGGCTGCAAGACTTGCTCATGCGGATGATTTCATCGGGGAGCTTTCCGAAGGTTACGACACGCTTGTCGGAGAACGCGGCGTGAAACTCTCCGGCGGTGAGCGTCAGAGGATCGCCATTGCCAGGGCTTTTCTGGCAGACACGCCCATCCTTGTTCTCGATGAAGCGACATCGAGCCTCGACTCCGTCACGGAGGCCCATATTCAGGACGCGATGGAGCGGCTGATGGAAGGCCGGACGACACTGGTGATTGCGCATCGTTTGTCGACGATCCGCCGGATGGACCGGATTCTGGTTTTCCGGAAAGGTGAAGTCGTGGAACAGGGCACACATGCCGATCTGATGGCGCGCAAGGATGGTGTTTTCAGACATCTGCAGGCAGTTCAGCTCGCAGGTGCCCGCAATGTGCTTGGGGAAACAGCCTGATTGGGTACTTGATCGCCAATAGGGCTGTTCCTAAAGTGCGCCGCCACAAGAAGGGAAGGCCCCATGTCCGTCCAAGCAGAACCATCGAACGCGCCGCTTTGGACACCCTCCGAGGAAGCGATAGCCTCGTCCAACATGGTGGCGTTCATGAAGTTCGTGAATGCGCGGTACGGACTGGATCTCGACAACTACGCCGCTCTCCATGAATGGTCTGTGGCAGCGCCTGCAGACTTCTGGGATGCGCTCTGGGATCACGCCGGCGTGGCGGGTGACAAGGGACATACGGTTCTTGCGAACGAAACCGCTATGCCGGGCGCACAATTCTTTCCCGGCGCGGCGCTGAACTTTGCGGAAAACCTGCTGCGCTTCGACGACGCGGAGCCAGCGCTTCTGTTCAACAATGAAGGCAGGATGGCGAAGCCTCTCGACAGGGGCGAATTGCGGCGCGAGGTCGCCCGGTTTGCCGTCGTCTTGAAGCGATGGGGTGTCGGGCCGGGCGATCGAGTGGCGGCCTTCATGCCGAATTGCCCGGAGACGATCGTCGCCATGCTGGCAGCGGCGAGCATTGGCGCCGTCTTCTCCTCATGTTCGCCGGACTTCGGCGTGCGCGGGGTTCTCGACCGGTTCGGCCAGATAGGACCGAAGGTCCTCGTCGCTTGCGATGGATACCGCTATGCCGGAAAGACACTGCCCGCGCATGACAAGCTCGGCGAAATCATAGAGGGACTGCCGACGCTGGAGCATGTCGCCATTGTCCCATTTATCGGCGAGGGACCAAAAAATCTGAAGGCGGAGGATTGGCAGTCACTTCTCGCGGAGGTAACGGATGAGCCACTGACCTTCGCGCGCCTTCCATTCGCGCATCCGCTCTACATCATGTATTCGAGCGGCACGACGGGCGTTCCCAAATGCATCGTTCACTCGGCGGGCGGCACGCTGCTGCAACACCTGAAGGAGCATCTTCTCCACTGCGACATAAAACGCGGCGAAGTGCTTTTCTATTTCACCACCTGCGGCTGGATGATGTGGAACTGGCTGGTGTCGGGGCTGGCCGCCGGTGCGACGCTGGCGCTTTACGACGGCTCGCCTTTCGCGCCGGATGAGCGCGTATTGTTCGACTATATCGACCAGGCGAAGATCAACGTCTTCGGCACATCGGCGAAGTTCATCGATGCGGTAAAAAAGTCGGGGCTGAAGCCGCGCGAGACCCACGATCTTTCGTCAGTGCGCATGATCTTGTCGACAGGCTCACCGCTGGTACCGGAGAGTTTCGACTTCGTCTATGACGATATAAAAGACGATGCGGCGCTTTGTTCGATTTCTGGCGGAACCGACATCGTCTCTTGTTTTGTGCTCGGCAGTCCCTTGCTTCCGGTTTACCGCGGCGAGATTCAAGCGCGGGGACTGGGCATGGCCGTCGAGGTCTGGGATGAAAACGGCGCGCCGCTGCCGCCGGGCGGGAAGGAGGCGAGCAAGGGCGAGCTGGTATGCACAAAGCCCTTCCCGTCCATGCCCATCGGATTCTGGAATGACGATGACGGCCGTAAATATCGGGCTGCCTACTTCGATCGCTTCCCCGGCGTCTGGTGCCATGGCGACTTCGCCGAAATCACCGCGCATGATGGAGTGGTGATCCATGGCCGCTCCGACGCAACGCTCAACCCGGGCGGCGTCCGCATCGGCACGGCGGAAATATACGCGCAGGTCGAGCAGATGCCGGAAGTGCAGGAGGCGCTGGCCATCGGTCAGGACTGGCAGGGCGATGTGCGTGTGGTGCTTTTCGTCGTGATGAAGCCGGGCATTTCTCTCGACGCCGGTCTCGAAAAAAGCATCCGGACGAAAATCCGCGAGGGAGCCTCACCGCGCCACGTTCCCGCGAAAATCATTGCTGTTGCCGATATACCCCGAACGAAGTCCGGCAAGATCACTGAACTTGCGGTGAGGGACATCGTGCATGGCCGCGATGTCAAGAATCGGGAAGCGCTGGCGAACCCGGAAGCGCTGGCGCTCTACAAGGACCTGCCGGACCTGCGGAGCTAGCTCGCTTCCCGCTCGGCGATCAGGAGGCGGCCGCCGAGGCCCGCCATGGGAACGTGGCGTCCTTCGATCCACGCGCGAACCATCGCGTTTACGGCTTCCGGCGCTTCCTGCTGAACCCAGTGCGAAACCTGCGGCAGGTATCGGATCGTGATGTCGCGCACCAATTCTTCCGTGCCGTAGGTCAGCTCCTTGCCGAGTGCTGCGTCTTCCTCGCCCCAAATCATGAGCGTCGGCGTTTCAAGCATCGGCGGATCGGTCCACTCCTTGGGCAGTGTTCCCCGGAAATTCGCCCGGTAATAGTTGATCATTGCCGTCATGGCACCGGGGATCTGCGCGTTTTTCCTGTAATGATCGAGAACGGAATCGGGGAAGCGGCTCTTGTCGATCGCCATTCCCCGAAAGGCTTCGGCAATGGCGTGTGCATTCCGCGCCAGCATGAGCCGTTCAGGCAGCCAGGGAATCTGAAAAAAGAAGACGTACCATGACCGTTTGAACTGCGCCCATGTGCGCAATCCCTTTGTGAAAAGCGTTGGATGCGGCAGGTTCATGACGATGAAGCGCTCGAGCGGACGCGTCTTGGCAAGCGCGAATGTCCAGGCGATGACCCCACCCCAGTCATGAGCGACAAGCGTGGCCGGCCCCGTGATCCCCCTTGCCCTGGCGGCATCGATGAGGCCCGCCACATCGTCCAGCAAATGCGGCATCTCGTATGCGGCGCGCCCCTTCGGACGCGAGCTTCCGCCATAGCCGCGAAGATTGGGAGCCCAGACCGTATAGCCGAGCTGCGCCAGCACGGGCATCAGGTAGCGCCATGAAAACTTGCTCTCGGGGAAGCCGTGAAGGAGCAATGCGAATTTCTCGCCGTTGCCGCACATATCGACTTCGAAAGCGAGGCCGTTGGCTTCGATATAGGCGGTGCTGATCGTATCGGCGGTCATCCGTTTCCTCGAGGTTCGTATTTTGACGAACTATAGTCGATTCCGGCCCGAAACACGTCCGCATTCAGCTCGAAGGCGGCCCTGACAGATCGCAAAGATTTGCGTATTGTTGCAGCACAATCGGCGGCAGCGAGGCGTCTCGGGGGAGACGTTACGGGGCCGCGCCAGCCGGGGGCTCTCCATGACTACACCGTTTGCGCCACGTCAATGGTCGTCGCGCTTTGCTTTTCTGATGGCGGCCATCGGCAGCGCCGTCGGTCTCGGCAATATCTGGCGGTTCCCTTACCTGGCGGGAGAGAACGGCGGCGGGGCCTTCATCGTGATTTACGCGATCACGACCATGGGCATCGCTCTGCCGATTCTGGTGTCGGAGATCATGCTTGGCCGCATGGGGCGGCAGAGCCCGATCAATACGATGCGCAAGCTGATCGCCGAGAACCGTGCCGCGCGCTTCTGGACCCTGATTGGGTGGGGCGGCACCGTCGGCGCTTTCATCGTCCTCTCCTATTACAGTGTCATTGGCGGCTGGGCGCTGAAATATGTCGAGCTCGCGCTGACTGGTGCTTTCGCCGGTGAGACGAATGCAGCCGCCGCTGAGCAATTCTCGGCTTTTGTGACAGATCCCTACAGTGTCGCGCTGTGGCAGACGCTCTTCCTTGCCGCCACCATATTCATCGTCGCTGCCGGCGTAACATCCGGTATCGAGCGCGCGGTGGTGTTGTTGATGCCGCTGCTCTTCTTTCTTCTCGTCGGCATGGCGATCTACGCCACGACCACGCCGGGCTTCGGCGAGGCGATGATCTTCATGTTCGCATTCGAATTCCACGAGGTGACGCCGGACACCATCCTCGCGGCAATCGGGCAGGGCTTCTTCTCCGTCAGCGTCGCATTGGGCGCGATGATGACTTACGGCGCCTATCTCGATAAGGACGTTTCCATCGGCCGCTCGGCGATTGTCATTGCGGTGGCGGATACGCTGGTTGCGCTGCTGGCGGGGATCGCCATTTTCCCGCTTGTCTTCAGCTATGGGCTTGAACCGTCGAGCGGCCCGGGACTGACCTTCATTACCTTGCCCATCGCCTTCGGCACCATCGGCGGTGGCGTTCTGATCGGCGCCGCTTTCTTTCTGCTGCTTTCGGTCGCCGCGATCACTTCCGCGATCTCGCTGCTGGAACCGGTCGTTGCATGGGTGGAGGAGGGCATTCACATACCGCGCAAATGGCTGGCGCTGATAGTCGGCGGGGCGGCGTGGGTTGCCGGGATCGGAACGGTTCTCTCCTTCAACTTGTGGGCGGATTTTCATCCGCTCGCCGGGCTCGGTCTCATGGCCGACAAGACGGTGTTCGATGTGCTGGATTTCACGACCTCCAATATCGTCATGCCGACGGTGGGCCTGTTGATGTCCCTTTTTGCAGGCTGGGTCCTTTCGAGCTCGGCCGCGGAGGAAGCCTTGGGGGCGAGAGGGAAGCTCTGGTTCCGGCTCTGGCGCTTCGCCCTGCGTTACGTTGCCCCCCTTGGGGTCATGTCGATTTTCGTGGCTAACGTGCTGATGTAGTGCTTTTTCCAGCCCTGGGGCGATTTTGGCTGTGGGTGCCCGGCCCGGGCTTGTCATCCGGGCGGCGGCGAATTAAGTTCCCGGCCATCGCGCGAGACATGGCCCTGAGGGCTGCTCGCGTGATCCCGTGCAGCCGTAGCTCAGTTGGTTAGAGCGCTAGATTGTGGATCTAGAGGTCCCCCGTTCGAGCCGGGGCGGCTGTACCATTTACGCCAGGCCCGGCGCTGTCCTGGGCGATGAACGATCCGCCGATGAGCGGCGACTTCGCGCTTGCGCCGCCCCGCGGGGTGGTGCTTTGTTCTCGCCAACTAAGCTTCTCGCAATCAGGAACAGCGCCGCCGGAAGAGCGTCCGGGGCCGGAGGAATGGATTAATGACCCTGACAATCTATGGGCCGAGCCTTTCACCTTTCGTTCGCAAGGTGCGCGTGTTCCTCGCTGAAAAGGGGCAGGATTACACGCTGGAGCAGGTGAATATTTTTCCGGCGCCGGACTGGTTCGTCGAAATCTCGCCGCTGAAGCGCGTGCCCGTATTGAGGGACGACAGCATCGGGCCCGATGCGACGCTGCCCGATTCCTCCGCCATCTGCGGTTATCTGGAAAAGAAGTTTGCCGCGCCCGCGCTCTATCCCGCCGACGCCTTCGCCTGCGGCAAGGCGCTCTGGTATGAGGAATATGCAGACTCCGACCTCGCCGGGAATATCGGCATGGGCGTCTTTCGTCCGATGATCGTGAGCCGCATGATGGGCAAGGAGCCTGACACGGCCGCTGCCGAAAAGACGATGAGCGAAAAGCTTCCGCGCAATTTCGCTTTTTTCGAAAAGGAAATCGGAACAAGGGAATTCCTCTGCGGCGACACCTTCGGCATTGCGGATATTTCCGTTGCGACGCAATTCGCGAACCTCGCCCATACAGGGCTCAAGCCGGATGCCAAGGCCTACCCGAACCTCACCCGATACCTCGCGGGCATTCATGGCCGCCCGAGCTTTGCGGCCTGCATCGCCGAAGAAGCGGACCTGCTCAGGAAGTTCGGCCTCTGATTGCCAGGCGTCACCGGGCGATTCCCCGGTGACGCCGCGTCCGCAATGCTTTCTCTTCAAATTGAAGCGTAAACCGGCTATCTCTTGGGCAAAGAAACATCCGACAAACACCGGAATTCCCAAGGGAGAGACAAATGGCCGAGAACGCCGGCAAATGGCCTGCCATGACAATCGAGGAGGCGCATGCCTTTCTGACGTCGCCGGGCACGCCTTTCGAAATGGAAACGGTCGAGATCCGCGGCGTGCCAATCCGCACCTACAAGAACACGCCACGCTCGCTCCGAGCCATCTTCGATCTTGGCCGCGCCTTCGGCGACCGTGAGTTCATTGTCTATGAAGACGAGCGGCTCACTTTCGAAAATCATTACCGTGCGGCGACGGCTTTCGGGCGTGTTCTTCAGGACAAGTATGGCGTGAAGAAAGGCGACCGCGTCGCCCTCATCATGCGCAACTTCCCTGAATGGTCGATCGCCTTCTGGGGTATCGCCGCCATCGGCGGTGTCGTCGTGCCGCTCAACGCCTGGGGCACGGGTCCCGAACTCGAATACGGCATTTCGGATTCCGGCTCGAAGGTCGTCATCGTCGATCACGAACGCCTCGATCGTCTTCGCCCGCATCTGAAGGCGCTGGGCCTCAACGGTCTTGTCGCCGTCCGTACGCCGGACGCGGAACTCGGTGTGGCCGAGGCTTTCGAAACGCTGGTCGGCAAGGCGTCCGACTATGCCAAGCTGCCGGCCGATCCGCTGCCCGACCCCGGTCTCGATCCTGAAGACGATGCAACGATCTTCTATACATCGGGTACAACGGGTAAGCCGAAAGGCGCGCTCGGCACGCAGCGTAATATCTGCACCAACCTCACAAATGCATTGCTCGGCGGCGCGCGCGCTTTCATGCGCCGCGGTGAAATGCCACCCGCGCCGGACCCGAACGCACCGCAACGCGTGACGCTTCTCTCCGTACCGCTGTTCCACGCCACTGGCTGCCACTCGATCCTAGTCGGCACCTATGCCAGCGGCGGCAAGCTCGTCATCATTCACAAATGGAATCCGGAACAGGCTCTCGAACTTATCGAGCGCGAGCGGGTTACTTCGTTTGGCGGTGTTCCGGCGATGGTCTGGCAGGTGCTGGAATCGCCCGACTTCGCGACGCGCGATACATCGAGCGTCGAATCGATCGGATACGGTGGTGCACCTTCCGCTCCGGATCTGGTGGCCCGCATCAAGAAGCAGTTTCCGAAGTGTCATCCCTCCAACGGCTATGGCCTGACCGAAACGTCCGCCATCACCACGCAGAACCTCGCCGAGGACTATGTGGCGAAGCCCGATAGTGCCGGCGTGGCGGTTCCCGTCGTCGATCTGAAAGTTGTCGATGAAAAGGGCAACGAATTGCCGCGCGGCCAGGTCGGCGAACTCTGGATCAGGGGCCCGAACGTCGTGAAGGGCTACTGGAACAAGCCGGAAGCGACTGCGGCCGCGATCACCGAAGGCGGCTGGTTTCATTCGGGCGATCTCGTACGCATGGACGAGGAAGGCTTCGTGTACATTCTCGACCGCGCCAAGGACATGCTGATCCGTGGCGGCGAGAACATCTACTGTGTCGAAGTGGAAGATGCACTCTACGCGCATCCGGCGGTCATGGACGCCGCCGTCGTCGCCATTCCTCACAAGGTGCTTGGCGAGGAAGTCGGCGCCATAGTGCAGGTTGCGCCTGGCAAGCAGGTGACCGAGGAGGAATTGCGCGCGCATGTCGGCAAGCTGCTCGCCGCCTTCAAGGTGCCGATCAAGATCGAAATTCGCCATGAACCGCTGCCGCGCAATCCGAACGGCAAGATTTTGAAGACGGTACTGCGCGAAGACATGAAGAAGTACGAAGGCTATCGCGCAGCCTGAGAGCCTGAATCGTGAATGAAAGGGCGGTCCGCAAGGGCCGCCCTTTTTGTTTTGAGGCATTCCTTTCATGTGAAGCCTTGCCGGACGCTGCGTTAGGCGGCGCGCTCATTCTCCCTCCTTTCGCGGCGGCAGCGAGTGATGTTGAATGGCGTCAAAAGGGCAGCCTGCCCCGACAAAATTGGAGGAGCGAAAATGAAAGTATCCCTGGAAGGCCGCGTGGCGCTGGTGACGGGCGGCGGCCGCGGCATCGGCCGTTCGATCGCGATTGCGCTTGCGGAAGCGGGCGCGGATGTCGCGGTCAACTATCGCCGCGACGAAGAAGCCGTGAATGAAACGGTCGCCGAAATCACCAAACTCGGCCGCAAGGCGAAAGCCTATTCGGCATCGGTCGAAAATTTCGAGGAAGACCAGAAGATGGTCGCCGACGTGCTGAAGGATTTCGGCTCCATCGGCATTCTCGTGAACAATGCAGGCATTGCGTCGCGCGGGCAGACGGTAGCGGACACCGATCCGCTGGAGCTTGAACGCGTGCTGAAGGTGCATGCGATGGCGCCGCATTTCATGTCGAAGCTCGTCATCCCGCATATGAGAAAGGAAGAGCGCGGCGACATCATCATCATCTCGTCGGTCGCGACGCTGAGCCATTCGGCAAATGGCGGCCCCTACAATATGGGAAAGGCGGCTGCGGAGGCACTGGCACTGACGCTCGCCAAGGAAGAGAGAAAGTTCGGCATACGGACGAACATCGTGGCGCCCGGTCTCACCGCCACCGATATGGGCTCGCGCCTTGCCGCCGCGCGCGCCGGAAAGAAGGGCATGGACATTCACGAACTCGACGCCAACATGCCGTTCGGTCATGTCTGCGGCCCCGATGAAGTGGCGGCGGCGGTGGTCTATCTCGTCTCGGATGCGAACCCTTATGCGAACGGACAGAAGATCAATATCGACGGCGGCGGCCCCATGTAAGAGACGGCCGGAGAGCGCATTCGCGCTCAGCGAAACGTACGAAACAGGGCGACTGTCATCGAACTGTCATCAAACCGTCATGTAAGGGAATGGCAGGTGAAGGGCGGGAACTTATCCCCGCCCTTTTTCATGCGCGGATGAAATCCGTCACTCCGCCGGCGACAGCACGCCCGCCGGTTCCTCTTTCTTCTTCCGGCGGAAGAGGGAGGGCATGACGTTGATGAGCGAGAGGAGGACGGCCGAGGCGTAGGGCACCGACTGCACGAGCAGCACGCCGACCCAGAGGCGCGACTGGCTGTCCGCGAAGTCGGGGCTCAGCAGGAAGCCGGCGGTGAGGCCCCAGAGCAGGACGAGCATCACCGTTTCCTCGCGCACCTGGATGAAGGCGGCGGCGAGCGGTGGCTTGTCCTCGCATTTCGGCGTGCGGATGAAGGGCTTGCTCGTCGTTATCATGCCGTTGAGCATCGCCTTGGCGACCGTATGGGTGAGGCCGAGCGCGGCGACACCGGCGCCGAGGCTTTCGATGAAACTGCAATCGCGCACACGCACCGCATAGAGCCAGAGCGAGCGCACGAACTTGAAGACGAAGCTGCCGATGGTCGGAATAAGGAAGGCGGCGACGGGCAGCGATACCATGTGCGGCTGGTAGAGCGCCCAGGCGGAGAGAACGATGCTCGCCGTGGTGAAGAGAAGCGCGAGCCCGTCCGCGAACCAGGGCAGCCAGCCGGCGAGGAAATAATAACGCTGCGCGCCGGTGAGGCCCTTCTTGCTGCTCGCCCAGGGCGCGAGCGCATCCCAGTGATGCTTGACGATCTGCACCGCGCCATAGGCCCAGCGGAAACGCTGCGTGATGTAGCCGGACAGCGTGTCCGGCGTGAGGCCGCGGCCGAAGGAATGGTTCACGTAAACGCTGTCATAGCCGGCGCGATAGAGCTTGATGCCAAGTTCGGCATCCTCGCAGATGCACCACTCCGCCCAGCCGCCGACGCGCTTCAGCGCGCTCTTGCGCACCTGCGTCATGGTGCCGTGCTGGATGATGGCGTTGAAATTGTTGCGCTGGACCATGCCGATATGGAAGAAGCCGGCATATTCCCAATAGGCCATGTTCTTGAACGCGCTTTCGTGACGGTCGCGATAATCCTGCGGACCTTGCACGAAACCGACATCCTGCTTGTCGAAATAGGGAACGAGAACTTTCAGCCAGCTCGGCTCGACCTGATAGTCGCTGTCGATGACGGCGATGATCTCGGCCTCCTCGGCGGTTTTTTCCAGACCGAAATTGAGCGCGCCCGCCTTGAAGCCCGGCCAGTTTTCGAGATGGAAGAAACGGAAGCGCGGCCCGAGCTGCGCGCAATAATCGCGCACCGGCTGCCAGACTTCGGGATCGACGGTGTTGTTGTCCAGCACGAGCACTTCGTAATTGTCGTAATCGAGGTTTGCGAGCGCCTGAAGCGTTTCGCGCACCATCTCCGGCGGCTCGTTATGGATCGGCACATGGATCGACACCATCGCCGTGGGGCTAACGGCATTTTCATCGAAGGGCTTGAAGTGACGCGAACCGTGCCGCGTCCAGATCACTTCGACGAACTCTATCGCTTCGGCAAGAAGGACGATGAGGAGAAGCCCTTGCGCGAAGAAGAGGAAGCTCCAGACCGTGATGCCGACCCAGGTGAAATAGAGGCCGGTGACGGAAAGCCCGGCCCATGCGATGGCGGAGCCTGCAATCTGCGTCAGCACCGCGAAGAAGACGACGCCGACGGGACGGACATGGCGCTGGCGCAGCATGAAGAGCATGGCGGGCACGAGCGCGAGGCCGGCGGCGAGCGACGCCCAGAAGCGCCATTCCGGCGCCTCGGAAATGCTGCCGGCCATCGGGAATTTCGGCTGGCGGTCGGCATTGTAGATGCCCCAGAAGGCGCCGGCGGCGCCTTCCTCGGCGGCCTTCCATGGCTGGTCGAAGGCTTCCATCACGTAATAGGTGATGTCTTCGGCCTTTGCGCGGTTCAGGAACTCGCGCATGAAGGTCGCCTGATTGACGAGCGAGGGAACGGCTTCGGTCTTCAGTTCCCATTCGGGCAGGCCCGGATAAGGCCGGCGCGGAATGATCTTGCCGCGGCTCGGCCAGCCCACTTCCGTGACGACGATGGGTTTGCCCGGATAGGCCTCGCGCAACTCGTCGAGACGCTCGAAGACGGAATTCACCGCCTCGTTGATCGGTATGCCTTCCCAATAGGGCAGGAGCTGCACGGCGATGTAGTCGACCGCATCCACAAGATCGGGATTGTTGAGCCAGATATGCGGCGGCTCGGCGGTGGAAAGCGGCTTCCAGATTTTCTCCTTGGCGCGCTTGATATATTCGATCAGATCCTCGACCGGCAGATCGTTGCGCAGCAGCGCCTCGTTGCCGACCAGCACGCGCACGACATTGCGGCGCGGCGCGAGCGAGATGAGGACTTCGAGCTCGCGCTCATTGCGCTCAAGGTCTGGCCCGATCCACGCGCCGACGGCGACGGAGAGGCCGTATTTGGCAGCAAGCTCGGGAATGTTTTCCTGGCCGCGAATGACGCTGTAGGTACGGATCGCCTGCACGGTGCCGGAAAGCTGCACCATGTCCTCTTCCATCTGCGCGACGGAGGGATGCCGGTTCTGCGTCGGGTCCTGCCCCTGGCGATAGGGGCTGTAGGAGAGGCCGACGATTTCGCCCGTCCAGGCCTCGGCATGATGCGGCTGATTGAAGGCGGCCCAGACCGCGAGATTGGCGGCGATGACGAGCGGCAAAACGATGAAGAAGAAGGCGGCCTGGCGCACAAAGACCGAATGACGCCACGAACGCGGATTGTCCTTGGGGGCATCCGGCGAGGGCTCGGCCGGCAGGGAGGCAGGGTCGGGTCTATCCATCATCGGATCCGCTAGACGCAAAAAACGCTGGGAAAACGGCTCTAAACAGCGCCCGCATGGCGGCCCAGCCCCCGCCAGCCCCATTCGCGCGCGGGCAAGGGACCGGGCACCTTTTGGTCCCGTACCTTGACCAAATTAGGGCAGATTTCCGCCGCGGCCAGTGGCCAGGGCGATTTATAGCCTTAGTCGGCGGCGGCTGGAATACGCACCCCTTGGGGCCGGGCCTGCGCGCCGCGCACCAGGCGGCCATTGAGCTTGCCCGTCGGCTCGCCATTGCGGAAGGCGACGGCGCCCGAGACGATGCTGGCCGTGTAGCCATCCGTCTGCTGGATGAGGCGCTTTCCGCCCGCCGGCAGGTCGTTGACGATGCGCGGCGAATAGAGCGTGAGATTGTCGAAGTCGATCACGTTCACATCCGCCTTCATGCCGGCCGCGAGGACGCCGCGATCGTTCATGCCGACAAGCGCCGCGTTGCGCTGGGTGAGGCCATGCACCAGCCATTCGAGGGGGAGCTTCCGCCCCCGCGTGCGGTCGCGGCCCCAATGGGTGATGAGCGTGGTCGGGAAGCTCGCATCGCAGATGATGCCGCAATGGGCGCCGCCATCGGAAAGGCCGAAGGCGGTGTTCGGATGGGTGAGCATCGTCTCGACATCGGCGAGGCTGCCGCAGTGATAATTCATCAGCGGGTAATAGAGGAGCGCCTTGCCGTCGCGCTCCAGCATCCAGTCGAGCAGCACTTCGCGCGGATGCTTGCCGGTGCGCTCGGCAAGCGCCTTCGCGCTTTCATCGGGCGAGGGCTCGTAATTCGGGTTCTCTCCGAGCGCGAACATCTTGTGATAGAAGGTGCAGAGCATCTCGATGATTTCGCCCTGCGGATATTGCGGCTCCTCGGCGAGAAGCTTCGCGCGGAATTCAGGGTCGCGCAGCGCCTTCACCTGTTGCTCCAGCGGCGCGCCCCAGATCGAGCGGAAGGTCTGGTGCATCACGAAGGGATTGAGCGAGGAGGTGAGGCCGAGCAGCACGCCGGTGGCGCGCGGCGGCACCTGGCCGCGAATGGGAAGCCCGTCCTGATTGGCGGCGGCGATATTGTCGAGCACGCGCTTCCAGACGGTGGGCCAGCGGTCATCCTGTTCGATGGTGATGGACATGGGCCGGCCGGAAAGCTCCACCATGCCGCGCAGCATCGCGAATTCGGCATCCGTGTCCTTGAAATCGGCGATGAGCTGCAGCACGCCCTTCTGCGCCTTGCCCATGGCGCGCGCGATGCCGTGGAGTTCCATCGCTTCGGCCTTCAGCGTCGGCGTCGCGCCGCCTTTCACGTCCTTGTGTTTTACCGTGCGCGAGGTGGAGAAGCCGAGCGCGCCGGCTTCGAGCGCCTCGACGACGAGGCGGCCCATCTCGGCCGTCTCCGCTTCCGTGGCGGGCTCAAGCGCGGGCGCGCGCTCGCCCATCACATAGGCGCGGACGGCGGCATGCGGAATTTGCAGGCCGACATCGAGCGCGAGCGGCGAGGCTTCGACCGCATCCATATATTGCGCGAAGCTCTCCCAGTTCCACTTGATGCCCTCGGCAAGCGCCGAACCCGGAATATCCTCAACGCCTTCCATCAGCCCGAGCAGCCATTCGCGTTGTTCGGGCTTGCAGGGCGCGAAACCGACGCCGCAATTGCCCATGACGGCGGTGGTGACGCCGTGAAAGGTGGAGGGCTGGAGATAGGGGTCCCATGTGACCTGGCCGTCATAATGCGTATGCACATCGACGAAGCCGGGCGTCACGATCTGACCCTTCGCGTCGATCTCCTCCGCGCCGGAACCGGAAACCTTGCCGATCTCGACGATGCGGCCGCCGGAAATGGCGACGTCGGCCTCGACGGGCGCGGCGCCCGTGCCGTCATAGGCGGCGCCGCCGCGGATCACGATGTCATGCTGGCTCATAAGGTTTCCCTCCCGGAAATGGCTCTAATGGCTTTGGGGGAGGATAGCGGAAAAGGGGGGCGATGCTAAGGGCGCCGCGATAGATGTGAAATGCCGCTACCGGGCTTGGGAGGAGCCGCGCCCCTTTCCCCATGGAACTTCCCGTCCTCTCATGCATTTCCTCTCTTGGCCCTTATTGGCCAAGGGGAGAGGAGCCATGGCAGCCTGATGATCGTCTGGCTCAAAATCATTCACATTTCGACGGTGGCGGTCTGGATGGCGGGGCTGGTGAGCCTGCCCGGCCTTTATGTGCAGCGCGCGCATGTGGTGGACAAGGATGCGCTTTACCGGCTGCAGCGGATGGTGCGCTTCGTCTATGTGGCGATGATCTCGCCCGCCGCCTTTCTGGCGGTCGGGAGCGGCATCGGGCTGATTTTCGCGCGCGAGGTGTTCACGCCGTGGATGGCGGCGAAGCTGGCGCTGGTCGGCGCGCTTGTCGTGGCGCACACATTGGCGGGGCTCGTCATCATCCGGCTCTTCGGCGAGGGCGAGGTCTATCCCGTCTGGCGCTTTCTGGTCGCGACGGGCCTTGTCATGGCGCTGATGGCGGGCGTGCTTTTTCTCGTGCTGGCGAAGCCCGATTTCGACTTCGCCGCGCTGCTGCCGGAAAGCATGTCGGAGCCGGGTGCGCTGAAGCGCATCCTCGAACCCCTCAATCCCTGGGCGACACCATGAGGCCGATGCCGTGATGGAAGATCAGCTTTCCGCCATGCCAGCCGGCAAGCCCGGTGAGCCCTGCCGCGAGGAGCGACAGGAGAAGCCCATGCGGCAGCACGGCGTCGGGCGCGGCGAGGCGGAGGCCCCAATTGAGACCGGCGACCGAGATGAGCATCATCGCGGCAACGCCATGCGCCCAGCTTGCGACGCGGCCGCGAATGCCGGGCACAAGGAGAAGCTCCGCCGTGCCGACAAGGCCCGCGCCGATGCCGGAGGCGAAGGCGAAGCCCGCCGCCCAGAGGCCCGCACGGAGCCAGAAGGGATCGGCGCTCCACCAGTAGAAGACATCCGCGCCGAGCGTCGCGATGACGAGGGCTATGGGGAAGTGGACGCTCATCGCATGAAGCGGATGGCCCGCCACCGCGATGGCGGAGCTGACATCCATTTCCTCGATCTTCGCCTCGACCGGGTTTTCCGGGTTGTCGGTTTCGCTCATGACACTTCTCCCATTCGGAAGATAACCCTTTTGCGGCGCGGTCCGTTCCGTCGCGCGGCGGCGATTTGCGCGGGCGCGGCGCTTTCCGGCTGCAGCGGCGACCTTTCGGCGCTCGATCCGGCGGGGCCGGCGGCGCGCGACATAGCGGCGCTCTGGTGGGCGATGCTGGCGGGGAGCGCCGTGCTTTTCCTGCTGGTGATGGGGCTTTTCGCGGCGGCCATGCTGAAGCCCGGCTTCGGCAGCCGCTATGCCGCGAAGACGTGGATCGTGGCGGGCGGCATTCTCATGCCTGTGCCGGTGCTGGCGCTGCTGCTCTTCTTCGCCTTCGCGATGGGCGAGCGGCATCTGCCCTGGCGCGGCGAGCACAACCCGGTGCGCATCGAGGCGCGGGCGCATATGTGGTACTGGGAATTCCATTACCTCGACTACCCGGATGCCGCGCCCACCATCGGCGTGATGCATATGCCGGCCCAATATGATGTCGATGTGATCGCAACGAGCGACAATGTCATCCACGGATTCTGGGTGCCGCGGCTCGGCGGCAAGGTGGATGCAACGCCGGGGCACGAAGCGGCGGTGCGGCTCTATGCGGATAGACCGGGCGCCTATGGCGGCGTCTGCGCGGAATTCTGCGGCACCGGCCACACGACAATGACATTTCGCGTCGAGGCGCACACGCCGGAGCAATTCCGCGCGGCGATCGGAGGGAGCGCGCCATGAGCGGAGAAACGGAAAACGGCGCCACGAAGGCGCTCCGCCTGCACCGGGACCTGGACGCGATATGGGGCACGGCGCCGGGGCTCGCGCAATTTGCCGTCGTGAACCACAGCTCGATCGGCCGCCGCTTCATGATAACGGCGGCGGTGTTTTTCGCGATCGGCGGCGTGCTCGCGATGCTGATCCGCACGCAGCTCGCTTCCGCCGAAAGCGTGTTCATGGATGAAGGCCTTTATGCGCAGGTCTTCACCATGCATGGCACGATCATGATGTTCCTCTTCGCGATACCGCTGATCGAGGGCTTCGCGATCTATCTTCTGCCGAAACTCCTCGGCGCGCGCGACCTCGCCTTTCCGCGCCTCACCGCCTATGGCTACTGGTGTTATCTCTTCGGCGGCACGATGCTGATCGTGGCGCTGGCGGCGGGGGTTGCGCCCGATGCCGGCTGGTTCATGTATACGCCGCTTTCCTCCGGGACCTATTCGCCCGGCATCAATTCGGATTTCTGGCTGCTCGGCGTCACCTTCGTCGAAATTTCCGCCGTCTGCGCGGCCGTCGAAATCATCGTCAGCATATTGAAGCTGCGCGCCCCCGGCATGTCGCTCGGCCGGATGCCGATTTTCGCGTGGTACATGCTGGCGGTAGCGGCGATGATGCTGTTCGCCTTTCCGCCGCTGATCCTCGGCTCCATCCTGCTCGAAGTGGAGCGCGCCTTCGGGCTGCCCTTCTTCGACCCCGAACGCGGCGGCGATCCGTTGCTGTGGCAGCACCTTTTCTGGCTCTTCGGCCATCCGGAGGTCTACATCATCTTCCTGCCGGCGGCGGGCGCGATCTCCACCATCCTGCCGGTCTTTGCCGGCCGGCCGCTGATGGGCTATCGCGCGGTGGTGCTGGCGGCGATCTCGATGGCCTTCATCTCCTTCGGCCTCTGGGTCCATCACATGTACATGGTGGGCATATCGCATATGGCGATGGCGTTTTTCTCGGCGGCGAGCGCGCTTGTCGCCGTGCCGACGGCGATCCAGATTTTCGCCTGGCTGGCGACGCTGGCGCATGGCCGCCCGCGCTTCAGCGTGCCGATGCTTTATGTCTTCGGATTTTTCTTCGTCTTCGTGATCGGCGGGTTGACCGGCGTGATGCTCGCCATGATGCCCTTCGACAAGCAGGCGCACGACACGCATTTCGTGGTGGCGCATTTCCATTATGTGCTGATCGGCGGCTTCGTCTTCCCGATGCTGGCGGCGGCCTATTACTGGCTGCCGCTGATGTCGGGAAAGCGGCCCGTGCATCACCTCTCGCGGCCCGCCTTCTGGCTGGTCTTTATCGGCTTCAATGTGACCTTTCTCGTGATGCACCTGACGGGGCTGCTCGGAATGGTGCGGCGCGTGCATACCTATACGGAAGCCTCGGGGCTGGAGATCTACAATCTCATTTCCTCCGTCGGCAGCTTCATCATGATGTTCGGCTTCGCGCTGGTGCTGATCGATTTCATCCTGCAGTTCCGCTATGGCCGCGCCTTCCCGCGCAATCCGTGGAAGGCGATGACCCTCGAATGGGCGATGCCGAAACCGGCGCCTGCCTACAACTTCGCGTCGCTGCCGCATGTGGACCGCCGCGCCGACATGCTGGAGCCGGAACGGCTGGGCCGGGAGCTTGCGACGGGAGAGGGCTATCTCGGCTTTGCGCGGGAGGGGCAAATGGAGACGCTCGCCGTCGGCATGGGGAGCGGGCGGCTCGAACAGGTGGTGCTGCTGCCGCGCCAGACATTCATGCCGCTTTTCACGGCCGCCGCCACCGGCCTCTTCTTCGTCGCGATGCTGGCGAAGCTCTATTGGCTGGTGCCCATCGCGCTGCTGGCGACGCTGGCGATGTTTCTCGGCTGGACGCATGCGACGGGGAGCGAGAAGGACAGCGGCGCCTTGCCCGTCGGACGCGATGCGGCGGCGCCGCCTCACACCGAGAGCCGCGGCGCCCCTTCATGGTGGGCGATGGTGCTGACGCTGGCCGCGGACGCGACGCTTTATGCATCGCTTCTTTTCGGCGGCTGGTTCCTCTGGCTGTCGGCGCCGAACTGGCCGCCCGCGACGCTTCCCGAACCCGACATGCTCCTTTCCGCCGTTGCGATTGCCGCGCTGCTGCTCGCGGGCGTCGCGGGGTGGCGGGCGAGAGGGCTGGCAGGCGCGCGCCCGCAAACCTGGCTCATTGTCTGTGCCGCCGCACACGCGCTTGCGACGCTCGCCATTGCATGGATCGCGATGGCCGGCATTCCCGACCGGATGGGGCACGCCCTTTCAGCGACATGTTTCACGGTGCTTTGTTATGCGGGCTTCCATACCGCGCTTGGCGTGGTCTTCGCGCTGTTCGGTTTCTGGCGCGAGCGGCAGGGCCTCGTCTCGGCGGCGCGGAGCCTCGATCTCAGGATCGGAAAATTGTGGCACCTCTATACGGCGGGCGCGGGCATCGTCGCCGTCATCTTCGTGCATCTCTTCATCATGCTCGGCTCCGGCGGAGGCGCATCATGACGGGCGCGACCGAGCGGGCGGGACATGCGGGACTGCTGCTTGTGGGCTTCGGCCTCTGGGCGCTCGCCTTCGTGCATCTTTATGCAACGCAGGCGCTGGGCTGCCGGCTCGGCTGGAACGAGATCGGCATTGCCGGCGCGCTGAGCCTGGACCGGCTTGTTCTCGTGGCGCTCTTTGTTGTCTATCTCGCGGTCCAGCTTGCGCTTTATCTCGCGATGCGGCGGCGGGTGACGGCGGCGACGGGTTTTTCATACCGCGTCGCCACCGATCTCGCCTTCGCCGCTTTCGGGGCGTCGGTCTTCTGCTTTTCGGGCGTGCTCTGGCTGTCGCCTTGCCCGTGAGAGATCAGGAGGTCTGCTGCTTGCCGCGGTTCTGGATGCCTTCGCGGCGCGCCGCGATTTCCTCCGGCGCGACGGATTTGTTGGCGGCGTTGGAGAATTGCCGCTCGGTCTTGAGCGCGGTACCGAAATCCTGCGCGAAGCCATCATCGATCAGCTTCTTGTAGGCAGGCAGGCATTGCGGCACGACCGAGAGCATGTCGTCGGCGAGCTTGCGGCAGACGGGAAGGAGTTCTTCCGCCGTCACCACGCGATTGACGAGGCCCCATTGTTCCGCCTGCTGCGCGGAGAGGAAATTGCCGGTGAGGGAAAGTTCCTTGGCGCGATAGATGCCGATGGCGCGGCTGAGCTTCTGGCTGAGGCCCCAGCCCGGCAGGATGCCGACACGGGCATGCGTATCGGCAAAGCGCGCATTCTCCGAGCAGACAAGGACGTCGCAGGCAATCGCGAGTTCGAAGCCGCCGGTGATGGCGACGCCGTTGATCGCGCCGATGACCGGGCCCGAGAAGCGGCCGATGGAGGTGACGGGATCCTTGTCGCCGATGGTCGAGTTGACGCCGCCGCCGCCAACGGCGCTGGCATCGCCGCCGAGTTCCTTCAGGTCGAGGCCTGCGCAGAAGGCTTTGCCCGCGCCGGTAAGGATCGCAACACGGATATTCTCGTCGGCTTCAAGTTCCTCGAAGGTTTCGGCGATTGCCTTGCGCAGGTCGCGCGACAACGCGTTCATCGCGCCCGGACGGTTCAGCGTCACGGTGGCAACGGCGCCGGACTTTTCGACAAGGATGACGGGTTCGGACATTGGGCTCTCCCTCGGTGAATGGCTTTGAGGCTGTTCTATCGGGATCGGGGGAGGGGAGCAAATGACGGAGCGTTTGCCGCTTTTCTTGTTATTTCTATGCGTCACCCCGGGCTTGACCCGGGGGTCCAGGATAAGGGACCGCGGCGCGCCAATGGAGGGATAAGGAAAAGAGTTATTCCTGACTCCGCTTCGCGGCTTCTAGATTGCCGGGTCAAGCCCGGCAAAGACAAAGAAAATAAAAGGACAGGGTCTCTCTACTACCCCAGCCACTGCGTCAGCGCGACGCCGATGAAATTCGCTACCGCATAGCCCAGCACGCCGAACATGACGCCGGGCGTGACGAGGCCGTGCCAGCGTTTGCCGGCGGCCATGGCGGCCGCCGTGGCGGGGCCGACGGCGACGGTGTTGGAGATGACGAGGGCCTCGGCGAGGTCGATGCGGAAGAGCTTTGCGCCCGCAAGCACGATGGCGATGTGAACGGCGGCCATGATGAAGACGAAGAGGAAGATCGGCATCGCCGTCTCGACCATCAGCACGATGTCGGCGGCAGCGCCAATGACGCCGAAGAAGAGATACATGAAGAACATGCCGAGCGTGAACCCGCCCTCGAGCTTGTGCATCTGTCTCGGGAAGATGTTGGCGATGAGGAGCGCGTTCACCGTGACGAAGAGGACGCCGTATTTCGGGATGCCGAGAAGGGCTGCCGTCTCGAAGCCGACAAAGCAGCAGGCGGCGGCGAGAAAGAGCTGCAGCGCCAGCGCGCCCATGTCGAGCACGGGCTCCTTTTCTTCTTCCGGGTGCTCATGGGCATGGATTTCCTGCTCGATGATCTTCGAGGGAATGAGACGCAGGAGCCAGGCGAGGCCGGGCAGCATGAGCAGGAAGGCGATGAAGAAGGCCGCCATCACATTGTCGGCGGCGGCCGTGGCGGCGGTGAGCGTACCGTCGGCGACGAGGCCGTTCGCGGTTGAGACGGCGGCGAAATTCATCGAGCCGCCGATCCAGCTCGCGCCGAGCGCACCCGCAACGAGATGGCCCGCGGGGCCCATGTCGATGACCGCGAAACCCACCAGCACGCCCGCGACCGTGCCGAGGACGGCGATGACGAAGGCAAGCAGCATCTTGCCGCTCTCCGGCAGGATTTTCTTCAGGTCGGCTTTGAAGAGCAGCAGCGGGATCGCGAGCGGCACGACATAGGCCCAGACCATGTCGTGAAACGGCGAGGCGAAGGGCACGATGCGCAGATTGGCAAGGAGCATGCCCGCGAAGATCGTGAGGATGACGCCGGAAACCCACAGGCCGAGCCGCGTGCGCTCCGACCAGAAGCCGAAGGCGGCGAGGCCGAGAAAGGCGAAGAGGAGGCCGAACATATTGTCGGCCTGGATAAGCGGCAGCGTCATGAATTTTGTCCGGCGGAAGGATTCGGGAAGCGCCCCATCATGCGGGGCTTTCGCTCAAAAACAAGCAGAATGGGCATTATGGAGACCGGACGGAACAGAGGGGCGGCCTTGCGCGTTTTTCAACGACTGACACCCAACTTCAGTGGAGGACGTCATGGCCGACCCGAAGAAGCAACAGAATGAAGGCGAGGGCAACCGCACGGCGGCGCGCGCCTATAACAAGGACACGAAGGAATTCGTGGACGAAGGCCGCGTCGGCAAGGCGGCCGAGGAGGCGCGCACCGCGATGGAAGGCGGTGAGCGCAAAGACCTCGAAGCGGCCCGCAAGGAAGCCGCGTCTCACGCCAAGGAACACGACCCGGCGGAAGTGCGCGACCACAAGAAGTCGAGCTGAGGATCAGAGGGCGAAGTTCACCGAGATCGAACCGAACTGATCGGGCTTCGCCTGTCCCTCATATTCGCGGCTGCGGAAGACATGCGTGAAGGCGACGCGCGTGTCCCAGACGACGAAGACGAAACCGAGCTTTGCGTCATAGACGAAGTGACGTTTCTGGATGCTCGGGCTGTCGCGGAAGGTGTTGCCGTCGAGGAAAATGTCGCGAGCGATGCCGCGTCCCTCGAAGCCCGCGAAGACATAGCAGCTGCAGCCGGACGCCGCCGGCTCGAACCATTCCGAGCCGCCAACACCGGGATAGATGCGCGTGGGCCCGAAATCATTGGGCAATGAGGGCCCGATGCGGAACGTGCCGCCGAAGCCCGCATAGGTCTGCACATTGCCGAGCGAGATGATGGTGTAGGGGATCACATCGGTTTCAAGGCCGATGATTTCCGGCGTCTCGAAGGTCGAACTGCGCCAGGCGCGCTCGAAGCTCAGATTGATGCCGAGCTCATTGTGGATCTGGTTGTCCCAGCCATTGGCATCGTCGGCGCCGATGATGCCGTGCCACTCGTTCTGCACGAACTCGCCGCCCGCGGCAGGGCCGACCACGCCGACATCGAGTTTCCACTGATCCTGCCACGCCTCGCCGGTGATGGTGCTTCCCCGGACGCTTTGCAGCGAGAAGGTCATGTGCAGCCAGGCGGCATAAGGCCGGTCGTTCGGCAGATAGGCTGTGGCGTCGGTATCGTCGGGCGTGAAGATCGCATGGCCGAGCGCGACGCCGATGCGGTGGCTCTTCCTGTCGAAATTGCCGGTCGGAAAGAGCAGCGAATAAAAGGGAGGCGACGAAAAATCGGTAAGCCAGGAGGGCAGGTCCGTCTGCGGGCGCGAGAGCCATGCAGCCTGCAGTCCGTTTGTGTAGTGCCGGTCGGAATTTGCGAAGTTGGCAAAGAGGTCGTTTTCGACCTGAAGCGTGAGGAAGGCGCGGTCGTCGCTCGCCCACGGCACGACCTCTTCGCTCTCCTGAGCGTGGGCCGCAGAAGCCCCCAATGCGACGGTGCCGAAAAAGGCGGCCGCAGCAGCCAGCAAAGCTCTCATTTACCGAATCCCCAAAAAAGCGCGGAC
Organism: Parvibaculum lavamentivorans DS-1; assembly: GCF_000017565.1. Classification (NCBI taxonomy): domain Bacteria; kingdom Pseudomonadati; phylum Pseudomonadota; class Alphaproteobacteria; order Hyphomicrobiales; family Parvibaculaceae; genus Parvibaculum; species Parvibaculum lavamentivorans. The sequence continues at coordinate 626,940 of NC_009719.1, forward strand.
AGGAACTCCGTGAACCGGCTTGACGCCGGGGAGCCGCCCCTTGTCCAATACACCGAATGGAAATTGTAATCCAAAAAAGGCGCCAGCAAGGCGCTGTGGAACCGGGAGGGAACTTATGGCGATAGCGGAAGCGCGCGCGTGGAGCCGCGAAGAGGCGGCTGCTGCGGGCATGGTGCTGGCATGGCATGCGGCACAGGCGCCGGAGAAGCCCGCCATCCTGTCGGAAGCGGGCAACCGGACATTCGGCGAGCTGAACGCGCGGGCGAACCAGCTTGTTCGCGCTTTGCGGCGAGCGGGGCTGAAGGCGGGCGACGCGGTGGCGCTGCTCTGTTCCAACCGTCCGGAATTCGTGGAGACGGTGGCGGCCTGCCAGCGCGGCGGCTTTCGCCTGACGCCGGTGAACTGGCATCTCAAGGGCTCGGAAGTCGGCTATATCGTCGATAATTGCGAAGCGAAAGCCTTCGTCGCCGATGCGCGCTTTCCGGCATCGGCCATGGAAGCGGCGCGCATGTCGCCGGGGCTCGTCGTGAAGCTTGCCGCCGGTGGCGAGATCGAGGGCTTTACCTCCTATGATGCGGCGGTGGAGGCCGAGGACGGTGCCGACCTTGCGGACCCGGCGCTCGGAACGCAGATGATGTACACCTCCGGCACCACGGGACATCCAAAGGGCGTCTTCCGGCGCCAGGCGGCGCCTGTATCGCCGCTGCTGGTGAAGCTGACGGAGACGGCGGCTTTTCGCGACGGTGACATGGCGCTGGTGACGGGCCCGCTTTATCACGCGGCGCCGCTCGCACTGAACCTCAGCTTTCCGATCAATGCCGGCGTCGGCTGCGTGCTGATGGACAAATGGGACGCGGAAGAGACGCTGCGGCTTGTCGAGGAATACCGCATCACGCATACGCATGTCGTGCCGACCATGCTGCACCGGATGCTGCAACTGCCGGAGGCGACGAAGGCGAAATACGACACGTCCAGCTTGCGCTGGATCCTGCATGGCGCGGCGCCTTGCCCCGCGCATGTGAAGGAGGGCTCGATCGTCTGGTTCGGACCCGTGGTCTTCGAATATTACGCGGCGACGGAAGGCGGCGGCATTTTCGTCGACAGTCACGAATGGCCGGAGAAGAAGGGCACCGTCGGCAAGCCGCTGCCCGGCGTGATCGTGGAAGTGCATGACGAGGACGGCAAGCCGGTGAAGCCGCGCGATGTCGGCACGATCTACTTCAAGGCGCCGGAACAGGGCCGCTTCGAATATTACAAGGCGCCGGAAAAAACCGAGGGCGCCTATCGCGGCGATTTCTACACGATGGGCGACATGGGCTACATCGACGAGGACGGCTTCCTGTTTCTCACCGGGCGCAGCGCCGAAGTCATCATCTCCGGCGGCGTGAACATCTATCCCGCCGAAATCGACCAGGAGATTTTGAAGCATCCGGCAGTGGCCGACGCGGCGGCGGTCGGCGTACCCAATGAGGAATGGGGCGAGGAGGTGAAGCTCGTCGTGGAACTGAACGAGGGCTATCGCGCGGACGATGCGATGGCGCGCGAGCTCCTCGACTTCGCGGCGGCGAACCTGCCGGGCTATCAGCGCCCGCGCTCGGTGGACTTCATGCAGGAATTGCCGCGCATGCCGAGCGGCAAGGTGCTGAGACGCAATATCCGCGACGCCTACTGGCAGGGCGAGAAGAAGATCTGATCCGTACGATGCTGGCTAATCAAGGGACGGGCCGCTTTGTAAAAGGCGGCCCGTTCGCCTATATGAAACGCGCGGGACGAGGGATGACGAAAGTAGATATAAAATGAATGCATCCAGCCCGCGCGGAAGCCGCATCGGCTTTGTCGTCATTCTCGGTGCCTTGATCGCCTTCGCGCCGCTCTCGATCGACATGTATCTGCCGGCCTTCCCCGCCATCGCCGCGCATTTCAATACGACCGCGGGCGCGGTGCAGATGACGCTTGCCGTTTTCTTCATCGGCTTGTCCGTGGGGCAGGGCGTCGTGGGACCCATTACGGACCGTGTCGGCCGCCTGCCGCCGCTTCTCATAGGCATCGGCCTTTATGTCGGCGCATCGATATGGGCGGCTCTCGCCCCCGACATCGAAAGCCTCACCGCCGCGCGGCTGTTTCAGGCGCTGGGCGGCTGCGCGGGCATCGTCGTCTCGCGCGCCATGGTGCGCGATCTCTTCGATGAGCGCGGCTCGGCGCAGGTCTATTCGCTGCTGATGCTGGTGATGGGCCTCGCGCCCATTCTCGCGCCGATGATCGGCGGCTTCATCATCCTGCATCACGACTGGCACATGATCTTCTGGGTGCTGGCCGCCTTCGGGCTGGCTTGCGTTCCCGCCGTTATTTTCGGCCTTGGCGAAACACTGCCGCGCGAACGGCGGCAGCATGGCGGGCTTCGCCCCGTACTCGGCGCTTATCTGGCGCTTTTTGCCGACCGGCCCTTCATGGGTTTCGCGCTCGCCAACGCTTTCATCTCGGCGGCGATGTTCGCCTATATCACCGGCTCGCCCTTCGTCTTCATCGAGCTTCACGGCCTCGATCCCTCCGGCTATGCCATGCTGTTCGGCGCGAATGCGGCGGGCCTCATATTCGCATCGCAGGTAAACGCATTCCTGCTGCGGCGGATTTCGGGCCGCCTCATCCTGAAGATCGCGATGGGTGTTCATCTCGCCGCCGTGGTGGCGCTGCTCGGTTTCACCATCTTCATGCCCGGCGCATTCTATCCGCTTGCCGCCTGCATCTTCGTCGCGGTCGGATGCCTCGGCTTTGTCGGCGCGAATGCGACGGCGGCGGCGATGGCGCGGGCGGACAGCCATATCGGTTCGGCATCCGCGCTGACCGGCATCCTGCAATTCGCATTGGCGGCCGTCTCCGGCGGACTGGTCGGCGCGTTCAATGACGGCACGGCACTGCCGATGGCGCTGATCATTGCCGGAGCGAGCATCGCGGCGACGCTGGCGCGGCTCTCGGCCAGGGAACGCGTGCCGGCCTGAGCGCAAAAGCAGAAGGGCCACGCCCTTTCGGGAATGGCCCTTCGCTCCTATCCGCGCCTGTTTCTTGTTTTTGGACGCCGATTCCTTGTGTGCCTATCCGAGTTTGCCGATGGCCGCGGCGACATGCTCCGGCTTTTCCAGCGTCATCAAATGGCCCGCTTCGGGGACCGAGACGAGCTCGGCGCCCGCAATCGCCTTCTTCCAGCTATGTGCATAGACCGGCGCGATGAGCTTGTCGCCATCGCCCCAGACAAGCACCGTCTTCGCCTTGACGCGGTAGAGCCGCTGCGAGAGGCCGCGATCCGGCACGGGAAAGAGAATCTTGCCCGCCATGCCGAGCTGCCGCGCGTTCTGCACGAGGAAGCCCTTCAGCCATTCCGGATCGTCGAGCGCGACGCCCGCCGTCATCAGCGCCGTGCCCGCTTCCACATCGTGAAAGAGAACGGCGGGAAGCTCGTAGGGCAGCATCGCAAAAATATCCGGGATCGGATGATCGTCGAGCCAGAGCCCGGCGGGGCAGATGAGGCCGAGGCGGCTGACATCGTTCGGCGCGATGGCGGCCATTTCCGCCGCGATCATGCCGCCCATCGAATGGCCGACAAGGATCGGGTCTTTCAGGCCGAGTGCGGCCACCACGTCCCAGGTATGGAGCGTGATGTCGAGCATCTCGCGCAACTCGCCGCATTCCTGCGAGTCGCCATAGCCGGGCAGGAGCGGCGCATAGACGTGATATTTCTCCGCGAGCTTCGCGAGGAACGGGTCTTCGGCGGTGACGCCGCCCGCACCGTGGAGGAAGACGAGAGGTTCGCCCTTTCCGCCCTCAAAGTAACGGACGGGGACGTGGTGGGTTTCGATCGTTTTCGTTTCCATCAGTCCTTCCCTCCGACCATCGCGGCGATTTCCTTATCGGCCGGCAGGCTGCCCGGCTTCGCGCGCTTCGCAAGCGGCTTGCACCAGAAGCGGTTGTCGTCCTTGTAGTCCGGGAACATATCGCGGAGATGCGGCATGACTTTCTCGGCGAAGAGCTTCGTCGAGTGCATGCACTTGTCCATCGGCATGTTGCCGACATGGAGAAGGCAGAAGATGTTGCCGACATTGAGACCCTTGATGAGGTCTTCCATGCGCTGGCGAACCGTCTCGGGGCTGCCCGCGATCACATGGCCCTGCTCGATCAGGTCTTTCCAGGTGAGTTCCGAATAGCCGCCGATGGGCGGCGCATATTGCGACAGCGCACCGGTCTGGATCGTCTTGATGGTGCGGTAGCCCGGCGCATCCGCGAAGCCGCCATAGACATGGAGGCAGCGGTTGTAGAAGTAGCTGACATGCTCCGAGTAGAGCCGCTCGGCTTCCTCGTCCGTATCGGCGACGCAGATCGTCTGCGCGAAGCCGGCGCGGTAGGGGCTCTCGTCGGGCGCGTTGCGCTGGGCGACGCGGTCCCAATAACCCTGCATCAGCGCCTTGGCGCGGATGTAGCCGGAGAAGGAGAGGTAGGAATAGGAATAGGTATTGTCGATGCAGAAATCATAGGTCTCCACCGAACCGCCGCCGGGAATATGGATCGGCGGCGGGTCCTGGATCGGGCGCGGCCAGATGTTGACGTGGCGGAGCTTGTTGTAGCGTCCATTCCACGCGAAAGGATCGGGGTCCGACCAGGCGCGGCGGATGAGATCATGCGCTTCCTGATATTTCTCGCGGGTGAGCGCGGGTATCTGCCCGTAGCAGTAGTTGGTGTCCATCGAGGTGCCGACCGGGAAACCGGCGACGAGGCGGCCGCCGGAAATGCAGTCGAGCATCGCGAATTCTTCCGCGACGCGCGTCGGCGGATTGTAGAGCGCGATCGAATTGCCGAGCACGACAAGACCGACATCCGATGTGCGCCGCGCGAGACCTGCCGCGATGATGTTTGGCGATGGCATGATGCCGTAGCCATTCTGGTGATGCTCGTTGACGCCGATGCCGTCGAAGCCGAGCGTGCCCGCATATTCGAGCATGTCCATGTAGGAGTTGTAGACTTCGTGGCTCTTTGCCGGATCGAACAGGCGCGAGTCGATATCCACCCAGACCGAACGATGCTTCTCCCGGAAATCGTCCGGCAGGTAGGGCCAAGGCATCAAATTGAACCATGTGAATTTCATGTCGTTCCCTCTCCCGAAGGGGCTGTTTTTTATGGCGCGCCGTCGCGCGCCTTGCCCTCATCATGATTTAGGGTGAACACCCTAGGCCGGGAGTCTAATAAGTTTGCAATCCTCGCGCAAACGTTACGTCGTGACCGGCCGCAACGGGTCGGATCGCGCGGCGGAAGCGTGTAGGCTTTTCCGGCATCCACAGAGAAAAGGGAGGAAATCATGCACACCAAAGGCAGGCTATCCATTCTCGTGGCGGCGGCCGGCGCTGTCATGCTCTTCGCCGCGCCCGCTTTCGCGGCACAACTCGACAAGGAAATTGCAGCCGCAGCGCAGCATGCGGGGCTCGCCGCGCAATCGGGAGACGTGGCCGGCGTCCACACGCATCTCCATCACACGATCAATTGCCTGGTGGGACCGGAAGGCGAAGGTTTCGCACCGAAAGAGATGAACCCCTGCAAGGCGCTGGGGAACGGCGCCATTCCCGATGCGGAAGACGATGAGACAAGGGCCGCTCTCGAAGCCGCGTTGCAAGAAGCGCAAGCCGGCATCGCCACGGAAGATCACGAGGCAGCGAAGACGCATGCCGGTGAAACACAGGCGATGCTCGAGGCGCTGAAATAAGCCGCTGATCCTGCAAGCGCCGGTCGTTTCAGCGGCCGGCGCGCCTTCAGCGCCTGCCTTCCGTCGCCACACTGGGATAGCGGCCGATTTCGCTCGCGCGACGGGGCGGCGTCCCTATAATCGCGCCACCAGAAAAAAGAAAACTGACAAGACGCAACGCGACAGGCGTTAGCGCCGCCGGGGAGAGACTATCGCATGACCGCACCGCTTTCGCGATCCAGCATCTATATGCATGGGTCGATCGGCCTGCCGATCGCCATGTTCGGCTATCCGGTCGCAGTCTGGCTGCCGCCTTTTTATGCAGGCGAGCTTGGCGTTTCGCTCGCGGCGGTGGGCACCATGATCATGCTGGCGCGGCTCACAGACGTCGTCACCGATCCGCTCATCGGATATTTCTCCGACCATACGCATACGCGTATCGGCCGCCGCAAGCCCTTCATGCTGCTTGGCCTGCCGATCCTGATGGTCGGCGTGCTCTTTCTTTTCATGCCGCATATTTTCGGCTTTTCGTCGGTCGGCAGCGTCTATCTGCTCGCCTGGCTCGGCATCATGTTCATCGGTTCGACGCTGGTCTACATCCCCTATTTCGCATGGGGCGCGGAACTTTCGCCCGATTATCACGAACGCTCGCGCATAACCGCCTCGCGCGAA